>NZ_JBVITX010000010.1:0-370571 GCF_055597165.1 Streptomyces sp. NPDC039480 | reverse complement strand
CCGTGAGGATGTGCGCGGGGGCGCGGCCCGGTTCGAGGCGCACGTAGTTGGCCCTGCCCCAGTGGTAGGTCTCGCCGGTGAGCTCGTCGCGCACCGGCACGGACTCGTGCCATTCCAGGCCGAGTTGCGGCATGTTCAACGAGACCGTGGCCTCCTGGGTGTGGTGGGGGTCGAGGTTCACGACCACCAGAACCGTGTTCGATCCGTGCTCGTCCGCGGCCGTCTTCGAGTACGCGATCACCGCTTCCTTGTCCGTCTCGTGGAAGTGCAGGTCGCGCAGTTGCCGCAGTGCGGGACTGGTCCGCCGGAGCCGGTTCAGCGCGGTGATCAGCGGGGCGATCGTCTCGCCCCGGCGGGCGGCCCCCGCCCAGTCGCGGGGCCGGAGTTGGTACTTCTCCGAGTCCAGGTACTCCTCGCTCCCGCGCCGCACGGCGGTGTTCTCGCACAGCTCGAAGCCGCTGTAGACGCCCCACGTCGGCGACAGCGTGGCGGCGAGCACGGCCCGCACCTCGAAGGCCGGACGGCCGCCCTCCTGGAGGTAGGCGTGCAGGATGTCCGGGGTGTTCACGAAGAAGTTGGGACGCAGGAAGTGGGCCGTCTCGCTCGACAACTCGGTGAGGTAGTCGGTGAGTTCGGCCTTGTCGTTGCGCCAGGTGAAGTAGGTGTACGACTGCTGGAAGCCGATGGCCGCGAGGGTCCGCAGCATCGCGGGCCGGGTGAAGGCCTCGGCGAGGAAGACGACGTCCGGGTCGGTGCCGTTGACCTCGGCGAGCACCCGCTCCCAGAAGACGACGGGTTTGGTGTGCGGGTTGTCGACGCGGAAGATGCGGACGCCGTGGGCCATCCAGAACCGCAGCAGCCGCACGGTCTCGGCGATCAGCCCCGGCATGTCCTTGTCGAAGGCGATCGGATAGATGTCCTGGTACTTCTTCGGCGGATTCTCGGCGTACGCGATCGAGCCGTCCGCCCGCCGACGGAACCACTCGGGGTGCTTCTCCACCCACGGATGGTCCGGCGAGCACTGGAGCGCGAAGTCCAGGGCGACTTCGAGACCGAGCTCGCCGGCCCTGCGTACGAACGCGTCGAAGTCGTCGAGCGTCCCGAGGTCCGGATGGACCGCGTCGTGACCGCCCTCCGGGGAACCGATCGCCCAGGGCACGCCGACGTCGTCCCGGCCCACCGAGAGGGAGTTGTTGGGCCCCTTGCGGAAGGTGGCGCCGATGGGATGGATCGGCGGCAGATAGACGACGTCGAAGCCCATCTCGGCGATGGCGGGCAGCCGTTCGGCCGCGGTGCGGAACGTCCCGGAGACGGGCGGGGCGCCCTCCTTTACGACGGCACCCTCCGAGCGCGGGAAGAACTCGTACCAGGACCCGAAGAGAGCCCGCTGCCGCTCCACGACGAGCGGCAACTCCTCGGAAGAGGTGACGAATTCGCGCAACGGATATCGCGCGAGTGCCGACCGGACCTCCGGAGTGAGGGCGGCAGCGAGACGGGCCGCCGGTGAGCGGCCCGTGTCGCGCAGTGCCTGTGCCGCGTCGAGGACGGCGGCCCGTTCGGCGCGGGGTATGCCGGAGGCGGCGCGCTCGTGGAGTCGGGCACCCTCCTCCAGGACCAGATCCGTGTCCTGGCCCGCGGGTATCTTGATCCGCGCGTGGTGGCGCCAGGTCGTGACCGGATCGCCCCACGCCTCCACCGCGTACGTCCAGCGCCCCTCGGCGTCCGGGGTGACGTCGGCGCCCCACCGGTCGGTGCCGGGCGCGAGCTCCCGCATGGGGGTCCATGGGCCGGTGCGCCCCTCGGGATCGCGCAGGACGACGTTGGCGGCGACCGCCTCGTGTCCTTCGCGGAAGACGGTGGCGGTGACCTGGAACGTTTCTCCAGGCACCGCCTTCGCCGGTTTTCGTCCGCCGTGGACGGCGGGTCGTACGTCCTGGACGGGGATCGTGGGCTGCGCTGACGTGTCTGGCGGGGGTGAGCCTAGAGGCATGTCTGACCGCTCCTGTCCGCGTGCACGGATACGTGGGTGTGGAGGCTTCCGCGGTGCGTGCCGGCCCGTGGGCCGAGTGCGTACCGGAGGAGCCTTCCCACAGCCTTCGGGTGCGCAATCCGGCGCTTTGTTAACTACTAGTGCGTAAGGGCGCATGCAAGACCGGCCCCGCCATGAATGGCCGGACCGGTCCCAATTCGCATATGCCCCAAGGTTGTTGAACTGTGCCCATGCCGCGTAAACCTGGCACCATCCCTCCCGGCCCAGGGGACGAATGCACGGGGAGGACTCACCGATGAGCGCACGAGACGCACAGCGGGACGGGACGCACCGTCCCGCCCCGGTCGTCCTCACCACCCACGGCCCCGTCCGCGGCGAGCGTCGTGCGAGCGGGGACCGGTACCTCGGCGTTCCGTACGCCGCGCCGCCCGTCGGCGCCCTCCGCTTCGCACCGCCCGCACCGCCCGCCCCCTGGACCGAGCCGCTGGACGCCACGGCGTACGGGCCGACCGCGCAGCGCCGCGGCTTCGGCGAGGGAGCCACCATTCCCGAGCCGACGATCCCCGGCCCGGGCATCCTCAACCTGAACGTCTTCACACCCGCCCCGGACGCGGCAGCCGCGCTGCCCGTCCTGGTCTGGATCCACGGCGGCGGCTACGTCGCCGGGTCCGCGGCGAGCCCCTGGTACGACGGGGCCGCGTTCAACCGCGACGGCGTCGTCCTCGTCTCACTCGGCTACCGGCTCGGCATCGAGGGCTTCCTGCACCTGTCCGACGCCCCCGACAACCGCGGCGTACGCGACTGGCTCGCCGCCCTGGAGTGGGTGCGCGACAACATCGCGGCGTTCGGCGGCGACCCCGCCCGGGTCACGGTCGCCGGACAGTCGGCGGGCGGCGGCGCCGTCCAGACACTGCTCGCCACCCCCGCCGCCCGCGGCCTGTTCCGCGCGGCGATATCCATGTCCGGCTCGCTGATCGACCCCCAGGAGCGCTGGGTCGGCCCCGCCGTGGCCGAGCTGTTCACCCGGCGCACGGGCGTACCCGCCACGGCGGCGGCCCTCCGCTCCCTGCCCGACGATCGGCTGCTCGCCCTCCAGGACGAGCTGACCGCGCAGGGCCCAGGCCGGGAGCGGCTGCCCGGCCCGCTGCTCGGGCCCGTCGCGGACGGTGGGCTGATCCCGCGGCCGACGCTCACCGAGCTCACGGAGGGCACCCTGGCCGCGGACACACCGCTGCTCCTCGGCCATACGCGACACGAGTTCCACGCGTTCGGCGGTCAGGAGCTGACCGATCTCGTCTTCCGGGGCCCGACCCTCGCGATCGCGCGGGCGCGCGCCCGGCGCGCGCACCCCACCTGGCTGTACGAGTTCGCCTGGCCCACACCGGTGCCCGGCGCCACACAGGGCCTCGCCTGCCACTGCCTCGACCTGCCCTTCGCCTTCGACCTGCTCGGCGCGGAGGGCGTCACCGCCGCCGCGGGCGACTCCCCGCCGCAGGCCCTGGCCGACGCGATGCACGCCGCCTGGGTGAGTTTCGTCCGCGATCTCGACCCGGGCGGCGGATGGCCGCGTCACACGGCCGGGCGGCGCGCGACCCGGCTCTGGGACGCCGAACCCGGCCCGGCCCACCGGTGATCAAGGCCGGAACCCGCCACACCGCGCCCCGCACGCCCCACCCCGCACCCCGACTGCGCCCGTCCGCGCGCCGTAGTTGCCGGGACCCGATCACCGCTACCGTCGACGCGTAGGTCGATACGTGTCGAAACGTAAGGCATTCCCCGCAGAGGTGGAGTCGCAGTGAAGGCCATCCGTCGATTCACCGTACGTCCCGTCCTTCCCGAGCCCCTCGGTCGGCTGGCCGAGCTGGCCCGCAATCTGCGCTGGTCCTGGCACCCGCGCACCCGTGACCTCTTCGCATCCGTCGACCCCCGCCTCTGGGAGGCGTCCGGCTGCGACCCCGTGCGGCTCCTCGGCGAGGTGCCGCCCGCGCGGCTGACCGAGCTCGCCGGTGACGCGGACTTCCTGCGGCGGCTCGACGAGGCGGCCGACGACCTGCGGGACTACGTCGCGGGGGACCGCTGGTACCAGGAGCAGGCCAGGAACGACGGGCACCTGCCGCGCGCCGTCGCCTACTTCTCGCCCGAGTTCGGCATCACGGCCGCCCTGCCGCAGTACTCCGGCGGCCTCGGCATCCTCGCCGGTGACCACCTGAAGGCCGCCAGCGACCTCGGCGTCCCCCTCATCGGCGTCGGGCTGCTCTACCGCCACGGCTACTTCCGCCAGTCCCTGTCCCGCGACGCCTGGCAGCAGGAGCACTACCCCGTCCTCGACCCGAACGAGCTCCCCCTCACCCTGCTGCGCGAGGACGACGGGGCCCCCGCGATCGTGGCGCTCGCCCTGCCCGGCGGGCGGTCGCTGCGCGCCCACGTCTGGCAGGCCCAGGTCGGCCGCGTGCCGCTGCTCCTGCTCGACTCCGACGTCGAGGAGAACGACCCCGGTGAGCGCGACGTCACCGACCGGCTCTACGGCGGCGGCAGCGAGCACCGGCTGCTCCAGGAGATGCTCCTCGGCATCGGCGGGGTGCGCGCCGTCCGCGCGTACTGCCGTCTGACCGGCCACCCCGAACCCGAGGTCTTCCACACGAACGAGGGCCACGCGGGCTTCCTCGGCCTGGAGCGCATCCATGAACTCGCCCTGCGCGACGTCGAGTTCGACGCGGCGCTCGAATCGGTCCGGGCCGGCACCGTCTTCACCACCCATACGCCCGTCCCCGCCGGCATCGACCGCTTCGACCGCGAGCTGGTCGCCCACCACTTCGGCCCCGGCGCCGAGCTGCCCCGCATCGACGCCGGTGACGTCCTGCGGCTCGGCATGGAGACCTACCCGGGCGGCGAGCCCAACCTCTTCAACATGGCGGTGATGGGCCTGCGGCTCGGCAGCCGCGCCAACGGCGTGAGCACCCTGCACGGCGCGGTGAGCCGGGAGATGTTCGCGGGCCTGTGGCCGGGCTTCGACGCCGAGGAGGTGCCGATCGCGTCCGTCACCAACGGCGTGCACGCGCCGACCTGGGTGGCCCCCGAGGTCTTCCGGCTCGGCGCCCGCCAGATCGGCGAGCGCCGCACCGAGGACGCGCTGTCCGTCGGCGGCTCCGACCGGTGGGACGCGGTGGCCGACATCCAGGACGCCGACATCTGGGAGCTCCGCCGCACCCTGCGCGAACAGCTGGTCCACGAGGTCAGGCGGCGCCTGCACGACTCGTGGCGGCAGCGCGGCGCCGCCACCGCCGAGCTGGGCTGGATCGACGGGGTGCTCGACCCGGACGTCCTCACCATCGGCTTCGCGCGCCGCGTCCCCTCGTACAAACGGCTCACGCTGATGCTGCGCGACCGCGACCGGCTGATGGAGCTGCTCCGCCACCCCGAGCGGCCCGTGCAGATCGTCGTCGCGGGCAAGGCGCACCCGGCGGACGACGGCGGGAAGCGGCTCATCCAGGAGCTGGTCAGGTTCACCGACGACCCGCGGGTGCGGCGGCACATCGTGTTCCTGCCGGACTACGGCATGGCGATGGCGCAGAAGCTCTACCCGGGCTGCGACGTGTGGCTGAACAATCCGCTCAGGCCCCTGGAGGCGTGCGGCACCTCCGGCATGAAGGCGGCGCTGAACGGCTGCCTCAACCTCTCCGTCCTCGACGGCTGGTGGGACGAGTGGTTCGAGCCCGACTTCGGCTGGGCCATCCCCACCGCGGATGGCACCGCGGGCGACGACGACCGCCGTGACGACCTGGAGGCCGCCGCGCTCTACGACCTCCTGGAGCACCGCATCGCGCCCCGCTTCTACGAACAGGGTCCCGGCGGGCTGCCCGACCGCTGGATCGAGATGGTCCGCAGGACGCTGACCCGGCTCGGCCCGAAGGTCCTCGCGGGCCGCATGGTCCGGGAGTACGTCGAGCAGCTGTATGCACCCGCCGCGCGCGCCCAGCGCACGCTCGACGCGTCGGCCGCCGGTGAACTGGCCGCCTGGAAGACCCGGGTCAGGGCGGCCTGGCCGCGGGTCGCCGTCGACCACGTGGAGGCGTCGGCGACCGGTTCCACCGCGGAGCTCGGCGCCACGTTCGCCCTGCGGGTGCGCGTGCATCTGGGGGAGCTGACGCCGGACGACGTGGAGGTGCAGGTCCTCGCGGGGCGCGTCGACCCGGAGGACCACATCGCCGACGCGTCCGCGGTGCCGCTGAAGCCGACGAGCGGGCCCGACACGCAGGGTCGCCGGGTGTACGAGGGCCCCCTCGCGCTGGACCGCACGGGGCCCTTCGGGTACACGGTGCGGATTCTGCCCGCGCACCGGCTGCTGGCGAGCGGCGCCGAACTGGGGCTCGTGGCCGTCCCGTCGGAGGCGACGGGGGAGGAGGCGGGGGTGCTGATGCGGTGAAGAGACCACGAGTGCAAGAGCAGATTCCGCCATCATCGTGAAACCACGGGGCGCGTAGGTATCGTCAGAACCCCAGACAGCGTTCAACCGGGCCGGTTCAGCGGCCCCTGAACGCGGAGCGTGCGCTGGGCGCGCGATTTTTACTTGCACGGGGGAAATAGGCGATGTCGTACCGTCCGGCCGATTGGCATGTCCTGGACTTGGAGAAGGATCCGACGCCGGGTGATCCGCACCGGGTGCGGTCGCTGGCGAAGAATCTGCACGACTTCGCCGATGACGTCGGCAAAGTCCTCCGGGACATCAAGGGCATGGCGGGCGAGGACGCCATCCTCCAATGGGCGGGCAAGACCGCGGACGCCTTCACGGAGAAGTTCGAGGACGCGCCGGACAAGCTGAAGAAGCTCAAGAAGTCCTACGAGATGGCGGGTGACGCGCTGTCCGCGTACTGGCCGGAACTGGAGCGCGCCCAGTCCCTCGCCGACAAGGCGCTGGTCAAGGGCCGCGAGGCCCAGGCCGACCTCAGCAGCGCCAAGTCCCGCCTCTCCTCCGCCGACTCCTGGGTGGACAAGGCGGGCAAGGAGGCCGACAAGTACAAGGACGGCGGCTCCAAGGGCAAGGACGTGCCCAAGCCCGACGAGGACAAGGTCCGTGCCGCCACCCGCAACGCGGCCTCCGCGGAGAAGGCTCAGAAGTCCGCGCAGGGTGATGTCGACTCGGCCAAGAGCGCGCTGGACGCGGCGAAGAAGATGGCCGAGGACGCCCGCAAGATGCGCCAGGAGGCCGCGGGCACCGCGAAGCGGAAGATCGACGAGGCGTCCGACGCTGGCAT
The DNA here is from genome assembly GCF_055597165.1 of Streptomyces sp. NPDC039480. Classification (NCBI taxonomy): domain Bacteria; kingdom Bacillati; phylum Actinomycetota; class Actinomycetes; order Kitasatosporales; family Streptomycetaceae; genus Streptomyces; species Streptomyces sp. NPDC039480. Next base: position 363,329 of record NZ_JBVITX010000010.1, on the reverse strand, counting down.
CCGGAACCGCAAGTGGTGGGAGGAGATCGGTGACTGGGTCACCGACAACTGGGACGCCATCGTCGCGGTCTGCAAGGTCGTCGTCGCCGTGGTCGGCATCATCGCGATCATCATCGGCGGGCCCATCCTCGCCGCGATCGTCATCGTCGCGGGCGCCATCGTCCTCGCCGACACCCTCAACAAATACCGAAAAGGCCAAGCAGGCCTGATGGACGTCGCCTTCGCCGCCCTGGACTGCATCCCGGGCGCCAAGGGACTCACCACCGCGGTCAAAGCGGCCAAGGGACTCAAGGCCGCCGCCCGCGGACTGCGTTCCGGAGGGCTTCGCAATGCCCTCGCGGGCGGCATGAAGAAGGTGGCGGGCAAGGGCAAGCCGGCCAAGGGCCGCTGCAAGAACGGCGACCCCATCGACATGATCTCCGGCGAAATGCTCATGGAGCAGACCGACATCGCCCTGCCGGGCCTGCTCCCGCTCGTCCTCCGGCGCACCCACCTGTCCACGTACCGCTGGGGCCACTGGTTCGGCCACTCATGGGCCTCGACGCTGGACGAGCGGGTCGAGACCGACGACAAGGGCCTGATCCACGTCACCGAGGACGGCCAGCTGCTGTCCTACCCCCACCCCGAGCCCGGCGGTGCACCGGTGCTGCCCGCCCACGGCCCCCGCTGGCCGCTGAGCATGGACGACGCGGGCACGGTCACGGTCACCGACCCGTACACCGGCCACGTACGCCACTTCCTCCCCGCCGCACCCGACACGGCGAATCCCTCTGCTGGAGAACGGCACGAGGTCCTGCCGCTGCGAGCCGTCACCGACCGCAACGGCAACCGCATCGACATCGACCACGACCCCACCACCGGCGCACCCACGGCGATACGCCACACCGGCGGCTACCACCTGAAGGTGGACACCGACGACGACCGCATCACCGCACTGCGTCTGCTCGACCCCCGCACTGACACCGGCACCGGCACCGAGGGCGCTCCCGGCGACACGCAGGTGACCGCGTACGGCTACGACGAAGTCGGCAATCTGGCCGAGGTCCACAACTCGGCCGGGGTGCGGCTGCGCCTGGACTACGACGAGGACGCCCGCATCACGTCCTGGACCGACAGCAACCACACCTGGTACCGCTTCACCTACGACGCCGAAGACCGCTGCGTCCGCGGCGAGAGCACCGCCGGCCACCTGGCGTGCACCGTCGAGTACCGCCCCGATGAGCGGGAGACCCGCTACACCGACGCCCTCGGCCACACCACCGTCTACCGCTACAACGACCTCAGCCAGCTCCTCTCCGAGACGGACCCGCTGGGCGGCACCGTCCACACCGAGTGGGACAGCTGGAACAACCTGCTCGTCCGCACCGACGCGCTGGGGCGCCGCACCGAGAACACCTGGGACGAGCACGGCAACCTGATCGCGACACGTGCCCCCGACGGCACGTGCGTCACCGCCGTGTACAACGACCTCAACCTGCCCGTCGAGATCGTCGGCCCGGGCGACGCCGTCCAGCGCCAGGCGTGGGACGAGCGCGGCAACCGCACCAGCGCGACCGGCCGCGACGGCACGACCCACTCCTTCACCCACGAAGCCACCGGAGCCGTGGCCACCATCACGGACCCCCTCGGCCACACCACCGAGCTGCGCTGCAACGCTGCGGGCCTGCCGCTGGAGGTCACGGACCCGCTGGGCGCGGTGACGCGCTACGACCTCGACGCCTTCGGCCGCGTCACCACGATCACGGACCCGACGGGCGCGGCCACGCGCTTCGAGTGGACGGTCGAGGGCAAGCTGGCGCGGCGCACGGAGGCGGACGGTTCGTCGGAGTCGTGGACGTACGACGGCGAGGGCAACTGCGTCTCGCACACGGACGCGATGGGCGCGACCACGACCCACGCGTACACGCACTTCGACCTGATCGCGACCCGCACGGACCCCGACGGCGTCCGCTACGAGTTCCACCACGACACCCAGCTCCAGCTCCGCAAGGTCACCAACCCGCAGGGCCTGACCTGGAGTTACGAGTACGACCCGGCGGGCCGCCTGGTGGCGGAGACGGACTTCGACGGCCGCACGCTGACGTACACGCACGACGCTGCGGGGCGGTTGGCGACCCGTACGACGGCCACGGGCACCGAGATCACCTTCGAACGGGACGCGCTGGGCCGGACCGTCACGCAGAACGTGGCGGGCTCCGCGATCACGCGCTTCACCTACGACGCGACGGGCGACCTCACCGCGGCGGTGAGCCCTGACGTGACACTGACCCTGGAGCGGGACACGGCAGGCCGTCTGATCTCGGAGACGGTCAACGGCCGCACCCTGACCCACACCTACGACGCGCTGGGCCGCCGCACCGCCCGCACCACGCCGTCCGGCGCGACGAGCACCTGGACGTACGACGCGGCAGGCAGGGTCACCGAACTGACCGCGTCCGGGCGGAGGCTGGCGTTCACGCACGACGGGGCGGGCCGGGAGCTCACCCGCACGGTCGGCGGGGCCGTGACGCTGACGAACGTGTACGACGTCGTGGGCCGCCTGACGAAGCAGGACCTGATGGGTCCGGCCGGCACGCCCGTCCAGCAGCGTGTGTACACGTACCGTGCGGACGACCATCTGACGGGCGTGGAGGACCGGCTCAACGGCACGCGGAGCTTCGACCTGGACGCGGCAGGCCGTGTGACAGCGGTCCGCGCGGCGGGCTGGACGGAGACCTACGCCTACGACAAGGCGGGCAACCAGACCGACGCCTCCTGGCCCGCTCCCATGCCGGGCCAGGAGGCGACAGGCCCCCGCACCTACACCGGCACCCGTATCACCGCGGCAGGCGGCGTCCGCTACGAGTACGACGCAGCGGGACGCACCACCCTGCGCCAGAAGACCCGCCTGTCCCGCAAGCCCGACACCTGGCACTACGCATGGGACGCGGAGGACCGCCTCACGTCCGTGGTGACCCCCGACGGCACACGGTGGCGCTATCTCTACGACCCGCTGGGCCGCCGGATCTCCAAACAGCGCATGACGGACCAGGGGGTGGCGGAACAGACCGACTTCACCTGGGACGACATGACCCTCTGCGAACAGACGAGCCGCACTCCGGGCGCACCGGAGTCGGTGACCCTCACCTGGGACCACGACGGCCTGTGCCCCCTGGCGCAGACAGAGCGCAAACACCTCACCGACGAAGAAGTGGACGCCCGCTTCTACGCCATCGTCACGGACCTCGTCGGCACCCCCACCGAACTCCTCGACGAGCAGGGCGGCATCGCCTGGCGCACCAGAACCACCCTCTGGGGCACCACCGCCTGGAACCGGAGCGCCACCGCCTACACGCCCCTGCGTTTCCCCGGCCAGTACTACGACCCCGAGACGGGGCTGCACTACAACTACTTCCGGCACTACGACCCCGAGACCGCCCGCTACCTCACGCCGGACCCGATCGGTCTCGCCGGTGGTTTCGGGCCGCACAGTTACGTCCCCAACCCGTTCATGTGGATCGACCCCCTCGGCCTCTCCCTCCTCGACGTCAGCAAGAACGGGGTGAAAATCGTCGTGCACGAGTACGACGTCGACAAGCCGGCGCACGCGCATGTCACCGGTGGCGGTGGGCGCGAGGTCAGGATCGGGGCGAACGGCAAACCCCTCCACAACCAGCCGGAGCTCTCGGGCAAGCAGCGACAGGCGGTGGAGCACTTCAAGCCGCAGATCAGGACCGCCGTCAGGAAGCTCGGCAGGCGGAGTCAGGCGGAGGAGCGGGCTGCGAAGGAGCAGCGCGAGGCCGCCGAGGCCGCCAAGAAACCCTGCAAGTAGGGATGAAACGATGACATTGCATTCCGATGTGGCCGCGTTGCTCGCGGAGGCCGGCATCGTCGACGTGGACGTGGACGAAGCCGTCACGGACGATCACCTGCGCTCGTCCGCGTACCAACGCGTCGTCTCGGTGATCGCCGCCTCGCCCGGCCGCGACCGGGACCGCGCGATCGTGGCCACGATCCTGCGCGACCCCGACGAGATGGCGGCCAAGACGGCGGTGGTCGCGCTCGTGGACGAGATCGCGATGCGGTCGACCGGTCCCGCCGAGTTCCGGCAGTGGTCGGACGCACTGCTGCCGGAGATCGACCGGTTCACGGCCGAGGGGCACCGCGAGTTCATCCGCCGCCGCATCCACGACTGGCTGTTCTACCTGCCCGTCAAGGACGGTCACGTGCCGACACCGGCCGAGCTGGCGGAGGTCACGGACTGGATGCAGCGCCACCTCGCCGAGTTCTCGAAATCGCCGGACGTACTCGCCGTGGTCGCCGAGTCGGCCCGTACCAAGAAGACGCGGAACATCGCGAAGAACCGGGCCGGCAGCCGCGAGCTCAGGGCGGAGTGAACGGAAGGCGGTGTGCACGGAAAAGCGGCACCCGGGGGGAGGAAGGAACCCCCGGGTGCCGCCGGTCACGCGTCGCTACTTGACCGCGACGCCCGTCCACGCCGCGCCCACGGCCTTGACCTCCGCCGAGTCCGCGCCGTACAGGTCCGTGGCCGCCTTCAGCGTGCCCTCGCGGGCCGCCTTGTAGTCGGTCGTCGACGTGAAGTACGCCGTCAGGGCCTTGAACCAGATCTTCTCGGCCTTGTCGCGTCCGATGCCCTCGACCTTGGAGCCGTCGGCGGTCGGCGAGTCGTACTTGACGCCGTTGATCTCCTTCGCGCCGCTGCCCTCGGACAGCAGGTAGAAGAAGTGGTTGGCGATGCCGGAGGAGTAGTGGACGTCGACGTTGCCCGCGTTCTCGGTCCAGCTGTCCAGGGACGAGCCGTCCTTGCTGGGCTTGTCCATGTGGCGCAGCGGGGAGCCGTCGCCGTTGATGTCGATCTCTTCGCCGATGAGGTAGTCGCCGACGTCCTCGGGGTTCTTGGCGTTGAACTCGACGGAGGCGGCGAAGATGTCGGAGGTGGCTTCGTTCAGGCCGCCGGACTCCCCGCTGTACTCCATGTTGCCGGTGGCCGAGGTGACGCCGTGGGTCATCTCGTGGGCCGCGACATCGACCGAGGTCAGGGGTTTCTTGTTGCCCTCGCCGTCGCCGTACGTCATGCAGAAGCAGCTGTCGTCCCAGAAGGCGTTGACGTAGTTGTTGCCGTAGTGGACCCGCGAGGTCGCGCCCTTGCCGTCGCCGTTGATGCCGCTGCGGCCGTGCACGGACTTGTAGTAGTCCCAGGTGAGCTGGGCGCCGTAGGCGGCGTCGACGGCGGCGGTCTGGGCGTCGTCCGGCTTGCCCGTGCCCCACGTGTCGTCGTCGTCCGTGGCGAGCTTGCCCTCGCCGCTCTGGGCGCGGTTCAGGTCGTACGTGCCGTGGCCGCCGCGCGCGTCGTCGGTCAGCTCGAACCCGCTGCCGCCCTTCTTCGTGCCGAGCTCGACCTTGCCGCTGTACTGGCTGTTGCCGGTGCCGTTCTCGATGGCCTGGTACTGGTACAGCTTCTTGCCGGTCGCGGCGTCCGTGATGACGTGCAGTCTGCTGGGGGTGCCGTCCTTCTGCACGCCGGTGACGACGGTCTCGTACGCGAGGACGGGCTTGCCGGAGGCGGCCCAGATCACCTTGCGCGGCGCCTGCGCGTCGGCCTTGGCGGTCTTGGCCTTCGCGGCGGTCGACTCGGCGGACTCGGCGACGGAGGACTTCGCGAGCTTCGCGTCGGTGGAGGCGACCTTGACGGTGGCCTTGGTGGCCTTCGTGACGCCGTTCACCTTGCCGCTCTTGGCGGTGTGCACGACGAGGTCGCCGCCGAGGACGGGCAGGCCGTCGTAGGTGCGCTCGTAACGGGTGTGGGTGGTGCCGTCGGCGTCCTTGACGACGTCGCGGACGACCAGCTTCTCCTTGGCGCCGAGGCCGATTCGTTCGGCGGTGGCGGCCTTGTCCGTGTTCGCGTCCTGGAGGAGGTCCGCGCGGGCGTTCGTCGAGAGGGTGAGGGGCGCGCCGGACGGGTCGACGGGCTGGGCGGAGGCGCCAGTGGTCAGTCCGGCGGTGAGGAGCGCTCCGGCGGCGACGGCGGTGGCGATCGTGAGCGTCGCACGCTTGCGGGATATGTGGGGGGTCACGCGGGCTCCTTCTGTGGGGGGAGAGAACCGGGTGGCGTGGGGGGCTACCCGGACGCGTGGGAAGCGTGTCACCGGGAGCAGGTACATGTCAGGACCCCGACTGGATGTTGGCCGGAAATCGTCCGTTGAGCGATGGTCGACATACGCAATGCGAACGGGCCGTGAATGACGGGGCCGCCAACACGCGCGCCGCCCCGGGGAGTTGATCACCCGGGGCGGCGGCGTGTCCGTGTGGACTGTTCGGCTTACGGGAAGGTGACCTTCCAGCTGTTGATGTAGCCGGTGTCCTGCCGGGCCACGTCCTGGACCCGCAGCTTCCAGGTGCCGTTGGCGACCTCGGAGGAGGCGTTGACCGAGTAGGTCTCCTTGACGTTGTCCGCCGAGTCCGAGGAGCTGGCGGGCTTCAGGGGGTAGACCGTCCCGTCGGGGGCGAGCAGGTCGACCTTCAGGTCACCGCGCCAGGTGTGCACGATGTCGACGCCGACCTTCAGGGCACTGGGCGCGTTGCCGGTGCGGCCGGTGACGTTGACCGAGGAGGTGACCGCGGCGCCGTTGTCCGGAATGGCGACGTCCGTGGTGTTCTCGAAGTCGGTGCCGGGCGTCTCGCCGCCGGGGCGGGCGCCGACGTTCACAGCGGCCCAGGCGTGGGCCACGGCCGCGTACTCGGCGCTGCTGGTGCCGTAGAGCTCACCGGCCACCGCGAGCGTCCCGGTGCGGGCCGCCGCGTAGTTGGTGGTCGTGGTGAACTTCGTGGTGAGCGCCTTGAACCAGATCAGCGACGCCTTGTCCCTGCCGATGCCCGTGACCGGCAGGCCGTCGGAGGTCGGCGAGTCGTACTGGACGCCGTTGATCTCCTTCTTGCCGCTGCCCTCGCTCAGCAGGTAGTAGAAGTGGTTGGCGACACCCGACGAGTAGTGCACGTCGATGTTGCCGATGCCCGAGTACCACGAGTCCTTGGACGAACCGTCCTTGCTCGGCTTGTCCATGTAGCGCAGCGGGGTGCCGTCGCCGTTGATGTCGATCTTCTCGCCGACGTAGTAGTCGCCCTTGTCCTGGGCGTTGTTGGCGTTGAACTCGACGGCGGCCGCGAAGATGTCGGAGGTGGCCTCGTTCAGGCCGCCGGACTCGCCGCTGTAGGTCATGTTGCCGGTCGCGGCCGTCACGCCGTGGGTCATCTCGTGCGCCGCGACGTCGATCGAGGTGAGCGGCTTGGCGTTGCCCGCGCCGTCGCCGTACGTCATGCAGAAGCAGGAGTCCGACCAGAAGGCGTTGACGTAGTTGTTGCCGTAGTGGACCCGCGAGTACGCGCCGACGCCGTCGCCGCGTATGCCGCTGCGGCCGTGCACGTTCTTGTAGTAGTCCCAGGTGAGCGCCGCGCCGTAGTGCGCGTCGGCGCCCGCGGTCTCCAGGTTGGAGGGCAGCCCGTTGCCCCACACGTCGTCGGGGCCCGAGAAGAGGGTGCCTGTGCCGGAGGTGCCGCGGTTCAGGTTGTACGTCTTGTGGTTGCCGCGGGTGGTGTCGGTCAGGGTGTAGTTGGACCCGGACTGCGCCGTCCCCAGCGGGACCTGACCGCTGTACTGGGTGTTGCCGGTGCCGTTCTCGATGCCCTGCCACTGGAAGAGCTTCTTGCCGGTGGCGGCGTCCGTGATGACGTGCAGTTCGTTCGGCGTGCCGTCGTGCTGCAGGCCGCCGACCACGGTCTCGTACGCGAGGACCGGCTCGCCCTTGGCCAGCCACACGACCTTGCGCGGCGCCCGGTCCGCGTCGGTCTTCTTCGAACCCTCGGCCTTCGCGGCGCCCAGCGCCTGCTTCTCCGCGGCCGACGCCTTGATCTCGGCGCTCATGTCGACGCCCTTGAGCTGCGCCTTCACGGCCTTGGTGACGTCCTTGGTCTTCCCCGACTCGGCGCTCTCCACCACCATGTCGCCGCCGAGGACGGGCAGGCCGTCGTAGGTGCGCTCGTAGCGGGTGTGGACGGTGCCGTCACGGTCCTTCGTGACGTCGCGGACGACGAGCTTCTCCTTGGCGCCGAGCCCCAGGTCCTTGGCGGTGTCCGCCTTGGTGGCGTTGGCGTCACGGATGAGCTCCGCGCGCTGGGCGGGGGAGAGCTTGGCGGCGAGCGCGCCCGGGTCGACCTTGCCGAGCTTCTGGGCCGCGGCGGGGCTCGCCTTGGCGGCCGGGTCATCGGCCGAGGCGGGGCCCGCCTGCACGGCGACGGCCAGAAGCGCGGCCACGGCGGAGAGGGCGCCGGCGGCGGTCGCACGCGTGCGGAGCGAACGGGTGCGGGGGGTGTGTCTGTGGGAGGTGCTTCTCAACACGGACTCCTTCTGCGCGGCCGCGGCGGGTGCGCGGCCAGAGCTACCGGACGGCTGGGTCGCCGTCCGGGCAGAGCAAGGCGGAACGCAGAACTGGGCGGTGCACAACGGGTGTTGCGTGAAGAGAGGCCGTCGCCTTGTTGAAAGGCGTGCGACGGTCGAGGGGAAGAGTGACACCGGACCGCCATTGCTGTCAGGAGCGCGTCAATAGTTGGCCGGAAATAGTCCGTTGGCCGGTTGGAGGGGTTCGTTATGCGGTGCGGCACCCTTGCGGCACCCTGAACCCCGCCTACGGGCGCCGGACTCCCTCACGCACCCATCTCGGTCGCGGCGCGGAACTCGTGCGTGGGCCGCGGAAACTCGTCCCACAGGATCTGTGACCGCACCTCGCCGCCGAGGACGGCGACAAGGAAACGGGTCACCGTCATGTCGTACCGCTCCCACTCATCCCCGGACGCGCTGTTGACCATGACGGCCCGGGAGTCCGGATCATCACCCGGCTCCACGAGCCAGTACAGGTACTCCCCGTTGTCCGTGGTCCCCCAGCAGACCAGCCGGTTGCCGTCGGCCTCCATCTCGCTCGGCCTGTCCTCGAACTGCCACAGCGAGGCATTGGCCTCCTCGCGCTCCGCCGACACCTTGAGCAGGTCGTACACGTCGTTGGAACACCCCGGCTCCAGGAGCAGCAGATAGCCGTCGACGAAACCGCCCCCGTACGCCTCGACGAGCTCCCGGTAGTCCGCGGGCAGGGCGACCCCCAGAGCGGCCTCGGCCGCGGTCCAGGCGGGGGCGGGACGCGTGGTGGTGGGCAGCGGCAGCAGGTGGGTGAGGCGACTCAGGTCGGGGGTCACAGGCTCACCACGCTCTCCCGCCATGCGCGATGAAGGTTCGCGAACGAGCCCGAGCTCGCGATGAGTTCCGCGGGGCTGCCGTCCTCCGTCACTCGGCCGTGTTCCATGACGAGTACGCGGTCCGCGATCTCCACCGTGGAGAGGCGGTGGGCGATCACGACGGCTGTGCGGCCGCGCAGCACCGTGTGCATGGCGCGCTGTACGGCCCGCTCGCCCGGGATGTCCAGGGAGCTGGTCGCCTCGTCGAGGATCAGCACCGCGGGGTCGGCGAGGAGTGCTCGCGCGAAGGCGACCAGTTGGCGCTGGCCCGCCGAGATGCGGCCGCCCCGCTTGCGTACGTCCGTGTCGTAGCCGTCGGGGAGCGACGTGATGAAGTCGTGGGCGCCGATGGCCTTCGCGGCGCGTTCGATGTCCGCGCGGGTGGCGTCCGGGCGGCCGATCGCGATGTTCTCCGCGACCGTCCCGGAGAACAGGAACGCCTCCTGGGTCACCATCACCACCCCGCGCCGCAGCTCGGCGCCCGACAGCTCCCGCAGGTCGACGCCGTCCAGGAGGACGCGGCCCTCCGTCGGGTCGTAGAAGCGGGCGAGCAGCTTCGCCAGCGTGGACTTGCCCGCGCCGGTGGTGCCGACCACGGCGACGGTCTGCCCGGCGGGCAGCGTCAGGTCGAAGCGGGGCAGCACCTCGCCGCCCGTGCGGTACGCGAACCGCACACCGTCGAACCGGACCTCGCGGCCCGGGTGGTCCGACTCCAGGGCGGGCAGGGGGCGGGTCGCCGAGGCCTCCGGTTCGGGCACCGTCGGAGTCTGCGCGAGCAGCCCCGCGATCTTCTCCAGGGAAGCGGCCGCCGACTGGTACGAGTTGAGGAACATGCCGAGCCGGTCGATCGGGTCGTACAGGCGCCGCAGATACAGCACGGCGGCGGCCAGCACGCCGAGCGCGAGCCCGCCGTCCGCGACCCGTTGGGCGCCCCACAGGACGATGCCGGCCACGGCAGTGTTCGCGACCAGCCGGGAGCCGACCACATAGCGGGCCATCTCCAGGATCGCGGCGCCGTTGGTCCGCTCGTGCCGCTGGTTGAGCACGGCGAAGTCCGCGTCGTTGGCCCGCTCCCTGCGGAAGGCACGCACCGGCCGGATGCCGTTCATGGTCTCCGCGAACTTCACGATGACGGCGGCGATCGCCGTCGAACGGTCGCGGAACAGGACCGCCGCACGCCGCTGGTAGAGCCGTATGAGGAGGTAGAGCGGCACGAACGACACCACGGCCACCGCGCCGAGCCCGAGATCCAGCCACAGCAGCATCGCCGAGATGTAGACGAACGACAGCAGGACCGTGAGCAGCTCTTGGAGGCCTTCGCTGAGCAGCTCGCGCAGTGACTCGACGTCGGTGGTGGAGCGGGAGATGAGCCGGCCCGAGGTGTACCGCTCGTGGAAGTCGACGCTGAGCGCCTGCGCGTGCCGGAAGATGCGGCCGCGCAGGTCGAGCAGTACGTCCTGGTTCACGCGCGCGGAGGCGACGATGAACGCGTACTGGAGGGCGCCGGAGGCGGCCGCGCAGCACAGGTAGCCGACGCCGACCGCGATCAGCGGGCCGTAGTCGTCGGCGCGCACGGCGGGCACGCCGCGGTCGATGGCGTACGCGACGAGCAGCGGGCCCGCCTGCACCACGGCCTGCTGGACGAGGAGCAGCACGGCGGCCAGCGTGACGCGGCCGCGCAGCGGTGACAGCAGGGAGAGGAGCAGGGTGCGGGTGGCGCCCGGGGGCGCGGGCAACTCGTCCTTGTCGAAGGGATCCTCCGCCCCGGCCGCCCGGCCGACGGCGAGATCCGGCTCCTCTGGGTCGGGCCCTACGGCCTTCTCCCGGACAGGCGTCGACGAGGTCATCGGGGGGCCTCCTGGGAGGGGTGGGGAGCGGTGCCTGTGGGGTGTGCCTCGGGGGCTGCACCGGGTGGGTGGGTGGCGTCGGTGATGGAGTGGGAGGGGTCGGCGATGGGGGCGGGGGCTTCTGCTCCCGACATCAGCCACGCGTACTCCGCGTTCTCCCGCAGCAGTTCCTGGTGCGTGCCGACTGCGGCGACGCGGCCGCCCGACAGCAGGGCGACCCGGTCCGCGAGCAGCACCGTGGAAGGGCGGTGGGCGACGATCAGTGCGGTCGTGTCCGCGAGGACCCGCCGCAGCGCCGCCTCCACCAGCGCCTCCGTATGGACGTCGAGGGCCGACAGCGGGTCGTCGAGGACCAGGAAGCGGGGGCGGCCCACCACCGCGCGGGCCAGGGCGAGGCGTTGGCGCTGGCCGCCGGAGAGGCTCAGGCCCTGCTCGCCGACCTGCGTGTCGGTGCCGTGCGGCAACGCGTACGCGAAGTCGGCCTGCGCCACGTCGAGCGCGCGGGCCAACTCGGCTTCCCCGGCGGCTTCCCCGGCGGCTTCGCCGGTGGCTTCTCCGGCGCCCATGAGGACGTTCTCACCGACCGTCGCGGAGAACAGCGTGGGCTCTTCGAAGGCGACGGCCACGAGCGTACGGAGGCGCTCGCGGTCCATCGCCGTGATGTCCTCGCCGTCCAGGGTGATGCGGCCGCCGGTCACCTCGTGCAGCCGGGGCACCAGCGCGGTCAGCGTCGTCTTGCCGCTGCCGGTCGCGCCGACGATCGCCATCGTCTCGCCGGAGCGGATGTGCAGGTCGATGCGGGCGAGCACGGGGGGCGCGTCCGGCACCGCGTCGGGATAACGGAACTCCACACCGTGGAAGCGCAGACCGCCACCGTCAGCGGCACCCACCTCATGACCGCCGTCATCCGACGCGGCTGCCTCTCGACGGGCCCCCGACTCCGGCGCGACGACCTCCCGACGTGCCGCCCCCACCCCCTCCGGCTCCGCATCCAGCACCTCGAAATACCGCTCCGTGGCCGTCGCAGACTCCTGGCTCATCGCGAGCAGGAAACCGATCGACTCCACCGGCCACCGCAGCGCCAGCGCCGTCGACAGGAACGCGACCAGCGTGCCCGCCGAAAGACCGCCGTCCGCGACCCGCACCGTGCCGATCACCAGCGCCGCCCCGATCGCGATCTCCGGCAGCGTCATGATCACCGCGTAGATCGCGGCGAGGATCCGCGCCTTGGCCAGCTCCGTGCCGCGCAGCGTGTGCGAGAGCTCGCGGAACGCCCGCGCCTGACTGCGGTGGCGGCCGAAGCCCTTGATGATGCGGATGCCGAGCACGCTCTCCTCGACGACCGTCGTCAGGTCCCCGACCTGGTCCTGCGCGCGCCGCGCCACGGCGGTGTACCGCCCCTCGTAGTACGCGAGGGCCATCACCATCGGCGCCACGGGCGCGAGCAGCACAAGCCCGAGCGTGAAGTCCTGCCCGAGCAGGATGATCACGCCGACCACGATGGTCGCGCCGTTGACCAGCAGGAACGTCAGCGGGAAGGCGAGGAACATACGCAGCAGCATCAGATCCGTCGTCCCGCGCGAAAGGAGCTGTCCGGACGCCCACCGGTCGTGGAAGGCCACCGGCAGCCGCTGCAGATGGCGGTAGAGGTCGGCCCGCATCGCCGCCTCGACGCCCGCGAGGGGCCGGGCCACCAGCCACCTCCGCAGGCCGAACAGCAGCGCCTCCGTGACACCGAGCAGCAGGAGCAGCAGCGCCCCGAGCCACACCCCCGCCGAGTCCCGGTCGGCCACCGGTCCGTCGACCATCCACTTCAGTACGAGCGGGAACACGAGGCCCGTACAGGAGGCGACGATCGCGACAACCGCCGCGACGACGAGGCGAGTTCGCACCGGGCGCACGTACGGCCAGAGGCGCAACAGGGTCCGTACGGTGGACCGATCCTTGGCAGGGGCATCTGATTTCGGCATCAGTGGCGAGCCTACGGATCGCCACTGACACAGCCCACCGAGTTTCGGACCACGACCCCGGACGCACCGATGCCGCCGAACCCCTCCGGGCCCGGCGGCATCCTCTGTGGGACAGGGGCCTACGCCTGCTGCCAGAGCGCCGGCGTGTTCGGCGGCTCCCAGCCCGGCTGCGCCTGGTGCGGCTGGAGGCAGCGGTACGTCGACCCGCCGTAGGTGACCGTGTCACCCGCCGCGTACACCTTGCCCGCGGCCCACGTGCCGCCCGGCTCGGGGTCACCCGGGCCCGGGTCGCCGCCGCCGGTGGTCTTCAGCGTCAGGCCGAACTGCTGCAGCAGCGGATTGATCGGCTGGTGGTACGTCGTGCCACCGCTGCGGCAGTTGCCCGAGCCGCCCGAAGTGACGCCCTGCGCCTGGCTTCCCGATATGTAGGAGCCGCCCGAGTCGCCGGGCTCCGCGCACACCGTCGTCCTGGTCACCCCGCTGATGGTGCCCTCGGGGTAGGTGACGCTGGTGTTGTGCTGCGAGATCGTGCCGCAGTGCCACCCCGTAGTGGAGCCGGACCGGCAGATCGACGCACCCACCGGGGACTGTGTGGAGCCCCCGACGCCGACCCGCTGGCCGCCTTGGCCCTTCACGTACGGGGTGGCGGTCCACTGGGCGTTCGTGGCGACCCAGGCCATGTCCCTGCCGGGGAAGATGGACGCCTGGAACGTGCCCTGGGCCACCTGGTTGTAGCCGGTGGTCGCCGTGCCCGCGCGCCCGCAGTGGCCCGCCGTGGCGAAGCCCTGCTGGGTGCCCCTGGTGATGGAGAAGCCGATGGAGCAGCGGCCGCCCATGTAGTACGGGTCGCCGCCCACGAGGTCGTACAGCGGCCGCGGCCGCTCCGCCGTCCTCGTCGTGCGTACGAGGGATGAGTCCACGTCCGCCGCGGCGACGAGGGACTTCGCGGCACCGGCCTTCACGGCGCCCACCACGACGGCGTTGGACCGCACGTCGACGTACCAGACCGGGGCGTCGCGCGTCGCGACCTTCTTCGCCGCGCGGTCCAGCTTGGCCTTCGCCGCGTCCAGTCGGGCCAGCGAGTGCTCGACGACACGGGCCTGCGCGCCCCGGGCCTCGATCACGGGGACGTCGGCGGCGTCCGTGGTGGCCACGGTGAGCTTCGCGGACGTGGCGCCGTGCACCCAGGCGCCCGCGAAGTCACGGCCGAGCGCGTTCCGCAGGCGTCCCGCGTCGGCGCCGGCCTCGGCCTCGTTGACCAGACGAGCCTCGGCCTGCGCCGACGTGAGGCCGAGGTCGCGCTGCATGGCCTTCAAGACTCCGGGAGAGGTCTTGTCGACGGCGGCGCTCTCGGCGGGGGAGAGCGAGGGGGCGGCGGCCGGGGAAGCGGGGGAGGCGGCCGCGGCGCCGGGCAGACCGGCGAAGACGAGCGCGCCGGCCGCGGTGACCGCGGCACAGGCGGCGGCGAGTCGTCTGTGATGGGTGGGGAGCATGCGGGGGACTCCTCGGGGTGCGAGGGATGAGCGGGGATCGCCCACACCGTAGAAGCCTCAACAGCCCCTCAACAGCTGTCACTCGACCCCCGTACCCGACGTTATGGAAGCGGCACCGCCCCGGTGGCAACCGCCGATCCCGTGACAGCGGCTCGGCGCGTCACTGCTGCGGCGGCGACGGAGCCGCGAGCCACGCCGTATAGCTGTCGCTGCGTGCGGCGGCCTCCGCGTGGGCCGCACGGGCCAGGGCGAACACCGCCGCCGCCGTGTCGTGGGCCGGGGCCGCGGGATGCCAGCCGAGCAGATGGCGCCAGTACAGCGGCGCCCCCGACAGCGGCCTCGTCACCAGCCCCGGGGTCGGCGGGAACGTCGCCCGGCACAGCCCCACCGCCCGCCCCACCTGCACCAGATGCACGCAGGACGCGACATCCGTCTCGTACACCCGCGACGGCGTGAACCCCGCCCGCGCGCACGCCGCGGAGAAGCAGTCCGCGAAACAGCCGTCGCCCGGCACGTCCGTCCACGCCTCGTCCGCGAGCCGCGCCAGGTCGATCTCCTGGTGGCCGGCCAGCGGGTGGCCGGTCGGCAGCATGACGAAGACCGGGTCGCGGGCCACCTCGCGCCACACCAGGAGGTCGCTCTCCGGCGGGGCGCTCGCCCCGCACGTGCCGACCAGCGCGAAGTCGAGGCGTCCTGCCGCCGTGCGCGCCGCGATCTCCCGCTCCGACCAGGAGGTGTGGGTGGTCACCCGCACCCCCGGATACGCGGCGGCGAGCCGGTCCACCAGCGCGCCGAGCAGCGGCCCGTGAATGCCGCCGAGCCGGAACCCCGTCCCGTCCTCCCAGTCCCGCGCGAACCGCTGCGCCTCCTCCCGCAGCCCCGTCACCGCGGGCAGCACCACCCGGGCCCGCGCCAGCACGAACTCGCCGAGCGCGGTGGCCCGCACCCCGTGCCGCCCCCTCTCGAAGAGCTCACCGCCGAGGGCGCGCTCGATCCGCTTCAGCTGCGCGCTCAGAGCGGGCTGCGCGAGCCCGAGCGCGGTGGCGGCCTTGGTCAGGCTGCCCGCGTCGGCGATCGCCCGGATCGTCTTCAGGTGCCGCAACTCCAGGTCCATAAGCCGAGCTTGGGGTCCCCCGTGGGCCGGGGCAATACTCAGGTACGGACCAGAACTGACCATGTGCCCGTCAACTGCCGGACACCCTCAGGAGCACCACCGACCGCTCCGCCACCGTCATCGCGTCACCCGCCCGGTGCACGGTCCCGGGCGCGGCGGCCTGGTCCTCCAGGGAGGTGTCGACCACGACCTCGTACGCCTCGGCCCACGGCGGCCCCGGCAGCACGAAGGACGCCGGCTCCTGCGCGGCGTGCAGGACGGCGAGGAAACTGTCGTCGACGACGGGCGCGCCGCGGGCGTCGCGGCCGGGGATGTCGCGCCCCGACAGATACATGCCGAGCGTCGCCGTCGGCGCGTACCAGTCGGACTCCGTCATCTCCGCGCCGCCCGCCGTGAACCACGCCAGGTCCCGCAGCCCGTCCGCCGAGTGGGCGCGCCCCGAGAAGAACGACCTGCGCCGCAGCACCGGATGGCGCAGCCGCAGCTCGATCAGCCGCGCCGTCAGCGCGCACAGCTCCCGCCACCCCGGCTCCTCCCTCAGCCCCCAGTCGACCCAGCTGACCTCGTTGTCCTGGCAGTACGCGTTGTTCGAGCCGCGCTGCGTACGCCCCATCTCGTCGCCCGCGACCAGCATCGGCACCCCGGTCGAAAGGAGCAGCGTCGTCATCAGGTTGCGCAGCTGGCGCCGCCGCAGCGCCGTGATGTCCGCGTCGTCCGTCTCGCCCTCGGCGCCGCAGTTCCAGGACCGGTTGTCGTCGGAGCCGTCCCGGTTGCCCTCGCCGTTGGCCTCGTTGTGCTTCCTCTCGTACGTCACGAGGTCCCGCAGCGTGAAACCGTCGTGCGCCGTCACGAAGTTCACCGATGCGTACGGCCTGCGCCCGCCCCATGCGTACAGATCGCTCGACCCGGAGAGCCGGTACCCCAGATCGCGTACGTCCGGCAGCGCGCCCCGCCAGAAGTCCCGCACCGCACCCCGGTAGCGGTCGTTCCACTCCGTCCACAGCGGGGGGAACGCCCCGACCTGATAGCCGCCCGAGCCCACGTCCCACGGCTCGGCGATCAGCTTCACGCGCCGGAGCACCGGGTCCTGCGCGATCACCGCGAGGAACGGCGAGAGCATGTCGACGTCGTGGAACGAGCGCGCGAGCGCCGCCGCCAGATCGAAGCGGAAGCCGTCCACGCCCATCTCCGTCACCCAGTACCGCAGCGAGTCCGTGATGAGGCGCAGCACGTGCGGCTGGACGACCTGCAGCGTGTTCCCGCAGCCCGTGTAGTCCGCGTACCGCCGCGCGTCGCCCGGCTGCAGCCGGTAGTAGCCGCGGTTGTCGATGCCTTTCAGGGACAGCATCGGACCGAGCTCGCCCGCCTCCGCCGTGTGGTTGTAGACCACGTCCAGGATCACCTCGATCCCGGCCTCGTGCAGCGCCCGCACCATCCGCTTGAACTCGCCGACCTGCTGGCCCGTCGTCCCCGACGCCGCGTACGCCGCGTGCGGGGCGAAGTAGCCGATCGAGTTGTAGCCCCAGTAGTTGCGAAGGCCCCGCCGCAGCAGATGGTCCTCGTGCGCGAACTGGTGCACCGGAAGCAGCTCGACGGCCGTCACCCCGAGACGTACGAGATGGTCGAGCGCGGCAGGATGCGCGAGGCCCGCGTACGTACCCCGCAGCTCCTCGGGAACCCCCGGGTGCAGCTTCGTGAAGCCGCGCACGTGCAGTTCATAGATGACCGAGTCCGCCCACGGCGTCTTCGGGCGCCGGTCGTCCGCCCACTCGTCGTCCGGCGCGTCGTCGTGCACGACCACACCCTTCGGGACGTACGGCGCCGAGTCCCTGTCGTCGCGGACCGTGTCCGCCACATGCTGCTGGGGCCAGTCCCGCACATGCCCGTACACCTCGGCGGGCAGCCGGCCGTAGTCGTTGCCCGGGCCGCCGTCCACCGCACGCGCGTACGGATCGAGGAGCAGCTTCGCCGGGTTCCAGCGGGCGCCCGTCCAGGGGTCCCAGCGGCCGTGCACGCGGTACCCGTACCGCTGCCCGGGGCGTACGCCCGGCACGAAACCGTGCCAGATCTCGTGCGTCAGCTCGGTCAGCGGACAGCGCGTCTCGACGGTCCTGCCGCCCTCCGAGTCGAACAGACACAGCTCCACCGCCTCCGCCCCGCCCGCCCACAGCGCGAAGTTGGTGCCCGCCACCCCGTCGGGCCCGACCCGGAACCGGGCCCCGAGCGGCGTCGGCGCCCCCGGCCACACCGGCCGGGTCGGCGCGGCACGCGGCGCCGCCCGCCTGCTCCCGTTCACCGAGGGGGCGGGCCGCCCGGTCGTGCCGCGCCCCGTCGCCCGCCCCGCCCGCACTGCCTCCTGCACTGCCTCTTGCTCGGCTGCGCTCGACACCTGTCGGCCTCCCGGCGGCTCCGTCGGTCGACGCGCGAAGAAGGGCGTGCGGCGTCCCGGCCGCGGCTCCCCCCGCGTCGTCCTCTCCATGGTTCTGCCCACCGTGCGCGTCGCACTCACGTTTCCCCGGCAGGGGGACGGTCGTTGGGACCCACGTGAGACAGGATGCGAGGCGCGCACGGCGCGCAGGGGCCGTGCTGGCCGCGGTACTGACATGGGCGGGCCTGCTGGCCGGGGCGACGGGCTGCGCCACCGGTGGAGCCGACGGATTCATGGGGAAGCCGCGCTCGCCCGCGGACGCGATCCGGGTGTCACCGGGCGACGACAGCAAGGGGGTCAAGCCGGACGAACGCATCGAGGTGAAGGTGCCCAGCGGCCGCCTGGAGTCGGTGAAGGTGGTCCGGACGCAGGACGCGCAGAAGTTCGACGTGCCGGGCCGCATCGACGAGGACGGCATGACCTGGCGCCCCCTCGACGACGGCCCGCTCGCGCTCGCCGCCACGTACAAGGTCGACGCCGTCGCCCTGGACGGCCACGGCCGCCGCTCCGCCCGGCACACCACCTTCCGGACGTACGTCCCCGACGAGCGCTTCACCGGATACGTCGCGCCGGAGAACCGCTCCACCGTCGGCACCGGAATGATCGTCTCCCTGGAGTTCAACCGGGAGATCGAGAACCGCGCGGCCGTCCAGCGCGCCATCCACGTCACCGCGCGGCCGGCCGTCGAGATCCGCCCGCACTGGTTCGGCAAGACCCGTGTGGACTTCCGCCCCGAGAAGTACTGGAAGCCCGGCACCAAGGTCACCGTCGGCCTGCACCTGCGGGACGTCGAGGCCGCCCCCGGGGTCTACGGCCTCCAGGACAAGACCTTCACCTTCACGGTCGGCCGCCACCAGGAGTCCCTCGTCGACGCCCGCGAACACACCATGGAGGTGCGCCGCGACGGCGAGCTGCTCTCCACCGTGCCGATCACCGCGGGTGCCCCGAAGACCACCACGTACAACGGAAAGATGGTGGTGACGGAGATGCTGGAGGTGACCCGCATGAACAGCCGCACCGTCGGCTTCGGCGGCGAGTACGACATCCCCGACGTGCCGCACGCCATCCGTCTGACGACCTCCGGCACCTTCCTGCACGGCAACTACTGGGCACCGGACGCCCCCGGCAACACGAATGTGAGCCACGGCTGCGTGGGCCTGCGCGACGTGAAGGGCGGCAGCTCGAGCACCCCCGCCGGCTGGTTCTTCGACCGGACCCTCATCGGTGACGTCGTCGAGGTGGTCAACAGCGATGACAAGAAAGTCGCTCCCGACAACGGCCTCGGTGGCTGGAACATGGAGTGGAAGGACTGGGTGAGGAACAGCTGATCCCCCGGCGGGTCGCCCAGGTGACCGCCGGGTGACCGGCGGACGACCACCAGGTGATCATGGACCGTCCGCACCCCACGGGCAGTTGGAACGGAACGGTGACATTGGCGGGGAGTCATCGCCCGGAGCCGTGTGGTTATCTATCGCTTGCGCGTGTCTGAAACGCGCAGGTGCACTGGGGTGCGGGCCTGGATCCAGGCCGTGCGAGGGGAGACAACATCTTGAACGGGCGACCGATATCGGGGGCGTCGGTTGGCGCGCGGCTGCGCGCGCGGCGGCGGGGCGCCAGGGGACTGACGGCGGTGGCGTCGGGGGCGGCGCTGCTGTTCGTCGCGGCATGTGGCGGGGGCGGCTCGGACTCGGGCGGCGACGGCAAGGGCGAGGCGGACAAGAACGCCCCCTCGGCGGCCGTCGTGACGATAGCCCCGAAGAACGGTGCGAAGGCGGTCGCCACCAGCGGCGCCCTCAAGATAGGCGCCGACAAGGGCAAGCTGTCCGAGGTCAAGGTCGAGGACAGCAAGGGCAATCCGGTGCCGGGCAGGATAACCGGGGGCGGCACCAGCTGGACGCCCGCGCACCACCTCGCGGCCGCCACGCAGTACAAGGTCCACGCGGTGGCGAAGGACTCCGAGGGCCGCGCCTCTGCCAAGGACACCTCCTTCACGACGCTGACCCCGAAGAACACCTTCATCGGCCAGTTCACCCCGGAGGACGGCTCGAAGGTCGGCGTCGGAATGCCGTTCTCGGTCAACTTCACACGGGGCATCACCGATCCGGAGGCCGTCGAGAAGGCCATCGAGATCAAGACCGAGCCGTCCGTGCCGGTCGAGGGCCACTGGTTCGGCAACGACCGTCTCGACTTCCGCCCGGAGAAGTACTGGAAGGCCGGCACGAAGGTCACCGTCAAGCTCAACCTCGACGGCGTCGAGGGCCGCCCGGGCGTCTACGGCAAGCAGGCCAAGACGCTGAGCTTCACCATCGGCCGCAGCCAGGTCTCCACCGTCGACGCCAAGACGCACCAGATGAAGGTCGTCCGCGACGGCAAGCAGATCAAGAAGATCCCGATCACCGCGGGCGCCCCCGGCACCACCACGTACAACGGCGAGATGGTCATCAGCGAGAAGCTGAAGGTGACCCGGATGAACGGCGAGACCGTCGGCTTCGGCGGCGAGTACGACATCAAGGACGTCCCGCACGCGATGCGCCTGTCGACCTCCGGCACGTTCATCCACGGCAACTACTGGGCGGGCGGCGTCTTCGGCAACACCAACGCCAGCCACGGCTGCATAGGCCTGAGCGACGTGCGCGGCGGCTACAGCAAGAAGACACCCGCCGGCTGGTTCTTCGAGAACTCGATGATCGGCGACCTCGTCGTCGTGAAGAACTCCGCCGACAAGAAGATCCAGCCGGAGAACGGCTACAACGGCTGGAACATGTCCTGGGAGAAGTGGAAGGCATAACCCCCCGCTCCCGCTGAACATGAGGGCCCGGCGCACTGTGACCAAGTGCACCGGGCCCCTCCGCGTTAACCCCCGCTAACGTGCCTGTCATGACTGCACACCTCGAAGTCGCCGAAGGCGTCGGCACGATCCGACTCGACCGTCCCCCGATGAACGCCCTGGACATCGCCACCCAGGACCGCCTCAAGGAGCTCGCCGAAGAGGCCACGCGCCGCGCCGACGTGCGCGCCGTGGTGATCTACGGCGGCGAGAAGGTGTTCGCGGCGGGCGCGGACATCAAGGAGATGCAGGCCATGGACCACGCGGCCATGGTCGTGCGCTCCGGCGCCCTCCAGGAGTCCTTCACCGCCGTGGCCCGCATCCCCAAGCCCGTCGTCGCCGCCGTCACCGGCTACGCGCTGGGCGGCGGCTGCGAGCTCGCGCTCTGCGCCGACTTCCGCATCGCCGCCGACAACGCGAAGCTCGGCCAGCCGGAGATCCTGCTCGGCCTCATCCCCGGCGCGGGCGGCACCCAGCGCCTGTCCCGCCTGGTCGGCCCGTCCAAGGCCAAGGACCTCATCTTCACCGGCCGCCACGTCAAGGCGGAGGAGGCGCTCACCATCGGCCTGGTGGACCGCGTCGTACCCGCCGCCGAGGTGTACGAGCAGGCGCACGCCTGGGCCGCGCGCCTCGCGCAGGGCCCGGCTATCGCACTGCGCGCCGCCAAGGAGTCCATCGACGCGGGCCTGCAGACCGACATCGACACCGGCCTGGCCATCGAACGCACCTGGTTCGCGGCGCTGTTCGCCACCGAGGACCGCGAGCGGGGGATGCGGAGCTTCGTCGAGGAGGGCCCGGGCAAGGCCAAGTTCGTCTGAACTCGGCCCCGAATGCGTTCCGTTGAACGTACGTCAGTGCCGGGGTCCCTCGAAGGAGCGGATTATGGAAGGCTTAACAGAGCCTTAAGCGCAGACCCCTCGAAACCGTAAATGATCATGCATAAGCGGGAAGTCATCGCAGGTCACAGCGGATTCGCAGCCACTTAACTGCCACTGGCATATGTCAATCGATCCCCCCGGAATGGTTGGTTCCGGGGGGCTTATTCCGCCGGAACGGCCCCGGAAAGCGTTCTGGGCGGCCATGATGGGGGGCATGGCGGGGCTGGAGGGTGACGAACGGCCGCGGCGGCAGGGCAGTGCGACCGCGGCCCGCTGGTCGCCGGCGGTAGAGGACGAACACGCGCTGAAAGCGCTCGAGTTGTTCGGTAATCCGACGGACGCGGAGGTGCCGCTGCCGTCGCGCCCGGAGTCCGCCGCGATCGCGCGCCGCCTCGCCCAGGTCGTCGTCCTGCGTCACTGGGGGCTCTCCCCGAAGCTCACCGAGGACGTCGTCCTGCTCGTCTCGGAACTCGTCGGGAACGCCGTGCGGCACACCGGCGCCCGCGTCTTCGGCCTCCGCATGCAGCGGCGACGGGGCTGGATCCGCGTCGAGGTCCGCGACCCCTCGCGCGGCCTGCCCTGTCTGCTGCCCGTGCACGAGATGGACCTGAGCGGTCGCGGCCTCTTCCTCGTCGACAAGCTCTCCGACCGGTGGGGCGTGGATCTGCTGCCGCGCGGCAAGACGACATGGTTCGAGATGCGGGCCGCCGACCGCTGACAGCTGATACGCGAAAGCCCCCGGCGGCCGTGGTCGGCGTGATGGGGGCCTTCGTGAAGGGCCGTGGATGTTTGGGGTGTGATCCACGGCCGCTGATGACGACCTGAGCCCGGGTCAATGGGGGTCGTGTCTCCGACTATGGCAGACAGGCGCCGGTGAGCCAAAAGCCCCTACCGCCTCTTAGGCGGGCAAATCGTGACAGTTTAGAGGTGAATCCTTGGTGAGATGGGACACCTGCCTGGTAAACGCTGGTTAAGCGGACGCTGTGACAGGCGATACGCAAGGACTGGGGGAGCGCGGCCGGGCAGTGGAACCCCGACCCGTAACACCCCAAAGCTGCCAATCAGCATCTTTTCCCCGCTTTCCCCATTAAATGGTCGCGTGATCGAGACCGACCGCCGCAGTGTCCTGCGCGCGGGCACCCGCCTTGCCGCCGCGGGCGCGCTCACCGCCGGGGCGCTCGCCGGGTGCGCCGCGCCCGCAGCCGACACCTCCCGCCCGGCCCGCCCCGCCCCGGCCGCCGCCCCCGCACCCCGCCGCTTCCCCGGCCTGCCCGCCCAGCTCACCCACGGCCCCCGCACCCGCCCCGAGGTGGCCCTCACCTTCCACGGTCAGGGCGACCCCGCCACCGCGAAGGCGCTGCTCGGCCAGGCGGAGCAGGCCGGTGCCAAGGTCACCGTGCTCGCCGTCGGCAGCTGGCTCGACGCCCACCCGGGCCTGGCCCGCCGCATCCTCGACGGCGGCCACGACCTGGGCAACCACACCCTCCGCCACCTCGACATCAACGACATGTCCGAGGCCGACGCCTACGCCGAGATCACCGGCTGCGCGGAGCGCCTGCGCCGCCTCACCGGCTCCATCGGCACCTGGTTCCGCCCCTCGCGCGCCCGCACGGCGACCCCCCTCGTCGAACGCCTCGCCCGCCGCGCGGGCTACCCGCACGTCCTCTCGTACGACGTCGACTCCCTCGACTTCACGTCGCCGGGCGCCCCGGCGGTCACCCGTGCGATCGCCGGGGAGGTCCGCGCGGGATCCGTCGTGAGCCTGCACTTCGGGTACGCGGACACGGTCGCCGCGCTGCCCGCCGTCCTGAAAGAACTGGAACGCCGCGGCCTGCGCGCGGTCACGACCACGGAGCTGCTGACCTGATGCCCCACAAGAAACTGAACCTGACCAAGCGCACCGCGGCCGTGCTCGCCGCCGGCGCGGTGTTGGCCGCCCTCGCGGGCTGCGGCAGCGACAAGCGGTCGGACGAAGCCATCGGCACCGACGGCGTCCGCAAGCCCGCGAAGCCCAAGGCCGCCCCCGGGCTGCCCGGCATGCCGCCGGTCCTCGACCCCAAGGACGCCTACGCCGCCGACCGGCCGAACGCCCTCCAGCCCGTCGCCAAGAAGTTCCTGGACCGCGTCTACGTCCCGAACACCGAGTCCAATACGGTGTCGGTCATCGACCCCAAGAAGTACGAGGTCATCGAGACCATCGAGGTCGGCAACCAGCCGCAGCACGTCGTCCCCTCCTGGGACATGAAGACGCTGTGGGTCAACAACGACCTCGGCGACACCCTCACCGCCATCGACCCGGTGACGGGCAAGACGGGCCGCACGGTCGAGGTCTCGGACCCCTACAACCTCTATTTCACGCCGAACGGCAAGCACGCCGTCGTCATGGCCTCCATGGACCGCGAACTCGTCTTCCGCGACCCCGAGACCATGAAGCGCGTCAAGACCGTCCCCGTCACCTGCGCCGGCGTCAACCACGCCGACTTCTCCATGGACGGCCGCTACTTCATCGTGTCCTGCGAGTTCTCCGGCGAACTCCTCAAGGTCGACACGGAGAAGATGAAGATCGTCGGCCAGCAGAAGATCCCCTTCAAGGGCGCCATGCCGCAGGACGTGAAGATGTCCCCCGACGGCAAGACCTTCTACATCGCCGACATGATGGCGCACGGCATGTGGGTCCTCGACGGCAAGAAGTTCACGACACCGAAGCTGCTGCGCACCGGCAAGGGCTGCCACGGTCTGTACGTCAGCCGCGACTCCAAGGAGATGTACATCTCCAACCGGGGCGAGGGCACGGTCTCCGTCTTCGACTTCCCGAAGAACAGGCTCACCAAGAAGTGGAAGCTCCCGGACGGCGGCAGCCCCGACATGGGCGGCGTCTCCGCGGACGGCAACACCCTCTGGCTGTCCGGGCGTTACGACTCCGAGGTGTACGCCATCGACACCCGCACCGGGGTCCAGGTGGCCCGCATCCCGGTCGGCGACGGCCCGCACGGACTCGCGGTCTACCCGCAGCCCGGCCGCTATTCGCTCGGGCACACCGGCATCTTCCGTTGAACAATTGAAGGTTGACGGTTGGCCGTAGCTGACAACGGGCACCAAACGGGCAGTTCAGAAACCCGCCTTCCCCCCACTTGGAGGCGCCCGTGATCCATGGCATCGATGTCAGCTCGCACCAGACGACCTTCGATACGGACGGCCTCTCCTTCGTCATCATAAAGGCGACAGAGGGCCGTTCGTACGTCAACCCGAGGCTCTCCGCCCAGACGAAGCGCGCCCGCGACGCCGGCTGCGTGGTCGGCTACTACCACTTCCTGTGGCCGGGGAACATCACGGCCCAGGCGGAGCACTTCGTGAGCAAGGCCCCTGAGCAGGCAGGGGAGTTGCTGGCGGCGGACTGGGAGTGGACGAGCGACCGCACACGTGCGACCAACGGGGAGAAGGACCGCTTCATCCGCGAGGTGAAGCGGCTCCGCCCGCACCACCGGGTGCTTCTCTACTGCAACCGCGACTTCTGGCTGAACCACGACTCCACGTCCTACGCGGGCGACGGCCTGTGGATCGCCGACTATGTCAGGGCGGGCAAGCCCCGTATCCAGGCGAAGTGGAAGTTCCACCAGTACACGTCGTCGCCGATAGACAAGAACGTGGCCGCCTTCGACACCGAGGACGAGCTGCGCGAGTGGGCCACGCCCCAGTAGGGGCGGGCCACGACTCCCGAACAGAGGCAGGCCCTAGGCGCGCCAGTCCGCCCCGCGCTCCGGCGACGCCGCGTCCAGGGCCTTGCGGATCTCGTCCACGCCACCCGTGTTGCCGTACACGGGAGTTCCGGGCTGCTGGCGCCACGACTCGTCCTGGCCGCCGTTGTCGACGGTGTCGAAGCCGAGTTCGTCGATGAGGTCGCGTACGACCCTCTTGGCGGCCTCGTCGTCGCCGGACACCGGCAGCGCGACCCGGCCGGGCGCGCCCTTCGGCAGGGGCTTGTCGAGGATGTCCTGGGCGTACGTGCCGTTGAACGCCTTGATGACGGGGTGGCCGATCTGCCGCTCCGTCCAGCGGCTCTCGGTGAGGCCGTCCTCGATCTCGGCGATCTTCCCGTCGCGCTGCTGCGGGTAGTAGTTGCCGGTGTCGATGACGGCCACGTTCTCGGCCGCGCCGTCGAGGAAGCCGGCGGGCAGGCCGGGCACGGCCTTCAGCGGGATCGTCACGACGACGACCTCCGCGCCGAGCGCGGCCTCCTCGACGGCGACGGGCTTCGCCCCGGTCTCGTCGGCGAGGGCGGTCAGGGTGTGCGGGCCGCGGGAGTTCGCGACGGAGACGTCGTGGCCGAGGGCGGTGAGGCGGCGGGTGAGGTTGCCGCCGATGTTGCCCGCGCCGATGATGCCGATCTTCATGATTGCGCCTTCCGGAGATCCACTGTCGTAGCGGAGGTAACCTCCGGATAGGCCGGGGTATTCCGCCCGCGGCCACGACTTCCCGACCGCGCCCCCCGCTGCTACCTGCCGAGCGCCCGGAGCACGTCCTGGGTCTGCTTCTCGACGACGGGGACGAGGCCGGCGACGACGTCGGCCCCGTCGTTGGTCACGTCGCCCACCGGGACGGGGGAGGCCGGGTTGGACTCCTGTGCCTGGGCGGCGCCGGAGAAGGACAGGGCGGCGCCGGTGAGGGCGACCGCGGCGAGTACGCGCTTGGTGTTGGTCATGGCCTGCCAACGATCTCCGTGGTCGCGGGTCACGCAGGCGGATCACTTTCCGTAAGCACGCAGGAAGACGTCCACGGCGGGGTCCGCCACGGTGTCCGGGGCGGCGGCGGGGCGGTACTCCAGGGGGCCGGTGATCAGGGAGAGGAAGTGCTCGGCGGCGAGCTCGGGGTCGCAGCTGCCCAGGCGGCCGTCGAGGACCAGGCGGGCCAGGCGGTCGGCGAGGGCCGAGCGCACCCGCAGGGCCGTGCGCTCGCGGACACCCGCCGCCAGGACGGGGAACTGCGCCGGCTGCGCGCAGGCCAACTGCCGTACGGCGACGGCCTCTTGGGCGCCGAACTCCCGCAGCAGGCCGCGGGCCACGGCCGTGAGTGCGGCACGCGGATCGGCGTCTGCGTCGGTGGCGGGATCGCGCAGTTGCTCGACGACGGCGAGGCCGCGCGCGCCGATCCGGTCGGCGGCGGCCTCGACGGCCTCTCGGTAGAGGCTCTCCTTGTCGTGCAGATGGTTGTAGACGGTCGGCTTGGCCACGCCGGCCTCCTGCGCGATCTCCTTCACGCACGCCTGTGCGTATCCACGCCGCGCGAACACCGTGAACGCGCCGTCCAGGATCGCCTGCCGCCGCTCGGTCGCCCCACGAGCCGTACGCCTGCTCCCAGTTGACACTTCTGAACCCATGGGTTCAGTGTAGCTGTTGAACTAGTCAGGACAGATTCTTGAACCAGTTGGTTCATTTCGTGCGAAGGGATGGGTGCCGGCGTGATCGTTCACATGCTGCGTTTTGCGTTCAAGGAGACCGCGACCGAGGAGGAGCGCGAGCAGGTGCTCGCGGTGATACGGCGGACCGCTTCTGTCGAGTCGGTGTCGTTCTCGACGGTGGGTCAGATACTCAGTGACGCCGACGGCTTCACCCATGCCTGCTGCGTCGGCATCGCCGACCTGCCGGCCCTGCGGCGGTACATGCACGATCCGGTCCACCTGGCAGGCGACCCGCTGATCATGCCCTACCTGGCCAGGATCGCCATCGGTCCGGACCTGTCCGACGACATGACGTCCACGCTGGCCAGGGACATCCTCGCCCTGCACGAGGAGAAGGTCGCGCTCCACCCGGAGTGGGCCGCCGAACTCGGACCCCTGCTCACGTCGGCGTGACGTGATTCGGCGGACGGACTAGTGGGCGTGCAGCAGGTCGAGTGTCGACTGGAGTTCCTGCTGCGTCACCAGGGCCGCCGTGTCCGCGTCCCCCGACTCCACCGCGCGGACGAGCGCCGTGTGCGCGGCCTCTCCGTGGTTCTGCTCCTCGGCTCGTACGTCGGTGAGTTCGAGCAGGTCGATCAGGCCCTGGCGGAGTGCGGGGGTGAACTCCGCGAAGAGGTCGGTCAGGACGGGGTTGTGCGCCGCCGCCACGACCGCCGCGTGCAGGGCGATGTCGGCGTCCACGAACTCCGGGTCGGCCGCGGCGGCCGACGCCCTGCGGGCCGCGAGCGCGGCCTCCATCGCCGCGATGTCCTCGTCGGTGCGGCGCAGCGCCGCGAGCCGGGCCGCCTGCACCTCCACCAGCATCCGCACCTCGTACAGGTCTGTGACCGTCGCCCGCCGCAGCCGGGTGGACCAGTCCGCGGCCGGTTCCGTCGCGATCACGAAGACTCCGGCGCCCTGGCGCGGCTGCACGAGGCCGGCGCCGGCCAGGGCGCGCAGGGCCTCGCGGAGGGTGGAGCGGCCCACGCCGAGCTCCTTCGCGAGGGTCGTCTCGCCGGGGAGCCTGGTGCCGACGGGCCAGGCGCCGCCGGTGATCTGTGCGCGCAGCCGGGCGGCGGCCTGCTCCACGAGGGGGCTGGGGCGTACGGAGTCGAGCGGCATGGGGGTGACGAAGGCCTTTCTGCGGGCCGGGAGGCCGGGACAGGTACTTGTCTACCGAGTACTTGTCTGAGGAGTACTTGTCTGAGGAGCTGAGGTGTGGCTAGTGTAGCGCCGTGATCTTCTGCGGGCTCCTTCTTCTCGGCTGCCGCGGCGGGGCCTGAAGCGACCGGCACCCCGCCGCGGGGTGCCGTGCTGCCGGTCTTCCCACGACCGAGCTCAGGAGCAGACTCCGTGACCACTCCCTCGTACGGCATGCATCCCACGTACGACTGGAATCCGCAGCGGCCCAGTCCCATGCCGCACCACCGCTACCGGCCCCACCAGCGGCGCGTCGACGTCCCCGCCCTGGAGCGGAGCTGGCCGAGTGCCCGGATCGAGCGGGCGCCGCTGTGGGTGCCCGTCGACCTGCGGGACGGGAACCAGGCGCTCGCCGAGCCCATGGACACCGACCGCAAGCGGCGCTTCTTCGATCTGCTGGTGTCGATGGGGTTCAAGGAGATCGAGGTCGGCTATCCGTCGGCCAGCAGAACGGACTTCGAGTTCGTCCGGCACCTCGCGGAGCTGAGCGCGCGCGGCGGTGGCGAGCTGCCCGACGACGTGACCGTCGTCGTCTTCACGCCCGCAAGGCCCGAGCTGATCGACCGCACCTTCGAGTCCATCGAGGGGCTGCCGCGTGCCGTCGTGCATCTGTACATCCCCACCTCGCCCGTCTGGCGCGACGTCGTCCTCGGGCGGTCGCGGGACGAGGTGTACGGCGTCGTGAAGGAGGCCGCCGCGCACATGGCGCGGCTCGCCGACGCGCGGCCGCACGCCGACATCCGCTTCCAGTTCGCGCCGGAGACCTTCAACCTCACCGAGCCCGATTTCGTGCTCGAGGTCTGCGACGGCCTCACCGAGCTGTGGGACGCGAGCCCCGACCGGCCCGTCACGCACAACCTGCCGGCGACCGTGGAGATCGCCACGCCGAACGTGTACGCCGACCAGATCGAGTACATGCACCGGCACCTGGCGCGCCGCGACTCCGTCATCCTCTCCGTCCACCCGCACAACGACCGCGGCACCGGCGTCGCCTGCGCCGAGCTCGCCGTCCTCGCCGGGGCCCAGCGCGTCGAGGGCTGCCTCTTCGGCAACGGGGAGCGGACCGGCAACGTCGACCTGGTCACCCTCGCCCTGAACCTCTACGCCCAGGGCGTCGACCCCATGGTCGACTTCTCCGACATCGACGCCGTCCGCGAGGTCGTCGAGCACTGCAACCGGCTGCCCGTGCACCCCCGCCATCCCTACGCGGGCGACCTCGTGCACACCGCGTTCTCCGGCACCCACCAGGACGCCATCAGCAAGGGGTTCGCCGAACACGCCCGGCGGGCGGCCGAGTTGGGCGTCCCGGAGAGCGAGGCGCCGTGGGACGTCCCGTATCTGCCCATCGATCCCGCCGACATCGGCCGCACCTACGAGGCCGTCATCCGCGTCAACTCCCAGTCGGGGAAGGGCGGCATGGCGTACCTGCTGCAGACCCGGCACGGCCTCGACCTGCCGCAGGCCATGCGGCCCGACTTCTCGCGCGTCGTGCAGGAGGCCACCGACGACAGCGGGCAGGAGGCGACGGCGAAGGAGCTGTACGAGCTGTTCCGCGCGACCTATGTCGCGCCGGGGCTCGACGGCGATGTGGTGCTGAGCTCGTGGACCACCGACCGG
Organism: Streptomyces sp. NPDC039480; assembly: GCF_055597165.1. Classification (NCBI taxonomy): domain Bacteria; kingdom Bacillati; phylum Actinomycetota; class Actinomycetes; order Kitasatosporales; family Streptomycetaceae; genus Streptomyces; species Streptomyces sp. NPDC039480. The sequence goes on along the minus strand of NZ_JBVITX010000010.1, from coordinate 333,242 downwards.
GCGCCGGACGGCGCGCACCGGTTCGTCTGCACGCTCCAGGTGGGGGAGCGGGCCGGTGACTTCGAGGGCGCGGGCAACGGACCGCTGTCCGCCTTCGTCGACGCGCTGGCCGCCGCCGGGATCACCGTCGGCATCCTCGACTACGCCGAGCACGCCGTCACGGAGGGCGGGGGCAGCGAGGCCGTCGCGTATGTGCGGTGCCGGGTCGGGGGCGTCGAGTGCTGGGGCGCGGGCCTGGACACGTCGGTCCTGACCGCTTCCGTGCAGGCCGTGCTCGCGGCCGTGAACCGGGCGGGGGCGGCGGGGTGACCGCACCGGTTCCTGTCCTGTGCGCGGACCACGTCACCGTGGTCCGCGACGGGCGGCCCATCCTCGACGAGGTCGGCCTGACCGTCCGTCCCGGGGAGCACTGGGCGCTGCTCGGTCCGAACGGAGCGGGCAAGTCGACCCTGCTCGGCCTCTGCGGCGCAGTCACCCACCCCACGCACGGCACGGTCGAGGTGCTCGGCCGCCGCCTCGGCAGCGTCGACCTGCGCGAGCTGCGGGCGTACGTCGGGCATGTGAACCCGCGCCATCCGCTGCGCTCGCCGCTGCCGGTGCGCGACGTCGTCCTGACCGGGCTCACCAACAGCGTCGAGCCCGTGCCCCGCCGGCACCCCACACCGGAGCAGGAGGAACGGGCCGACCACCTGATCGAGCTGCTGGGTCTCGCCCACCGTGCGGACGCGCGCTGGCCCACGCTGTCCCAGGGGGAGCGCGGTCGCACGCTGATCGCGCGCTCCATGATGCCGAGGCCCCGCCTCGTCCTGCTCGACGAGCCGGCCACGGGCCTCGACCTCGCCGGGCGCGAGCGCCTCCTCGACAGCCTGGACACGCTGCGGGAGGCTCACCCGGAACTCGCCACCGTGCTGGTCACGCACCACCTGGAGGAGCTGCCCGCCGGGACGACGCACGCGCTGCTCCTCCGCGACGGACGCGTGCTCGCCTCCGGCGCCGTCGACGACGTCCTCACGAGCGACCAGGTCGGCAAGTGCTTCGACCATCCGGTGCGGCTGGAGCGCACGGACGGGCGGTGGAGCGTGCGCACGCGCCGCTGAGGACGCGAGGCGCGAGGACGCGAGGACGTGGGAGGGGCCCGGCGCACTGGTGTGCCGCCGGGCCCCTCTCCTGCCTGCTTCTTCCGGCTCGACTACTTGTTCAGGCTCGCCCAGAACTCGTCGAACGAGAGACGCTTGTCCGCGTTGGTGTCCTTCGTGCCGATCACGGCCTCGGCCACCGTCTCGGTCACGTAGAAGTCGCCCATCTTGGCCATGGCGCTCTTCCACTCGGCCGCCGTTATGAAGCCGTCGCCGTCCGCGTCGAACTGCTCGAACGTCTTGCGCGCTTCCTCGATGTCCGCCACCGGATCCACCCCTTCTTGGTGCACTACTGACGGGGGTCAGGGTAACGGCCGCCCCGGGACCGGATGACGCCACCGGGGGCTCGGCCGTGCCCTCGCGGGAGCGGAGGCGCTGTTCTTCGCGGGGTGAGGTGCCGTCGTTCTCGAAATGAGACCTTTGATCGTTTCTTGTTCACGAACTGAGATCCGGGTCCGCGTCCTGCGCGGGACGGGTGAGGTAGAACGTCACCGAGGGGGCCGTGTGTCCCCGTGAGGGGGACGTGGTGGAGAAGTTCGTGGGCAGGGCCCCTGACCTGGGCCGCCTCGAAGCGCTTCTGGAGAGCGAGGGGGCGGTCGTCGATGTCGTGGGGGAGCCGGGGATCGGCAAGAGCAGGCTGCTGATCGAGTTCGCGGCGCGGGCCCGCGCCCGGGGCGTGACCGTGCTGCGCGGGCGGGCGTCGGAGCGGACGCGGACTCGCCCGCTGCGGCCGTTCACCGATGCCTTCGCCGAGCTCGACCCGCGCGCCCGGCGGGCGTTCCCCTCGCTGGCGGCGCTGCCCGCGGCCGTCCGGGGCGACGAGCCCCTCGACGCGGACGGCGGGGACCTCTTCGGCCTGTGCCGGGCCACCGCCGATGCCCTCGGCGCACTGACCGGACCCGGGCTCGTCGTCGTCCTCGACGACATGCACTGGGCGGACGAGGCGTCCATCGAACTCCTCGACCATCTCGTACGCCACCCCGTCCGCGCCCCCTTCCTGCTCGCCGTCGCCCGGCGCGAACGGCAGTCGCCCGCCGCGCTCGGCGCCGCGCTCTCCCATGGGCTCGACACCGGCGCCGTGCTGCGGACCGCCCTCGGCCCGCTCGTCAAGCGCGAGTTGACCGAGGGACTCACCGCCACGTCCGGTCTGCCGCGCGAGCGGGTCCAGGAGATGTACGCGGCGAGCGAAGGCAACCCCCTGTACTTCCTCGCCCTCCTCCAAGGGCGCCCCGCCCCCCTGCCGCTCGACGAACTGGCCGCGCTGACCCCGCTCGAACATGCCGTCGCCGAAGCCGTCGCGGTGCTCGGCGAGCACGCGGCCACGGACCTCATCGGCGCCGTCGCAGGCGTCGACCGGACCGAACTCATAGCGTCTCTCGGTCAGTTGTTACGACGTGACCTGATCAGGCCGCACTCCGACGGATGCCGCCTCGTGTTCCGCCACCCGCTCCTGCGGGACCGGATGCGTGAGGCCGTCGACCCCTGGCGGCGCCACGAGCTGCACCGCGCGGCCGCCGCCGAGCTCACCCGGGTCGGCGCACCCCTCGACGCCCGCGCCCACCACATCGAACAGTCCCTGACCGGCTGGGACCCCGAGGCGGCCGCGGTCCTGACGGAGGCCGCGGGGAAGGTGGCCGCCACCGCCCCCGCCGTCTGCGCACGGCTCCTCGGAGCCGTCCTGCGCGTGCTGCCTGATGACATCGAACACCTCGACATGCGCCGGGAGTTGACGCTCCGGAGCGCGACCGCGCTCGGCATGACCGGCGCGGTGAAGGAGAGCAGGGACCTGCTGCACCGGCTGGTCGGCATGTGCGGCCCGGACCCTTCGGCCGGAGACCCGCTGCGTACGACCGCGACGATTGACACGCGGCGCACGTCCGAGGCCACGGACACGCGGCGCACGTCCGAGGCCACGGACACGCGGCGCGTGTCCGAAGCCACGGACGCGCTGCGCACGGCCGCCGTCGTGCAGTGCGCCTTCATGGAGCGCCACCTGGGGCGGTACGCGGCGGCGGGCGCGCTCCTCCGGCGCGAACTCGACCGGCGCCCCGGACCCCCGCCGGCCCAGCGCACCGGCCTCGTCGTCGAGTGGGGCAACAGCGCCCTGTTCGCCACCCGCTACCCCGAAGTGCGCGACGAGCTCACGAGGACCCTCGCCGACGCCCGGGCCCGCGGCGACGAACTCGGCGCCGCCGAGGCCCTGACGGTCGCCGCGCTCGGGGAGGTGTACGAGGGCGACACCGCGACGGCCCGCCGCCACGCCGCCGAGGCCGCCGCGCTCACCGACGTGACCACCGACGCCGACCTCGCGGGGCGGTGCGAGTCGCTGGTGCGTCTCGCGTGGAGCGAGGTGTTCCTCGACGACTGCGCCGCCGCGCTGCGCCACGCGGAACGCGGCGTCGACATCGCCCGGCGCACCGGGCTCCCCTTCGCGCTGGCGCAGCTGCTGCTCTGCGGCGCGTACGTCCGCTGCACGGCGGGCCGGGTGGCCGAGGCGCTGGAGTGGGCCGACGAGTCCGTGGCGGTCGCACGGGCCCTCGGCGGCGCCGAACTCCTCGGCTTCGGCCGCGCCCTGCGCGCCATGATCCTCATGCAGACGCGCCCGGCGGGCGACCCGGAGGTGCTGGCCGCGGCCGAGGAGGCGGCCGCCACGGCGGGCACGGTGGACGGCTGGTCGTCGACGCTGTCGCGGTGCCTGCTCGCGTACGCCGCACTGGGCGCGGGCGACCCGTACCGCGTACGGGACGTCCTGCTGGACGCGGGCGGCGGCCGTGACCTGCCCCGCGTACAGCCGTCCATCCGCCCCGCCTTCCTCGAACTGCTCGTCACTTCGGCTCTGGACACGGGAGACGTCGCCGACGCGGAGCGCTGGGCGGAACGCGCGCTCCAGGAGGCGGACCGCCTCGACCTGCCCGTCCAGCGGGGCGCCGCGCTGCGGAGCGCGGGCCTTGTCGCGGCCCGGCGCGGCGAACAGGACGCGGCGGCCCGGGCGTTCACCGAGGCGGCGCGGGAGAGCGCGCGGGCCGGGGCGGCGCTGGCCGAGGCGCGGAGCCTGCTACTCGGCGCCCCCTTCGTGGCGGCGGCGGGCGAAGGCGCCCGGGCCGCGGCGATGGCACGTCGCGGGCGGCGCATTGCGGAGGAGGGCGGCGCGCTTCTGCTCCTGGATGCGGAGGGGCCCGCGGGCCGGCGGCCCGTTTGTGTCCGTCCCGCCTGCGCGCGGGTCACCGGCACGTCGGGCGCACCCCAGCCGCCGAAGAACTCACCGTCACCGGAGGCGCCCCAGGCGCTGAAGACGTCACAGTCGCCGAAAACGCCCCAGTCGCCGTCGGCCCGCCCGTCGCACCCCGCACCACACCCCGCGCCGTCCGAGCCGTTCGCGGCCCTGACGCCGCGCGAGCGGGAGATCTCCGCGCTGGTCGCCGAGGGGCTCACCAACCAGGCCGTCGCCGCCAGGCTCTGCCTCAGCACGCGCACCGTCGAGAGCCACGTCGGCCGCATCTACCGCAAGACGGGCGTGGCCTCACGGGCGGCCCTGGCCTCCCTGGTGGCGCGCGGCTCCGGCGGCCGCGCTCAGTTCTCGCGCGGGTAGGGGACCGGGCCGCCGCCCGCACCGGCGAGCAGGTCGCACTCCTCGGCGAGGGACGCCAGCGTGCCGTCGGGGTCGGGGCGTTCGCGTACGGCGGCGCCCACGCGCCCTGCGCGGTCCGCCGCCGCTTCGTGTCTGCCGAGCACGAACTCAAGGCGGGCGGCGAGGAGTTCGGTGAGGTGCAGGTCGGCAAGGCCGGGCCCGCCGCAGGCACGCAGCGCCTCGATCGCCTGTTCCGCGTGGCCGAGGGCCGTTTCGAAGGCGCGTACGTTGGCGGCGTACCGTTCGGGAGTTCCCCGGTCGGCGAGCGGCGGGCCGTCCGCGTGCTCCAGGGCCAGGCGGCCCAACTGGGCGTAGGTGCGCCCGAGTTCGACGAACAGCTCGGTGCGCTCCGGGTCCTGTTCCGCCCGCTCCGCGCAGTGCCGGTTGGTCTCCAGGGCCTCGGTCATGACGGCCTCGGCCGCGGTGGGGCCCTGGGCGGCCAGCGTCTCCCAGGCGCGGGCCCGTATCGCGCGCACCAGGGCGCCGTGCTCACCGAGGGAACGCCACAGCTCCTCGGCGCGCCGGTAGGCCCGCCCGGCCTCCGCGGGCAGACCGGCCCGGCCCAGCGCCTGTGCGGCCTGCTGGGCCAGGGACGCCTCGTGGTATCCGTCGGACCCTTCCCGCGCGGAGTCGGCGGCGAGCGTGAACTGCTCGCCGGCCAGGCGGTGTTCGCCGGTGCCGAGATAGCTGAGGGCGAGCCAGGTGTGGGCCTGTGTACGGTCGTGCGGGGCGTGATCGTCGTGACTGTCGTCGAGGTCGGGCACCACCGCTTCCAGGACGGCCGCCGCCTCCTCGTGGCGGCCCGCCTCGCAGTAGAGCCCGCCGAGCCGCAGCCGGGCCTGGGCGCCGATGCGGGTGCTCTCGCCGGCCAGGTCGGCGAAGTGCGCGGCGTCGATCAGGAGGCGTTCCGCCTGAGCGCCGAGTCCGGCTCCGTCGTCGGGGTGCGGCAGGTTCTGCGCGAGGGTGAGGCAGAGGCGGGCCCGGTCGCGCGGGGCCAGGTGACCGGAGTGCGGAGGCTCGGCAAGAGCGCTCTCAGAACCCGCGAGCGGAAGCCCGCTCGGGGAGTCCTTCGGCCCCAGCGGCAGAGGGGTGTCGAGCAGGGGGCGGGCCGCCATACGCGCCCGGACACGCTCGGAGACCGCTGTGGTGCCGTTGCGCCGGTCGAAGCGGCCCGCGAGGTCCAGGGCCGCGTCCCGGGCGTGGTCGAGGAGGGACGCCGCCGTCCACGCGCCGCCGAGCGGCCCGGGCACGGGCCGGTCGCCCTGGCCGAGCTCCACCAGGCGGCGCAGCAACAGGGCGGCGCCCACCAGCCACTCCACTTGGGCCGCGGGGTTGTCCGTCTCCGCCCAGCGCCGGCTCTGCTCGGTGAGGATGCGCAGGCCGTGCGGTTCGTTGCCGGTGAGAGCGCAGAACTCCACGTGCAGGGCGACGACGGGGCCGGACGTCTCGTCGGAGCGCACCATCCGGTAGCCGCGCAGATGGTGGGCGCGTGCCTGGTCCGTGCGGCCGACGCGCACCAGGGGGAGCAGCGACCTGGCGAGGGTCTCGTGCGGCTCGCGGTGGCAGCTGTGTGTGCCGCGCAGGACGGGCTCCCAGCACTCCAGAGCCGCACGGTCGTCGCCGCGGTCCAGCTGCCGGAGGCCCTCAGTGGCGTACTCGCAGGCGAGGCAGTCGGCCATGGCGTCGCGTGCGGCCGCGGTCCATGCCGCGTACGCGCGGCTGGCACGCGCCGTGTCGCCCAAGTCCCGGGCGAGCCTGAACTCGGCGCCATGCACGGGCCTTTCGGAGTAGCCGGCGGCGCGGTAGCGGTGCCGCATCCGGTCCAGCCACTCCTCGACCTCGGCGAGCGGCACGTCGGGCCGCTGCCGTGCGTCGGTCACCACCCACTTGAACATCCAATGCAGCCGGCGGACGTCGTCGTCGCCGAAGTCCGCCGGGTCCTCGTCGTACATGCGCAGCAGCCGCGTGAACGGCGCGGCCGTCCTGGCACACGCGCCGCCGAAGCTGTACGAGTGGACGAGCAGCGACAGCGCCGCCACGAGCAGCGGCCGGTCGCCGGTGGCTTCCGCTTCCTCGACGAGCGCCTCGGCGCGGGCGTCGCGCGCCCTGCCGTACGGCTCGGTGTCGAGCCGGCGGATGTCGGCCAGGATCTCGCGGCGGGGGCGGGCGGGTGCCGGGCCTCCCCGAGAGACGGAGCGGTTCCTGGTCGCGTCCAGCGGGCCCATGTGTGTTCCTAGGTCGGGGTGCGGTTCGGCGGAAGGGCGAAAGCGGCGTGGCGGCCCGGGGCCGGTGCCGACGCCGGTGCTTCATGGATACGCGTACATCGTGACCGAGCCTGCCAAAACACCCCGGCCCCCGGCATCCGTAGAACTACGCAATCCGCTACGCAAACCACCGCACGAGCCCCGCTCGACCCGCCACCCACACCCCCCGCCACCCGCCGCCCGAACCCCGCGCGTGAGTCGCCGTACCGACCGGGCAAGCTGGTGGGAGCCGATTTGGGGAGTATCCCGTTGCACCGCGCCGACCTGCACCGACGCCAGTCCGTCCGCCTCGCCCTCGCGGTTCTTGCTGCGGTCTCGCTCGCCGGGTGTACGGCGGCGGGCGGGGCGAGTGGTGACAAGCCCGGCGGCGACGAGCCTGGCGGCCGGGCCGGGCTTGAGCGGTTCTATGCGCAGGAGCTGAAGTGGAAGGCGTGCGGTGAGCTTCGCTGTGCGCGGCTCACCGTTCCCATGGACTACGCGCGGCCGGGGAACGGCAAGACGTTCGTCCTGCCGGTGGCCAAGGCGGCGACCGCCGAGCCGGACCGGCGCGTCGGCTCGCTCGTCTACAACCCCGGCGGTCCTGGCGCCTCCGGCGTGAGCGACATGAAGGCGGACGGCAGCGACTCCTTCAGCACCGGGGTGCGGGCCCGCTTCGACATCGTCTCCTTCGACCCGAGGGGCGTCGGGGGCAGCGATCCCGCGGTGAAGTGCGCGGCCACGGACGAAATGGATGACGAAGCCGAGGAGGACCACCCTGAGCCGGTTGCCCCGCGCAGCGGCTCCGAACGGGCCCGGGTCCTCGCGGGCGCCGACGAGCAGGCCGCCGCGTGCGCGAAGGGCAGCCGCGGCATCCTGCCCCGCGTCGGCACCGCGGACGCGGCCCGCGACCTCGACGTCCTGCGGGCCGCCCTGGGCGACCGGAAACTGACCTACCTCGGCTGGTCGTACGGCACGAGCCTCGGCACGTCGTACGCCGAACAGTTCCCGGACCGCGTGCGCGCCCTCGCGCTCGACGGCGCCGTGGACCCGGCGCTGGACTGGCGGCAGCGCGCGCTCAGCCAGGGGAAGGGGTTCCGCAGGGCCGTCGACGACTACGCCGAGTACTGCGCCGACATCGTGGGCGACAGCTGCCCCGGCTCGACACCGGAGGAGATAAGGGAGCTGATCGACGGGCTGTACGAGCGGGCGGCACGCGAGCCGTTGCCGGTCACCGACGAGGACGCGTACGAAGTGGACGCCAGGACGCTGCTCGATGTCGTCACGGCCGCGATGTACAGCCCGGAGGACGACTGGGAGGGCCTGTCGGACGCACTGAGCGCGGCAGGGGAAGGGGACGCGACCGCGCTCGCCGAGCTGGCCGAGGCCGAGGAGCCGGCCACCGGGAGCCACCGTGCGCGGGGCCCGGAGAACGACGACGAGGCCATCGTCGCCGTCAGCTGCCTCGACGTGCCGCACCCGCACACCCCCGGCCCCTACTGGAGCGCCCTCGACGCCGCCGAGAAGGCCGCGGGCATCTACGGCACGTCCAGCGTCGTCGACGAACTCACCTGCAAGGACTGGCCCGCGGGCACCCAGCGCCCCCACCGCGTCGACGCCGACGGCGTCCCCCCGGTCCTGGTGGTCGGCACGACGGGCGACCCCGCCACGCCGTACGAGGAGGCCGAGAGCCTCGCCGGACAGTTCCCCGGCGGCATGCTCCTGACGTACGAGGGCGTGGGCCACACCGCGTACGGCCGCAGCAACTCCTGCGTCACGGACGCCGTCGACGCCTACCTCATCGACCTCGAACCGGTCCGCCCGGGCACCACCTGCTGACCGCCGCCGACCCGCGTACGCAGTCCACCGTGCGCCGGCCCATCGAGGCGATGGGCCGCGCGGCACCGCGTCAGCACTCGATGATGTTGACCGCCAGACCGCCCCGCGCCGTCTCCTTGTACTTGACGCTCATGTCGGCGCCCGTCTCCTTCATGGTCTTGATGACCTTGTCGAGGGAGACCTTGTGGGAGCCGTCTCCGCGCATCGCCATCTTCGCGGCGGTGACGGCCTTGACCGCCGCCATGCCGTTGCGCTCGATGCACGGGATCTGGACGAGGCCGCCGACCGGGTCGCAGGTCAGGCCGAGGTTGTGCTCCATGCCGATCTCGGCCGCGTTCTCGACCTTCTCCGGGGAGCCGCCGAGGACCTCGGCGAGCGCGCCCGCCGCCATCGAGCAGGCGGAGCCGACCTCGCCCTGGCAGCCGACCTCGGCGCCGGAGATCGAGGCGTTCTCCTTGAAGAGCATGCCGATCGCGCCCGCGGCGAGCAGGAAGCGGACCACGCCGTCCTCGTCCGCCCCCGGGATGAAGTTCATGTAGTAGTGCAGGACGGCAGGGATGATGCCCGCGGCGCCGTTGGTGGGGGCGGTGACCACGCGGCCGCCCGCGGCGTTCTCCTCGTTCACCGCCATCGCGTAGAGCGTGATCCACTCCATGGCGCGGGCCTGCGGGTCGCCCTCGGCACGCAGCTGACGGGCGGAGTTCGCGGCCCGGCGGCGGACCTTGAGGCCGCCCGGCAGGATGCCCTCGCGGGACATGCCGCGGGAGACGCAGGCCTGCATGACGCGCCAGATGTCGAGGAGCCCCTCGCGGATCTCCTCCTCCGTGCGCCAGGCCTTCTCGTTCTCCAGCATCATCGCGGAGATGGACAGGCCGGTCTCCTCGGCGAGCCGGAGCAGCTCGTCACCGGTGCGGAAGGGGTACTTCAGGACGGTGTCGTCCGGCACGATCGGGTTCTCGCCCTCGGCGCCCTCTTGATTGAGCACGGTCTCGTCGACGACGAAGCCGCCGCCCACCGAGTAGTACGTCTTCTCCAGGACGAGGGCGCCCTCACGGTCGTACGCGAAGATCGTCATGCCGTTGGCGTGGTACGGCAGCGCCTTGCGGCGGTGCAGGATCAGGTCGTCGTCGAAGGCGAAGTCGATCTCGTGCATGCCGAGCAGGTTGAGGCGGCCGCTGCTCTTGATCTTCTCCACGCGGTCGTCGGCCGTCTCCACGTCCACCGTGCGGGGCGACTCGCCCTCCAGGCCGAGCAGGACGGCCTTGGGCGTGCCGTGCCCGTGGCCGGTGGCGCCGAGCGAGCCGTACAGCTCCGCCCGTATCGCGGTGGTGTGGGCCATCAGGCCCTCGTTCTTGAGGCGGCTCGCGAACATGCGGGCGGCGCGCATCGGACCGACCGTGTGGGAGCTGGACGGGCCGATGCCGATCGAGAACAGGTCGAAGACCGAGATGGCCACGAGAACTCCAAAGGGTGGTTGGTAGACGCCGTTGTCTGCCGGGGTGGTGCAGAGAGCGGGGCGTGCGCCGGGCATGAGCCGGGGCACCGCACTCACTGTGTTCACTTCCAGTGTGCGCGGTGCCCCGTCGTTTCGTACGAAGGAAAGCGTACGAAAATGCTACAGGTTGGGGTACAGCGGGTGCTTGTCGGCCAGAGCGGTCACCCGGGCCTTGAGGGCCTCCGCGTCGAAGCCCGGCTTGAGGGCCTCGGCGATGATGTCGGCGACCTCGCGGAAGTCGTCCTCCTGGAAGCCGCGCGTGGCGAGCGCCGGGGTGCCGATCCGCAGGCCCGAGGTGACCATCGGGGGCCGCGGGTCGTTCGGGATCGCGTTGCGGTTGACCGTGATGCCGACCGCGTGGAGGCGGTCCTCGGCCTGCTGGCCATCCAGCTCGCTGTTGCGCAGGTCGACGAGGACCAGGTGCACGTCAGTGCCGCCGGACAGGACGGAGACGCCGTACTCGGTGACGTCGTCCTGGACCAGGCGCTCGGCCAGGATGCGGGCGCCGTCCAGGGTGCGCTGCTGGCGCTCCTTGAACTCCTCCGAGGCGGCGACCTTGAAGGAGACCGCCTTGGCGGCGATCACGTGCTCAAGGGGGCCGCCCTGGAAGCCGGGGAAGACCGCGGAGTTCAGCTTCTTCGCGAAGTCCTTGCTGCGGGCCAGGATGATGCCGCCGCGCGGGCCGCCGAGCGTCTTGTGCGTGGTGGAGGTCACCACGTCCGCGTACGGCACCGGGTTCGGGTGCAGACCGGCGGCGACGAGCCCGGCGAAGTGCGCCATGTCGACCCACAGCTTCGCGCCGACCTCGTCGGCGATCCGGCGGAACTCGGCGAAGTCCAGGTGGCGCGGGTAGGCCGACCAGCCCGCGATGATCACCTTCGGGTTGTTCTCCTTGGCCAGCCGCTCGACCTCGGCCATGTCGACCAGACCGGCCTCGTCGACGTGGTAGGGGACCACGTTGAATTGCTTGCCGGAGAAGTTCAGGCGCATGCCGTGGGTGAGGTGGCCGCCGTGCGCCAGGTCGAGGCCGAGGATCGTGTCGCCGGGCTGGGCGATCGCGAAGAGGGCTGCCTGGTTCGCGGAGGCGCCGGAGTGCGGCTGGACGTTGGCGTACTCGGCGCCGAACAGCTCCTTGAGCCGGTCGATCGCGATCTGCTCGGTCACGTCCACGTGCTCACAGCCGCCGTAGTAGCGGCGGCCGGGGTAGCCCTCGGCGTACTTGTTGGTGAGGACGGTGCCCTGGGCCTCCATGACGGCGACCGGAGCGAAGTTCTCCGAGGCGATCATTTCCAGGGTGGACTGCTGGCGGTGGAGCTCGGCGTCGACGGCGGCGGCGACGTCCGGGTCCAGCTCGTGGAGAGGGGTGTTCAGAAGCGACATCACACGATCCCTATCGGTATGGGTCAGCCGGCGGTGAAGGCGGTGTACTCATCGGCGGAGAGCAGGTCGTCCGGCTCGTCCGTGATGCGCACCTTGAACAGCCAACCGCCCTCGAAGGGGGCGGAGTTGACCAGCGAGGGGTCGTCGACGACGTCCTGGTTGGCGGCGACGACCTCGCCGTTGACCGGGGAGTAGAGGTCGCTGACCGACTTGGTCGACTCCAGCTCGCCGCAGGACTCGCCCGCGATCAGTGTGTCGCCGACCGCGGGGAGCTGGGCGAAGACGACGTCACCGAGCGCGTTGGCCGCGTGCTCCGTGATGCCGACCGTCGCCACGCCGTCCTCGGTGGCCGACAGCCACTCGTGCTCCTTGCTGTAACGCAGCTGCTGGGGGTTGCTCATGAGTCGAATTCTCCTGTACGCGGGTGGGTGCTGCGGAACGGGGACGATGTGCGGGGGGTCACTTCTGGCGCTTGTAGAACGGCAGGGCGACGACCTCGTAGGGCTCATGCGTACCGCGGATGTCGACGCCGACACCCTGCGTGCCCGGGGCCGCGTGCTCGGCGTCGACGTACGCCATCGCGATCGGCTTGCCCAGCGTCGGGGACGGGGCGCCGGAGGTGACCTCGCCGATGACCTTGCTGTCGGCGACCACGGAGAAGCCCGCGCGCGGGACCCGGCGGCCCTCGGCGACCAGACCGACCAGCTTGCGCGGCGGGGCGGTCTCGGCGCGCTCGGCGGCCGCGGTCAGGGCCGCGCGGCCCACGAAGGAGTCCGACTGCGACGTCTTCTCGAACTTGACCACCCGGCCGAGCCCGGCGTCGAACGGCGTCAGCCCGGCGGTCAGCTCGTGCCCGTACAGCGGCATGCCCGCCTCCAGGCGCAGCGTGTCGCGGCAGGAGAGACCGGCAGGGACCATGCCGACGGGCGTGCCCGCCTCCATGAGCGCGTTCCACAGCTGCTCGGCGTCAGCGGGGGAGACGAAGAGCTCGAAGCCGTCCTCGCCGGTGTAGCCCGTGCGGGCGATCAGCGCGGAGACGCCCGCGACGGTGCCGGGCAGGCCCGCGTAGTACTTCAGGTTGTCCAGGTCCGCATCCGTGACTGACTTCAGGATGCCGGGGGACTCGGGACCCTGGACGGCGAGGAGGGCGTACGCCTCGCGGTCGTCGCGGACCTCGGCGTCGAAGCCGTCGGCGCGGGCGGTCAGCGCGTCGAGCACGGTCTGCGCGTTCGAGGCGTTGGCGACGACCATGTACTCGGGGGCCTCGGCCTCGCCGAGGCGGTAGACGATCAGGTCGTCCAGGATGCCGCCGTCCTCGGCGACGATCATCGTGTAGCGGGCGCGGCCGACACCGATGGAGCCGATGTTGCCGACCAGCGCGAAGTTCAGGAAGTCCACGGCCTCGGGGCCGGTGACGGTGATCTCGCCCATGTGGGAGAGGTCGAAGAGACCGGCCTTGGTGCGCACGGCGTTGTGCTCGTCGCGCTCGCTGGCGTACCGCAGCGGCATGTCCCAGCCTGCGAAATCGGTCATGGTCGCGCCGAGCGACCGATGGACGGCATCGAGGGCGGTCAGACGGGGGGCAGTGCTCATGAAGGGAACTCCCAGGGCATGACGGGCGAGGTCGATCCTCCCCATCTGTCATCGGAACCTGAGAGGTTCGCCGAGCGTGTCCCGATATGTGAGACGCCCGGCTTGCACCTTGGGTGGGGCCACCGGGGCGGCCCGCTTTTCAGATGTGCCTCGCCCGCGCGGTACGGGGCCTGAGAGATTCAAGGGAGGGACTTGCTCCTTCGGCGCCCCGGGCACGCGTGCGTGCTGGCTCCGGGAACTCTCCCGCGCGGATTCAAACGGCCGGTATGGAGTTGGCGGGCACATCATTGCACGCGACCCTGTCCACGGGGAGCCGTGACCGGACACGGATCGTGTCACCCCGGAATGCTCTTGTGCCGCATTACCTTCTCTTTACACTTGCTGGGGAAAGCAGTACGTGACCGCTACGGGGAGGCCGATCACGGTGCGCAGCAGGACCAGTGTCTTTGCCACTACCACGGGAGTGGCGCTGCCCAAGCAGGCCGCCACCCCTGCCGCGGAGAGCTGCGGCCCGCTCCCCGTGGCCGTCGTCCGGGACCTGCGGCAGCGGGCCGGCCACAGCCCCCGCCGCCTCACCTTCGGCGCGGGCGACCTCGTCGTCGTCTCCGGCCTGCCCGGTGGCGGAAAGTCGACGCTGATGCGGCAGGCCGCCACGGGCCCGCGCATCGACTCCCAGGACACCCGCGACCGCTGGGCCCGCCGCATGCCCCGCCTGCTGCCGTACGCGGTCTACCGCCCCCTGGTCCGCCTCGCGCACTACGCCGGACTGCGCCGCACCCTGCGTACCGGCGTCGGCGTCGTCGTGCACGACTGCGGGACCCAGGCCTGGGTGCGCCGCTGGCTCGCCCGCGAGGCCGCCCGCCGCGGCTCCGCCCTGCACCTGCTGCTGCTCGACGTCCCGGTGGACACGGCGCTCCAGGGCCAGCGCGAGCGCGGCAGAGGCGTCTCGAGGTACGCGTTCACGCGGCACCGCAGGACGGTCGGCCGCCTCGTCGGCGCCACCGAGCGCGGCGACCTGCCGCGCGGCTGCCACTCCGCGGTGCTGCTCGACCGGGCGGCGGCGCAGGCGCTGCGGACGATCGCCTTCGACCGGTGAGGCCACCGGCGCTAGGGTTCGAGCCGCAGGCAGAGCGGTCGCGAGCAGGGGTTGGACAGATGGACTTTCCGGCGCAGGCACATGCCCATCCGTACGGCGGATGGCCGGTCAATGAACTGGAGGAGGTCCTCGCCGCCTCCCTCGGCGCCGACGCGTCGGCGGGCGGCAGGATCGTCGAGGTGCTCGGCCGCAGCCAGATCTGGATCCCGCTGCCGAACGGCGGGGGCCCCGACAGCGGCACCCTGGACCTGCCGACCCTGGAGATCGACGGCCAGGCGTACGTCCCCGTCTTCAGCTCCGAACAGCAGTTCCGGCAGGCCCTGGGTGACGCGGCCGACCGGATGGGCCGCACCGTGGCCCCCGCCGTGGAGTTCGCCCGCGGCCTGCCCCCGCAGCTGGGCATCGCGCTGAACCCGGACGGCACCGTCGGCGTCCCGCTGCCGCCGCCCGCCGTCGCCGAGCTCAGCCGGGCCGGCCGCACCCCGCTGGACGGGCCCGCCACCGGCGGCCGGGTGCGGCTCTACGAACCGGACTGGCAGCACGATCCGGTGGACTTCCTCGCCGCCGCGAGCCAGGAGTTCGAGGCGGCCGGCGTGGTGCTCACCGCCCGCCGCTGCCTGGCCGACGTCGAGACGGACGACCCGGTCCTCTTCGTCGGCGTCGAGCTGTCCACCTGGGACGGCAACGCCCGCGAGCTCCCCATGGAGGCCCTCGGCCGCGCCCTCGGCCGGGTACCGGCCCCGTGGCCGGTGAACCTCGTGCTGCTCGACGTGGCACAGGACCCGGTGGGCGACTGGCTGCGTGCGCAGGTGCGGCCGTTCTACCACCGGATCGCCGCTTAAGCTGGTTGCATTCTCTGGGTCTTCCCGGCTCTTCCTGGGGGCCACCGAGTTCGTCACGAAGGAGCGGTTACGGGTGAGTGCGTCGGGCACGGCCGGGCAGTTGGAGCAGTTGCTGCGCCAGGTGACGCCGGGGCGTTACGACGCGTACGAGGCACTGCTGCGCGCCCTCGCCGCCGACCGGGTGTGGATGCTGCTCTGGCACGGTCAGGCCGGCTCCCCCGACGCCCAGTACGGGAACATGGAGGTCGACGGGATCGGCTACGCCCCCTGTGTGACCTCCGCCCAGGAGCTCTCCGCCAGTGGCTGGAACCGCAGCTATGAAGTGGTGCGCGGCACCGACATCGCCCGCACCCTCTACCCCGACCACTACGGCCTCTGGCTCAACCCGCACGCGCCCGGCGGCGGCGTCGGCATCCCCTGGCTGGACCTGCGCCGCATCGCCACCGGTCTCGACCTGCTGCCCGCCGGGCCGCTCCGGCTCACCGAGCCGAGCATCGAAATCCCCCAGTTCTACGCTTTGTTGACGCAGAACGCGCACCGCACCCCCGCGGTGCGCTCGCTGCGCCGGGCCTGGGTGCAGCCCGCGCTGGGCGCGCCTTATCTGGCCATCGGCCTCGATGTGTACGACACGTCGCCGCCGTCGGTCGACGCGGTGCGGGCGATGATGCAGCAGTCCATCCCCGCCGTCCCCGAGGGCCTGCCCGTCTCGACGGTCGCGATGTCCGACGACTACGACCCGGTCGCGATGTGGCTGCGTGGCAACGCCCGTCCGTTCTACGACCGCGAGGCGCAGGCGGCCCCGGCCCAGGCCGGCGGTTACGGCTACCCCGCGCAGTACTGAGCGGCGCGAACCGGCCACCGAGCGGCGACTGAGCGGCCACCGAGCAGCCACGACCGGTGCGATGTCCGTTCTGGTGTCGGTGGGGCCCTATGGGCTCCCGTGGTGCCTTGCACCCCAACTGCCCCGTGTTCGCCCCTCGTTCACCCGCGTCCGGATAACGGAACACCCCGATCAGCATCACGGTTGCGCATCCTTTCCCCGTCAAGTCTGGTAACAGATCGCGACGTGGATGAAGACTCCCGCTCCAGGGGCCTTCGCCCCCTGTGTACGACGGACTGATCACGTCGCTACAGCGGCAAGTGCGGGCCGGTCACCACCGGTTGAGAGGGGTCCCTGCCACGATGACGGCACCATTGCATGACACACCTGCGGACGCGGACCCGACCGAGGACGTCGCCCCCGCAGTTGATGCAGGGGTGAAAAAGGTCGAGGGTCGGTCCCTCAAGCAGATCGCCTGGAACCGCCTGAAGCGGGACAAGGTCGCCCTGGCCGGCGGCATCACGGTGCTGTTCCTGGTGCTGGTCGCCGTCTTCGCGCCCCTGATCGTGAGCCTGCTGGGCCATCCGCCCAACGACTTCCACCAGGAGGAGCTCGACGAGCTGACCAACCTCCCCAAGGGCGCGCTCGGCGGTGTCAGCGGCGACTTCCTCTTCGGTGTCGAGCCCAACAAGGGCCGCGACATCTTCAGCCGGATCGTCTACGGAGCACGCATCTCGCTGCTCGTGGCCTTCCTGGCGGCCGTGGTCGCCGTCGCCCTCGGCACGCTCTTCGGCATCATCGCCGGCTACTTCGGCGGCTGGGTCGACGCCCTCATCAGCCGCGTGATGGACGTGCTGCTCTCGTTCCCGCAGCTGCTCTTCATCATCTCGCTGGTCTCGGTCCTGCCGGACGACCTGCTCGGTCTCACCGGCAGCGGGGTGCGGGTCGGCATCCTCGTGCTGGTCATCGGCTTCTTCGGCTGGCCCTACGTCGGCCGGATCGTGCGCGGTCAGACGCTCTCGCTCCGTGAGCGCGAGTACGTGGAGGCGGCCCGCAGCCTCGGCGGCGGGCGGCGCCACATCCTGTTCCGCGAGCTGCTGCCCAACCTGGTCGCCCCCATCACCGTCTACGCGACGCTGATGATCCCGACCAACATCCTCACGGAGGCGGCCCTGAGCTTCCTCGGCGCCGGTGTGAAGCCGCCGACGGCCTCCTGGGGCGGCATGCTGCGGGACGCGCTCGAGACGTACGAGCACGACCCGATGTTCATGGTCTTCCCGGGCGTCACGATCTTCATCACCGTGCTGGCCTTCAACCTCTTCGGCGACGGGCTGCGGGACGCGCTCGACCCGAAGGGGACGCGCTAGAAGCGCCCAACCTGCTTGCCCCTGCCGCATGTCAGGTGGCTCTCACCATGGTTCTCCGGCAGCACATGGCCAGGGACCGCGAATCTCGGAGGTTACGAGAAAATGCCCACAGTTTCCTCGAAACGACGGCTCACCAGCGGTGCGGCCCTCGTCGTCGCGGCGCTGGTGACCACCACGGCGTGCGGCGGCGGTGACGGTGGCGACGGCGACTCGAAGGGTGCCGGCTACAACGCCGCGCTCGACAAGGTCGCCAACCCGTCCAAGAAGAAGGGGGGGACGCTGAAGATGGTCGGCAAGCAGGACCTCGACTCGGCCGACCCCCAGCGCGCCTACTACGGCATGTCCTGGGACTTCATGCGCTTCTACACCCGGCAGCTGGTGTCCTACGACACCAAGCCGGGCAAGGCGGGCACGAAGCTGGTCCCGGACCTCGCCACCTCCACCGCGAAGATCTCGGACGACGGCAAGACCTACACGTACAAGCTGCGTGACGGGGTCACCTGGGAGGACGGCTCCAAGCTGACCTCCAAGGACGTCAAGTACGGCATCGAGCGCTCCTGGGCGACGGACACCATCACCGGTGGCCCGGGGTACATCCGGCACGCGCTGGACCCCGACAAGAAGTACAAGGGCCCCTACAAGGACAAGGGCGGTCTGAAGGCGATCGAGACGCCCGACGACCAGACCATCGTCTTCAAGCTCCCCAAGCGCAACGGTGACTTCGAGCAGTTCCTCGCCATGCCCACCGGTTCGCCGGTGAAGGAGGCCAAGGACACCAAGGCGAAGTACACCGCGCGTCCGTTCTCCTCGGGCCCGTACAAGTTCGATACGTACAAGTCCGGCAAGAAGATCGTCCTGGTCCGCAACAAGGCCTGGAAGAAGTCCTCGGACCCGATCCGCGCCGCGCTGCCCGACAAGATCGACGTGACGATCTCCGCCAACCTGGAGGAGAACGACAAGAAGCTGATGGAGGGCGACTACGACGTCGACCTCAACGGCACGGGCATGACCCAGTCGGGCCGCGTCTCAGCCGTCTCGGACCACCGCGACAACGTCGACAACATGCACACGTCCTTCGTGCGCTACGTCGCCCTGATCCACACGGCCGAGCCCTTCAACAACGTCCACTGCCGCAAGGCCGTCTTCTACGGCACGGACTTCGCGAGCCTGCAGCAGACCCGCGGCGGCAAGGTCGCGGCCGGTGACATCGCCAACAGCACGTTCCCCAAGGCGATCCCCGGTCACAGCGACTACGACCCGTACGGCGTCCTCGCGCGCAAGGGCAAGCCGGACGCGGCCAAGGCCAAGGACGAGCTGAAGAAGTGCGGCAAGCCGAGCGGCTTCAAGGCCAAGCTGACCGCCCGCAACAACAACCCGGGTGAGGTCGACGCCGCCGAGGCGCTCCAGGCCCAGCTGAAGAAGGTCGGCATCGACGTCAGCGTCGAGTCCCTCGACGGCGCCGACTCCGCCAGCATCACCGGCTCGCCCTCCGTCGTGAAGAAGCGCGGCTACAGCATGCAGATGAGCGGCTGGGGCCCGGACTTCCCGTCCGGCCAGGGCTACGCGCAGCCGCTGTTCGACAGCCGTTTCCTGATCGACAACGGCAACTACAACGAGTCGCAGATCAAGGACAAGAAGATCGACGCGCTCTTCGACAAGGCGATCGCGGAGACCGACCCGGCCAAGGCCGGTGAGATCTACAAGCAGCTCGACAAGCGCATCCTCGACAACGCGGACTGGATGCCCTTCCTCTACGAGAAGAACATCACCTGGCGCGGGTCGCGGCTGACCAACGCCTACATGTCCGACGCCTACAACGGCCGGTACGACTACGTCTCGCTCGGCGTCGTCAAGTAACAGGCGCCGCATGACCAGTAGTTGACCGTCCCACCGCCGCCGAATCCCGCCAGTCCGAAGGGCAGGTGATGGCCCCGGGCGGTGGCCGGGGCCCCTCACGAGGGGGTCCCGGCCACCGCCGGGCCGCGCACAGTGCTTGCTTATCTCATCCGGCGCCTGATCGCCGTCATCATCATGGTGCTGGTCGTACTGCTCGCGACCTTCACCATCTTCTTCATGCTGCCCAAGTGGGCGGGACAGGACATCGCCGTCCTCTTCGCCGGCAAGGCGTCGGGTGCCGAGCAGCTCGAAGGCATCCGCGTCAAACTGGGCCTCAACGATCCCTTGCTGGTCCAGTTCTGGGACTTCATCAAGGGCATCCCGATGGGCCGCGACTACGTCAACGGCAGTGACGTCACGCACTGCCCGGCCCCCTGCTTCGGCTACTCCTTCCGCACCGAGGCGCCGGTGTGGGAGACCCTCAAGGACGCCCTGCCCGTCACCGGCGCGCTCGCCGCGGGCGCCTGTGTCCTGTGGCTGGCCGGCGGCGTCATCACCGGCGTGATCTCCGCGCTGCGCCGGGGCACCATCTGGGACCGCGCCGCCATGACCACCGCGCTCGCCGGTGTCTCCCTGCCCGTCTTCTTCACCGGCATGATCGCGATGGGCATCTTCGTCCACGAACTCGGCTGGGTGAAGATCGCGGACAGCCTCAGCACCGACGACTCGATCGACGTCTGGCTCCAGACGATGATCCTGCCGTGGATCGTGCTCGCCTTCCTCAACGCCGCGATGTACGCCCGCCTCACCCGCGCCACGATGCTCGAAGTGCTCGGCGAGGACTACATCCGCACCGCCCGCGCCAAGGGCCTCGGTGAACCCACCGTCATCCGCAAGCACGCCCTGCGCTCCGCGATGACCCCGATCCTCACCGTCTTCGGACTCGACCTCGGCGTCCTGATGGGCGGCGCGGTGCTCACCGAGTCCACGTTCAACCTGCCGGGGCTCGGCCTCGAAGCGGTCAAGGCCATCAGCAGCAAGGACCTGCCCGTCATCCTGGGCGTCACCCTGTGCGCGGCGCTCGCGATCGCCGTGGCCAACCTCGTCGTCGACCTTCTGTACGCCGTCATCGACCCGCGAGTGAGGCTGGGATGACCGAACTGTCCAAGAGCGGAGCCGCGGTGGGTGAGCCCGTCACCGGCTCGCCCGCTCCCTCCGCCTTCCTCGAGGTGCGCGACCTCAAGGTGCACTTCCCGACCGACGACGGCCTCGTCAGGTCCGTCGACGGGCTCAGCTTCCAGCTGGAGAAGGGCAAGACCCTCGGCATCGTGGGCGAGTCCGGCTCCGGCAAGTCGGTCACCTCGCTGGGCATCCTCGGCCTGCACACCGCCGGCCAGTACGGCGCCCGCAAGGCCCGGATCTCCGGCGAGATCTGGCTGGACGGCAAGGAGCTGCTGTCGGCCCCGCCGGACGAGGTGCGCAAGCTGCGCGGCCGCGAGATGGCGATGATCTTCCAGGACCCGCTCTCCGCGCTGCACCCGTACTACTCCATCGGCAAGCAGATCACCGAGGCGTACCGGGTCCACAACGACGTCGACAAGAAGGCCGCCCGCAAGCGGGCGATCGAGATGCTCGACCGGGTCGGGATCCCGCAGCCGGACAAGCGCGTCGACTCCTACCCGCACGAGTTCTCCGGCGGCATGCGCCAGCGCGCGATGATCGCGATGGCGCTGGTCAACAACCCCGAGCTGCTCATCGCCGACGAGCCGACGACCGCCCTCGACGTGACCGTCCAGGCGCAGATCCTCGACCTCATCCGGGATCTGCAGAAGGAGTTCGGCTCCGCCGTCATCATGATCACGCACGACCTGGGCGTGGTCGCCGAGATGGCGGACGAGCTCCTGGTCATGTACGGCGGCCGGTGCGTCGAGCGCGGCACCGCCGAGAAGGTCTTCTACGAACCCCAGCACCCCTACACCTGGGGCCTGCTGGGCTCGATGCCCCGCATCGACCGCGAGCAGACCGAGCGGCTCATCCCAGTCAAGGGCTCCCCGCCCAGCCTGATCAACCTGCCGGGCGGCTGCGCCTTCAACCCGCGCTGCCCCTACGCGGACATCCCCAAGGATCAGATCACCCGCCGTGAGCGCCCCGAACTGCGCGAGGTGGCCGCCGGACACTACTCCGCCTGCCACATGTCGCAGGACGAGCGCACCCGGATCTGGACCGAAGAGATTGCGCCGAAGCTGTGAACGATGACGCGAAGAGCCAGGACGCGAAGGGCCAGGAGATGACGATCCCGGCGCAGACCCCGGCGCAGACGAAGGGCTCGACCGAGCCGCTGCTCAAGGTCGACGGCCTGGTGAAGCACTTCCCGATCAAGAAGGGGCTGCTCCAGCGCCAGGTGGCGGCGGTGCAGGCGGTCGACGGTCTCTCCTTCGACGTACGCCCCGGTGAAACGCTCGGCGTGGTCGGCGAGTCCGGCTGCGGCAAGTCGACGATGGGCCGGCTGATCACCCGGCTCCTCGAACCGTCCGGCGGCCGCGTCGAGTTCGAGGGCACGGACATCACGCATCTGAACACCGCGCGGATGCGTCCGCTCCGCCGCGACGTCCAGATGATCTTCCAGGACCCTTACTCGTCGCTGAACCCGCGGCACACCATCGGCACGATCGTCGGCGCGCCCTTCAAGCTCCAGGGCGTCAAGCCCGAGGGCGGCGTGAAGAAGACCGTGCAGGAGATGCTGGAGCGCGTCGGGCTCAGCCCGGAGCACTACAACCGCTATCCGCACGAGTTCTCCGGCGGCCAGCGCCAGCGCATCGGCATCGCGCGGGCCCTCGCCCTGCGGCCCAAGCTGGTCGTGGCGGACGAGCCGGTCTCCGCCCTGGACGTCTCCATCCAGGCCCAGGTGGTCAACCTCCTGGACGACCTCCAGGAAGAGCTCGGCCTCACGTACGTGATCATCGCGCACGACCTGTCGGTCATCCGGCACGTCTCGGACCGCATCGCGGTGATGTACCTCGGCAAGATCGTGGAGCTGGCGGACCGCAACGACCTCTACTCCACGCCGATGCACCCGTACACGAAGGCGCTGCTCTCCGCGGTGCCGGTGCCCGACCCCAAGCGGCGCGGCGTCAAGAGCGAGCGGATCCTGCTCCGCGGCGACGTCCCCTCGCCGATCGACCCGCCGAGCGGCTGCCGCTTCCACACGCGGTGCTGGAAGGCGACGGAGATCTGCAAGACGAAGGAGCCGCCGCTGACCGCGCTCGCCACCGGGCACCAGGTGGCGTGCCACCACCCGGAGAACGCGGCGGACCAGGCGCCGCAGGACACCGTGCTCCTCTCGGCGGCCAAGGAGGCCATCGAGGTGGTCTCGGTGGCGACCAAGGCGGAAGAGACGGCGGCGGCCGAGAAGGCTCCAGAGGAGCCCTCGAAGTAGTGGCCACGGGAGGGAGGGCGTGCGACTGATCGCGCGCCCTCCCTCCCTTGTGTGTCACTCCGTGACGGTCCAGCGCCCCACTTCCCGGTACGCGGAGTCGTAGACGCTCTCGCCGTCGCCCGGCGTCAGGGCGTAGTGGCCGAGGTTGCCGCCCCAGTACCGCAGGATCCGGCCCAGCTCCTCGGCGGCCCTGCCGTCGAACGCGGTCTCACCCATGTCGATCTCCAACTGGAATCTCATGGGTTCAACCCTGTCATTGAACTCCTTTGTGAGACTTTCCCGGACAAGGTCTGTGGGTGGCCATGGCTGCCGGCCCGACAACCCTCAAACCTGGGGGAAGGCGGTGGGGAGGCCGCTCGGGCCACGGGTAAGAATGGCGCGTGCTCCAGGATCTGTTCACGCCCTCCGTCCAGCACGCGCTCGACATCGTGGGGATCTTCGTCTTCGCGATCTCCGGCGCGCTGCTCGCCGTGCGCAAGAACTTCGACGTCTTCGGCATCGCCGTGCTCGCCGAGGTCACCGCGCTGGGCGGAGGTCTCTTCCGGGATCTGGTCATCGGGGCGGTCCCGCCGGCCGCCTTCACCGACCTCGGCTACTTCATCACCCCCCTCTTCGCGGCCGCGCTGGTCTTCTTCCTGCACCCCGAGGTCGAGCGCACCCAGCTCGCGGTGAACGTCTTCGACGCGGCGGGCCTCGGCCTGTTCTGCGTGGCGGGCACGACCAAGGCGTACGACTACGGCCTCGGGCTCACCGCGTCGGCGACCCTCGGCCTGATGACCGCGGTGGGCGGCGGCGTGCTCCGCGACATCGTCGCCAACGAAGTGCCCTCGCTGGTCCGCTGGGACCGCGACCTGTACGCGGTCCCCGCGATCGTGGGCGCCACGATGGTCGCCCTGTGCATCCACTTCGAGCAGCTGACGGGGTTCACCAGCGGCCTCGCCGCCGTCACGGCGTTCACGCTGCGGCTGCTCGCGATCCGCTACCACTGGAGGGCACCGCGCGCCTGGAACCGCCGCTCGACCGCGGTGGAGGCGGAGGTACGGGAGACGCCGTGAAGCGCCGTGAGGCGCCGTGAGGCTGTCGGGTGCCCGAGGCTGTGGAGCGTCCGGGAAAAGCTACCGCTCAGTAATTAGATGTTGTACGTTGCTGCCATGGCAACGGCAGCATCAATTCCCGCAGCGGTGCCCGCGCGCATCGGCGACAGCGAGTTCGACCGCGACACGGCGGTCACCCGCCGGGAGCCCGGCGTCTACGACACGGAGCTCTCCGCGGGCTGGACGATCATCAGTGCCGTCAACGGCGGCTATCTCCTCGCCGTCATCGGCCGCGCGCTCGCGGACGCCCTGCCGCACGCCGATCCCTTCACGATCTCGGCGCACTACCTCACCGCGTCCAGCCCCGGCCCCGCCGTGATCCGCACGGACGTGGTGCGCGGCGGCCGGTCCCTCTCCACCGGTCAGGCCTCGCTCTTCCAGTACGACGAGGAGGGGCGCGAGGTCGAACGGATCCGCGTGCTCGCCTCGTACGGCGACCTGGACGCGCTCCCCGACGACGTCCGCACGACGGCGGAGCCGCCCGCCATTCCGCCGCTCGACCAGTGCTTCGGCGCGCAGGACGCACCCGACCACCGGCCCGTGCCCGGCAGTTCGGCCATCGCCGACCGCCTCTTCCTCAAGCTCGACCCGGCCACCCTCGGCTGGGCGCTCGGTCAGCCGTCCGGCAAGGGCGAGATGCGGGCCTGGTTCGGGCTCGCGGACGGCCGCGACGCGGACCCGCTCTCGCTGCTGCTCGCCGTCGACGCGCTGCCGCCGACCGCTTTCGAGATGGGCCTCACCGGCTGGGTGCCGACCGTGGAGCTGACGGTCCACGTCCGCCACCGCCCGGCCCCGGGCCCGCTGCGCGTCTCGATCACCACGCGGAACCTCGCGGGCGGCTTCCTGGAGGAGGACGCCGAGGTCTGGGACAGCGAGGACCGCCTGGTGGCCCAGTCGCGGCAGCTGGCGCGGGCGCGGCTCAGCAAGTAGTCAGGCCTGGCGGAGGAAGCCGATCAGCTCTCCGGTGAGCTCGGCGGGCGCGTCCTCCTGGACTAGGTGCCCCGCGCCCTCGATGAGGCGCAGCTCGGCGCCGGCGACGAGCTGCGCGAGCTCCTCGCCCTTGGCCGCGGGGATCCAGGTGTCCTGGGCACCCCAGCAGATCAGGACGGGCAGCCGCAGCTCGCCGTACCGGCCCTGGATCTCGTCGGTGAACCGCTGGTCGTTCTGCTCGATCTGCCGGTAGAAGGCGGCCTGCCCCTCGGTCGTGCACCAGGGCGCCACGAGCCGCTCGAGCACGGCCGGATGCAGTCCGCGCCGGCTGGCCGAGCCGACGTACTCGCGGACCAGGGCCCGGTGCAGCTCGGGTGGCAGCTGGCTGAACACGTCGGCGTTCGCGCCAAGGAGCCGGTACGTGGGGGAGCCCCAGGGGGCGAGCGCCACCGGGTCGACGAGGGCGAGCCGTTCGTAGCGGACGCCGTGCAGCAGGTGTGCGCGCAGCGCGACGCACCCGCCGAAGTCGTGTGCCACGACGGCGGGCCGGTCCAGGCCCCAGTGGTCGAGGAGTTCGGCGAAGACCCGGCCCTGCGCGGCGAGCGACACGTCCTGCCCGTCCCGCATCTCCGAGGCGCCGTACCCGGGCAGGTCCCACACGTACACGCGGTGGCCGCCGGCCAGCGCGCGGGCGACGCCACGCCACACGTACGACGAGAAGGGCGTGCCGTGGACGAGGACGACGGGCGGGGCGCCGGCGGGGCCGAGGGCCGCCCAGCGGACGGCGCCGGTGGAGCTGTCGAAGGTCTGGTCGAGGACCCAGTCGGGGGCCGGGAGGTCACGGTCCGAGGCAGCTGACATGACCGTAAGGCTAGTTGCTCCTTACACGTCGTGCCAGTGCCTGCGGCCGAGGCCCACCAGGCGCAGCTGCCTGCGGGCGACGTCCGCCACCCGGGTCTCCGCCGCCGTCCCCGGCCCCGCGTCCAGGAACGCGGACGCGGTCATCACCATGTGGTCGACGTACATTCCGGCCAGCATCAGCAGATCGTCCTCGGTCCACCCCGCCGTCGGCTCCTCCCGGGCGAACTGCTGCGCCACTTCCTTGGCGAACAGGGCGAGTTGGGCGCCGATCGCGTCCCGCACCGCCCGCACGCCGCCGTGCCGCTCGCGGGCGATGAAGCGGACGTGCGCGGGGTGCGTGTGGACGTATCCCGCTATCAACTCGACCGTGCCCGCGATGCGTTCCTCGCCGTCGCCGGTCGCCGCCAGCATCGCGGTCAGCGTGGTGTGCAGACTGCCGAGCGCCTCCTCGACCAGCGCCACGCCGAGGTCGGCGGTGTCGCGGAAGTGCCGGTAGAAGGCGGTGGGGGCGACGCCCACGGCGCGGGTGACCTCGCGCAGGCCCAGGCTGCTGAGGCTCTGCTCGTCCAACAGCTGGAGCGCCGCGTCGAGGAGTGCCTGCCGGGTCTTCTGCTTCTGGGCCTGCCGGACGCCGAGGGTGTGACTCATGCCATGCAGTTAACAACTGTTCTCCGAGTTTTGAAAGCCGGAGACGGAGTAACTCTCTAAGTCAGTGAACAACTGTAACCACAAGCGTTCACCGAACGAGAGAGGGATCTCCGTGCTCTTCATCGTCGCCGCCCTGATGCTGCTGGGTGTCGCCATGGGTTCCGTGGCGCACGCCCCGCTTCCGGTCACCCTCGTCGCCGCCGCCGTCATCGGCGTGTGGCTCGCGGTCTTCGCCCTGCGCGAGCGCCACGCGCGCCACCGCTGAGCCCGCCTCTCCGTACGACACCTCCGTCTGTCAGGTCCGTCTGTCAGGTCCATCTGTCAGGAGTCGCACCATGGAAAGCACCGCAACCCGCACTCGCACCCGTTCGGAGAGCACGACTCCGACCCCTCCCGAGAGCGCGGCCCCGGCCCGCACCGAGGAGCCCCGCCCCGTCGGACGGCGGGACACCGATGGCATGGCCGTCGCCTCCTTCGTCCTCGGCCTGCTCGGACTGCTCGTCCTGAACCTCTTCCTCGGACCCATCGCGATCGTCCTCGCGAGCATCGCCCTGTGGCGCGGCACCGCCCGCAGGGGCCGCGCGCTGCTCGGCCTCGGGCTGGGTGTGGCCGACCTCGTCGTGCTCGCCGCGCTCGTCGCGGCGGACGACACCGTGTCCTGGGGTCTCGCAGGCTGATACCGCCGGGGCGGAGGGCGGCGCACGGCTCGTAGAATCGTGCCCACCATGGCCTACCTCGACCACGCAGCGACCACTCCGATGCTCCCGGAGGCGATCGCGGCGATGACCGCGCAGATCGCCGTCACCGGCAACGCCTCCTCGCTGCACGCGGCGGGGCGCCGAGCGCGACGCACCGTCGAGGAGGCCCGCGAGACGCTCGCCGAGTCACTCGGCGCCCGGCCCAGCGAGACCGTCTTCACCTCCGGCGGCACCGAGGCCGACAACCTCGCCGTGAAGGGCCTGTACTGGGCCCGCCGCGACGCGGAACCGGCCCGCACCCGCGTCCTGTCCAGCCCCGTCGAGCACCACGCCGTCCTCGACGCCGTGCACTGGCTCGGCGAGCACGAGGGCGCCACCGTCGAGTACCTCCCCGTCGACCGGCACGGCCGCGTGCACCCCGACGCGCTGCGCGAAGCCATCGAGCGCAACCCCGACGACGTCGCCCTGGCCACCGTCATGTGGGCCAACAACGAGATCGGCACCGTCCAGCCGATCCGCGAACTGGCCGACGTCGCCCACGAGTTCGACATCCCGCTGCACGCCGACGCCGTCCAGGCCTACGGCCAGCTCCCCCTCGACTTCGCCGCCTCCGGCCTCGCCGCGATGACTGTGTCCAGCCACAAGATCGGCGGGCCCTACGGCATCGGCGCGCTGCTGCTCGGCCGTGAGTACACCCCCGTGCCCGTCCTGCACGGCGGCGGTCAGGAGCGGCATGTGCGCTCCGGGACGCTGGACGTGCCCGCCATCGCCGCGTTCGCCGTCGCGGGCGAGCGCGCGGCGGCCCACCGCGAGCGGTTCGCCGCCGAGATCGGCGCGCTCCGCGACGACCTGGTGGCCGCGGTCCGCTCGGCGGTCCCCGAGGCGATCCTCGGCGGCGACCCGGCCCCCGGCGGCCGGCTGCCCGCCAACGCGCACTTCACCTTCCCCGGCTGCGAGGGCGACTCCCTCCTGCTGCTCCTGGACGCGCAGGGCATCGAGTGCTCCACCGGCTCCGCGTGCACGGCGGGCATCGCGCAGCCCAGCCACGTCCTGCTCGCCACCGGCACGGACCCCGACCTGGCCCGCGGCACCCTCCGCTTCTCACTCGGCCATACGTCCACGAAGGCGGACGTCGACGCGGTGGCGGCGGCGATCGGCCCGGCGGTGGAGCGGGCGCGGACGGCGGGCCTCAGCTAGGGCTTCTTCTCTGCCTTCGGTCTCTCCGGTCTGTCCCGCTCCACCCGCACCAGGCGCAGATACCGGTCCCAGTCCCAGTGCGGCCCCGGGTCCGTGTGGTCCGTGCCCGGCACCTCCACGTGGCCCATGATGTGCTCGCGGTCCACCGGGATGTCGTACCGCCGGCAGATCCCGGCGGTGAGCCGTGCCGAAGCCGCGTACATCGCGTCCGTGAACGAGGACTTCTTGTCGACGAAGCCCTCGTGCTCGATGCCGATGCTCCGCTCGTTGTAGCTCTTGTTGCCCGCGTGGAACGCCACGTCCAGCTCGCGGATCATCTGCGCGATGTGCCCGTCCTTGCGCACCACGTAGTGCGCGGCGGCGCCGTGGCCCGGGTCCTTGAAGACCCGCAGCGCCGTCTGGTACCCGCCTTGGACGACGTGGATGATGACGCGGTCGATCTCGTAGTCGTCGGGGCGGTCCGCGCGGCGCCAGTTGTAGTCCGAGGCGGCTATCCACTGGGCGCCCGGGGCGTCGACCTCGCCCTCCTTGCGCTTCTTGACCACGCCGGGCAGCCGCCACCACAGCCGCCCGAGCTCGTCCCCGGCGAGCACGGCGGTGCCGACGGCCGCCGCGGCGCCGCCGATCAGCAGAGTGCGCCGGTCGATGCCCCGGCGCCCCGGCTTCTCCTGCTCTGCATCCCCCATATGATCGTCAACGCTTACTCACGGGCATCCGGTTCCCGCGGCCCCGTACCCTATGAGGGCTATGACTTTGACCGAGACCCCGCAGCCTCAAGCCTCCCAGCGTTCCCAGCGTCCCCTCCGCGTCCTGGCCGCCATGTCCGGAGGAGTGGACTCCGCCGTCGCCGCCGCCCGCGCCGCCGAAGCGGGGCACGACGTGACCGGAGTGCACCTCGCGCTCTCGGCGAACCCCCAGTCGTTCCGCACGGGCGCGCGGGGCTGCTGCACCATCGAGGACTCGCGCGACGCCCGCCGCGCCGCGGACGTCATCGGCATCCCGTTCTACGTGTGGGACCTCGCCGAGCGGTTCCGCGAGGACGTGGTCGAGGACTTCATCGCGGAGTACGAGGCGGGCCGCACCCCGAACCCGTGCCTGCGCTGCAACGAAAAGATCAAGTTCGCCGCGCTCCTCGACAAGGCCCTCGCCCTCGGCTTCGACGCGGTCGTCACCGGCCACTACGCCAAGGTGATCGTCCGCGAGGACGGCACGCGCGAGCTGCACCGGGCCTCGGACATGGCCAAGGACCAGAGTTACGTCCTCGGTGTCCTGGACGACAAGCAGCTCGCCCACGCGATGTTCCCCCTGGGCGACACGGTCACCACCAAGGAAGAGATCCGCGCGGAGGCCGAGGAGCGCGGTCTGGCCGTCGCCAAGAAGCCCGACAGCCACGACATCTGCTTCATCGCCGACGGCGACACCCAGGGCTTCCTCGCCTCCCGCCTCGGCAAGGCGGAGGGCGACATCGTGGACGAGTCCGGTGAGGTCCTCGGCACCCACGAAGGGGCGTTCGGCTACACCATCGGCCAGCGCAAGGGCCTGCGCATCGGCACCCCCGCCCCCGACGGCAAGCCGCGCTACGTCCTGGACATCTCCCCGGTGAACAACACGGTGACGGTCGGCCCGGCCGCCGCCCTGGACGTCACGGCCCTGACGGCCATCAAGCCCCGCTGGTGCGGCGTGGCCCCCACCGGCCCCGGCACCTACACGGCGCAGCTGCGGGCCCACGGAGACGAGGCCCCCGTCACCGCGGAACTGGTGGAAGGGGAGCTTCGCGTCTCCTTCGACGAGCCTGTCCGCGGCGTCGCCCCCGGCCAGGCCGTCGTGCTCTACGACGGCACACGCGTGGTCGGCTCGGCGACGATCGCGACGACGGAGCGGGCGACGGCGGCAGCCTGAGCGGTTCGCCGCCGCCTGCTCTCGTGGCCTGACCGACCCGGGTTCTAGGCCGCCGTGAACACCGCGCTGGTGAGCGGGGCTCGGTAGGTCCATCCCAGCGACCCGTACAGCGCGCGTCCCTCCGGAGTGCCCGCGAGGACGGCCGTGCGGGCACCCTGTGCCGCGGCCGCGTGCTGGAGGGTGCGCATCACCAGGCCGCCCAGGCCCCTGCGCCGGTGTGCGGGGGCGGTCTCGACCTGGTCGACGACCGCGGTCGCCCCGGTCGGCGCGATCTGGCCGCGAGCCGCGAGGGCGCCGTCGGGCGCGGTGACCAGCACCCGGATGACCCCGCCGCGGGGCCAGACGCGCAGCCGGTATCCAGCGGGCACCGGCGCGGGCTCCGGGGCGTCCGGCGTCAGCGGCAGCGACATCAGGCACCCCGGCTCCGGGTCGATCCGCCAACGAGGGCCCAGCCACGCGCGTACCACCTCCGGGTCCGCGAAGGCCTTGAACCAGACGCCGGCCCCGGTCACCTGGTCGGCCACCTTCCGGACGGTGGTCTCGTCGACCTCGTCGCCCACCGCCCCGAGGACGTGCCGGGTGACGTGGTCGAGATGGCCCACGTCGATGGTCCAGCCCCACGGCTCGGCGAGCGGCGGCGCGGCCCCGCGCGACACCACCCAGCCCTGCACCCAGGCCTGCACGAGGTCGTTCATGCCATCCCCCTGTAATAACCAGAAGTCGGAAGAGACTATTACAGAGCCGACATTATGCGGCATGTGACAGGGAGTGGGAGCCGTAATCGCTCAGAGCGAACGGCCGGGGAATCGTGTGCGGAGGCCTGACCTCTGGCGACCGTGCGCCCGGCTGTCCGGCCGGGACTGGCCCCGGGCGAGCCGCCGTCATAGTCTGCCCTAGCGGATCGTCCGCAATGGTTCGAATACGACGGGGCCACCTCCCCGTCCCCCAGGAGGTCGAGGGTGCTCCTCCGTTTTCGGGTGGCCAATCACCGCTCGATTCGTGATGAGTGCGAGCTGTCGTTGATCGGTGCGGAACCGGGCGACGGCATGGCGCGCGCCACGGGGCTGCGCGACCGGGACCGAGAGGTGTCCGTCCTTCCCGTGGTCGGAGTCTTCGGCGCCAACGCCTCCGGAAAGTCGAACCTGCTCCGGGCTCTCTTCGATATGCGTGACGCCGTACGCACGTCGTTCGCGGAGTGGGCAACGAAGCCCGGAGTGCCACGTCAGCCGTTCAAGCTGGACCAGGCCGCCGCGGAGGAGACGACTCTCTACGAGGTCGACCTGATGCTGGGCGTGAACCCGGTCCGCTTTACCTACGGCTTCGAGCTCTCGGACGACAGGGTGGAGGCCGAGTGGCTGCACGCCTACCCCGAGGGCGAGCGAGTCGTCTGGTTCGACCGCGAGGCCGACCGCCCCGAGGATGAGGGCGGGGAGTTCCTCTTCCCCGGCGTCGACTCCGGCATCGGCTTCCAGGGGCAGCGGGACACACTCGTCCCCGTCACGCGCCCCAACGCGCTGTTCCTCTCCACGGGCGCCACGCTGAACGACCCGCAGCTCGCCGCCGTGCACCGGTGGTTCCTCGACAACCTGTGGCTCATGACTCCCGGCAAGGACGTAAAGGCTCGTAGCGCGTGGACCCAACGCCTGCTGGCCAACCCGAAGCGCGGCAAGAACTACCGCGACTGGCTCGTCGAACTGCTGGCTATCGCCGATCTGGGCATCAGTGGCATCGATGTCGACCGCAAGACCGGCGAGATCGCCCTGCGCCATCGCAGGTCGGACGGCAGTGACATTGCCCTCGACTTCGTCGGTGAAGAGTCGCTCGGCACACATTCGTGGTTCGCGTTTCTGGGCCCGATGCTCGCGGTCCTGGACGCCGGGACAGTGCTCTTGGTGGACGAACTCGACTCCAGCCTTCACCCGACGCTCGCCGCAGAGGTCGTACGTCTGTTCCAGGACCCCAAGTCCAACCCGCGCAATGCGCAGCTGCTCTTCACCACGCACGACGCGACATTGCTCGGCAGTGCGGTTCTCGACCGCCCGCTCGCCCGTGAGCAAGTGTGGATCACGTCGAAGAAGACCTCCGGCGAGACCGAGCTGTATCCGCTCGCGGCGGCCGGACCGGGCCAGGACGAGGACTTGGAACGCGGATATCTGCGCGGCCGGTACGGCGGATCGCCACGGGTCAGCGTGGGCGAGATCGCCCGCGCGCTGTCATGGCGGGAGAAGGAACGGGAACGCGAGCGGGAGGCGAAGGCGTCAGCGTGAGCAGTGGGGGCGGGCAGCAGCAGACGTCGGGCGGTCACGGGCCGGGGACGGTGCCGAAGAAGCGTAAGAGGCGCAGTGGAAGCGGGGAAGCAGCGCGCCCGCTCGCACCGGTCCAGGTCGCCGAGACCAAGAAGGAGAGAGTTCTCTACGTCGGCTGTGAGGGCGAGTCGACCGAGCCCGACTACCTGGACTACCTGGTCAAGCGGTTCGGGAACGGGGAGCGTACGGGGCAGCCTTTCCGGATCGTTCCGGTGTGCAAGACGAACGGCTACCTGCCCGAGCAGGTGGTGGAAGCCGTACGGGAGCATGCCGCCACGGATGAGACCTGGGCCCTGTTCGACCGGGACGAGCACACGGGGATCGTGCAGGCCGTGGAGGATGCCGCAGCCGACGCCACGGAGATCTGTTTCTCCCACCCGTCCTTCGACCTGTGGCTGCTTCTGCACTTCCAGGCGTACGGCGGACGGCAGAGCGGCAAGAGCGGTGACATCGTCGACAAGCTCCGGAAGGCCGATCCGGCCTTCAAGCGGTTCGACAAGAGGAACGACAAGAGCATTCAGGGGCTCCGCCGGAAGGCTCTGGAGGGCAAGGTCAAGGATGCCATCGCGCACGCCAAGGGGCTCGTCTCCGGGTGCGAGCACGGGGGCTGCAAGGCGAGCCAGCACAAAGCCGCCCCGGTCGACCGCATGAGCCCCGAGAACCCCGACCACCTGCCCCAGTCTCCTCGCAAGTGGGCGGCCCGCTCCGGCCACGCCCTGGACTGCAAGGTCTTGGACCGGGACCCGTCCACCGACGTGTGGCGGCTCCTGGTCAGTTTGGGTATCGAGGCGGACGACGGCTGACGCGACTCGTCGAAAGTAAACGCTTCGGGCGGTTTACGCCGGACGCCGCAAGGCGTCTACGCTGCCATGGCAGCACCCCACTCACTCCCCACGAAGGACCGGCGCGTGGCCCGAATCACCCTTCCTCAGCTGGAGCGGCATCTCTTCGCCGCCGCTGACATCCTGCGCGGACGCATGGAGCCCTCCGACTACCGGGACTACATCTTCGGGATGCTGTTCCTGAAGCGGGCGTCGGACGAGTTCCAGCCCGAATGGGAGCGCGTCTACCAGCAGCGACTGGCGGAGACGGGCAGCGAGACGAAGGCCTTGCAGAGGGCG
Organism: Streptomyces sp. NPDC039480; assembly: GCF_055597165.1. Taxonomy (NCBI): domain Bacteria; kingdom Bacillati; phylum Actinomycetota; class Actinomycetes; order Kitasatosporales; family Streptomycetaceae; genus Streptomyces; species Streptomyces sp. NPDC039480. The sequence continues at coordinate 299,780 of NZ_JBVITX010000010.1, read as the reverse complement.
GACAACCCCGACTTCTACCGCCGTGTCTTCTACGTTCCGCCGCGTGCCCGCTGGTGGACCGGGCCGCACGTGCTCGACCCCGAGCACCCGGAGCAGACCGTTCCGGGTATCGAGGCGCTCACCGCGGAGACGCTGGGCCCGGACGGCAAACCGATGAAGGTGGGGGAGTACCTGGACAAGGCGCTGGTCGCCCTCCAGGAGGGCAACAGCAGACTCTCCGGCGTCGCCTCGCACATCGAGTTCAACGCGATGGCCGGCAACAGGTCGGTCTTCACTCCCAGTGAACTCCTCTCTCTGATCCGCCACTTCAGCCTCTACCGGCTCCGCAATGAGGACTTCGAGTTCCCCGACATGCTGGGCGCGGCGTACGAGTATCTGCTCGGCCGGTTCGCGGACAGTGCCGGACAGAGCGGTGGTGAGTTCTACACTCCGCGTTCCGTCGTGCGCATGCTGGTGCGGTTGCTGGACCCCCAGCCGCAGGAGAGCGTCTACGACCCGTGTATGGGCTCCGGCGGCATGCTCATCGCGGCGCGCGAGTACGTCGAGGAGCACGGCGGAGACCCCGACCTGCTCGGTATCAACGGCCAGGACCGCAACCCCGCGTCTTGGTCGATGGCGAGCATGAACATGGTGCTGCACGGCATCCGCAAGTTCGACCTCCAGCACGGCGACACCCTCACCGAGCCACTGCACCTCGACGCGAACAGACGCCTGCGCACCTTCACCAAAGTCCTCTCCAATCCACCGTTCTCCCAGCCGTACGACCAGGTGGCGGTGGCCAAGGCCGACGAGGACCACGGCACCCGTATGAAGTGGGGCTGGGCGCCCGAGAAGGGCAAGAAGGCAGACCTGATGTTCGTCCAGCACATGGTGTCCGTGCTGGAGGAGAAGGGCATGGTCGCTGTCGTCATGCCGCACGGCGTGCTCTTCCGGGGCGGCAAGGAGAAGGAGATCCGGGAGGAGCTGCTGCGCGACGACTGCGTGGAGGCGGTGATCGGTCTCGGCCCGAACCTCTTCTACGGAGTCGGCATCCCGGCCTGTGTCCTCATCCTGCGCCGCCCGCACCGCAAGGACGCCGAGCGGCGCAAGAAGGTCCTCTTCATCAATGCCGACCGTGACTTCACGGTGGGGCGCAACCAGAACGAGCTGGGCCCGGAACACGTCGAGAAGATCGTTACGCTGTTCCACGAGGCCGAGGTGCGGGACCGCCCGGGGTACTCTCGGTGGGTCGAGGTCAAGGAGCTCCTCGCAGAGGGCGCGAACCTCAACATCCGCCGTTGGGTGGACAATTCGCCGCCCGCCGAGCCGCAGGACGTACGGGCGCACCTGTACGGCGGCGTGCCGGTCACGGAAGTGGAGGCGCGGGCTGAGCTGTTCGACGCGTACGGGGTCGACGCGTCGACGCTGTTCGCCACGAGGGACGGGGACCCGGACTACTACGACTTCCTGCCCGAGAGCCCCGAGATCACGGTCGCCCGGATCGCGGAGCAGGCAGCCACGAAGGAGGCGTCGCTGCGGGCGGCGTATGAGGAGTGGTGGAAGTCGGGTTCGGAGCTCTTCGGAAAGCTGGCTGAGGACGGCCGTCTGATGGATCTCCGGGCAGGGCTTCTGGCGGGTTTCACCAAGGCGATCGACGGCGTGGGCGTACTGGACGAGTACCGCACGGCGGGCATCGTCGCCGACTGGTGGACGCATGCTCGTTACGACATGAAGGCGCTGGCTGCGGGGGGCTTCGCGCGGGTGCTCGAGGGCTGGGTCGACTCCACGGAGGCGATCGTGAGGCCGGCGGAGGGCGCGGTCAGCAGTACGGGTACCGGGGGTGCTGCCCGGAAGGCGAAGCTGACGGTGACGGCAGCCGACCGGCGCCGCGCGATGGACCAGCCGGTCGTACGTCACCTCGTCCCCGACTTCCTCAAGCAGTACGCGGTCGTGGAGGCGGAGGTCGCGGCGGCCGACGCGGCGTTCAAGGAGGCGGCGGACGCGGTGACCGCGGCGAAGCCGGCGGAGGGGGACGGTGAGGAGGAGGCTTCCGCTGCGGAGGAAGCGGCGGTGTCCGTCGAGCCGGTCGCGCCCGAGGAACTCGCCCGCCTGGAAGCCGAGTTGGTGCGCTGCCGGAAGGCCCGGACGGCCGCCACGAAGAAGCGCAAGGCACTGGACGACCGTTTCCTGACCGAGCTGACGGCCTCGGCGGATGTTGTCCTCGCGGACGAGGCAAGGACCCAGGAGGTCGTCTTGGCGGTGCTGGACGAAAGCCTGTCGGGACGGCTCGACGCGGCGGTCGCGGTGGGGCGGCGGGAGCTGGTGGCGGTATTCCGCCGGTGGGCCGAGAAGTACGCGGTGTCGCTGAGCGAGCTGGAGGGGGAGAGTGACTCGGCTCAGGGGGAGCTGCGGGGTTGGTTGGAGGAGTTGGGTTATGGGCGGTGACGGCAAGACCGTGGCCGGTGGCGAGGTCACTCTGGGTTCTCTTCTGACGCGCATAGAGGCGGGGAAGAGCCCTTCTGCCGAGGACACACCTGCCGGTGAGGGCGAGTGGGGGGTGCTGAAGGTCAGTGCAGTGCAGGAAGGCCGTTTCGCATCGCAGGAGAACAAAGTCATCCGCGATGCGGCACTGATTCACCCCCGCTACGAGGTCAGGCATGGCGACTTGCTCATGACGCGAGCGAACACGGAGGAGTTGGTAGGGCTGGCCTGTGTAGCCGAGAATCCGCCTCCCCGGCTGTTGCTCAGCGACAAAACGCTCCGGCTCCATGCGGATGAGTCGGTCGCCGATCCCAGGTTTCTGCAGCTCGCCTTGGCGCAACCGTCTCTTCGGCAGCGCGTCAAGGCCCTGGCCACCGGTACGAGCGCTGGGATGAAAAATATCGGGCAGGAGCAGATCCGACAGCTCACAGTGCCTGGTGTGCCGCTGGACGAACAGCGCCGGATCGTCGCCGCGCATGCTGCGTTCGAGCGGCGGATTGCAGCATTGGCAGGTGTGCTGGACAAGCTGCGTGCTGCTCGTAAGGGTTTGCTGGACGCGCTGATTGCGGGCCCCGGAGTTGCCTTGGGGAAAGTGCTTGCCGAGAAGCCGAAGAATGGGTACTCGCCTTCAGAGGTGCCTGAGTGGACTGGGCTCTATGCACTTGGTCTTGGCTGCCTCACCACCGGCGGGTTCGCGCCCAGGCAGTTGAAGCGTGTCCCGAACACTGCTCTGGGAAGGCGATACCTGCTTGAGGGTGGAGATTTGCTGATGAGCCGGGCCAATACTCGGGAACTCGTTGGCCTCGCCGGGCGGTACCGAGACATCGGACACCCGTGCATCTACCCCGACCTCATGATGCGGTTGCGGCCGGACGAGACGCAATGCCTGACTGCCTATCTTGAACTTGCTCTCCAAACCGGACCCGTACGCAGTGCGGTGCAGGGTGCTGCACGTGGCACCAGCGAGAGCATGGTGAAGATCAGCTCTACGGTGGTCGAAGCTCTGCGAGTTCCCCTACCCGATGTGAGGCGGCAGGGTGAGATTGTCGCGGCGGTCGCTTCGGTAGACCGGAGGATCGAGCGACAGTCTGCAGTGATTGCCAAACTGCGTACTACTCAGCAAGCAGCGGTCGAAGGCTTGCTCAGCGGTCACTCGAAGGCGTCCGCTGCCTGAGCGGTCCCGCCTTCACGTCCCGTATCAGAGCCCCCAGCGCAGCCCGGCCCGTTGTCAGTACGTTGGCCGGGCTTTCGCTTTCGCGTAGTACCACTGAGCCGACGCCTGTGACAGCGATCTCGACGCAGTTGTTGCCCCCGCCACCGCAGAAGGAAGAACGCTGCCAGTTACTCTCGGCCATGTTTCGGTTCCCCTCATGGTTTGCGTGCGATGGAACGAATGAGCTCCAGTGAATGGTCCGGAGACAATGCTGACTGTTCCATCAGGTCCAGTAGGGAACGATAGTTCGCCAATGGGATCGGGGCATCTACGAAGTGTGCGCCCAGTGCCGTATCCAACTGCACAGTGTCCAACTGAGGCAGAGGCCCCTCCGCGTACAGGACCGACTGTCCAGCTCCGTGAAACGCTCCAGCGCTGAACGGGATGATCAGCAGCGTCACGTTGTCACGTTCGGCCGCTTCGGCGAGGTGCTCCAGCTGCTTGCGGGCTACGTCACGACCGCCGAACTCCAGGCGCAAGGCAGCTTCATGGATGATGCCAACGTACGGAGTTGCGTGGTCTCCCATGAGGATCTCCTGGCGCCGAAGCCGGTGAGCAACTCGAAGCTCGACGTCGAGCCGCGACAGTTTGGGAACCGTCAGCTCGAAGATGGCACGTGCGTGTTCCTCTGTCTGGAACAGACCAGGTAGGTGCACCGTTTGGGCTGTACGGATCCGCGTGGCGTAGTGCTCCACCTCTGAGACCTCCAAGTGGCCTTCAGGGAGCTTGCCCCGGTACTCGTCCCACCAGTGGCTGGTCCGACGTGGGCCCGTCAGCGCCGCCAGTGCGTCGACCAGAGCGGGGTCGGGACATCTGTAGTGGCAGGCCAGTTGACGCACCCGCTCCTCACTGAGACCGGTCCTGCACGCTTCGATGTTGGAGACCATCGTCCGGTCCACGCCCAGAAGTGAGGCGGCCTCCTGTACGGAAATGCCTGCTTGTTCGCGCATGCGGCGCATTTCGGTGGCCAGGCGGCGGTGGCGGCCTGTCGGGGCGTTTCGTTGAGCCATGAGTCCTCTCTCGTACGCGCGAACAGTCTGGCAGTGCGGGTGAGGAGCGTCTAGTGAGCCAATCAATCGTGCACTCGTTAGTGGAAGTTGGCTCACATGTGATGCGCGACTGCTCTACGGTGTGAGCCAACCCACCGTTCGGCCCCGCGCCCAGCGGAAGCGCACCGACGCGAGCGTCGGCAGGCACACCGCGCAACCACGAGGCCCGACCGTGGCTGACATTCACGTCCACGCGCTCCAGAGCGCCCTCGCACCAACGGAGGTGTCACGTGAGTTCGCCCCGCAATATCCGTGTCGACGGACCACGCTCGGAACCCACTCCACCCCTCATCCAGGCCCACGACACCCACCCCATCCCCCTCCCCTTCACCGCCCCCTGGACCTACGAGCTGCACTTCCCCTGCGACCCCCGCAGCCCCGGAATCGCCCGCCTCACCGTCCGCGCGGTCCTCACCGCCCACCACCTCACTGAACTGGCCGACCGTGCCGAGCTGTTGACCACAGAGCTTGCGACTAACCACGTTCAGCACACGAAGGGCCCGGCCTCCGTACGCCTCCACTGGCTCTGCCCCGTGCTGCGCGTCAGCGTGTGGGACATGAGCCCCGACCTGCCACCACTCGCCCCGCCCCCACACGTGAGCGTTCACGCGGACAGCGGCCGGGGCCTGGTGATCCTCGACACCGTGGCCGACCGGTGGGGTGGATGCGCGATAGGGGAGGGGCAGTACGGGCCCGGCGGCAAGACCATGTGGGTCGAGCTGACTCTCCACCAAGCTCCACCACCCCTTATCGCGGCTTGATCAAAGGCCGAAACACCTCTGGCCGACTCCCTGCCCGGACGTAGGGTTGCCCGTACACCCCAGGGCGGCACTGGGGAGCGCGGTGAGGCAGGGAGTTCAGGGGTGGGCGGGCGGCAGGGGCAAGCGGAAACCGAGTACGCCAACTCGGAGTACGCGGGGCCGGAGTACACGAAGACCGAAAAGCCGCTGATCGAGCACCTCGTCCGGCTCGGGTGGGAGCACCTCCAGGGCGCGCCGCCCGGTCAGCCCGTCCGGAGCCCTCAGCCCTCCGGGCGGACCACGTACACCCAAGTCGTCTACGAGGAGCGCTTCCGCGATGCCATCGCGAGGATCAACCCCGGTTCCGGCGCGGGCGGCACCTGGCTGACTCCGGCCCAGCTCGACCGGCTCCTCGCCCTCGTGCTCGGCACCGCTCCGGGCCAGGGGCCGGCCGGGCGGGGCGTGGCCGCCAACCTGGAGGTGACCAAGCTCCTGCGCGATGGCGTCAACGCCCGCAACCTGCCCGGCTGGAAGAAGGGCGACCCCGAGCACGTACAGCTCGTCGACTGGGACGGGGAGAACGGCGGGCGTAACGACTTCCTCGCGGTGAGCCAGTTCCGTGTGGACCGTAAGGAAACCGGCCACGTCACCCCGGACCTCGTCCTGTTCGTCAACGGACTGCCCTGGGTCGTCATCGAGTGCAAGGCCCCGCTCACCTCCGGAAGCGACAGCCGGGCGGCGTTGGATGACGCCGTGGGACAGGTGTGCCGCTATGCGAGCCTCGAATCGCTCGCCCCCGTGGCCGAGTTCACCCGCTTCGCGCAGGTCCTCGTCGGCACCGACCGTACGTATGCCGAACTGGGCACGGTCACCTCAAGTCCCGAGTACTTCACTCCGTGGCGCACGACCGAACCCGCGTCCGTCGAGGGCTGCGACACGGACATGGCCGTCCTCGCCACCGGAGTGCTCACGCCGGGCCATCTCCTCACCCTCGTACGGAACTTCACCACTGAGCGCGGACAGGGCAGCCGTACGATCAAGGTAATCGGTCGTTACCAGCAGTTCCGGGCAGTGCACAGGCTGGCGCGCTCCCTGCGAAAGCGTAAAGCGGCGATAGCGGCCCAGCGCGACGCCGACCAGCGGGGCGGCGTCATCTGGCACACCCAAGGCTCCGGCAAGAGCCTCACCATGGCGTTCCTCGTACGCCACCTCAGAAGCAGCCCCGAGCTCCGGGGACACAAGGTCGTCGTCGTCACCGACCGCATCGACCTGGAGAAGCAGATCCTGGAGTCCATGGCAGCGGCCGAGGAAACCGTGCACCGGGCCGAAGGGGTCACGGACGCCCGCGCGCACCTCGCCGTGCGTGTGCCGGACGTCGTCCTGGTGATGCTCCAGAAGGCCCAGCGCGACGACACCGCCTACGACGGCCGCGAGGAGAGCCTCGGGACGGCGGACGGCGCCGAGAAGACCCATGTCCAGGTCCGGCCGGCGAATCTAAGTTCGGACATCGTCGTCCTCGTCGACGAGGCGCACCGCGGCCAGGACAGCTGGCTGCACGCCCGGCTGCGTGCCCTGCTGCCGAACGCGGTCCTCGTCGGTTTCACCGGCACCCCCATCATCAGCGACGCCCGGAAGAAGACCGAGGAGATCTTCGGCCCGCTCGTCGACACGTACACCCTGCGTGACGCCGAACAGGACGGGTCTGTTGTCCCGGTCCGCTACGAGGCGTACGACGTGCCCCTCGAAGTGGTGGAGAAGGCCGCTCTGGACGCCGAGTTCGACGCGCGGGTGCCCGCTGACCCGCAGCAGCGTGAGCGTGTTCTGCGGAAGTTCGCGCGACGCAAGGAGGTCCTCGAAGCCCCTTCCGTGATCGCGGACAAGGCCGACTACATGCTGCGGCACTGGGCGGTCAACGCTCTGCCGGACCGCTTCGGCGCCCAGTTGGTTGCGGTGTCCCGTCGCGCGGCCGTCCGCTACCACGGCGCGCTGTTCGCCGCCCGGAACCGACTGCTCGCGGAGCTCGACGGGCTCGACCCCGCCCTGCGCTCGGATCCGCTGGCGGCTGTCGGTGCCGACGCCGAGACGCGCAAACTCCTGGCGATGCTGCCGCACCGTGACGTACTCGCCTCCATCAGCGCCGCCGTGGTCATCCACGGCGACCGGCAGAAGGACTGCAAGGAGTGGCGGGACTGGACACTGAAGTCGCGGCAGGACGCGCACATCAAGCGCTTCAAAGAAGGACTCGGTGATCCGCTCGCCGCCGCCGTCGACCCCTCCTGGATCGTCGATCCGCACGGCATGCCCGGGCAGGGGCTGTACTCACCCGCGACACCAGTGAGTGACGTATGGCAGGCGGAGGAAGAGGAAGAGGGGGCGGTCCGCGAGGAGGAGCGCGACGACCGGGAGAACGCCGAGCCACTGGCCTTCCTCGTTGTTCAGTCGATGCTGCTCACCGGCTTCGACGCGCCTGTCGAACAGGTCCTCTACCTGGACTGTGCGCTCTCCGGAGTCGGACTCCTGCAAGCCGTGGCCCGCACCAACCGGCCCTACCCCCGCAAGAGGTGGGGCACGGTCGTCGACTTCATCGGCATCGGCCCTGAGCTGGCCCGGTCCCTGCACGCGTACGAGCAACACCACCTGCGTGAGGTGTACGGCTACCAGAACGTGTCCGTCGATCACCTCAGCCGCGACTTCGCAGGCGACCAGCCCACCGGTGACGGGCTGCTCCTCCAGGCGGACGCCGCCGCCGACCGGCTCCTGGAAGACCTGCACGGCTCCGTCGCCCGGTTCCTCGAAGGGCGGAATCTCGCGGTGTACGACGCCCACGGCGTCATCTCCCTGGCCGACGAGGCGCGCCGTGAAACACTGCTCGAAGCGCTTGCCGACCCGCTCGCGCGTGGTGAGTTCGACGAACGGGTCCGGGACTTCCTCACCGCCCTCGGCGCCGTCCTGCCGAGGCCCTACGCCCTCACCTATGAGCAGCTGGCCGGTCACCTCGGCGAGGTGCAGTACCTGGCGCGCCAGGCCTATCTGGACGGCCGCGACGAGTTCAGCCCGCGACGGTACGGGGCGAAGGTGCGCAGACTCATCGCCGACCACATCCGGGTCACCGGTGTCGAGCTGCGGATCCCGCCCGTGGAACTGACCGCACCCGACTTCATGGAACGGGTGGACGCCAACCCCGACGCACGGGCCCGGACCCGCTACCTGGTCAGCCGACTGCGTACGCACATCACGGCGAAGATCGGTACGGACAGGGCCCGCTACGAACGCTTCAGCGCCCGCCTGGAGGAGATCATCCAGCGGATGCACCAGGACTTCGAACAGGCCGCCGCCGACCTGGCGCGGCTCGTAGGCGACGTCAGTGAGGACGCGGAGGACTCAGGACCGCGCCTCGACCCGCTGACCGAAGGGCCGGTGTACCGAGCGCTGGTCAGGGAACTGGAGCGGGCCGAGGCGACCTTCGTGCCCCCGGAACTCGACCTTCACACTGCGGCGCGCCTCATCACCGTGGACATAGCCGCCCTGGTGAGGCAGCCGCACTTCCCGGCTCAGGCCGAGGCGCGGATCGACGTGCGCAAAGAGTTGCGCTTCAAGGTCGCCGACCGCCTGCACGTGGAATGGGAGGAGACCGCGGACATGGCGGCGGGACTTCTGGAACTCGCTGTTGAGCGCCACGGAGATTTCCTCCGCCATGGGACACGGCCACCTCGACAGTGAGGACGACGGCGGGCTGCCGGACCTCTGTCGGTGGCGGATGGTACGAATGCTGAGTGAACCAAACCGTCCAGACCGCCCTCGCTTCCATCCCTCTGCCGGGGGAGTGGACGTGGCAGGTCGTCGTGCGGCCTCGCCGCCGGACGCTGGGGATCGAGATCCAGGAAGACGGTGACGTGCTCTTCGCGGTGCCGCAGGACGCAGATCCGCACGCTGTCGCGGAGGCTGTGCGTTCCAGGCTGCCCCGCCTTGCCGACGAGGTCGCGAGGCGCACGCGCAGTGGAGGCGAGCCGGTCAAGGAGTTGGTCGGCGGAGCGAGCTTCGCGTACCTCGGACGCCGCCACCGGCTGAAGGTGGTGCCCGCCGGTCCGGGCAGGCGGGTGCGGCTGCATCAGGGCTGGCTGGAGCTGCCGGACAGCGGGTCACCAGGGCACCGCGCGCGGCTGATCGCCGAGTGGTACGCCGCGCGAGGCACCCGGTGGGTGGTGACCCGCACGGCGCCACTGGCGGAGCGGACGGGAGTCACCCCCCGGGATGTGACCGTTCAAGATCTCGGCGGACGCTGGGGAGCCTGTGAGCCGGACGGTTCCATCGCCCTGCACTGGGCGGTCATGCAGTTGCCGCCGGACCTTGTGGATCTGGTCCTCGTACATGAGCTGACCCACCTGAAGGTCCCGGCGCACGGCGCGGCCTTCCGGCACAGGATGCGAAGGGTGCTCGGTGATCTGGAGGACCTGGAGCGCCGCTTCGCAGAAGCAGAGGGCAATCTGTGGCGAGGGGCTGTCTGACCGCACCCCGGCTGGAACGTGAAAGCGGGTCACCGCCAGGCGGGGCGCATCGAGCGGACATTCCGAATCAGGCGACGCGGAGGACGATCTTGCCCTGGGTGCGGCCCTGTTCGCCGCGCGCGTGGGCCTTTGCCGCCTCCTCCAGAGGGATGACCGTGTCGATCTCCACGCGGAGCTTCCCCTCGTCGACCAGGCGGGAGATCTCCAGCAGGCCGAGGCGGTCCGGCTCGACGATGGTCCAGCCCGTGTGCACGCCGAGCTCCGCGGCCCGCGCCGGGTCGGGGAGGCCGCCCGGGTCGGGCAGCGTGACCAGGTGGCCGCCGGGGCGGATGATCTCCAGGGAGCGTGCCCCGTACGCGCCGCCCACGCCGTCGAGGACCACGTCCACGTCGCTCACCGCCTCGGTGAAGTCAACGCGCGTGTAGTCGACGACCTCGTCCGCGCCGAGGCCGCGCAGGAAGTCGTGCTTCTCCTCGCGCGCGGTGCCGATCACGTACGCGCCGTGCGCCTTGGCGATCTGCACGGCGAGGTGGCCCACGCCGCCGGCGGCCGCGTGGATCAGCACCCGCTGCCCGGCGCGCAGCCCGGCCGTCTCGATCAGGCCCTGCCAGGCGGTGAGCGCGGCGAGGGGCAGCGCGGCCGCCTCTATGTGGCTGATCCCGGTGGGCTTGGGCGCGAAGCGCCGGGCGGGGGCCGCCACGAACTCGGCGTACGCACCGGTCTGTTCGGGGAAGCGGGGCATGCCGAAGACCTCGTCGCCGGGCTGGTAGAGGGTCACTCCGGGGCCCACTTCCTCGACGACGCCCGACACGTCGTAGCCGAGGATCGGGGTGTCGCCCCAGGTGCCGAAGGCGCCCTCCGCGCGGGTCTTCCAGTCGACGGGGTTGACGCCCGCCGCGTGCACCCGGACCAGGATCTCGGTCAGGCCAGGATCGGGGCGGTCGACCTCCACGGGGACGAGGTTCTCGGGGGCGCCCCAGGCGCGGGGGCTGACGGCACGCATCTTCATGGTCTTCCGCTTTCGTCAGGAATTTCCTCAGGAACGGCTTGCGGGACCAAGCGTGCGGCGGTGCGCCCGAGAGCAGTGCTGGCAGTTTGGTCATCATGTGACAGGATTCGGCCATGGAGTGCAGTGGAGCAAGTGGCGCAAAGGGTGCACATCGCGTGGCCGTCCTCGCCCTGGACGGCGTGTACGCCTTCGAGCTGGGCATTCCGTCCCGGCTCTTCGGCAGCGCGCAGGACGAGCGCCGCGAGCCGCTCTACGACGTCGTGGTCTGCACGGTGGACGGGCGCCCCGTGCGCACGGACTCCGGGTTCACAGTGGCCGCCGAACACGGTCCCGAGGCCCTGGCGGACGCGGACACCGTGGTGATCCCGCCGACCCGCCGCTTCGGCAGGGGCATGGCGGGCGGCGAGCTGCCGGAGGGCGTGGCCGCCGCCCTGGAGCGGATCAGGCCCGGCACCCGGATCGTGTCCTTCTGCAACGCCTCGTACGTCCTCGCCGCCACCGGCGTCCTCGACGGGCGCCCCGCGACGACGCACTGGCACGTCGCCGACGACTTCCAGCGGTCCTTCCCCAGGATCAAGGTCGACGCGGACGTGCTCTTCGTGGACGACGGCGACGTGCTGACCGCGGCGGGCGTCGCGGCCGGCATCGACCTCTGCCTGCACGTGATCCGCCGCGACCACGGCGCCGCCGTCGCCAACCACGTCGCCCGCGTCTGCGTCGTACCGCCCTGGCGCGACGGCGGGCAGGCGCAGTACATCGAGCGGCCCGTCCCGGAGCCCACGCTCGCCACGACGGCCGCCACGCGCGCGTGGGCCCTCGAAAGGCTCGACGAGCCCCTCTCCCTGGGCGAGCTCGCCGCCCACGCGCGCATGAGCCTGCGGACGTTCACGCGCCGCTTCCAGGAGGAGACCGGTATGCCGCCGGGCCGCTGGCTGACCGCCCAGCGCATCGAACTCGCCCGGCAGCTCCTGGAGTCCAGCGACCTGCCCGTGGACGTCGTGGCCCACCGGGCGGGGTTCGGCACCGGCAACTCGCTGCGCCAGCACATGCGTTCCGTGCTCGGTGTTTCCCCGGCCGCCTACCGGCGGACGTTCACGGCTGCTTCGTGACCTCTGCTTCGTAGAAGCAGAAGTGGTCCTTGATCTGCGTCACGGCCGGCTTCGGCTCCGGGTACGCCCACACCGTGTCCGGCGCGCCCGGCAGCGACCAGTAGGCGGCCGTGCCCTTGAACGGGCAGTACGTGTGGGTCTCCGACGGAGTCAGCAGGTCCGTGCGCACGTCCTCCGGGGGGAGGTAGTGGCGTACGGGGTAGCCCGTCTCGTGCAGCAGCAGGGGGCGGCGGCTCTCCGCCACGACCTGCCCGTCACTCACCACGCGCACGTGGTCCGTGCCCTGCTCGACGGTGATCCGGTGTCCGTTGGTCACGACGTGCCTCCTCGACGGATGCTCTGCGGATGCCTTAAGGAACGGAACGTACCGTGGGCGCATGAACATCTGCGTCTTCCTCTCCGCCGCCGATCTCGACGACCGCTACACCCGGCCGGCCCGTGAATTCGCCGAACTGCTCGGCAAGGGCGGCCACACGCTGGTGTGGGGCGGCTCCGAGAGCGGCCTCATGAAGGTCGTGGCTGACGGCGTGCACGAGGCGGGCGGACGGCTCGTCGGCGTCTCCGTGGACTTCCTCGCCGCCAAGGCCAGGCAGGTCGTCGAGCCGCACGAGATGGTGATCGCGCGCGACCTCGCCGAGCGCAAGGCGCTCCTCCTGGAGAAGGCCGACGCGGTCGTGATCATGGTGGGCGGCACCGGCACGCTCGACGAGGCCACCGAGATCCTGGAGCTGAAGAAGCACGGCAAGCACACCAAGCCGGTGGTCCTGCTGAACTCCGCGGGGTTCTACGACGGCCTCAAGGAGCAGTTCCGCCGCATGGAGGACGAGGGTTTCCTGCCCCTTCCGCTGACCGACCTGGTCTTCTTCGCGGAGGAGCCCGTCGGTGCCCTGGCCTACCTGGAGGAATCCTTCGGCACCCGGTGATGCGAGCATGGCGGGTATGGCTACACATGTGATCACCGGGGCGGGCTCCGGCATCGGCGCGGCCGTCGCCCGCCGCCTCCACGCACGCGGCGACGACCTCGTCCTGCACGCGCGCGACGCGGGCCGCGCCAAGGAGCTCGCCGCCGAGTTCCCCGGCGCGAGCACGCTCGTCGGAGACCTCTCCGACCCCGACAAGCTGTCCTGGGCCTTCGGCCACCAGTCGCTGCCCTCCCGGGTCGACTCCCTGCTGCACATCGCGGGCGTCGTCGACCTCGGCCCGGTCGGCGAGCTCACCCCCAAGGCGTGGCGCCACCAGCTCAACGTCAACCTCATCGCCCCCGCCGAACTGACCCGCCACCTCCTGCCCCAGCTCCGGGTCGCGCAGGGACACGTGGTCTTCGTCAACTCGGGCGCCGGCCTCAACGCCCACGCCGACTGGTCCGCGTACGCGGCGTCCAAGCACGGCCTGAAGGCGCTGGCCGACTCGCTGCGCCAGGAGGAGCACGGCAACGGCGTGCGCGTCACCTCCGTCTACCCCGGCCGCACGGCGAGCGCCATGCAGGTCAAGGTCCACCAGCAGGAGGGCAAGGAGTACGACCCGTCGCGCTTCATCGACCCCGAGTCGGTCGCCACGACGATCGTCATGGCCCTGGACCTGCCGCGCGACGCGGAGGTCAACGACCTGACGGTGCGGCCGGGACGATGAGCGAGACCTTCACCTGGGGCCCCGCCACCGGCATCGGGTCGATGCCCGGCGGGGACGCCCGCGAGGCCGCGAAGACCGTGACCGGCAGCTTCGACGGGCCCGAACAGGGCATCCCGCACCTTCCCGAGCTGCCCGCGCGCGGACCCGGCGCCGACATGATCGGCCGCACCGCCGGGCTCCTCGTCGACCTGTACGCGCGCGTGGAGCCCAGCGGCTGGCGCGTCGGCGACCGTCCGGGCCGGGACACCCGGCGCGCGAGGGCCTGGCTCGGCGAGGACCTCGACGCCCTGGAGGAGTTCACCCAGGGGTACGAGGGCCCGCTGAAGGTCCAGGCCGTCGGCCCCTGGACGCTCGCCGCCGCCCTGGAGCTCAGGAACGGCGAGGCCGCGCTCTCCGACCCCGGCGCCTGCCGCGACCTCGCCGGCTCCCTCGCCGAAGGCCTGCGCGAACACCTCGCGGACGTGCGCCGCAGGGTGCCCGGCGCCCAGGTGGTCCTCCAGCTCGACGAGCCCTCGCTCATCGCCGTGCTGCGCGGGCAGGTCAAGACCGCGAGCGAGTACCGCACGCACCGCGCCGTGGACCGGCAGGTCGTCGAGAGCACCCTGCGGGACGTCCTCGCCGTCCGGGGCGAGGGCGCCGCGGTCGTCCACTCCTGCGCGCCCGACGTGCCCTTCGCGCTGCTTCGCCGCGCCGGGGCCGACGCGATTTCGTTCGATTTCTCGTTGCTCACCGAGCGTGACGACGAGGCGATCGGTGAGGCGGTCGAGGGCGGCACGAAGCTCTTCGCCGGTGTGGTGCCGGGTGTGGACGGCCGATTGTCAGACCCTGCCGGTAGCGTCATGGGTGTCAGGACGTTCTGGCGCAGGCTGGGGCTGAATCCGGGATCGCTCGCGGAGTCGGTCGTGGTCACTCCGTCGTGCGGTCTCGCGGGCTCTTCTCCCGCGTACGCACGCGAGGTGCTCAGCCATTGCGTCAAAGCGGCGCGATCGCTCGCGGACAACCCTGAGTAATTGGGTATGACGTAACGGGAGGACGAAACGGTGGCTGTCGAACAGCAAGGCTCTGTGCCCGCCGAGGCACGGGATCAGCATGCCCAGCTGGCCGAACAGATCGAGGAGCACCGCTTCCGGTACTACGTGAAGGACCAACCGGTCGTCAGCGACGCCGAGTTCGACAAGCTCCTGCGTTCTCTCGAAGCCCTGGAAGAGGAGTATCCGGAGCTCAGGACCCCGGACTCGCCCACCCAGAAGGTCTCCGGTTCGTACGAGACGGAGTTCACCGCGGTAGAGCACCGCGAGCGCATGCTCTCCCTGGACAACGCCTTCGACGACGAGGAGCTGGCCACCTGGGCCGACCGCGTCGCCAAGGAGGTCGGCTCCCCGGACCACCACTTCCTGTGCGAGCTGAAGATCGACGGCCTCGCCGTCAACCTCACGTACGAGCACGGCAAGCTGACCCGCGCCGCCACCAGGGGCGACGGCCGCACCGGCGAGGACATCACACCGAACGTCCGCACGATCGCCGACATCCCCCAGCGCCTCAAGGGCGACCGAGTCCCCGCCCTGGTGGAGATCCGCGGCGAGGTCTTCTTCCCCATGGAGAAGTTCGAGGAGCTGAACGCCCGCCTGGTCGAGGCGGGCGACAAGCCCTTCGCCAACCCGCGCAACGCGGCGGCGGGTTCGCTGCGCCAGAAGGACCCGCGCGTCACCGCCACCCGCCCGCTGCACATGGTGGTGCACGGCATCGGCGCCCGCGAGGGCTTCGACATCGACTGCCTCAGCCACGCCTATGAACTGCTCAAGGAGTGGGGCCTGCCCACCGCCAAGCACAACAAGGTGGTGGACGGCCTCGACGGCGTCCGGGACTTCATCGCGTACTTCGGAGAGCACCGCCACTCCGTGGAGCACGAGATCGACGGCGTCGTCGTCAAGCTCGACGAGATCCCGCTCCAGGGCCGCCTCGGCTCCACCTCACGCGCCCCGCGCTGGGCCATCGCCTGGAAGTACGCGCCGGAGGAGGTCAACACCAAGCTCATCAACATCCGCGTCGGCGTCGGCCGCACCGGCCGCGTCACGCCGTACGCCCAGGTGGAGCCCGTCACCGTCGCGGGCTCCGAGGTCGAGTTCGCCACCCTGCACAACCAGGACGTGGTGAAGAAGAAGGGCGTCTTCATCGGCGACACCGTCGTGATCCGCAAGGCCGGAGACGTCATTCCGGAGATCCTCGGCCCCGTCGTGGACCTGCGGGACGGCAGCGAGCGGGAGTTCGTGATGCCCGCCGAGTGCCCCGAGTGCGGCACGGCGCTGCGGCCCATGAAGGAGGGCGACATCGACCTCCGCTGCCCCAACGCCCAGTCGTGCCCCGCCCAGTTGCGCGAGCGCCTCTTCTACCTGGCGGGCCGCAAGAGCCTGGACATCGAGAACTTCGGATATGTGGCCGCCGCCGCCCTCACCCGGCCCCTGGAGCCTGCCGAACCGCCGATCCTCGACGAGGGCGACATCTTCGACCTGAAGGTCGAGGAGCTGCTGCCCATCAAGTCGTACGTCCTCGACCAGGACTCCGGCCTGCCCAAGCGCGACCCCAAGACGGGTGAGGAGAAGGTCGTCACCTTCTTCGCCAACCAGAAGGGCGAGGCGAAGAAGAACACCCTCGCCATGCTGGAGAACATCGCGGCGGCCAAGGAGCGCCCGCTCGCCCGCGTCCTCACCGGCCTCTCGATCCGGCACGTGGGACCGGTGGCCGCCGAGGCGCTGGCCCGCGAGTTCCGCTCCATCGACCGCATCGAACAGGCCACCGAGGAGGAGCTGGCCACGACGGAGGGCGTCGGCCCGACCATCGCGGCCTCCCTCAAACAGTGGTTCGCCGAGGAGTGGCACCGGGAGATCCTGCGCAAGTGGCGGGCCGCCGGTGTGCGCATGGAGGAGGAGTCCAGCGGCGAGGACGAGGGACCGCGCCCGCTCGAAGGCCTCACCGTGGTCGTCACCGGGACCCTCGAGCACCACACCCGGGATGGCGCGAAAGAGGCGCTGCAGAGCCGGGGAGCAAAGGTGACCGGTTCCGTTTCGAAGAAGACCTCCTTCGTCGTCGTCGGCGACAACCCCGGCTCGAAGTACGACAAGGCCATGCAGGTGAAGGTTCCGGTTCTCAACGAGGAAGGCTTCGCTGTGCTGCTCGAACAAGGACCGGACGCGGCGCGGGAAGTCGCGCTTCCGACCGAGGAGTAGCGGTTGAAGGCCACCCGTTCGGCGCATACCAGAGGCATACGGGTGGCCGGGTCGCATTCGGGCAACCGTAGCCGACCGCTGCCCGTGGAAGCCTTCTGCGGCCTACTGTTGAGGTGTGCGCCTGCCGTGCCCCGCTGCGAACGGGGTATCACCTGCTCATCAAGAGCTCGGAAGGGGGCATCCCCTGTTCGGCAAGGGTCCGGGAGGGCTGCGTCTCCCTGCTCGTGCGGAGCATGGGGACGGTTGTTCGGGCGCGGCCGACTCGTGGGCCGAGTCCGCGTGGCGTGGGCACCGCCGGCTGTGAGAGGGACGGGAATGGAACCGACCGAGAGCGCCGCCCCGGACTCACGGCTGCGCGCGCGCCTGTGGCGCGCGCCGGGAGCCTGGTTGCGGGGCCGCCGGGCAGTGCCGGCCACCGACCCGGGAGCCGCGGTCGGCGCGGCCGCCCGCTCCGGATCCGCAGCGCTGAGCACCGCGGTGGAACCACGCGAACGGGCCTGGACCGCCGCACCCGACCGCACCGAGACCACCGTCACCTGCACGGCCGACCCGGCCGCTCAGGAGTGCCGCGAGGCCTGGCCCCTGCTGCCCGTCCTGGTCGTCGCCGCGGCCGCCGTGTTCCTCGGCACCGGCTTCTTCCAGGCCGTCACGGGCCGGCACGCGCTGTTCCCCACCGGCGCGGCCGGCTGGTCCCTCGCCGTCCTCACCGGCCTCATCGTCGCCCACCTCGTCGCCCTCGGCCGCGACCGCTGGTGGGGCGGCACCGGATCCGGCGGCGCGCTCACCGTCGCCGTCCTCCTGCTCTACGGCTGGCTGCCCGCCGGCATGGTCAGCATCACCGTCGTCGTCCTGGTCGGCGTCGCCCGCAGACACCGCTGGCGGCAGGGCCTGCTGCACGGCGCGGTCGACATCCTCGGCATCGGCGCGGGCGCGCTCGCCCTGGCCGCCTTCGGCACGGCGCCGAGCGCCGAATCCCCCTGGCTGCCCGACACCTGGGACCTGTACACCGCACCCCAGGTGGCCCTGGTCGCCGTCGCGTACCTCGTCGTCACCCGTGTCCTGCTCTGGTACGTCCACGCGCCCCGCACCGGCGCCCTGCCCACCGTCACCCGCACCGCCCTCGTCAGGCAGGGCCTCCTCAGCGTCGCGCTGCTCGGCATCGCCCCGCTGATCTGCGTGGTGGCGATCTCCCTGCCCATCCTGCTGCCCCTCTTCGCCATCCCGCTGGTCGCGCTCGACTCCACCCTCTGGATCGCCCGCGCCCGGGCGGAGGAGCAGCTGCGCGACCCGCTCACCGGACTGCCCAACCGGCAGTGGCTGCTCGAACGGACCTGGACGGCCCTCGACGACGCCGAGCGGCTCGGCGCACGGGCCGCGTTAATGCTGATCGACATGGACCGCTTCCGGTCGGTCAACGACACCCTCGGTCACCTCGCCGGTGACCGGCTGCTGCTCCAGATAGCGGACAGGCTGCGGCTCGCGCTGCCGCGCGGCGCGGAGGCCGCACGGCTCGGCGGCGACGAGTTCGCCGTCCTGCTGCCGGTCGCCGACTCCACGACCTCGGCCACGCGCGTGGCGCGCCAGCTGGTCGCCGCGCTCGGCTCGCCCCTCGACCTGGACGGCCTGACCCTCGTCCTGGAGGCCAGCGCCGGCCTCGCCGTCTTCCCCGACCACGCGCTCGACGCGGAGGGCCTGCTGCGCCGCGCCGACGTCGCGATGTACCAGGCGAAGCGCGACCGCACCGGCGTCGAGGTGTACGAGTCCAAGCGGGACTCCAACACCCCGGACCGCCTCGGCCTGTTGGGCGACCTGCGCCGCGCGCTCGACGCGGGCGACGTCGAACTGCACTATCAGCCGAAGGTCCGCTTCGACGGCAAGGTCGCGGGCCTGGAGGCGCTGGTCCGATGGGTGCACCCCGAGCGCGGCCGGGTGCCGCCCGACGAGTTCATCGCCATCGCCGAGTCGTCCGGCCTCATGCCGCACCTGACGGAGTACGTCCTGGAGACGGCGCTCGGCCAGGTCGCGAAGTGGCAGGCCATGGGCCTCAAAGTCCCCGTCGCGGTGAACGTGTCGCCGCGCGACGTCCACACCCCCGGCTTCGCGGGCGCGGTCGCGGCGCGCCTCGCCCGGCACGGGGTCCCGCCGGGCGCGCTCCAGCTGGAGATAACCGAGCACGTCCTCCTGGAGGACCCGCAGCGCGCCGCGGACACCCTGGCCGGACTCACCGGCCACGGCGTCAAGATGTCCCTCGACGACTTCGGCACGGGGTACTCCTCGCTGGTCCACCTGCGCCGCCTCCCGGTGAGCGAACTGAAGATCGACCGCTCCTTCGTGGCCCGCCTCGCCATCGACAACGAAGACGCGGAGATCGTCCGCTGCACCGTGGACCTCGCCCACTCGCTCGGCCTGCTCGTCGTCGCGGAGGGCGTCGAGGACGACGAGACGTGGGAGCGGCTGCGGGACCTCGGGTGCGACGCGGTCCAGGGCTGGCTCGTCGCCGCGGCGATGCCCGCGGAGGAGGCGACGGCGTGGCTCCGCGCGCGCGGCTCCCGCGGCTGGCGCCGCCCGGCGGACGTCGCCGCGGAGGCGGCCTCCGCGGCGGAACAGTCCTCGGGGCACGTGGTCCAGTAGCCGCCGGGGAGCGGTGCGGAGGAAACCGTTTAACGGGCACCCCGGAGCGACCCATAGGATTGGGGCCACAACCCGCACACTCACCCCTGAGGACCGCCGCATGCCTGGCATCACGCGCGAGGAGGTCGCCCACCTCGCCCGCCTTGCACGTCTGGAGCTGAAGGCCGAGGAGCTCGACCACTTCGCCGGACAGCTCGACGACATCATCGGCGCGGTCGCCCGCGTCTCCGAGGTCGCCGACCAAGACGTACCGCCGACCTCGCACCCGCTGCCGCTGACGAACGTCATGCGCGCGGACGAGGTCCGTCCGTCGCTCACCACCGAGCAGGCGCTCTCTGGCGCCCCGGCCCAGGAGCAGCAGCGTTTCAAGGTGCCGCAGATCCTGGGGGAGGACTGAAGATCATGACGGACATCATCAAGCTCACCGCCGCCGAGATCGCGTCGAGGATCGCCTCCGGCGAGCTCACCGCGGTCGAGGTCACCGAGGCCCACCTGGCCCGCATCGAAGCCGTCGACGAGAAGGTGAACGCCTTCCTGCACGTCGACCGCGAGGGCGCTCTCGCGCAGGCCCGCGCCGTCGACGAGAAGCGCGCCAGGGGCGAGCAGCTCGGCCCGCTGGCCGGCGTCCCGATCGCGCTCAAGGACATCTTCACCACCGAGGGCGTGCCGACCACGGTCGGCTCGAAGATCCTCGAAGGCTGGATCCCGCCGTACGACGCGACCGTCACCAAGCGCCTGAAGGCCGCCGACGTCGTCATCCTCGGCAAGACCAACATGGACGAGTTCGCCATGGGGTCCTCCACCGAGAACAGCGCGTACGGCCCCACCGGCAACCCCTGGGACCTCACCCGCATCCCCGGTGGCTCCGGCGGCGGCTCCTCCGCGGCCCTCGCCGCGTACGAGAGCCCGCTCGCCATGGGCACCGACACCGGCGGTTCGATCCGCCAGCCCGCGGCCGTCACCGGCACGGTCGGCGTCAAGCCGACCTACGGCGGCGTCTCCCGCTACGGCATGGTCGCCTTCAGCTCCAGCCTCGACCAGGGCGGCCCCTGCGCCCGCACCGTCCTCGACGCCGCCCTGCTGCACGAGGTCATCGCCGGGCACGACGAGCTCGACTCGACGTCCATCGACGCCCCGGTCCCGCCGGTCGTCGAGGCCGCGCGCAACGGCTCCGTCCAGGGCATGCGGGTCGGCGTCGTCAAGCAGTTCCGCGGCGAGGGCTACCAGGCCGGTGTCGTCCAGCGCTTCGACGAGTCCGTCGAGCTGCTGAAGGAGCTCGGTGCCGAGATCGTCGAGCTGGACTGCCCGACGTTCGACCTGGCGCTCTCCGCGTACTACCTGATCGCGCCCTCCGAGTGCTCCTCGAACCTCGCCCGCTTCGACGCCATGCGCTACGGCCTGCGCGTCGGCGACGACGGCACGAAGTCCGCCGAGGACGTCACCGCGCTGACCCGCGAGGCCGGCTTCGGCGACGAGGTCAAGCGCCGCATCATCCTCGGTACGTACGCGCTCAGCTCCGGCTACTACGACGCGTACTACGGCAGCGCCCAGAAGGTCCGCACGCTCATCACCCGCGAGTTCGAGGCGGCCTTCGAGCAGGTCGACGTGATCGTCTCGCCGACGACGCCGACCACCGCCTTCCCGATCGGCGAGCGCGCCGACGACCCGATGGCGATGTACCTCGCGGACCTGTGCACCATCCCGACCAACCTGGCGGGCAACGCCGCCATGTCGCTGCCCTGCGGCCTCGCGCCGGAGGACGGCCTGCCCGTCGGACTGCAGATCATCGCCCCCGCCATGAAGGACGACCGGCTGTACAAGGTCGGTGCTGCCGTCGAGGCCGCCTTCGTGGAAAAGTGGGGACACCCGCTGCTTGAGGAGGCACCGTCGCTGTGAGTGCACTGAACAAGGCCAAGGGCTTCAAGAAGTCCAAGACCGGCACGTACCTGTCGATCGGCACCACCGCCTTCGGCGCGGTGAGCGTGATCAAGCAGGCCAAGAAGGCCCGCTACGACCACGACACGCTCCGCCTCGTGGACGCGATCGTCTCCGCTGCCGCCATCGCCACCGGCGTCGCCCTGCTCGTGCGCGAGCTGAAGCGCCTCGGCGACGACGACGTCCTGCTGGGCTGAGAGGGAAAGTTTCACCGTGACTGTCACTTCTGACCTGGTGTCGTACGAGGAAGCCCTCGCGACGTACGACCCCGTCATGGGCCTCGAGGTCCATGTCGAGCTCGGCACCAAGACCAAGATGTTCTGCGGCTGCTCGACCGCGCTCAAGCAGGACGCGAACAGCCAGACCTGCCCCACCTGTCTCGGCCTGCCCGGCGCGCTGCCGGTCGTCAACGAGATCGGTGTCGAGTCCGCCATCAAGATCGGTCTCGCGCTGAACTGCGAGATCGCCGAGTGGTGCCGCTTCGCCCGGAAGAACTACTTCTATCCGGACATGCCGAAGAACTTCCAGACCTCGCAGTACGACGAGCCGATCGCCTTCAACGGCTATCTGGACGTCCAGCTGGAGGACGGGGAGATCTTCCGCGTGGAGATCGAGCGCGCCCACATGGAGGAGGACACCGGCAAGTCCACGCACGTCGGTGGCGCGACGGGCCGTATCCACGGCGCCTCGCACTCCCTCCTGGACTACAACCGCGCCGGCATCCCGCTCATCGAGATCGTCACCAAGCCGATCGAGGGCGCCGGTGAGCGCGCTCCCGAGGTCGCCAAGGCGTACGTCGCCGAGCTGCGCGAGCTCATCAAGGCGCTCGGCGTCTCCGAGGCCCGCATGGACAAGGGCCAGATGCGCTGCGACGTGAACCTCTCGCTGCGCCCCCACGGGCAGCAGGAGTTCGGCACCCGCAGCGAGACGAAGAACGTCAACTCGCTGCGGTCCGTGGAGCGCGCGGCGCGCTTCGAGATCCAGCGGCACGCGGCGGTCCTGAGCTCCGGCGGCACCATCGTGCAGGAGACCCGTCACTTCCACGAGGACGACGGCTCCACCACCTCCGGCCGCATCAAGGACAACGCCGAGGACTACCGGTACTTCCCGGAGCCCGACCTCGTCCCCGTCGCCCCGTCCCGCGAGTGGGTCGAGAAGCTGCGGGCCGGTCTGCCCGAGATGCCGCGCGTGCGCCGCAACCGGCTCCGCGAGGAGTGGGGCATCACCGAGCACGACATGCAGTCGATCCTCAACGCGGGCGCGGTCGAGCCGATCGTCGCCACCATCGAGGCGGGCGCCGACGCGGCGTCGGCCCGCAAGTGGTGGATGGGCGAACTGGCCCGCAACGCCAACGAATCGGGTGTGGCTCTCGAAGAGCTCCCCATCACTCCGGCGCACGTCGCCCGGGTGACCGCGCTCGTCGCCGCCGGTGACCTGAACGACAAGCTGGCCCGCCAGGTCATCGAGGGTGTCCTGAAGGGCGAGGGCACCCCGGACGAGGTCGTCGAGAAGCGTGGCCTGAAGGTCGTCTCGGACGAGGGCGCGCTGACGGCCGCCGTCGACGAGGCCATCGCCGGCAACCCCGGTGTCGCGGACAAGATCCGCGGCGGCAAGGTCGCGGCTGCCGGTGCGCTGGTCGGCGCGGTCATGAAGGCCACCCGTGGCCAGGCCGACGCGGCCCGCGTCAAGGAGCTCATCCTGGAGAAGCTGGGCGTCAGCGAGGGCTGAGGTTCTCTCCGTTCTGCCGGGTGAGGGCGGCGCTCCCGTCGGGGGCGCCGCCCTCAGTCGTACCCGGAGGTATCGGGAACGACCCCGGAGACATCGGGGACGGCCCCGGAGGTATCGGGAACGGCTCGAAGAACATGTGCTCCAGCGGGTCCTGGTCCTTGCGCAGACCGTGGAAGCCGGCGCTGCCGGGGCCGCCGCGCAGCCAGTTCAGCAGCGTCTCCGTGAAGTTCCCCGCCAGGGGCGGGCCCTGGTCCGAGTGGCGGGGGTTGACGGCGACGCGCCACTTGTCGGGCTCGCCCTCGGTGCACCAGCCGATCACGTCCCCGTCGACGGTCGAGGCGCACGGCAGGAAGCCGCCCGGCTCGGGCCATGCGGGCATCGGGTAGTACTGGGGGTGCGCCGCGCGCAGGCTGCCGTACCCCTCCAGCAGCTCCTCGATGTCCGCCACGAGTCCGAAGCGCCCGGTCAGGTCGAGGGGAGCGGACATGTCGAGCCACCAGCTCCAGTTCCCCGCGCCGTACGCCTCCGTGAGTGCCACGAAGTCGGCGGGCAGCCGGGTGCCGAGGCGGTCGAAGACCTGCTCCCAACTCCCCGTCCCCAGACGGGGCGTCAGCGGCGGTGGTATCAGCGCGGTGATCGCCGCCAGGCCCTCGCCCCCGGTGAGCGCGGCGTGCTGGCGGGCGTCGGCATAGGTGCCCCGGGGCGGCGGGGTCCAGGGCGCGGCTCCGGCGAGCGGCGCCCATGTGCGCAGGACCGCGCCGGGGCGCACGACCGCGGCGGTGCGGACGGCCGCCTCCAGCAGGTCGAGCAGCGGGACGTCGCACGCCACCCAGGGCTCTCCCACGCCGACCGCGACGGACGTGGTCAGGCGCACCACGGGCCATGCGTCCGGGTCCTTCGACACCGAGGTGTCCCAGAAGAGGTGGTCGCCGTCCGACGTGGTGCCGAAGGCGAGCAGGCCGCCCTCGTCGGGCAGGAAGCGCCGCTTCTCCCGGGTGAACATGCGCGGTCTGATCGCGGAGTGCCGGTGGGTCTCGACCACCCACGCCCCGTACTCGAACCGGCCGTCGGCGCTGACGCACGGGGTATGCAGGCGGATGGCCCCGGCGCCCTCACCGACCTCCACCGGGCCGAACGCCGACACCAGCGACTTGTAGTCCCCCGGGAGCGGGACTTCGAGCCAGGCCTCCACCGCGGCCCAGTCGACGGCGGGCACGGTGGCGGGCGGCGGCCCGGCCCGGTCCGTGAAGGCGGCGATGCGCTCGGTGAGATCCATGAGTCCGAGGATGACACCGGCCACTGACAACGCCGTCCGCCATGGACCCCCGGGGTGAACACTTGGACGTTCACGCCGACTTCGTCCCGCGGTCTTCACAAGGAAACCGGACGTCACTAGCGTCCCCGCCGAACAGGTCAATGGATCAGCAGAGAACCATTGAATGTTGGCCAGGACTACTGGGAGGTCCCACGTGACTCCGGAGATTTCGCGCAGACGCCTGATGGCGATCGGCGGCGGCGCGCTCGGCGCCGCCACCGTCGGCTCCTTCCTGCCGCCTTCGCTGCAGGAGGCGCTCGCGCAGGAGCCGCCGAGGGACGGCGGTCTCGACAAGATCGAGCACGTGGTGATCCTCATGCAGGAGAACCGGTCCTTCGACCACTACTTCGGATCCCTGCGGGGCGTCCGCGGCTTCGGTGACCGCAACGCCATCCGGCTGCCCGGCGGCAAGACGGTGTTCGAGCAGCCCGGCGCCCTGCGCACGATCCTGCCCTTCCCCGTCCGCCAGGCCGCGGAGACGCAGAAGAAGGACCTCCAATACATCGGCGACCTGGACCACTCCTGGAGCGGCGGCGCCAAGGCCTGGCACGACGGCTGGATGGACGGCTGGATCACCGCCAAGACGGCGGCCACGATGGCGTACTACACGCGCGAGGACATCCCGCTGCACTACGAACTCGCCGACACCTTCACCGTCTGCGACGCCTACCACTCGTCCATCCACACCTCCACCAGCCCCAACCGCAACCACCTGTGGAGCGGCAAGACGGGCTACGAGGCGAACGGCAAGCGGGCCGTCGGCAACGACGCCTACGCCGAGGGAACGCACCCCGGCTACGGCTGGGGGACGTACGCCGAGCGCCTGGAGAAGGCCGGCGTGAGCTGGCGGACGTACACCGAGTGGGAGAACTTCACCGACAACCAGATCGAGTTCTTCACCACCTTCAAGGCGATCGCCCGCAAGGCCCTGGCCGCTGCGGGCACCGGCCTGACCTACATGGAGGCCTTCTACGCCAAGGTGCGCGACACCAAGGACGAGGCGGAGCGCGCGAGGCTCCTCGCCGCCCTGGACAAGGGCGTCGCCACCCTCACCAAGAGCGAGCGGTCGCTGTTCGAGCGCGGTCTGCGGCGCGTGCCGACCGGCAAGCTCGCCGAGGAGTTCGCGAAGGACGTCGCGGACGGCAAGCTCGCGAAAGTCACCTATCTGGTGCCTTCCGCGGTGGACTCCGAGCACCCCAGCGTCTCCTCGCCCATCCACAGCGCGACCATCGTCTACAAGGTGCTCGACGCCCTCGCCTCCCACCCCGAGGTCTGGCGGCGCACCGCCGTGTTCATCAACTACGACGAGAACGACGGCTTCTTCGACCACGTCCCGCCGCCCGTGCCCGGCGGTGACTCCGCCGAGGAGAAGGAAGAGCGCTGGGACGGGAAGCCGACCGGTCTCGGCGCGCGCGTGCCCATGCTCGTGATCTCGCCGTGGACCGTCGGCGGATACGTCTGCTCCGAAGTCTTCGACCACACCTCCGTCGTGCGCTTCCTGGAGAAGTGGACCGGCGTGCGGGAACCCAACATCAGCGCCTGGCGCCGCAAGGTCACCGGCGACCTCACCGGCGCCTTCGACTTCCGGCGCGGCCACCGCAGGCCCGACATCGACCGGCCCGGCGCCATCCCCGCGTTCAGCGGCCGCTGGGCGCCCCAGCCGCCCCTGAAGCAGTCGATGCCGGTCCAGGAGCCCGGCACCCGCCGCGCCCGCCCGCTGCCCTACCAGCCGGACGCCGACGTGACGCCCGGCGAGGACGGCACGCTCACGGTGCGGCTGCGCAACGGCGGCAGCTCCAGCGCGCACTTCGCGCTCTACCCGTACGCCGGTGAGTTCACGATTCCGCAGCACCAGGACGTCGTGCGCAAGGGCTCCTGGACCGTGCCGGTGCCGGGGGACGCGTACGCCTTCACCGTCACCGGGCCGAACGGCTTCCGCCGCGAGTTCGCGGGGGCCAAGGGGACCAAGGGGGCCGAGGGCGGCGGCGCGCGGCTCGCCTCCGCGATCACCCGCCGCGAGATACACCTCACCCTGGCCAACCGCGGCCGTCACGACCTCGTCTTCACGGTCAAGCCGCTCGGCTATGTGGACGAGGACGACATCAGGCGCCGCACACGGACCGTCCGGGTGAAGGCGCGCAGCAGCCGCACCGTCGCCTGGCACACCGCCGGCGAGCACGGCTGGTACGACGTCGAGGTGACGACCGACCGCGACACCGCCTTCCGCCGCCGCCTCATGGGCCACATCGAGAACGGCCGTGTCAGCGTCTCGGGATGACCTGCGGCACAGCGGGTGCGCGGGGGTGCCCCTGGTACCCCCGCGCACCCCTTGTGCTCTTGTGAGTGAGGCCACAAAACGGACCAACGATCACCAAGGGCTGTCAAAGTGACCGTGGCGCTCATGTCGCCACTCATGCGTTCTTTGCGGGCTGCGGGCTGTCCAGTTGCTTGACTGTTGCTCCCGATGAAGATCCACGAACCATTCAGGGAGCCAGTCCGTGGCAGCACTCGCCCGGTGGTGCGTCAGGCACCGACTCGTCGTCGTCCTGCTGTGGCTCCTCGCTCTCGGCGGAACCGCCTCGGCCGCCGCGGTCGCCGGAGCCGCGTATTCGAACGACTACGAGGTGCCGGGCACCGAGTCCGGCCGGGCGACCCAGCTCCTGAACGAGAACTTCCACGGCCTCGGCGGCGACAGCGACACCGTCGTCTGGCACACCGTCCCCGGCACCTCCGTGCGCGCCGCCGACGTCGAGCAGACGATGTCCCGCGCCCTCGACAAGATCGCCGAGCTGCCCGCGGTGGCCTCCGTGACGGGGCCGTACGAGGGCGGCGGGGGAGAGGGCGCGAGCGCGGGCCGGGTCAGCGCGGACGGCCGCACGGCGTACGCCACCGTCACCTTCCGCGAGCAGGCCGACGACATGGACAAGGCCGACGCGCAGGCCGTCGTCGACACCGCGAAGGCCGCCGCGTCCGACCGCCTGCAGGTGGAGCTCGGCGGCACCGCCATCGGCCTCACCGAATCCAAGAGCGCCAAGGTCGCCGAGATCGTCGGCGTTGCCGTCGCCGCCGTCGTGCTCTTCGTCGCCTTCGGCTCGCTCGCCGCGTCCGCGCTGCCCATCGCCACCGCACTGGTGTCCGTCGGCACCGCGTACGCGGGCATAGTGCTGCTCGGCCATGTGATGACCGTCGCGGACTTCGCGCCGATGCTCGGCACCCTGATCGGGCTCGGCGTCGGCATCGACTACGCCCTCTTCATCGTCACCAGGCACCGCAAGGGCCTCAAACGCGGCCTGCCCGTGGCCGTCGCCGCCGAACGCGCGGTCGCCACCACAGGACGCGCCGTCGTCTTCGCGGGCGCCACTGTCTGCATCGCCCTGCTCGGCATGCTCATCCTGCGGCTCGGCTTCCTCAACGGTGTCGCGATCGCCGCCTCGCTCACCGTCGTCCTCACCGTCGCCGCGTCCGTGACCCTGTTGCCCGCGCTCCTCGCCTTGATCGGCCCGCGCGCCCTCAGCCGCCGCGAACGCCGCCGCCTGGCCGAGCACGGTCCCGAACCGGAGCTGCCGACCGGGCTCGCCGCCCGCTGGGCCGTCTTCGTGGAGCGCCATCCCCGGCTGCTCGGCGCCGTCGCGGTCCTCGTCATGGCCGTGCTCGCGCTGCCCGCCCTGGGCCTGCACCTCGGCACATCCGACCAGGGCAACAATCCGGCGAAGGCCACCACCCGGCAGGCGTACGACCTCCTTGCCGACGGCTTCGGCCCCGGAGTGAACGGCCCCCTGACGCTCGTGAGCGAGGTCTACGGAGCAGGCGACCGGGTCGCCGTCGACGACCTCGCCACGACGCTGAGGTCGACCGAAGGCGTCGCCTCCGTGAGCCCGGTGACGTACGGGGACAACGGCCGCGCCGCCTTCCTCACCGTCGTCCCCGACTCCGCGCCCCAGTCCGAGAAGACCAGCGCACTCGTCGACCGGCTGCGCGAAGACGTCCTCCCTGAGGCGGAGGCGGAGAGCTCCCTGGAGGTGTCCGTCGGCGGCGTCACCGCGAGCTACGACGACTTCGCGGAGGTCATCGTCGGCAAGCTGCCGCTCTTCGTGGGCGTCGTCATCGGGCTCGGCTGCGTCCTGCTCCTGCTGGCCTTCCGGTCCATCGGCATCCCCCTCAAGGCCGCCGTGATGAACGTCGCCGCGGTCGCCTCCGCGTTCGGCGTCGTCGTCGCGATCTTCCAGTGGGGCTGGGGGAGCGAGCTGCTCGGACTCGGCAGGGCCGGGCCGATCGAGCCCTTCCTGCCGGTGATCATGGTGTCCGTCCTCTTCGGGCTCTCCATGGACTACCAGGTCTTCCTGGTCAGCCGGATGTACGAGGAGTGGCTGGAGACCGGCGACAACCGGCGGGCCGTCCGCGTGGGCCTCGCCGAGACCAGCCGCGTGATCAACTCCGCGGCAGTGATCATGATTTCGGTCTTCCTCGCCTTCGTCCTCAGCGGCGACCGGGTCATCGCGATGTTCGGCATCGCGCTCGCGGCGGCCGTCGCCCTCGACGCCTTCGTGCTGCGGACGCTGCTCGTGCCCGCCCTGATGCACATGCTCGGCGGCGCCAACTGGTGGCTGCCGCGCGGCCTCGACCGCCTCCTGCCGCGCATCAGCATCGAGCCGCCCGAAAGTCGCTCGAACACGCTCGGCGCACGTGCGAAGATCCCCGGACACCGGGACGTCACCGACGACGTGAGTGGGCCGAAGGAGCAGGATGTTCGCGATATCGCTGGCCGAGGGCGCTGAGCTGCGGCCGCTGGAGCCGTGGCAGGCACAGGAGTTCCTCGAGCACGTCGAGCGGGCGCGGGAGTACGCGGGGGCGTGGGTGCCCTTCACCGTGACCGTGACGGACCTCGACACCGCACGGAAGCACCTCCAGACGTACGCCGACAAGAAGGCCTCCGACACCGGACGCTTCTACGGCATCTGGCTGGACGGCACCCTCGTCGGCGGTGTCTTCTTCCGGATCTTCGACACCGGCTTCGACAGCTGTGAGATCGGTGTGTGGCTGGAGCCGTCGGCCGCCGGGCGCGGCCTGGTCAACAAGGCCTCGCGGGTGCTCATCGACTGGGCCGTGGACCAGCGCGGGATGCACCGCGTGGAGTGGCTGGTCTCCTCGCTCAACGACCGCAGCAAGGCGGCCGCGGAGCGGCTCGGTTTCACCAGGGACGGCGTGCTGCGGGAGAGCTTCCCCTGGCAGGGTGTGCGGCACGACATGGAGGTCTGGTCCGTCCTCGCCCCGGAGTGGCGGGCGGCGCGGGACGCGCGTTAAGGGAGCTCTCAGACTCCGTCCGTACGGTGCGGGGCATGGGTACTAAGACTGATGACGCGGCCGGTGCCAAAGGTGCGGCCGGGACCGAGGCCGAGGCCGACGAAGTGACCGGGGCCGGGAAGCCGGAGACGGTCGACGTCACGAAGTCCGACGCGGCCGACGCCGCCGGGCCCGAGGGCGCCACCCCCGAGGCGGCGGAGGCCGCCGACGCGGACGCCGAGAACGATGAGAACGCCGCCGCGGACTCCGACGCGGATGACGACGTGGAGGCCGACGTGACCGTCCGGCCCGCCGGGTCCGCCGGTGTCGGCCAGGGCGCCGCGGCCGTCGTGTCCGCCGCGCTCGGCGTGATCGGCCTCTCCGGAGGCTGGCTCGGCACGATCGCCGGGGCGCGCTCGAACATCATGGGGCAGCTGGAGACCAAGCAGTCCGCGAGCGTCTCCGACCAGCTCCAGGCGATGTACGGCGACTCCTGGCAGGCCACCGCGCTGGTCGCCGGCTTCTTCGCGGCCGCCGCGCTGGTCGTCGGCTTCCTGGTGCTGGTCAGGCCCGCGTTCGGCGCCCCCGGCAGGGAGCAGGCGCCGTGGATCAAGTCCGTGGCGTGGGCGGGTGTCGCGCTCGGCGTGATCGGGCTGATTCTCGCCGTCGCCAAGTACTCCGACCTGCTGCTCGGAATTCCGTCCGCACCTTCCTGAGTCGCCGGTCCCACGTATGTAAGGCACGTAAGGCAGGGGCGGGGCAGGGGCTAAGGCCCCCGCCCCGCCCCTCGTCGTACCTAAGGCCCCGCGCCACCGGGAGATGCGGCATCCGCCCGATGTGGGCGACCCCCCTGGGAGACGAAAGTGGAGACATCGCAGAGCACGACACCGGCGATACCACCGACAACCCGAGGGGTACGAGATGTTCGAGTACGAGATGCACCAGATGCGCGCCGCCGAGCTGGCCCGCGAGGCCGACCGCCTCCGGCTGCTCGGCGAGGCCCGCAAGCTCCGTGCCGCCGCCCGCCGTTCGGCCCGCGACGAAGCGGAGGGGCGGGTGAGTACGACGCTCTGGAGGAACCGCCTCATGCGGGGCAGGGCGCGCTTCACACGGGCCGCCTGAGATGACGGGGCCCGTGCCGGTGACCGCTCCGCGGACATCGGGTGCCGCGCCGGCCGCCCTCTGTGCGATGCTCGCGGCTGTGGAGACCAGGTCCGTGAGCCCGGTGTTCGTCGGTCGAACCGATGAACTCGGCGTACTGAACGAAGCGCTCGCCCGCGCCACGGGCACCCCGCTCGAAGGAGCCGGGGGCCCGGGCCCGGGCGAGCCGCAGGCGTTGCTGCTCGGCGGCGAGGCGGGGGTCGGCAAGACCCGCCTCGTCGAGGAGTTCGCCGCGGCCGCCGAGAGCCGGGGCGCCGTCGTCGCGCTCGGCGGCTGCGTGGAGATCGGCGCCGACGGCCTGCCGTTCGCCCCCTTCTCCACCGCGCTGCGCTCACTGCGCCGCCAGCTCCCCGACGAACTGGCCGCCGCAGCCGAGGGACAGGAGGAGGAGCTCGCCAGGCTGCTCCCCGAACTGGCGGCGCCCGCCGCCCACGGCCGCACCGCGCAAGGCCACGCCCCCGGAGGCAGATCCGACGAGGGAACGGCCCGCCTCTTCGAACTCACCGCACGCCTCCTGGAGCGCCTCTCCCGCGACCGCACCGTCGTCGTCGCCCTGGAGGACCTGCACTGGGCCGACACCTCCACCCGCCACCTCCTCGCCTATCTCTTCCGCACCCTGCGCGGCGGCCGCCTCGTCCTCCTCGCCACGTACCGCGCCGACGACATCCACCGCCGCCACCCCCTGCGCCCCCTCCTCGCCGAACTGGACCGGCTGCGCACGGTGCGCCGCGTCGAGCTGTGCCGCTTCAGCAAGGACGAAGTCGCCCGCCAGATGGCCGGGATACTCGCCGCCGAACCCGAACAGACCCTGGTCGACGACATATTCGACCGCTCCGACGGCAACGCCTTCTTCGTCGAGGAACTCGCCGTCGCCTCCCACGGCGGCAGCTGCGCGAGCCTCACGGACTCCCTGCGCGACCTCCTCCTCGTCCGCGTCGAGGAACTGCCCGAGGACACCCAGCGGGTGGCGCGGATCGTCGCCGAGGGCGGCTCCACCGTCGAGTACGCCCTGCTCGCCGAAGTCGCCGGACTCGACGAGGACGACCTCATCGAGGCACTGCGAGCGGCCGTCGGCGCCAACATCCTGCTCGCCTCGCCGGACGGCGACGGCTACCGCTTCCGCCACTCCCTGGTCCGCGAGGCCGTCAGCGACGACCTGCTCCCCGGCGAGCGCTCCCGCATCAACCGCCGCTTCGCCCAGGCCCTGGAGGCCGACCCCACGCTCGTCTCCGCCGACCAGCGCGCCGCCCGCCTCGCCACCTACTGGTACCACGCGCACGACGCGGCCAAGGCCCTGCCCGCCGTCCTCGTCGCCTCCGTCGAGGCCCGCCGCCGGTACGCCTACGCCGAGCAACTCCGCCTGCTCGAACGGGCGATGGAGCTGTGGGACGACGCCCCCGAGACCGTCCGCGAAGAACTCCGCCCCGCCGACTACGTCGAGGGCTACCCCGCCTGCGGCTGCGACCCCACCACCGCCCCCCTGCGCTATCTGGACCTGATGGCCGAGGCCACGGTCGCCGGCCGCCTCTCCGGCGAACGCGACCGCGCCCTCAAAATCACCAAGCGCGCCCTCCGATTCCTCGACGGCGAGAACGACCCCCACCGCTCCGCATGGTTCTGGGTGGCCCGCTCCCGGCTCGTCTCCACCCTCGGCCGCGGCGACGGCTGGGCGGAGATCGCCAAGGCCGAGGAGCTGATGCGCGGCCTGCCGCCCTCCGAGGTGCACGCCGACGTCCTCGTCTACCGCGCCTCCTGGGGCATGCTGCACGACCCGGGCCCCGAGACCCTGGCCGCCGCCGAACGCGCCGTCGAGTACGCCCGCATGGTCAAGGCCGACACCATCGAGCTCAACGCCCGCCTCACCCGCGGCGCCCTCCTCGTCGAGGCCGGCGACCCCGAGGCGGGCCTCGCCGAGATGTACGAGGTCAGGGACCGCGTCGTCCGCGACGCCCTGGTCACCGACCTCAGCCGCGTCCACATCAACCTCCCCTCATCCCTCGAAGGCGTCGGCCGCTCCGCCGAAGCCGTCGAGGTCGCGATGGAGGGCATCGACTTCTGCCGGAAATACGGCCTGGTGGACTCCGAGGGCTGGGTCTGGGCCAATGTCGCCGAGTCCCTCATCTCCCTCGGCCGCTGGGAGGAGGCGGCCCACGCCGTCGCGGAGACCCAGCGCTGCGTTCAGAGTTCGAAACCCCGGGCCTCCGCCTCCGAACGATCCGCGCGCATGGCGCTCTACCGCGGTGAGTACACCGCGGCCGCCCGCCACATGCACACCGCCCACCAGCACCTCGGCACCCACGACCCACAGCCCCAGTACATCCTCGTCCTCGTCCGCATCGCCCTCGGCCTCGCCGCCGCCGAGGGCCGGATCCTCGACGGCCGCGCCGAGTTCGAACGCGGCCTCGCCACCGGCCTCCCCCTCGGCACCTACAAATACGGCTGGCCCCTGCTCCTCGCCGCCGCCACGATGGAGGCCGACGCCCGCGGCCTGCCCACCGCCGAACCCGGCCGCCCCGCCGCCCTCGAACGCATCCGCGGCGTCACCAAGTCCCTCGCCACCCCCACCCCGCTCTCCCTCGCCCTCGACGAGTGGACCCGCACCGAACTCCTGCGCGCCGAGGGCCGCGACCGCCCCGCCGACTGGGACGCCGTCGTCACCGCCCTCGAACCCCTCGACCGCCCCTACGACCTCGCCCAGGCCCGCCTGCGCCTGGCCGAATCCCTCCTCGCCCCGGACACCACCGACCGCGACCGCGCCGCCCACCTGCTGCGCCAGGCCGGCGAGGTGGCCGACCGGCTCGGCGCCCGGCCGCTCTCCGACTCCATCACCGGACTCGCCCGGCGCGCCCGCCTCTCCCTGCACCCCACCGAGGCCGCCCCCGCCACCCCGGCCCACCCCGCCGAGGCGCTGGGCCTGACCAGCCGGGAACGGGACGTCCTGCGGCTCGTCGCGGCGGGCCGCAGCAACCGCCAGATCGCCGAGGAGCTCTTCATCTCCCCGAAGACGGCGAGCGTCCACGTCTCCAACATCCTCGCCAAGCTGTCCGTCACCGGCCGCGGTGAGGCCGCCGCGCTCGCCCACCGGCTCCGGTTGTTCCCCACCGCCGAGGAGCAGCCTGCCCGGGGCTGACCTGCGCTTTTCCGTCTCGAGCCGGTTTCCGGGCACCTCGCTTACGCTTGACGGCAGGATCTCGGCTCCTGGGAGGCGCAGTGTTCAACGCGATCGAGGCTCTGTTCGCGCCGGGGCGCAAACACACCGACGACGAACAGAAGCGCCTGGAGATGACCCGCGTCGACCTCGCCGACGGCGACCCCGGGCGCGGGCCGATCGACCTGACCTCGGGCAAGGTGGTCGTACGCCCACCCGTCCCGGCACCACGCTCCGACGAGACACCGAGCGCCGACGAGAACGAGACGCCGAGCGCCGAGGAGAACAGCTGACCTACTTCACCTGCACCTCCAAAATCTTGTCGTCCCCCTTCTCCGGTGTGCCCCGCGAGTCCGTCTCGTTCGTCACGAGCCACAGCTTGTCGCCGCCCGCCGCGACCACCGTGCGCAGGCGGCCGTGCTCGCCCTCCAGGAACGCCTGCGGCTCCGGCTCGCCCTCCACACCCCGCACCGGGACCCGCCACAGCCGCTCACCGCGCAGGCCCGCCATCCACACCGAGCCCTCGGCATAGGCGACACCGCTCGGCGAGGCCTCCGACGTCTTCCACTGGGCCACCGGGTCCCGGAACCCCTCCTTGCCCTCCTTGCCCTCGACCTCGGGCCAGCCGTAGTTCCCGCCGGCCTCGATGTCGTTCAGCTCGTCCCAGGTGTCCTGGCCGAACTCCGAGGCCCACAGCCGCTTCTGCTCGTCCCAGGCCAGGCCCTGCACATTCCGGTGCCCGAACGAATAGACGGCCGAGTCGTCGAAGGGATTGCCGGGGGCAGGATCGCCCTCCGGGGTGAGGCGGAGGATCTTGCCGCCCAGGGACTTCTTGTCCTGCGCGAGGTCCGTCTCACCCGTTTCCCCCGCGCCCGCGTACAGCATCTTGTCCGGGCCGAAGGCGATCCGGCCGCCGTTGTGGATCATGCCCTTCGGGATGCCCTTGAAGACCGTGTCGGGTGCGCCCAGCTGCTCGCCCGAGGGCTTCTTCTCGTCGTACAGCATGCGGGCGATGCGGTTGTCGGACTCCGTCGTGAAGTACGCGTACACCAAGTGGTCCGAGGCGTACGAAGGGGAGAGCGCGAGGCCCATCAGGCCGCCCTCGCCGCCGGGGGAGACGCCCGGCACCGAGCCGAGCTCCGTCTTCTTGCCCGTCTTCCCGTCTACCCGGGTGATCGTCCCCTCGTCGCGGGAGGACACCAGCAGGTCACCGCCGGGCAGCGGCGCGAGGCCCCAGGGGGACTTGAGGCCCGTGGTGACCGTGCGGACGACCTTCGCGGAGCCCTTCTCCGGCGGGGCCTCGGCGCCCGCCTTCCCGGTGGGGGACCGGCTCGACGTGTCCCGCTGCGGCGGGCTCTCGCGTCGGTCCGGTCCGTCGTCACCGGACGAGCACCCCGCCGCGAACACGAGGGAGGCAGCGGCCAGCATGGCCGTAACAGCAGGTCGTCGCACGATCAGGTCCCTTCGACGCAGCGCTTCTACTGTTCATACACCGCTCGCGCACCTCAGGTTCCCGAACTCGGCCCGACAACAGGTCCCGAACTCGGCCCGACAACAGGCTCCTGAACCCGTCCGACGACAGTTCCCGGACTCAGTCCCACGACAAACCGCCGAACTCAGTCCCACGACCCCAGCGCGGCCGGCAGCGCCTCGATCTCCGCCAGGTCCTTCTCCGTCAGCCGCACCGAGGCCGCCCCCGCGTTCTCCACCGCCCAGCGCTCCCGCTTGGCCCCGGGGATCGGCACCACGTGCCTGCCCTGCGCGAGCACCCACGCCAGCGCGACCTGCGCGGGCGTCGCCCCGTGCCGCTCCGCCACCCGGCGCAGCCCCACCACCAGCGGCTGATTGGCCGCCATCATCTCGGCGGTGAAGCGCGGGTGCCTGGCCCGCAGATCGTCCGGCTCGAAGCCCTGGCCCGGCTTGAGCGTGCCCGTGAGGAAACCATTCCCCAGCGGCATCGCGGCGAGCAGCCCTATCCCGCGGTCCACACACCACGGCAACAGCGCGTCCAGCGCCTCCGGCGACCACACCGAGAGCTCGGCCTGCACCGCGCTCACCGGAAAGACCTGCTGCACCCGCTCCAACTGCCGGATCGTCGCGTCGTGCAGCCCCGGCCCCGGCCGCCCCGGCGCCGCACGCCGCTGGGCGCGCGCCCCCACCGCGCACAGGCCCAGCGCCCGCACCTTCCCCGCGGCGACGAGCTCGGCCATCGCGCCCCAGGTCTCCTCGATGGGCACCTCGGGGTCGGCGCGGTGCAGTTGATAGAGGTCGATGGTCTCCGTCTGCAGCCGCCGCAGCGACGCGTCGCAGGCCCGTTTCACATAGCCGGGGCGGCCGTTGGCGACGATGTGCTGTTCACCGACGAGCAGCCCGCACTTCGTGGACACGAAGGCCTCCGCGCGCCGCTCCTTCAGCACCCTGCCGAGCAACAGCTCATTGGTGAACGGCCCGTACATGTCCGCCGTGTCCAGCAGCAGCCCCCCGCCGCCACCGGCCGCGCCGACGGCGTCCAGCGCCGCGTGCACAGTGCGCAACGACGCGTCGCCGCGCTGCCGCGAGCCGGTGTACGCCCAGCTCATCGGCATGCAGCCGAGTCCGACGGCGCCCACTTCGAGCGCCCCCGCGCCGATCGTCCTGCGCTCCACCTGGACGTACCCTCCCACTCCTCGTTCGGAGATCATCAAAACTAACCGCTGCCACCGCGGCCCCGACCGCTGCCCTCCCAGGGGCGGCGCGCACCGGCGCGCACTAGCCTCCTGGCCATGACGACAGATGTATGGCTTCCGTTTGCGCCGCACGAGATAGAGGGGCTGCCCGAGGCCTCGGCGGCGGGTCTCGCATACCGCTTCTGGGACGGCGGCCCGGAGTTCCCCGCGGACCCGGCCGACTGCGCCTTCTATGTGGTGCCCTATATGAAGAGCACCGAGATCGCCGTACGCCCCCTGTCCGCGATGACGTCCGTACGCGTCGTACAGACACTGACCGCGGGCATCGACCACGTGGAGCCGGGCATCCCGTCCCTCGCACCAGGCGTTCGGTTGTGCAACGCCCGCGGCGTGCACGAGGCCAGCACCGCCGAGCTCGCGCTCGCTCTGACCCTCGCCTCTCTGCGGGGCATCCCGCGCTTCGTGGAGGGGCAGCGGCAGGAGGAGTGGCGGTCCGGGTTCTATCCGGCGCTCGCCGACAGGTCCGTCCTCATCGTGGGCTACGGAGCGATCGGTTCCGCCATCGAGGACAGGCTCGCCCCCTTCGAATGCGCGCGGGTGGCGCGCGTCGCGCGCTCTGCCCGTGCCACGGAGCGCGGTCCCGTGCATCCGCTCGCCGACCTGCCGACTCTGCTGCCCGAAGCGGACGTCGTCATCCTCTCGACGCCGCTCTCCGAGACCACGCGAGGGCTGGTCGGCGCCGACTTCCTGGCCCGCATGAAGGACGGCGCGCTGCTCGTGAACGTCGCCCGCGGACCCGTGGTCGACACCAAGGCGCTCCTCGCGGAACTGGAGTCCGGGCGCATCACCGCCGCCCTCGACGTGACCGATCCGGAACCCCTGCCCGCAGGTCACCCCCTGTGGCACGCTCGAGGAGCACTGATCAGCCCGCACGTGGGCGGCTCCACCTCCGCGTTCGGGCCCCGCGCCCGGCGGCTGCTGGCCGCACAACTGACCAAGTACGCCGCCGGAAAGCCCCTCGACAACGTGGTGCTGACAACGGGCAGTTGATCGTCCGGGAGCGTTTTGCGCACGCTCCGCGCCCGTCTGCGTGCGCCCCGTGTTCGCTTCTCCGCCGATAGTCACGGAGCGTAGAGGAGCTATGTCCCTGAGTGACGAGTCTGGTGTATCGTCCCGACAGGGGATGCGCCGTGGACCGTTCGGCGCCGGGGACGAGACATCAGACTGCGAGGGGGGCGACGGGCGATGCACTGCCTATGGGTGAACGATCCGACGCGGCGGGACCGCAGCCGGCGACTCTGCCGCACACCGGCCCGCAGACGCAGGCGAGCCGGGAATCGCACGAGCGGCCGTCGCCGCACGCATCAGCGCCCCTGTCGGCCCGGCCGACGCGCGCGCCGGGCGGGCACGGGGGCGGCGCGGACGAGGGCGGCCCGGTGAGTGCCCGCCCGACCTCGACCCCCGTCCTCGACGGGGGCGTGGCGGCACTGCCGCACCGGGTGCCGCTGGTCAGGCGCCCGCTGCCCGGAGGGCGCGGACTCTTCTCCCAGCTGGTGCTCCTGCTGCTCTGCGGGGCGTATGCCGCGGGCTCGGCGCTCGGCTGGGGATCGGAGCGGCTCGCCCTGATCATGGGCGACTTCGGGCTGAGCATCGCGGCCGCGGCCGCCGCGATCTCCTGCTTCCGCTACTCCCGCACGCGCCGCAGCCGCTTTCGACCCGCATGGCTGCTCTTCGCGCTCTCCTCCGCGATGGCAGCCCTCGGCAACGGCGTCTGGGGCTGGTACGAGGTCGTGCTGGAGCGGCCCGTGCCCACTCGGGGTCTCGCCGACCTGTTCTTCCTCTGCTTCGCCCCGCCCGCCATCATCGGACTGCTCGTGCTCGCCAAGCGTCCGGTGACCAAGGCGGGTTGGGGCTGTCTGGCCCTCGACTCCTGGCTGATCGGGGGCTCGCTCCTCACGCTCTCCTGGAGTCTGGCACTCGCGCACACCGCCCAGTTCGAGGGCCGCAGCGTCGCGTACGCCGCGCTCTCCCTCGCCTATCCACTCCTCGACATCGCGCTGGTCAGCATGGTGCTGGCCCTGCACTTCAGACGGTCGTCGGCCAACCGCACCGCGGTGAACACCGCCATCGGCGCGCTCGCCCTGACCGTCATGTGCGACGCGCTCTTCACCTCGCCGCTGCTGCACGCCAGTTACCGCTCCGGCCAGATGCTGGACGCCGGATGGTTCGCGGGCTCGCTCCTCCTCGCGTACGCCCCATGGGCCGCCCCTTGGCACGTGTACGGCGCGCGGGAAACAGGCCACACACGCGTGCCATACGACAGCGCCCCCGAGGAGCCGCGGGCCGCCGCGACCCGTCCGATCGCCGGATCGCTGGCCGCCCTCACGCCCTACCTGGCCGCCGCCGTCTGCACGTTGGGGATTCTCTACAACGCACTGAACGGCCGCAGCGTCGACCGCGTCGTGCTCTTCACCGCCAGCACCGTGGTGCTCGCACTCGTGGTCCGCCAGGGCATCATGCTCCTCGACAACATCACGCTCACCCAGGAACTGGCCCAGAAGGAGAACCACTTCAGGTCCCTGGTCCAGGGCTCCAGCGACGTCATCATGATCGCCGCGCCAAACGGCATCCTGCGGTACGTCAGCCCGGCCGCCGCCGGGGTCTACGGCCGCGACGCCGAAGAGCTCGTCGGCTCCGAGCTGGCCTCGCTCATGCACCCCGAGGACCTGGGCCGGGTCGTCCACGAAGTCCGCAGATTCCTCGCCGCCAACCCCGTCGAGGAGCCCACCACCCGCATCGAGTGCCGCTTCAAGTCCGGCGACGGCGACTGGCTGAACGTGGAGTCCACCGTCAACCGCCACCAGGGCGGCCTCATCTTCAACAGCAGAGATGTCACCGAACGGGTCCGCCTCCAGGCGCAGTTGCAGCACAACGCCGAGCACGACCCGCTCACCGACCTGCCCAACCGCGCCCTGTTCACCCGCCGCGTCGGCCAGGCACTGGCCGGCCGCAGAGTGACCGACCGCGGCACGGCCGTGCTCTTCATCGACCTCGACGGCTTCAAGGCCGTCAACGACACCATCGGACACCAGGCCGGGGACGAGCTCCTCATCCAGGCCGCGCGCAGACTCCAGGAGGCGGTGCGTTCGGGCGACACCGCCTCCCGGCTCGGCGGCGATGAGTTCGCGGCCCTCATCGTCGGCGACGGGACCAGGGACCAGGCCGCCAGAGAACGGCACATCTACGAACTCGCCGACCGGCTGAGAATCACCCTCTCCCAGCCCTACGCCATCGACGGAAACGACGTGCGCGTGGCGGCCTCCATCGGCGTGGCCTTCGCCGAGCCCGGCATCGGCGCGGGCGAGCTCCTGCGCAACGCCGACCTCGCGATGTACCGCGCCAAGGCCGGCGGCAAGAACCGCGTCGAGCTGTACGCACCCCAGATGCAGGCCGACGTCGTCCGCAAGGCACAGCTCGCCACACGGCTGCGCGCCGCGCTGCACGAGGGTGAGTTCGCGCTGCTGCACCAGCCCGTGGTCCGGCTCGACGACGGCCGGATCACGTCGGTCGCCGCGCAGGCCCGCTGGCGCTCGGCACAGGGCATCCTCTTCACGCCCGCCGAGTTCCTGCGCGTGTCCGAGAAGAAGGGCGAGGACGGCGGCCGGGCGGCCGAGCTGGGCCGCTGGCTGCTCGAAGAAGCCGTCGAGCAGGCCGCCGAGCGCGGCCGGAGCGGGCACGCGGTGCCCGTCGCCGTCCGGATGAGCGCGCGCCGCCTGCTGGACCGGTCCATGCCCATGGGCTCCATCGAGGCGCTCCTGACCCGGCACGGCCTGCCCTCCGGCGCGCTCGTCATCGAGCTCGCCGACAGCGACCCCCGGGTCTCGCTCGACGACCTGGAGCGCCGCCTCGCTGCCCTGCGCAGACTCGGCGTACGGATCGCACTCGACGGCTTCGGCAGCGGGTACGCGGCGATCACCGCACTGCGGCGGCTCCCCATCGACGTACTGAAGCTGGACCGCGGCCTGATCGAGGGCGTCGTCGAGTCCGCGCGGCTGCACAAGATCACCTCCGGTCTGCTGCGCATCGCGAACGACCTGGGGCTGGTCTCCGTGGCCGACGGCGTCGACCTGCCCGAGCAGGTGGTCGCCCTGCGCGCGATGGGCTGCACGCACGGCCAGGGGATGGCGTTCTCCGGGCCCCTCGACGAGTACCGGCTGCGCCGCGCGCTCACCATCGGCGAGTATCCGGTGCCGCACGGCCCGGCCGAGCCGGTGCTCGCGGGCGGCCGTCCGGTGACGTACGGCGGCGTGCCCTCGGCGAGCTACGCGGGCGGACCCGCGGGCGCCTATGCGGGCGGCTCCTCCGGGCCGTTCGCGAGCGGGCCCGCGGGGACGTACGCGGGCGGCTCCCCGGGGGCGTACGCGAGCGGCCCCTCGCCCTACGCCCGTTCACATAATGAGACCCCCGTCCCACCTACTTGACACACCATGCGTGCCGGGGGGAGGGTCAATGCCATGCGCACCCGAATTCTCGTACTTGGAAAGCGCGTCGGCTGAAGCTGGGACCGACCGGTCCGAACACCGGATCCCAGCGACCGCACCCGGCGCGCTCCCCTCGCTTGCCTCACGGCACGAGGGGTTTTTTGTTGCACTGGCACCCGCCAAACCCCCACAAACACCCCGCAAAAACCCTCAGCTTCGAGAAGAGAATGCCGATGACCGAGCAGGCCACCGGGGCCCACCATCCGCAGCCGCGGCCCCGATCCTCAGGACAGCAGTCCGCCACCGTCGAGCACGTCACGGGTGCGCAGTCCCTGATTCGTTCTCTCGAGGAAGTCGGGGCCGACACGGTGTTCGGCATCCCCGGCGGAGCCATCCTCCCGGCCTACGACCCG
The DNA here is from genome assembly GCF_055597165.1 of Streptomyces sp. NPDC039480. NCBI lineage: Bacteria > Bacillati > Actinomycetota > Actinomycetes > Kitasatosporales > Streptomycetaceae > Streptomyces > Streptomyces sp. NPDC039480. Next base: position 258,084 of record NZ_JBVITX010000010.1, on the reverse strand, counting down.
ATGATGGACTCCACCCGGGTGCGGCACGTCCTGGTGCGGCACGAGCAGGGCGCGGGCCACGCGGCCACCGGATACGCGCAGGCCACCGGCAAGGTCGGCGTCTGCATGGCGACGAGCGGCCCCGGCGCCACCAACCTGGTCACCCCGATCGCCGACGCCCACATGGACTCCGTCCCGATGGTCGCGATCACCGGCCAGGTGGCCTCCAAGGCCATCGGCACGGACGCCTTCCAAGAGGCGGACATCGTCGGCATCACGATGCCGATCACCAAGCACAACTTCCTGGTCACCAAGGCCGAGGACATCCCGCGCACCATCGCCGAGGCGTTCCACATCGCCTCCACCGGCCGCCCGGGTCCGGTCCTCGTGGACATCGCCAAGGACGCCCTCCAGGCGCAGACGACGTTCTCCTGGCCGCCGCAGCAGGACCTGCCCGGCTACCGCCCGGTGACCAAGCCGCACGCCAAGCAGATCCGCGAGGCCGCCAAGCTCATCACCGCGGCCAGGCGCCCGGTCCTGTACGTCGGCGGCGGCGTCCTGAAGGCCGAGGCCACCGCAGAGCTGAAGGTCCTGGCAGAGCTCACCGGAGCGCCCGTCACCACCACCCTGATGGCGCTCGGCGCATTCCCCGACAGCCACCCGCTGCACGTGGGAATGCCGGGCATGCACGGTGCGGTCACCGCCGTCACCGCGCTGCAGAAGGCCGACCTGATCGTCGCCCTCGGAGCCCGCTTCGACGACCGCGTCACCGGCAAGCTGGACAGCTTCGCCCCGTTCGCGAAGATCGTCCACGCCGACATCGACCCGGCCGAGATCGGCAAGAACCGCGCCGCCGACGTGCCGATCGTCGGCGACGCCCGTGAGGTCATCGCCGACCTCGTCCAGGCCGTCCAGGCCGAGCACACCGAGGGCCACACGGGTGACTACACCGCCTGGTGGAGCGACCTCAACCGCTGGCGCGACACCTACCCCCTCGGCTACACCCAGCCCGAGGACGGCTCGCTCTCCCCGCAGCACGTCATCGAGCGCGTCGGCCAACTCGCCCCCGAGGACACGATCTTCGCGGCGGGCGTCGGCCAGCACCAGATGTGGGCCGCGCACTTCATCCAGTACGAGAAGCCCGCCACCTGGCTCAACTCCGGCGGCGCCGGGACGATGGGCTACGCGGTCCCGGCCGCGATGGGTGCCAAGGCCGGACAGCCCGACCGCACGGTCTGGGCGATCGACGGCGACGGCTGCTTCCAGATGACCAATCAGGAGCTCACCACCTGCGCCCTGAACAACATCCCGATCAAGGTCGCGATCATCAACAACGGCGCCCTCGGGATGGTCCGCCAGTGGCAGACCCTGTTCTACAACCAGCGTTACTCCAACACCGTCCTGCACAGCGGTCCCGAGGACATCGGCCCCAACAAGGGCACCCGCGTCCCGGACTTCGTGAAGCTGGCGGAGGCCATGGGCTGCGTGGCGCTGCGCTGCGAGCGCCCCGAGGACCTGGACAAGGTCATCGCGGAGGCCAACGCCATCAACGACCGCCCCGTCGTCGTCGACTTCATCGTCCACGAGGACGCCCAGGTCTGGCCGATGGTCGCCGCCGGCACCTCGAACGACGAGGTCATGGCCGCCCTCGGGGTCCGCCCCGACTTCGGCGACAACGAAGACGACTGAGACCGAGAGCGAAAGAGAGACCACGCGTCATGTCCACCAAGCACACGCTCTCCGTCCTGGTCGAGAACAAGCCCGGTGTCCTCGCCCGGATCACCGCCCTGTTCTCGCGCCGCGGCTTCAACATCGACTCGCTCGCCGTGGGCGTCACCGAGCACCCCGACATCTCCCGCATCACCATCGTGGTGAACGTCGAGGACCTGCCGCTCGAACAGGTCACGAAGCAGCTCAACAAGCTCGTCAACGTCCTGAAGATCGTCGAACTGGAGCCGGGCGCCGCCGTGGCCCGCGAGCTCGTCCTGGTGAAGGTCCGCGCCGACAACGAGACCCGCTCCCAGATCGTCGAGATCGTCCAGCTGTTCCGCGCCAAGACCGTGGACGTCTCCCCGGAGGCCGTCACCATCGAGGCCACCGGCAGCAGCGACAAGCTGGAGGCCATGCTCAAGATGCTGGAGCCCTTCGGCATCAAGGAGCTCGTCCAGTCCGGCACCATCGCGATCGGCCGCGGCTCCCGCTCCATCACGGACCGCAGTCTGCGGGCGCTCGACCGCAGCGCCTGACCCGGGCCGCCCGGTACCCCTCTCGGATACCGAGACCCGAGAACTTCCCTCACTGAACCCGCCGTACGGTGGGACGCAACACCAGCACACATAGGAGATTCCCAGTGGCCGAGCTGTTCTACGACGACGACGCCGACCTGTCCATCATCCAGGGCCGCAAGGTCGCGGTCATCGGTTACGGCAGCCAGGGCCACGCCCACGCGCTGTCGCTCCGTGACTCGGGTGTCGACGTCCGCGTCGGTCTGCACGAGGGCTCCAAGTCCAAGGCCAAGGCCGAGGAGCAGGGCCTGCGGGTCGTCACCCCGTCCGAGGCGGCGGCCGAGGCCGACGTCATCATGATCCTGGTGCCGGACCCGATCCAGGCCCAGGTCTACGAGGAGTCCATCAAGGACAACCTCAAGGACGGCGACGCGCTGTTCTTCGGCCACGGCCTGAACATCCGCTTCGGCTTCATCAAGGCCCCCGAGGGCGTCGACGTCTGCATGGTCGCCCCCAAGGGCCCGGGCCACCTGGTCCGCCGTCAGTACGAGGAGGGCCGCGGCGTTCCGTGTATCGCGGCTGTCGAGCAGGACGCCACGGGCAACGGCTTCCAGCTGGCGCTGTCGTACGCCAAGGGCATCGGCGGCACGCGTGCAGGCGTCATCAAGACGACCTTCACCGAGGAGACCGAGACCGACCTGTTCGGCGAGCAGGCCGTGCTCTGCGGCGGCACCGCCGCGCTGGTCAAGGCGGGCTTCGAGACCCTGACCGAGGCGGGCTACCAGCCGGAGATCGCGTACTTCGAGTGCCTCCACGAGCTGAAGCTGATCGTGGACCTCATGTACGAGGGCGGCCTGGAGAAGATGCGCTGGTCCGTCTCCGAGACCGCCGAGTGGGGCGACTACATCACCGGCCCGCGGATCATCACCGACGCCACCAAGGCCGAGATGAAGAAGGTCCTCACGGAGATCCAGGACGGCACCTTCGCCAAGCAGTGGATGGACGAGTACCACGGCGGCCTGAAGAAGTACAACGAGTACAAGACCCAGGACGAGAACCACCTCCTGGAGACCACCGGCAAGGAGCTGCGCAAGCTCATGTCGTGGGTCAACGACGAGGACTGACGAGACCGGGGTCCGGGGCACCGCCCCGGACCCCGTGTCGTTGTCCACCCCGTCCAGCCACGGACGGGTGATCCTTCCGTAGAGGCGCATGCTGATCCGTTCCGCGCCACTATGCTTCTGTTCAACATTCGCGTCGGGCCCACAGCGTCGTGCGTCTTCCACGCGGCAAGCACCCTCCACCGCCTGCGGCCGTCGGGACGGCCGTCCGCAATGGACCTGTGAGGACTCACGTGAGCACTGCTGCCACCGGCAAACCCGTCGTACTCATCGCTGAAGAGCTGTCGCCCGCCACCGTCGACGCACTGGGCCCGGACTTCGAGATCCGCCAGTGCAACGGCGCGGACCGCGCCGAGCTGCTGCCCGCCATCGCCGACGTCGACGCCATCCTGGTCCGCTCCGCGACCAAGGTCGACGCCGAGGCGATCGCCGCGGCCAGGAAGCTGAAGGTCGTCGCCCGCGCCGGCGTCGGCCTGGACAACGTGGACGTGTCCGCCGCCACCAAGGCCGGCGTGATGGTCGTCAACGCCCCCACTTCGAACATCGTCACGGCCGCCGAGCTCGCCTGCGGCCTGCTCCTGGCCACCGCGCGCAACATCCCCCAGGCCAACGCCGCCCTCAAGAACGGCGAGTGGAAGCGCTCCAAGTACACCGGCGTCGAGCTCGCCGAGAAGACCCTCGGCGTCGTCGGCCTCGGCCGCATCGGTGCCCTCGTCGCCCAGCGCATGAGCGCCTTCGGCATGAAGGTCGTCGCCTACGACCCTTACGTGCAGCCCGCGCGCGCCGCCCAGATGGGCGTGAAGGTGCTGTCCCTCGACGAGCTGCTCGAGGTCTCCGACTTCATCACCGTGCACCTCCCCAAGACGCCCGAGACCCTCGGTCTCATCGGTGACGAGGCGCTGCACAAGGTCAAGCCGACCGTCCGCATCGTCAACGCCGCGCGCGGCGGCATCGTCGACGAGGAGGCGCTGCACTCCGCCCTCAAGGAGGGCCGCGTCGCCGGCGCCGGCCTGGATGTGTACGCGAAGGAGCCCTGCACGGATTCCCCGCTCTTCCAGTTCGACCAGGTCGTCTGCACCCCGCACCTCGGCGCCTCCACGGACGAGGCGCAGGAGAAGGCCGGCATCGCCGTCGCCAAGTCGGTGCGCCTCGCCCTCGCCGGTGAGCTCGTGCCCGACGCGGTGAACGTGCAGGGCGGTGTCATCGCCGAGGACGTGCGCCCCGGTCTGCCGCTCGCCGAGAAGCTCGGCCGGATCTTCACCGCCCTCGCGGGCGAGGTCGCGGCCCGTCTCGACGTCGAGGTGTACGGCGAGATCACCCAGCACGACGTGAAGGTGCTCGAACTCTCCGCGCTGAAGGGCGTCTTCGAGGACGTCGTCGACGAGACCGTCTCCTATGTGAACGCGCCGCTGTTCGCCCAGGAGCGCGGCGTCGAGGTCCGCCTCACCACCAGCTCCGAGTCGCCCGACCACCGGAACGTGGTCACGGTGCGCGGCACGCTCTCCGGCGGCGAGGAGATCGCGGTCTCCGGCACGCTGGCCGGCCCCAAGCACCTCCAGAAGATCGTCGCCATCGGTGAGTACGACGTGGACCTGGCGCTCGCCGACCACATGGTCGTCCTGCGGTACGCCGACCGTCCCGGCGTCGTCGGCACCGTCGGCCGCGTCCTCGGCGAGGCGGGCATCAACATCGCGGGCATGCAGGTCGCCCGCGCCGACGTCGGGGGCGAGGCCCTCGCCGTCCTCACCGTCGACGACACGGTGCCGCAGCCGGTGCTGAACGAGCTGGCGGAGGAGATCGGCGCGGAGTCCGCCCGCGCGGTGAACCTCACGGACTAGGAAAACGCGAAACGCCGGGCGGGCCGGAGAGATCCGGCCCGCCCGGCGTTTCGTCGTTCACCAGTCGATGCAGGTGGCCGGAACGTAACCCTTGATGTTGTAGTTGTTCGGCATGACGTACAGCCACTTGTTGCTGCTCTTGCCGCAGAGGCGGTACGACTGGCCGGTGAAGGACTGGCCGTCGTTACAGAGGAACGCCTTGCGGCCCTTGTTCAGCTGACCGACCGCGTGGCCGTTCACCTTCGGTGTGGTGCGGACCTTCACCGTCTCCTTGGCGGGGACGTTGGTGAGGCCGCGGGTGCAGTCCGGCCTCGTGGCGGCCGCGGCGGTGCCCGTGGTGAGCACGGTGCCGGAGAGCGCGACGGCGGAGACGGCGACGACGGAGGCCAACAGCCTGAGCTTCATGGGGTGTTCGTTCTCCCGAGTGGAGGGTGATTTTCGGACGGGGGAAACCGTACCCCTCCAAGATCACGGAATCGGGCGTTCGTTACCTGCCGCTTACAGCCGTGACGACTTCAGGACCATGTGCAGCAGCAGACGGTCCTCGCCGTCGTCCAGGTCCAGGCCGGTGAGCTGCTCCACGCGCGACAGGCGGTAGTAGAGCGTCTGGCGGTGGATGCCCAACTCGGCGGCCGCGCGGCCCGCCTGGCCCGCGCAGTCGAGGAACACCTCGGCGGTACGGGCCAGTTCGCGGTGGGTGGGGGAGAGCAGCTGACGGCCCACGGGGTCGTACGCCGCCTCCGGGGGCAGGGCGGTCAGCAGACGGTACGGGCCTACGTCCGACCACTGGGCGACCGGGCCGAAGCGCCGCTCGGCCAGCGCCGCCCTGGCCGCCCCCGACGCCTCCCACCAGGCGGCCCCAAGCTCCTCCAGACCGTGCCGGGCCCCCGCGATGCCGGCCGCCGCACCCGGCGCCGCGTCCAGCAGCCGCGACGCCGCCGTGTGCGCGGGCGACAGCGCGTCGGCCGAGCGCAGCCGCACCAGCGCCGCCAGGGACTGCGCGGTCGTGCCCCACGGCACCGTGCACACCGCGGCCGCGCCCGGCACCGTACGGGAGGCGGGGGCGTCGTCCGGGTCCGCGGAGCGCCACGGCGCCACGCACACCACCGCGTGCAGTCCCTCGCCGCGCGGGCCGAGCGCCGTGCGCAGCGAGGCCACCGCCATGTCGCGCTGCCAGCCCCGCTCGGCCGTCAGGACCGCCCGGAACTCCCGGGTGAGGTCGGCGCCCGCCTGCGCCTCGTCGGCGAGCAGCGCACCGATCCTGGCGGCCACCTCCATGGCGGCGGCCAGCTGCTGCTCACCGGGGCCCGGCTCGTCGTCGAGCAGCCAGACGTATCCGAGAGCGAAGCCCCGGTGTCGTACGGGAAGGCAGATCCGGCCCCGGTGGACGCCCGCCTCCGGGGTGGGCGGGATGCGGACCGGGGCCGTGGCGCGGGCGATGCCGAAGCCCTCGAACCAGGAGCGGACCTCGGCCGTGGACCGGCGGGTCAGGATCGACCGGGTCCTGACCGGGTCGAGGACGGACGCGTCGAAGCCGCTGTCACCGTCGCCGTCGTGCGCGCCGAAGGCGATCAGCTCGAAATCCCGGTTCTCGAGGGTCGCGGGGGCGCCGAGCAGCGCCGAGATCTCGTCGACCAGTTCTTGGTAGTCGCCCTTCACGAGGTCCATTCTCGCGCAGATCGCCGCGTTCTTCAGACATCTGTCTGAGATCCAGGGCACGGATGCGTGACAGCTGTCGATGGTTCACGATCCGGTGTATCCCTAAATTTCACGGTGGTTCTCCGTGCCGTACCGCCGCATTCCCCTTATGGAGGGGTTTGTCGGTATGGCCCTCGATTTCGTACACCCGTGGAGGTGCCCCGTGCTGGGTCCCGTGATCCTCGCCGCGTCGCGCAGCGACAAGATGCGCCGTTTCGTATCGGCGGCCCCCGGCACCAAGCAGGTCGTCTCCCGGTTCATCGCCGGTGAGACCGTCGACCAGGTGGTCCCGATCATCGTCGACGCCGCCGACAAGGGCCTGGAGGTGACCCTCGACGTGGTGGGCGAGGACATCACCACCGTCGAGCAGTCGCACGCCGCCCGCGACGCCTATCTGGAGCTCATCGGCCGCCTGAAGGACCTGGGCCTCGGCACCAAGGCCGAGATGTCCGTGAAGCTGTCGATGTTCGGCCAGGCCCTTGAGGGCGGCCACGAGCTCGCCCTCGCCAATGTGCGCCCCGTCGTCGAGGCCGCCGCCGCCATCGGCACCACGGTCACCCTGGACGCCGAGGACCACACCACCCTCGACTCGATGTTCGCCATCCACGACGAGCTGCGCAAGGACTTCCCGCAGACCGGCTGCGTCATCCAGGCCTACCTCTTCCGCACCGAGGCCGACGCCCGGCGCCTCGCCGAGAACGGCAGCCGCGTCCGCATCGTGAAGGGCGCCTACAAGGAGCCCGCCGAGGTCGCCTACCAGGACAAGGCGGAGACCGACAAGGCCTACGTCCGCATCCTGCGTACCCTGATGGAGGGCGAGGGGTACCCGATGATCGGGTCCCACGACCCGCGACTGATCTCGATCGCGCAGGAGCTCGCGCGGCGCGCAGGGCGCAAACTGGATGAGTACGAATTCCAGATGCTGTACGGCATCCGCAGCGACGAGCACCTGCGGCTCGCCGCCGAAGGCCACCGGATGCGTGTGTACACCGCATACGGCACCGACTGGTACGGCTACTTCATGCGCCGTCTTGCGGAGAAGCCGGCGAACCTCCTCTTCTTCGGCCGCTCCATCCTCACCAAGGGCTGAGCGCCCGCCCAGTACAGAGCCCTCGCAGAGCCCTCGCACAAAGGAGCTAAGGAACTCATGGACGCTGTGACCCAGGTCCCCGCCCCGGTCAACGAGCCGGTACACGGCTACGCGCCCGGCTCCCCGGAGCGCGCCCGTCTGGAGGCCAAGCTCAAGGAGCTGGCCGACAACCCGATCGAGCTGCCGATGACCATCGGCGGCGTCAAGCGCCTCGGCGGCGGCGAGCCCTTCCAGGTCGTGCAGCCGCACAACCACCAGGCCGTCATCGGCCACGGCCGCGGCGCCACCCAGCAGGACGCCCAGGACGCGATCGACGCCGCCCTCGCCGCTGCCCCGGCGTGGCGCGCGATGTCCTTCGACGACCGCGCCGCGATCATCCTGCGCGCCGCCGAGCTGCTCTCCACGACGTGGCGCGAGACGCTGGCCGCCTCCACGATGCTCGGCCAGTCGAAGACCGCGCAGCAGGCCGAGATCGACACCCCGTGCGAGCTCGTCGACTTCTGGCGCTTCAACGTGAAGTACGCCCGTGACCTGCTCGCCGAGCAGCCCCCGGCGAACGCGACCGGTGTCTGGAACCGCCTGGACCACCGCCCGCTCGAGGGCTTCGTCTACGCGATCACGCCGTTCAACTTCACGGCCATCGCGGGCAACCTGCCGACCGCCCCGGCCCTGATGGGCAACGTGGTCGTGTGGAAGCCGTCCCCGACGCAGACGCACGCCGCCGTGCTGCTCATGCAGCTCCTGGAGGAGGCGGGCCTGCCCAAGGGCGTCATCAACCTCGTCACCGGTGACGGCATCGCGGTCTCCGAGGTCGCCCTGCACCACCGCGACCTGGCCGGCATCCACTTCACCGGCTCCACCCCGACCTTCCAGCACCTGTGGAAGACGGTCGGCGAGAACATCGCCAAGTACCGCACCTACCCGCGTCTCGTCGGCGAGACCGGCGGCAAGGACTTCGTCGTCGCGCACCCGAGCGCCGACCGCGCGATCCTGAAGACCGCGCTGACCCGCGGCTCCTTCGAGTTCCAGGGCCAGAAGTGCTCCGCCACCTCGCGCGCCTACATCCCGGCCTCGATCTGGAACTCCGGCTTCAAGGAGGAGTTCGCTGCCGAGGTCGACGGCATCAAGATGGGTGACGTCACCGACCTGTCGAACTTCATCGGCGCGGTCATCGACGAGCGCGCGTTCGCCAAGAACAAGGCGGCCATCGACCGCGCCAAGGCGGACGACTCCTGCACGATCGTCGCCGGCGGCACCTACGACGACTCCGTCGGCTACTTCGTGCGCCCGACCGTCGTCGAGTGCTCGGACCCGGCCAACGAGGTCTTCACGACCGAGTACTTCGGCCCGTTCCTCGCGGTGCACGTCTACGAGGACGACAAGTTCGACGAGATGCTGACCCAGATGGAGTCGGTCTCGGACTACGCGCTCACCGGCTCGGTCATCGCGAACGACCGCGCGGCCGCCGCGTACACGATGGAGAAGCTCCGCTACGCCGCGGGCAACTTCTACATCAACGACAAGTCGACCGGCGCCGTCGTCGGCCAGCAGCCCTTCGGCGGCGGCCGTGCCTCCGGCACCAACGACAAGGCCGGTGCCCCGCAGAACCTCCAGCGGTGGACGCTGACCCGCGCCATCAAGGAGACGCTGGTCCCGCCGACCGAGTACGGCTACCCGCACATGGGCTGACGCCCACCGCGGGCCTTTGCGGCCCGCCCCTGAACCCCGCCTCCGACCTGGGCCCCACCCCGGTCGGAGGCGGTGTGTTTTTCCGGCTTCTTCCGGCCGGGTCAGGTTCAGGTGAGGGCGTCGACGGCGATACGGGTCATGTCGGCGGCGATGCGGTCCTCGCCGGGGGTGTCCGGGTCCAGGCGGGTCGTGTAGACGGAGATGACCAGCGGGGCGCCGCCCTTCGGGGGCCAGGCCACGGCGACGTCGTTGACCCCGCCGTACGCAGGGGATCCCGTCTTGTCGCCGACCCGCCAGCCCTCGGGGAGCCCGGCGCGGATCCGCTTGTCGCCGGTGGTGTTCTCCACGAGCCACCGGACGAGCTGGTCGCGGTCGAGCGGGGCGAGGGCGTCGCCGAGGACGAGCTTGCGCAGGTTCGCGGTCATGGCCGCCGGGGTCGTCGTGTCGCGCGGGTCGCCCGGGATGTTGGTGTTGAGGTCGGTCTCCCAGCGGTCGAGGCGGGTGCGGGAGTCGCCGAGGGAGCGGGCGAAGCGGGTGATGCCGGAGGGGCCGCCGAGCCGCCGCAGCAGGAAGTTGCCCGCCGCGTTGTCGCTGTACGTGACGGTCGCGTCGCACAGCTCCCGGACCGTCATGCCCGTCGCGAGGTGCATCTCGCAGCGCGGCGAGTAGGTGACCAGGTCGTCGCGGTCGTACCGGATCACGGTGTCGAGCAGCCCGGGCTCCTCCTCGCGCGCCTTGCGCAGGATCGCCGCGGCGGCCAGGACCTTGAACGTCGAGGCGATCGCGAAGCGCTCGTCGGCGCGGTAGCCGAGGGTGGCGCCGGTGCCGGTGTTCAGGGCGTGCAGACCTATGCGGCCGGGGTAGCCCTTCTCCAGCTCGCGCAGGCGCCGGCGAGCCTCCGCGGAGGGCGCCGCGTGCGCGGTGCCGGGGACGGAGAGGAAGACGGGGGCCGCGGCGGCGGTGCCGAGGACGGTCCTGCGGGAGGGAGTCACGTTCATGATCCAGAAGGTACCGGCCGGGCGCGGCACCGGGCCAGGGGCTCCGGCCCGGCCCGCCCATCCGTGTCCGGTGGACCTCCGAGCCGGCCCGCCCATCCGTGTCCGGTGGACCTCCGGACCGGCCCGCCCACCCGTGTCCGGCGGACCCCCGCGCTTGAACTTCACACCTGTGTCAACTCCTACCGTTCCGGCATGACGAACACCACGCTCCTCGCGCCCCACTCCGCCGGCTCCCTCGGCCTCCTCCCCAACCGCATGGTCATGGCCCCCATGACACGCCTCCGGGCGACGGCCGACGGCACCCCGCTCCCGGTCGTCGCCGACTACTACGCCCAGCGCGCGAGCGCCAGCCTCATCGTCACCGAGGGCATCTGGCCCAGCAGCCGGGGCCAGAGCGGCTGGCGCTACCCGGGGATCGAGACCGCCGAGCACATCGCGGGCTGGCGGCGCGTCACCGACGCCGTACACGCCGAAGGGGGCCGGATCTACGCGCAGTTGATGCACGGCGGCCGCCACGGACACCCCCTGTCCCGCGTCGACGGGGACGCCCCCGCCGCGCCGTCCGCCGTGCTGGTGGACCCGGAGCGCGTGCACGTGCCCGGCGGCAAGGCCGACCCGGTCACGCCCCGCGAGATGACCCGGGACGACATCCGCACCGCCGTCCAGGACTTCGCGGACGCCGCCCGCAACGCCATCGCGGCGGGCTTCGACGGGGTCGAACTGCACGGCGCCAACAGCTACTTGATCCACCAGTTCCTCGCGGACAACAGCAACCTCCGCGACGACGAGTACGGCCGGGGCTCGGTCGCGGACCGCATCCGCTTCGCCGTCGAGGTCGTCCGCGCCGTCGCCGCCGCCATCGGCGCCGAGCGGCTCGGGCTCCGCCTCTCGCCGGGCAACCCGCAGTTCGGCATGGTGGAGGCCGACCCCGGGCCCGTCTACCGCGCGCTCCTCGACGAGCTCGACGGCCTGGGCCTCGCCTACCTCCACCTCACCGACAACGACCGCTACCCGGCCCTCGCCGACCTGCGCCCCCGCTGGCACGGCACGCTGATCGCCAACGTCGGCGAGAACGGCGACCCGACCACCAAGGAGGCGGGCGAGGCCCTCCTCGCGTCGGGCCTCGCCGACCTCGTGTCGTACGGGCGCGGGTTCATCTCCAACCCCGACCTGCCGGAGCGCTTCGCCGTCGGCGCGCCCCTCCAGGAGATGGACGGGACCCACCTGTACGGAGAGGGCGCCGAGGGCTACACCGACTACCCCGCCCTGGCGGACGTGCCGGTGTCCGCTCAGACCTCCACGAGCACCTGATCCAGCGACTTGCGCACGAGATCGGGGACCCGGCAGTCCGGCGCCGGATAGCCCACGGGGATCACCGCGAACGCCTTCTCGTTCTCGGGGCGGCCGAGCACCTGGGACAGGAACCGCATCGGGCTCGGCGTGTGGATCAGCGCGGCGAGGCCCGACAGGTGCAGCGCGGACAGCAGCATCCCGACCGCGATGCCGACCGATTCGTCGACGTAGTAGTGCTTGTGCTTGGTGCCGTCCTCGCCCAGCCAGTACCGCTGCTGGAAGACGACGATCAGGGCGGGCGCGTCCGTCAGGTGCGGCTTCACCTCGTCGGTGCCGAGGGGGCGGAGGGCCGCGAGCCACTCCTCGCCGAGGCGGCCGTCGTACGAGATCTGCTCCTCGCGCTCGGCGGCCTCGCGGATGCGGCGGCGGATCTCCGGGTCCTGGACGAGGACGAACGTCCACGGCTGCTGGTGCGCGCCGGACGGTGCCGTCGCCGCGCACGCGATGGCGTCCCGCACGACCTGCGGGGGCACGGGGTCCGGAGCGAACTGCCGCACCGTCCGCCGCTCCCGCATCCGCGCCCGCAACTCCGCCGCGTGCGCCAGGGATTCAGACTCGGGCATGCGCTCGGGCCGATAGGGCACGGAGCGGTAGGGCTCACCGTGGATCGGGGTCCACGCTTGCTGCTGCTCGGTCTCAGACATGGTCCGATTCTGGGGCGGGGGACGGCCTCCGCGCCATGGTGCGGAGAGCCATGGTGCAGACCAATTTCGATCAGCTCGCGCGGACGATCATCTTTCCCCGGTTCTCGCCCCGCAGCATCCCCAGGAACGCGTCCGTGCCGATCCGTACGATCCGGCCGCGCGGGCGCAGCGAGGAGATCGCCGCCTCCAGGTGGTCGCCGCCCACGTGGTCTAGGTACAGCTCGATGCCCTCGGGCGCCGCCTTCGCGAGGAGGTCGGCGGGCGGCCCCGCGTGGTGCGTGAGCTGGGTGCGGGCACGGCGGGGGAGGTCGCCGAGGGGCGTGCGGACGTGGGGATCGCGACGTTCGGGGGTGCACGGTGCGGATCACTGATCTCGGAGTGGAGCGCCCGACGCGCTCGGTCGGCTGTGTCACCACTCCTGAGCTGGCCTCTTCCCTCGCCGTACGGGCCCTGATCCGCGAGCTGAGAGCGGTACGCGGGTGAAGCCGTCTCAGATAGTAGGAAGCCCGAGTAACTGTGGAGACAGACGCTCCGTTCTCCCTTAGCTTTGTAGGAGCCGAACGTCTCGCTCGATCAAGCGAATGCGGTAGCGAGCCGGAGCCGCACGCAGGCGAACCCTGCCGCTCCAGCGCTCCCCGCCCCCGGCGTCTCGTAATGAATGCACCCTTCCCTCAAGGAGTGGATCCCCCATGGCCGAGACGACCGCCCGCCGAGTCCGTCACACCTCCCGTACCAGCGACGCCGAGCGCAGGAACGCCGCCGCCGCCCTCCAGCGAGCCCTCGACCGCAGGGACAACGGCGGCGAGACGGGCCACTGAGCCCGGCAGGTCACCGAGTCCCCCGCCCTTCTCCCCGCACCACCTCGAAGTGGTCGACGCGCTCGCCGCTCTCGGCGAGCGCGGAGACCGAAAGCTTCGGGCGCGCCCCCGCCGTCACCTCCACCGCGAGGAACGAGAAGCCGGTGTAGCGCACCCGGGACCACTCCACGGTGTCCGGGTTCTGCACACGTGACTTCGTCCAGTGGAAGCTCTCGATGCTGTCGCGGTCGTGGACGTTGCCCTCATAGCTGTCCTCGACCCCGGGGCCGAAGCCGTAGAGGTCCTTGCCCGCGCCGCCCGCTGTGACGTACACGATGCCGTCGCGCGTCGGATCGGTCGACGCGCCGACCGGCACGGCCCTGCCGACCTCGCCGCCCTTGATGGCGTCGGTGCGTTCGTAGACGTGGTTGTGGCCGTTGACGACCAGGTCCACCTGGTGCCTGGTGAACAGCTCCAGCCACGCGTCGCGCACCCCGCCGTCGGAGGCGTGCGTCGACGTCGAGTACATGCAGTGGTGGAAGAAGACCACCACGAAGTCGACGGACTCGTCGGCGCGCAGCTCGCGCAGGCGCCTGTCGAGCCAGGCGGTCTGGCGGCCTTCGGTGTAGCCCTTGTTGGCGGGTATCTCGTACGAGACGTCGTTGGCGTCCAGGGCGACGACGCCGACGTTCCCGTACGTGAAGGAGTAGACGCCCGGCGCGTTCCGCGGGTCGAAGCCGTTCTCCGGGAGCGACCAGCGGGCCCACTGGCCGCCGTAGCCGTTCGGCGAGTACCACGCCTCCATGTCGTGGTTGCCGGTGGTCACCATCCACGGCACGGACTTCGCGACGGACTCCGTCTGGGCGAGAAAGGTGTCCCACACGCGCGCGTCGTAGGTGTCGGACTCCTTGCCGTGGCCGGTGCTGTCCGCGTAGCAGATGTCGCCCGCGTGCAGATGGAACGACGGGTTCTGGCCCAGGATCACCTGGTCGTTGGCGAGGGCGTGGTAGCTGACGCCCTGGTCGCCGAAGGCCGTGAAGACGAACTTCTCCGGTTCGGCGGGCGCGGTCCTGAAGGAGCCGACGGTCGCCATCCGCTCGGGCGACGCCGGGTCGAAACCGTCGTGGCCGACGCCGTAGTAGTACGTCGTGCCGGGGGTCAGGCCGTCGAGCGCCGCGTGCAGGTAGTACTGCTCGACCGCGGGCAGCTTCTTCGTGAGCGACGGGGTGTGCAGGTCGCGCACCTCCGCCTCGATCTTCCGGCTCAGCTCCCAGGGCCGCGTACCCACGCGCAGGAAAGGGGACTTGACCGCGAACGGCACCTGCCAGGAGACCCGCATCTGCGTCTTCGGGTCGGCGCCGAAGGCGAGGTGCCGGCCGAAGGGCGCCACCAGTCTGCCGTCGACCCGCACCGGAGCGGAGGGCGCGGCGAGGGGGCGGGCCGCCGACGCGCTCTCGCCGTCGGCGGTGCCGGAATTGCCGACGAGCAGACCCGCGCCGCCCACCGCCCCGGCCGTCGCGAACGAACTGGCGAGCACCCTGCGGCGGGAGAACTTCCCGCGCAGGTACTCGTGCTGTTCGGGCATGCTCATCCGGGCCGCGAGCCGCTCCGGAATGCCGACGTGGGGAGTGTCCATGCCTGGGAACTTCCCAGCGGGGGCCAACTCCCGCCAGACGTCGGGATGAACAGAATCCGACCACGAGGTGCCGCGTCTGGTGCCTGTCCGCATGCCGGACATGGCATGTCATCCCCTGGGACGAAGAGTACGGTGCTCCTATGTCGGCCAGTTCTCGCAGCATCAATCTCGCAGTCATCCCCGGAGACGGCATCGGCCAAGAGGTCGTGGCCCAGGGGCTCAAGGTCCTCAACGCCGTGCTTCCGCAGGATGTGAAGCTCGAGACGGTGGAATTCGACTTCGGTGCGAGGCGGTACCACGCCACCGGTGAGACCCTCACCGACGCCGATGTGGAAGCCCTCAAGCAGCACGACGCGATCCTCCTCGGCGCGATCGGCGACCCCTCGGTCCCGTCCGGCGTCCTGGAGCGCGGCTTCCTGCTGAAGCTCCGGTTCCTCTTCGACCACCACGTCAACCTGCGGCCCTCGAAGCTGCTGCCCGGCGTCGCCACCCCGCTCGCCGGCCAGCCCGAGATCGACTTCATCGTCGTCCGCGAGGGCACCGAGGGCCCGTACACGGGCAACGGCGGCTCGATCCGCACCGGCACGCCGCACGAGGTCGCCACCGAGGTCTCCGTCAACACGGCGTTCGGCGTGGAGCGCGTGGTCCGTGACGCCTTCGCCCGCGCGCAGGCCCGCCCGCGCAAGAAGCTGACGCTGGTCCACAAGAACAACGTCCTCGCGTACGCCGGTCACCTCTGGACGAACGTCTTCAACCAGGTGGCGAAGGAGTTCCCCGACGTCACCACCGACTACATCCACGTCGACGCCGCGACGATCTACCTCGTCACCGACCCCGGCCGCTTCGACGTGATCGTCACCGACAACCTCTTCGGCGACATCATCACCGACCTCGCCGCGGCCGTCTCCGGCGGCATCGGCGTCGCCGCCTCCGGCAACATCAACCCGAGCCGCGAGTTCCCGTCCATGTTCGAGCCGGTGCACGGCTCGGCGCCGGACATCGCGGGCCAGGGCAAGGCCGACCCGTCGGCCACGGTCCTCTCCGTCGCGCTGCTCCTGCGCCACCTCGGGTACGAGGCCGAGGCCGCCCGCATCGAGACCGCGGTCTCCGCCGACCTCGCGGAGCGCGGGGACACCGTCCGCACCACCGAGCAGATCGGCGACGCGCTCGCCGTACGAGTAGCGGGCTGACCCGGTAGCTCGTAGATCGCGCGGAAGATCACGCGGAAGCCGCCGGGCCCCAGAGGCACCCGGCGGCTTCTCGTATCCGGCCCCCGGGTGTCACCATCGACCCCCGGGCCGCCATCATGCCGTTTCTCCCTGGGGACCCCGCGAGCGATAATCGAACGTGGGGCCGTGAAAGCAGCAGGGAAACTCGGACGTCCTAGTACTGGGCGTTCGGATGTGAGCGCGGTCCGTCACCATCACACGTGAAGGACGAAGTACTCATGACGACGACGCCGACCATCGAGCTCAAGCCCTCCTCGACGCCGCTGGCCACCGCGGAGCGCGAGGCGATCCTGGCCAACCCCGGGTTCGGCCGCCACTTCACCGACCACATGGTGACGATCAAGTGGACGGAAGGGCGCGGCTGGCACGACGGTCAGCTCGTGCCGTACGGCCCGCTCGCCCTCGACCCCGCGACGAACGTCCTGCACTACGCCCAGGAGATCTTCGAGGGCCTGAAGGCCTACCGGCAGCCCGACGGCTCGGTGGCCTCGTTCCGCCCCGACGCCAACGCCCGCCGCTTCCAGGCCTCCGCGCGCCGCCTCGCGATGCCGGAGCTGCCGGTCGAGACGTTCATCGAGGCGTGCGACGCGCTGGTCCGGCAGGACAAGGCGTGGGTTCCGGCGCACGGCGGCGAGGAGTCCCTCTACCTGCGCCCCTTCATGATCGCCACCGAGGTCGGCCTGGGCGTGAAGCCCGCCAACGAATACCTCTTCGTCGTCATCGCCTCGCCCGCCGGCGCCTACTTCCCCGGCGGTGTGCAGCCCGTCTCGATCTGGCTCTCCGAGGACCGCGTGCGCGCCGTCCCCGGCGGCATGGGCGACGCCAAGACCGGCGGCAACTACGCCGCGTCGCTGCTCGCGCAGGCCGAGGCCGCGGCGAAGGGCTGCGACCAGGTGGCCTACCTCGACGCCGTCGAGCACAAGTGGGTCGAGGAACTGGGCGGCATGAACCTGTACTTCGTGTACGGCGACAAGATCGTCACCCCCGCCCTGACGGGCTCCCTCCTCGCCGGCATCACCCGCGACTCGCTCCTCTCGGTCGCCCGCGACCTCGGCTACACCTCGGAGGAGGGCCGCATCTCCATCGACCAGTGGAAGACCGACACGGAGAACGGCACCCTGACCGAGGTCTTCGCCTGCGGCACGGCGGCCGTCATCACGCCCGTCGGCACGGTGAAGTGCAACTCGGGCGAGTGGCAGCAGAGCGGCGGCGAGCCGGGCGAGGTCACGATGAAGCTCCGCGAGGCGCTGCTGGACGTGCAGCGCGGCACGGTGAAGGACCAGCACGGCTGGATGCACGACCTCGGCTGATGGCTTGACCGTCGCCACGTGGGTGGGCCCGTGCCGGGGACGGGGGGATCTCGTCCTCTTCGCCTCCGGCTGCGGGCTGTATGGGGCTGGTCGCGCAGTTCCCCGCGCCCCTCAACGGCTTCGCCGTCCGGGGGCGGTGCCCGGAGGTGTGGTCAGGGGCGCGGGGAACTGCGCGGCCGGCCACCACCGGGCCGCAGATGGCCAGGCCCGCGAGTCGAAGTGGCAGGGCAACGGCCCGTCAGCGGGCGGGGAGGGCGAAGGCGGCCGGGAGCGCGGCGCAGGCGTCGCGGAGGAGTGACGCGAGACGGTCCCGCGTCGGCTCGGGCCCCTCGGTCCACGTCTCCAGTGCCCGGTGGAACGCCGACACCAGCAGGTCGATCGCCAGCCGGGGGCGCAGGTCGTCCGCCTCCGGGAGGTCGAAGCGGCGCCGGGCCACGACCAGGGCCGCTCGGCTCGTGCGGTCGCAGAAGGCGAGGCCGTGTGCGTCCATGGACGGAGTGCGCGCCGCCAGTCGGCGGCTGAGCAGCACCCGGTGGGGCCAGCCTTCGGCGGGCATACGGCCGAGCGCGGCCAGCAGTGCGTCCCGCAGGACGTCGAAGAGCGGCTGTCCCTGTGCCGGTTCGATCCGCTCCAGTTCTTCCAGGAACGCCGCCCACAGGTCCTGGGTCGGCGCCATCGCCACGTCTTCCTTGCTGGTGAAGGTGCGGAAGAAGGTGCGTTTGGAGATTTCCACGGCATCGCACAGGGCGTCGAGCGTGACGCCGTCGAAGCCGTGGTCCGTGAAGAGTTCCAGGGCCGTGTCGACCAGGGCCTGGCGCGTCCGCAGCTTCTTGCGCTCCCGGAGGGGGAGGCGGTCGAGGTCCGTGGAGTCCATGGCGGAAGTGTAGCCGGGCGCGATTGCCCCTTGATGGCTTCTGCCACTCAGTGGCACTATGGCGATCAGTCAGCGAGCTCGTGACCCCTGAGAGAGGCACAACTTTCCATGCGCGCACTACTGGTCGACCGTTCCGCCCCCGGGGGCCTGCGCCTCGGCGATGCCCCCGCTCCCGACCCCGCGCCGCATCAGGCCCTGGTCAGAGTGACCGCCACCTCCCTCAATTACGGCGAGGTCCGCTTCGGCCTGGAGAGCGCACCGGAAGGTGCGGTGCTCGGCTGGGACGCCGCCGGCGTGGTCGAGCGCGCTGCCGCCGACGGCTCGGGCCCGGCGGCCGGCACCCCCGTGGTCACCCTGGGCGGTGACGGAGGGTGGGCCGAACTCCGCGCCGTCGACACGGACTTGATGGGTGTCGTGCCCGAGGGCGCGGATCTGGGGGCCATCAGTACGCTGCCGGTCGCCGGTGCCAGCGCTCTCCGCGCCCTCGACCGGATCGGGCCGACCCTCGGTAGGCGCGTCATGGTCACGGGCGCCACCGGCGGCGTCGGCCGGTACGCGGTGCAGCTCGCCCGGCGCGGCGGCGCCGAGGTCGTCGCGGTGACCGGCGACCCCGAAGGGCGCGGCGACGCGCTCAGGGCTCTTGGCGCGCACGAGGTGATCGCCACGCCCGCGGCGGCCGCAGCACCCGTGGACGGCGTGGTCGACCTGGTCGGGGGGCGGCAACTCGTCGAGGCGTACGAGCAGTTGGGTCAGCACGGCACGCTCGTGTCCGTGGGGCACTCAGGCGGTGACGCCGAGCACTTCCCGTACGGGACCCTCTTTGGAGACATCGGGCGGCACGATCGCTCCGTCGTCAGCTTCTACTTGCTCGGCTGCACCGGTCTCGCCAGGGATCTGACCTGGCTGGCAGGGGAGGTGGCGTCCGGTGCGCTCGACCCCGGCACGTCCTGGCGGGGTTCGTGGGAGAGGTTCCCGGAGGCGGCCGAGGAGCTGCTCGGCCGCCGTCTCCACGGCAAGGCGGTCCTGGACATCGCCTGAGGTATGGGGTGTGCCCGGGCTACTTGTCCTTGCCGTCCTCGTTCTTGCCCTCGTTCGCGTTCTCGTCGTCCGTCTTCGGGGCGTTCGAACCCACGGGGGTGAGCGGGCCGCTGGTGAGGGCGTCGACGACGCCGAGAACCGCTGCTCCGGCGCCCTTGGCCGCGCGGACGCCGAGACCTATGAGTTCTTCCATCGTCGCACTCCCCGTACTGCTGTGATCCCCTGACGGTCACGTTCCGCCTCAGGCTACGTGATCGACGGAGGCGGCGGCCGGGGCGGCCTCCGGAGTGGTGGGGGCGGCGGCCCGGCCCTCCCGTGCCGACAGCGTCAGATACGCCGCGCCGCCCACCACGCCCGACAGCAGGAAGCTGCAGTCGACACCGCCCGTCAGGGAGAGCAGCGGGCCCTCGTACGACGGCAGCGAGACCGCGAGTACGCCGACCGCCGCGCCCAGCGCCCAGGCCGTC
The DNA here is from genome assembly GCF_055597165.1 of Streptomyces sp. NPDC039480. Lineage (NCBI taxonomy): Bacteria > Bacillati > Actinomycetota > Actinomycetes > Kitasatosporales > Streptomycetaceae > Streptomyces > Streptomyces sp. NPDC039480. The sequence continues at coordinate 238,098 of NZ_JBVITX010000010.1, read as the reverse complement.
GTGGCCTGCACGTTCCAGCCGGCGCGGTACCAGTAGACGCCGCCCCTGGAGCGGCGGTTGAAGACCTGGAGGGCCTCCGCGTCGTACTCCCCGCGACAGCGCGCGAAGCCGATCAGGGTGATCACGGCCCACGGGGTGCCGATGGCCGTGAGAAGGAGCACGAAGGACGTCATCGCGTCCTGCGCCTCCCACGCGTAGTGGCCGGCGAAGACGCAGGCCGTGGCGACGACGGCGACCGTGTAGGTGGCGCGGGCGCGCGAGGCGCGGGGCAGGATCGCGTCCAGGTCGAGGCCCATGGAGTAGAGCATCAGGCCCGCGTTGCCGACCGAGCCCGCGGAGGCGGCGAGCAGCAGCGGCACCAGGTACCAGGTGGGCGACGCGTCGACGAGCCCGCCCGCGTAGTCGAGGGCGGCACGCGCCGCGTACGCCGTGAACGTGCCGAAGAGCTGGGGGATCAGGAGCCCCGCGAGCAGGCCGAGCCAGGCCGCGCCGAGGACCGCGCGGGAGCTGTGCCGGGCCGGGGAGACATAGCGGGTGTAGTCGCCGAGGAGCGTGATGAAGGCGATCGGGCCGGAGAGGCCCGCGGCGACCAGGGCGAGCAGCCACGTCGGCCAGAACGAGCCGAGGAGGTAGCCGCCCGCCCCCGGCAGCGCCGACGTCGTGAAGTCGGGGGCGTACGCGACGACGCCGAGGATCAGGAGGGCCGTCATGCCGAAGGCGAGGACCCGGGAGAGCCGCAGCAGCACGCGGTAGCCGAAGACGGCGCCGATCACGGTGGCGGCGGCGAGCAGGGTGTAGACGACGGCGTACGAGAAGCCGCCGGCCGGCAGGCCGAGCAGGCGGTGCAGGGTGCCGACCATCACGTCGCCGCCGATCCAGATGGTCAGCGCGGTGTAGCCGAGGGAGAGCAGCAGCCCCACGACGGAGCCGACCAGGCGGCCGCGGACCCCGAACTGGGCGCCGGAGGACGTGGAGAGGTTCGTGCCGGTGCGCAGCGACACCAGGGCGAGCGGCGCGGTCAGTGCCGTGCCGAGCACCGTGCCCGCCACCACCGCGCTCACCGACTGCCACCAGCCGAGGCCGAACGACACCGGCAGCCAGCCGAAGACGATCACCCCCAGGCAGAGGTTGGAGCCGATGAGGATCGACACGAGATCGCGGGGGCCGCTGGTGCGCTCCCCGTCCGGGATGGTGTCGACTCCGCGCTGTTCTATCGGCATGAGGGTGCCCCTGACGCTCGCTGGTCCGGAATGGTTGCCCCATTTTTGAGCAGCGCTCAATGTGACGCGTTCACCACCCATTCGTCAATGCCCCCGGCCCCGCTTCCCGTGTGCGGATTTCGTAGTTAGAGTGGCGCTCTAAACGTGGAACAGGGAGGTACGGCGCGTGCGACTCACGCCCCCCGAACGCGACCGGCTGCTGCTCTTCGGGGCCGCCGAGCTCGCGAGGTCCCGCAAGGCGCGCGGCCTCAGACTCAACGTCCCGGAGGCGACCGCGCTGATCGCCGACACGGTCTGCGAGGCCGCCCGCGACGGCGCCCGGCTCGCCGAGGCCGTCGAGCGGGCCCGCTCGGTGCTCGGCCCGGACGACGTGCTGCCCGGCGTCGCGGACGTGGTGACCGAGGTGCACGTGGAGGCCGTCTTCGACGACGGGTCCCGGCTCGCGGTCGTCTCCGACCCGATCGGGGAGGGACTCGGCGACGAGGCGCCCGGCGCACTGCTGCCCGGGCCGCTGCACGAGGACGCGGCCCCGGCCGTGACGCTGACCGTGACCAACACCGCCACCGTGCCGGTCTCCGTGACCTCGCACTTCCACTTCTTCGAGGCCAACCCCCGGCTCGACTTCGACCGTGCCGCCGCGTACGGCATGCGGCTCGCCGTGCCCGCCGGGTCCTCCGTCCGCTTCGGGCCCGGCGAGAGCGTCGACGTCGGGCTGCTGCCCATCGGCGGCGAGCGGATCGCCATCGGCTTCGCGGGCCTGGTGGACGGGCCGCTGGACGCGCCGGGCGCCCGCGAAGAGGCGCTGCGCCGCGCCGCCGCCTGCGGCTACCTCGGCGTACCGGAAACCACTGAGCAGGAGGTCGAGCGATGAGCCGCCCCGGAGGACACGCCGCCGAACCGCGCCGCCTCACCCCGTACGAGTACGCCTCCACACACGGCCCCCGCGCCGGCGACCACGTCCGCCTCGGCGACTCCGGCCTGACGATCCGCGTGGAGTCCGACGCCCAGAAGTACGGCGACGAGTTCCTCGCGGGCTTCGGCAAGACCGCCCGCGACGGCCTGCACCTGAAGGCTGCCGCGGTCCGCGACACCTGTGACGTCGTCATCAGCAACGTCGTCGTCATCGACGCCGTGCAGGGCATCCGCAAGGTGTCCATCGGCATCAGGGAAGGCCGCATCCACGCCATCGGGCGCGCGGGCAACCCCGACACCCTCGACGGCGTCGACGTCGTGGTGGGCACGGGGACGTCCATCGTCTCCGGCGAGGGGCTCATCGCCACCGCCGGGTCCGTGGACACCCACGTCCACCTGCTCTCGCCCCGCATCATGGAGGCCTCCCTCGCGTCCGGCGTGACCACGATCATCGGCCAGGAGTTCGGGCCTGTGTGGGGCGTCGGCGTCAACTCGCCGTGGGCGCTGCGCCACGCGTTCAACGCCTTCGACGCCTGGCCGGTGAACATCGGCTTCCTCGGCCGCGGCTCGTCCTCGCACGACGCCCCGCTCATCGAGGCGCTCGCCGAGGGCGGCGCGTCCGGCTTCAAGGTGCACGAGGACATGGGCGCGCACACCCGCGCCCTGGACACCGCGCTGCGCGTCGCAGAGGAGCACGACGTCCAAGTCGCCCTGCACAGCGACGGGTTGAACGAATGCCTCTCCGTCGAGGACACCCTGAAGGTGCTCGAAGGACGCACCATCCACGCCTTCCACATCGAGGGGTGCGGCGGCGGTCACGTACCGAACGTCCTGAAGATGGCGGGCGTGCCGAACGTCATCGGCTCCTCCACCAACCCCACCCTGCCCTTCGGGCGCGACGCCGTCGCCGAGCACTACGGCATGATCGTCTCGGTCCACGACCTCAAGACCGACCTGCCGGGCGACGCGGCCATGGCCCGCGACCGCATCCGCGCCGGGACGATGGGCGCCGAGGACGTGCTGCACGACCTGGGCGCCATCGGTATCACCTCGTCCGACGCGCAGGGCATGGGCCGCGCCGGCGAGACCGTCCGCCGCACCTTCGCGATGGCCGGGAAGATGAAGGCCGAGCTCGGCCCCATGGAGGGCGACGGCCCGCACGACGACAACGCGCGCGTCCTGCGCTACATGGCCAAGCTGACCATCAACCCCGCCCTCGCCCACGGCCTCGCCCACGAGGTCGGCTCCATCGAGGTCGGCAAGCTCGCCGACATCGTGCTGTGGCGCCCGGAGTACTTCGGCGCCAAGCCGCAGCTCGTCCTCAAGTCCGGCTTCCCCGCGTACGGCGTCGTGGGCGACCCGAACGCCGCGACCGACACCTGCGAACCCCTCGTCCTCGGCCCGCAGTTCGGGTCGTACGGGGCGACGCCCGCCGACATCTCCGTGGCGTTCGTCGCGCAGGCCGCCGTCGACCAGGGCAACGACCTGATGCCCACGCGCCGCCGCCGGGTCGCCGTGCGCGGCACGCGTGGCATCGGCCCCGCCGACCTGCGCCTGAACTCCCGCACCGGAGCGGTCGACGTGGACCAGCGCTCCGGCCTCGTCACGCTCGACGGCGACCCGGTCCGCTCCGAGCCCGCCGACTCCGTCTCCCTCAACCGCCTCTACTTCCTTTAAGGGTTTACGTCATGTCTGCTGCCGCCGACGGCTTCCGCATGCCCGCCGAGTGGGCCCCGCACGAACGCACCTGGATGGCGTGGCCGTGCCCCAACCCCACCTTCGACGACCCCGAGGGCCTCGACGAGTCCCGCATCGCCTGGGCGAACGTCGCCCGCGCCGTACGCCGCTTCGAGCCGGTCACCGTGGTCTGCGGGCCCGGCCAGACCCCGTACGCCGAGGAACTCCTCGGCCCGGACATCGACGTCACCGAGCGCGAGCTCGACGACGCCTGGATGCGGGACATCGGCCCCACCTTCCTGACCGACGGCAAGGGCCGACTGGCCGCCGTCGACTGGACGTTCAACGGCTGGGGCGCCCAGGAGTGGGCCCGCTGGGACCACGACTCCAAGATCGGTGCGCACGTCGCCGACCTCGTGGGAGCCCGTACGTACACCTCGAAGCTCGTGAACGAGGGCGGTGGCATCCACGTCGACGGCGAGGGCACCGTCCTGCTCACCGAGACCGTCCAGCTCGGCCCCGAGCGCAACCCCGGCTGGACCAGGGAGCAGGTGGAGGCGGAGATCCACGCCCACCTCGGCACCACCAAGGCGATCTGGCTGCCGCGCGGCCTCACCGCCGACTACCCCGGCCACGGCTACGGCACCCTCGGCCACGTCGACATCGTCGCCGCCTTCGCCGCGCCCGGCGTCGTCCTCGTCCACTCCCAGCGCGACCCCGCCCACCCGGACTTCGAGGTCAGCAAGGAGGTCATCGCGACGCTCCAGGGCCAGACGGACGCCCGCGGCCGCACCCTGCGGATCGTCGAGGTGCCCGCCCCGACCGTCCTCGAGGACGACGAGGGCTGGGTCGACTACTCCTACATCAACCACTACCTCTGCAACGGCGGCGTCGTCCTGTGCGCCTTCGGCGACCCGAACGACGAGCTCGCGGCGGGCATCTTCCGCGGTCTCTTCCCGGACCGGACCGTGACGCTCGTGGACGCCCGTACGATCTTTGCCGGGGGTGGTGGCATCCACTGCATCACCCAGCAGCAGCCGAAGGTGTGATCAAGGAGTACGGGATGGCCGGTCGGACCCGCGCGCGGAAGAACGCCCCACCGCGCGAGGACGTCATGGCGGCCGCCATGGAGATGATCGCCGAGCGCGGCCTGGAGAAGCTGACCATGGCCGCGCTCGGCCACGAGGTCGGCATGAGCTCCGGCCATCTCCTCTACTACTTCCGCACCAAGGACGAGCTGCTCCTGCGCACCCTGGAGTGGAGCGAGGGCCGCCTCGGCGCCGAGCGCGGCCGCCTCCTCGCCCGGCAGGGCACGGCCCGCGAGCGCCTCGACGCGTACGTCGACCTGTACGTCCCCGACGCCGTCGGGGACCCCCACTGGACGCTCTGGCTGGAGGTCTGGAACCGCTCGCTCAACGCCGACGAGGAGGGCCGCGACCGGCAGGCCGCCATCGAGGGCGCCTGGCACCGCGACCTGGTGGCGCTGCTCGCCGAGGGCGTCTCGCGCGGCGAGTTCGGCCCGGTCGACCCCGACCGCTTCGCGTCCCGCCTCCGTGCGCTGCTCGACGGGTTCTCCATCCATGTGGCCATCGGGCTGCGGGGGACGGGGCGGGCCCAGGTCCTCGCGCACGTGAGGGAGTTCCTGGACGACGCGCTCGCCCCGGGCCCCCGGCCGTCCCACGCGTCCCAGGCGCCGCCCGCATCGTGAGACGGGGCAGCGCGCTGTGTGCGGGCTGTGGCAGGCTGCCACCGTGCTCTCGTTCGCCATGATTATTGGCAGCAGGCGCGCCGGTCCGCAGTGACCGTCTCGTACCCATCACGTACGGGCGGACACCGTCGCCTCGACCCGCGCGCAGACCTCTCGCACCCGCGAGGGGTTTTTTCGTTTCCCGGCCCAACTGCAGCCGGACACGGAGCGCGCGGGATCATTGGGGGTGGTGGAGCCGGTCATTCCGGTAGACCGAGATCCGACACAGGAGCCAGATCAGCATGACGGAAACCAGCGCACCCGACGATTCCTTCCATGTCTTCGACACGACGCTGCGCGACGGCGCGCAGCGCGAAGGCATCAACCTCACCGTCGCGGACAAGCTGACCATCGCCCGGCACCTGGACGACTTCGGCGTGGGCTTCATCGAGGGCGGCTGGCCCGGCGCCAACCCGCGCGACACCGAGTTCTTCGCGCGGGCCCAGCAGGAGATCACCTTCCGGCACGCCAAGCTCGTCGCCTTCGGCGCCACCCGCCGCCCGAACGCCAGAGCGGCCGACGACCCGCAGGTCAACGCCCTCCTCGGCTCCGGCGCCCCCGTCATCACCCTCGTCGCCAAGTCCCACGACCGGCACGTCGAACTGGCCCTGCGCACCACCCTCGACGAGAACCTGGAGATGGTCCGCGACACCGTCTCCTACCTCGTCGCCGAAGGCCGCCGCGTCTTCGTCGACTGCGAGCACTTCTTCGACGGCTACCGCGCCAACCCCGAGTACGCCAAGGCGGTCGTGCGGACCGCCGCCGAGGCCGGCGCCGACGTCGTCATCCTGTGCGACACCAACGGCGGCATGCTGCCCGCCCAGGTGCAGGCCGTCGTCTCCACCGTCGTCGCCGACACCGGCGCCCGGCTCGGCATCCACGCCCAGGACGACACCGGCTGCGCCGTCGCCAACACCCTCGCCGCCGTCGACGCCGGCGCCACCCACGTGCAGTGCACCGCCAACGGCTACGGCGAGCGCGTCGGCAACGCCAACCTCTTCCCCGTCGTCGCCGCCCTGGAACTGAAGTACGGCAAGCAGGTCCTGCCCGAGGGCTCGCTCCGCGAGATGACCCGCGTCTCGCACGCCATCGCCGAGGTCGTCAACCTCACGCCCTCCACCCATCAGCCGTACGTGGGTGTCTCCGCCTTCGCCCACAAGGCGGGGCTGCACGCCTCCGCGATCAAGGTCGACCCGGACCTCTACCAGCACATCGACCCGGACCTCGTCGGCAACCGCATCCGCATGCTCGTCTCCGACATGGCGGGCCGCGCCTCCATCGAGCTCAAGGGCAAGGAGCTCGGCGTCGACCTCGGCGACGACCGCGCGCTGATCGGCCGCGTCGTCGACCGGGTCAAGGAGCGCGAACTCCAGGGCTACACGTACGAGGCCGCCGACGCCTCCTTCGAGCTGCTGCTCCGCGAGGAGGCCGAGGGCCGGGCCCGCCGCTACTTCCGCGTCGAGTCCTGGCGGGCCATCGTCGAGGACCGCCCCGACGGCACCCACGCCAACGAAGCGACCGTGAAGCTGTGGGCTAAGGGCGAGCGCATCGTCGCCACCGCCGAGGGCAACGGCCCGGTCAACGCACTCGACCGGGCGCTGCGGGTCGGCCTGGAGCGGATCTATCCGCAGCTCGCCAAGCTGGAGCTCGTCGACTACAAGGTCCGCATCCTGGAGGGCAAGCACGGCACGTCCTCCACCACGCGCGTCCTGATCTCCACCACCGACGGTGTCGGCGAGTGGTCGACCGTCGGCGTCGCGGAGAACGTCATCGCCGCGTCGTGGGGCGCGCTGGAGGACGCGTACACCTACGGGCTGCTGCGGGCCGGGGTCGAACCGGTGGAGTAGCCCCGGTACGCAGCGGGGCCGACTGGGTTACGTTCGAAGTATGAAGAATCGGACGAAGCGGATCACTGTCGGACTATCCGGGCTGCTGCTCGCCCTGGGTGCCGTGTCCTTCACCGCGGCGCCCGGGGCTCCGGACCCCTCCGCCGTGTCGGTGGTGGCCGACGCCTGGGAGAAGAGTCCGGTGTACGTCGATCCCGCGGCGTCGGACCAGCTGTCGGGCGAGCAGGCCGACGCCCTGGCCCAGCGGATCGAGCGGGCCGACAAGCCGGTCTTCGTGGCCGTCCTGCCGGACGACTTCCCGCGGCAGAACCTCTTCCAGCGGCTGCGCGCCGAGACCGGCGTGACCGGGGTGTACGCCGTCCGGCTCGGCGACGGGTTCGACGCGAAGGCCGACCGGTCCGTGCTGACGGGCAACGCCGTCGGCAACCTCGTATCCCTCGTCCAGGGCGAGGACACCGCGGCCCAGCTCGACCACTTCGTCGACCAGGCCCTCGCGCAGGCGGGCGGCAGGGCCCCGGAGTCGTGGGGCGGCGGCACGGACCACTCGGTCTCGGTGGGCGCCCTGGTCGGGGTCGGCGTGGTCGTCGTGGCGGGCGCAGGCGGGGCCTACGCGATCGTGCGGCGCAAGAAGCGGCGCCACGAGGAAGCGCAGCGCGAGGCGCTGCACAAGCTGTCCGTCGTCGTCGACGAGGACATCACCGCGTTCGGCGAGGAGCTGGACCGGCTCGACTTCCACCCCGCGGAGCCGGGGGCGGACGACGCGATGCGCGCGGACTACGAGCACGCGCTGGACGCGTACGAGAAGGCGAAGTCGTCCATGGCGGCCGCCACCCGCCCCGAGGACGTCCGGGGCGTCACCCAGGCGCTGGAGGACGGACGCTTCTCCCTCGCCCTGCTCGCCGCGCGGCGGGAGGGGCGCGAGCTCCCGGAGCGGCGCGCCCCGTGCTTCTTCGACCCGCGGCACGGCCCTTCGGTCGAGGACGCGGCATGGGCGCCCGCGGGCGCGGCCGAACGCTCGGTCCCGGTGTGCGCGGCGGACGCGGCACGCCTCGCGGACGGCCGGGACCCGATGGTGCGCACGGTGGCCACGGAGGCCGGGGAGCGGCGGCCCTACTGGGAGGCCGGGCCCGCGTACGGGCCGTGGGCCGGCGGCTACTTCGGCGGGGGCATCCTGCCGGGTCTCCTCGTCGGCACGATGCTCGGCGGAATGATGATGACTCCCGCCTACGCGGCGGACTACGGGCCCGGGTACGGCGACTCCGGCGGCTTCGAGGGCGGCGACTTCTCGGGAGCGGACTTCGACCCGGGGGACTTCGGCGGCGGAGGCGACTTCGGAGGGGGCGGGGACTTCGGGGGCGGGGGCGACTTCGGGGGTGGGGGCAGCTTCTGAGGCGGGCGAGCTTCCGAGGTGGGCGAGCTTCTGGGGCTTCCGGGGCCTACTGAGGCTTCTGGTGGGGTGATGGGGGCTCAGTCTGCCTGCGGGGCGGTCGGCGGGAGCGTCACCGGCCAGCGTCCCGGATGGCCGGGCGGCAGCGCCAAGTCCCGTCGTACGGCCGCGTAATACGCCTCGCGTGCGGCACGCTGGCGCTCCAGCAACTCGGACCACGCCTCCGGGTCATGGGTGTCCTCCCGCAGGAACCGCTCCATCCGGATCACCAGGAGCACCCAGGCCCGCGCCTCCTCGACCACGTCCGGTGCGCCGAGCATGAGCAGCGCCTCACCGGCGGGGTCGCGGGCTTCCGCGGCCTGGGTGAAGTGGGGGACGGCCTCTTCGGGCGAGAGGGGGTGGGGGTGCGGGTCGTTGCCCAGGTGGGCGGCGACGCGGTAGGTGAGGCTGACGGTCTGCCGCAGGACCCGGGCGTACTCGGTGTAGACGCCGAGCCGCCGCTCCTCCCAGCGCGCCGCCTGCTCCCGCCGGAACCGGATGCGGTCCCCCCGGGTGATCGCCACGTAGGAACCGAGCGCACCGATGATCACGCCCATGAGGGCGGGGAGTTGTCGTATGAACTCATCCACGCCGAAACGTTAGCGCGGTCAGGAACCGGCCTTGATCGCCGAGATGTCGAAGTTCAGCTTGATCTTGTCGGAGACGAGCATGCCGCCGGTCTCCAGCGCGGCGTTCCACGTGAGGCCCCACTCCGAGCGCAGGATCTCGGCCTTGCCCTCGAAGCCGACGCGCTCGTTGCCGAAGGGGTCCTTGGCCGAGCCGTTGAACTCCAGGTCGATGGAGAGCGGCTTCGTGGTGCCCAGGATCGTCAGGTCACCGGTGACGCGGTAGCCGTCGCCGCCCAGCGCCTCCGTCTTCGTGGAGCGGAAGGTCATCTGCGGGAACTCGTCGGTCTTGAAGAAGTCCGCGCTCTTCAGGTGACCGTCGCGGTCGGCGTTGCCGGTGTCGATGCTGTCCATCGTGACGTCGAGGGAGGCCGTCGAGCGGGTCGGGTCCGTGCCGTCCAGGTGCAGGGCGCCCGTGAAGTCGAGGAAGGAGCCCTTGACGTTCGTGACCATGGCGTGGCGGGCGACGAAGCCGATCGTCGTGTGCGTCGGGTCGATGGTGTAGTCGCCGGTCAGTGCGGCGAGCTCCGGGCTGACCGGGGCCGGGGCGGCGGCAGCGGCGGGGGCGGTGGTGGTGGCGGTTTCGTTCTTGCGGCCGAAGATGCCCATGACGTGCTCCTTGAGATCGGGAGATCCGAAGATCTGTTGAATGTTCAACGAGAACGAAGGTAGCGCGATTCCGTTCAACATTCAACCTATCTGGCGAAGTCGGCGTGTTTTCGGTGCCTGGCGCCGGGTGGCGCCACTTGGGTTCGCTGTGGCGCCATCCTGTGCCAGATGCTGCGCCACCGTGTCTGACCTGCGGAAATGGCCACTCGCGCACCTGTGTGTCGCACTGGTGGCGTCGCGGCGGCTTGCAGTGGCGCCACTCTGATGCCATGATGGCGTCATGAACCTCACGCAGTACGTCGACCAGCTCCGCCAAGAGCTCGCGGTGGCCGCCGAAGCGGGCGGCGACGAGGCCCGCGCTCTGGCCGAGCGCCTCACCGCACCGCTGGAATCGGCCGCCCGGCTCACTCTGTTGAACGCGCTCTCCGCTGCCGCGGAAGAGATCACCGTCGATCTCGCGCCGGGCTCGGTCGACGTGCGGCTGCGTGGGGTCGACCCCGAATTCGTCGTGACACCGCCGCCCGCGGTGGAGGCCTTCGACGCCCGGGCGGAGTACGCGGCGCTCATGGCCACCCAGCCCACACCGCCCCCGCTCCCCGCCGCGCCCGACGCCGCGGACGACGGCGGCACCGCCCGGATCAACCTCCGGCTGCCCGCCCACGTCAAGGCCCGTGTCGAGGAGGCGGCGAGCCGCGACGGCCTCTCGGTCAACGCCTGGCTCGTCCGCGCGGTCTCCGCCGCGCTGGACCAGCCCGACGCCCGGACGGTCATGACGGCGAACCGTGAGGCCCGGAGCTCGGGCAACGGGTTCACCGGCTGGGTGCGCTAGGCCCAGCACACCCGCAGGACTCGCAGGACCCGCAGGTCACGCGGGGCCCACAGGACTTCGTTTCACCCTTCACCGATCGAGCCATGCGGCTCGCCGAGCCGGCAGGACGGGACAGCCATGCCTTCTTTCGACACCCCCAAGCCCATCAGCGCCACCATCACCTTCGACGCGGGAAGCCTGAAGATCGTGGCGGGGGACCGCACGGACACCGTCGTCGACGTCCGCCCCAGCAGTGAGGCGCAGGAGGGTGACGTCAGGGCGGCCGGCCGCACCCGCGTCGAGTTCTCCAACGGCAAGCTGCTGGTCAAGGGGCCCAAGGAGCGCTCGCTCTTCGGCAAGGGCCCGTCGATCGACGTGGAGATCGCGCTGCCGGCCGGTTCCCAGGTGCACGCCACGGCCGCCATGGCGCACCTGACCGCCGAAGGCGGCCTGGGCCACTGCGAGTTCAAGACGTCCGCGGGTGACGTGCAGGTGGAGCGGGCGGCCGGTGCCCGCCTCAACACCGGCTACGGCGAGATCTCCGTGGGCCGCGTGGACGGCCCGGCCGACCTCCACACCGGCTCCGGCGAGGTCCGCGTCGGCGAGGTCAAGGGGACGGTCTCGGTCAAGAACTCCAACGGCAACACCGGCCTCGGCGACATCGAGGGCGCCATCACGGTGAAGGCGTCCAACGGCTCCGTCACCGTCGACCGCGCCGCCGCCGACGTCAGCGTCAAGACGGCCAACGGCCCCATCCGGGTGGGCGAGTTGGCGCGCGGCGAGGCCGTCCTCGAGACCGCCGCCGGCAAGATCGAGATCGGTATCCCGGAGGGCACGGCGGCCTGGCTCGACGTACGGACGAAGACGGGCAACGTACGTCAGTCGCTGGAGGAGTCGGATGCCCCCGGCGAGCCCACCGACACGCTGAAGGTGCGGGCCCGCACGTCGATGGGCGACATCGTGATCCACCGCGCCTGACTCCGGGCCCCTACTCGCGCCCCGCCCCACCTCCCCTCCCACCCCCCTCAGCTGCCGCCCCGGCAGCCGCCCGGGACCAGAATCGAACTGGTGTCCGGTACCGAGGCTGCCCTCCCGCGCTCGCCAAGCTGCCCTCCCGCGAAAAGGAACGGACATGCCCACGCCCCACCAGAAGCGCCCGGCGGCGATCACCGCCACCGGCCTCCGCAAGTCCTACGGCGAGAAGACCGTCCTCGACGGCATCGACCTGAACATCCCGCAGGGCACGATCTTCTCCCTGCTCGGACCCAACGGCGCGGGCAAGACGACCGCCGTGCAGATCCTCTCCACCCTCATCTCCGCCGACGCGGGCGAGGCGCGGGTGGCGGGCCACGACCTGGCGGCCGAGCCCGACGCCGTACGTGCCGCGATCGGTGTCACCGGCCAGTTCTCCGCCGTCGACAACCTCCTCACCGGCGAGGAGAACCTGACCCTCATGGCCGACCTGTACGGCTACGGGCGCCGCCAGGGCCGCCACCTCGCCGCCGACCTCATCGAGCGGTTCGATCTCGTCGAGGCGGCCGGGAAGCCCGCGTCGACGTACTCGGGCGGCATGCGGCGCCGCCTCGACATCGCGATGACCCTGGTCGGCAGCCCGCGCGTGATCTTCCTGGACGAGCCGACGACCGGACTCGACCCGCGCAGCCGGCACGGCATGTGGGAGATCGTCCGCGAGCTCGTCGCCGACGGCGTGACCATCTTCCTCACCACGCAGTACCTGGAGGAGGCCGACCAGCTCGCCGACACGATCGCGGTGTTGAGCGGCGGCAAGCTCGTGGCCCAGGGCACCCCCGCGGAGCTGAAGCGCCTCGTCCCGGGCGGTCACGTCCAGCTGCGCTTCGCCGACTTCAGGGGGCTTGAGACCGTCGCGCGCCTGCTCGGCACCGGCGCTCGCGACGACGACGCCCTGACCCTGCAGGTTCCGAGTGACGGCAGCCTGCGGTCCGTCAAGGCCGTACTCGACCTGATCGACGCCACCGAGATCGAGGTCGAGGCGTTCGCCATCGACACCCCCGACCTGGACGACGTCTTCTTCGCCATGACCGGCAGCCCCGCCAAGCCGTGACCGCCCACCCCGACCACGAGAGCGACGACCCGATGAGCACTGTCACCACCACCCCGGCCGTCACGCGCACGGTCCGGCCGGTCCCCACCCGCCCCTCCGCGCTGCACAACTCCCGGACCATGCTGCGCCGCAACCTCCTGCACGCCCGCCGCTACCCGGCCATGACGATCAGCCTGGTGAGCATGCCCATCGCCATGCTGCTGCTCTTCAACTACGTCTTCGGCGGCACGATGTCGGCGGGCATGGGCGGCGAAGGGGCCGGCGACTACATCGACTACCTCGTCCCCGGCATCCTGCTGATGGCCGTCGGCTCGGGCGTCCTGCCCACCACGGTCGGCGTCTGCACCGACATGACCGAGGGGATCGTGGCCCGCTTCCGGACCATGCCGATCAACGGCTCCTCGGTGCTCACCGGCCGTGCCGTCGGCGCCGTCATCCAGATCATGATCACCCTCGTCCTCGTCACCGGCGTCGCCTTCCTCGTGGGCTTCCGCTCCAGCGCCGAACCCGTCGAGTGGCTCGCCGCGGCCGGTCTCCTCGTCCTCATGAGCACCGCGCTCACCTGGCTCGCCGTCGCACTCGGCCAACTGGTGAAGGCCCCGGAGGCGGCCAGCAGCGTCGCCCTGCCCTTCTCCTTCCTGCTGCCCTTCCTCAGCAGCGTGTTCGTGCCGCTCGACTCGATGCCGGACTGGCTGCGCCACTTCGCCGAGTGGCAGCCCTACACCGCCTTCACCGAGACCCTGCGCGGGCTGCTCACCGGCGGCGAGATCGGCAAGTTCGGACCGCTCGCGGTGGGCTGGGGCATCGCCATCGCCCTGCTCGGCTTCGTCTGGGCGCGCTCGCTGTTCAAGCGCGGCACGACCCGGTGACCCCACCGACCCGCTGACCCACCGACCCCGCGGAGTCACGGGGGTGCCTCGCGGAGAGGGCCGCGCGACGACCACGTCGCGCGGCCCTCGTATCGTCACTTTTTGTGGAATCCCTACAACGGCAGAGGGGCTGAGCCGTCACTTCTTCGTGGCCCCAGTGGGCTTCTGTCCGGGGGTGCCAGGAAAACGGCCCGGAGACTGTACAGAGTCGACGGTCCGTTTCCGTGGGGGCGCTCCGTAAGGTCGCTACATGACCGTTTTGGACGAGACCGCTGCCTCCGGGGGCGAGCCCACCGACTCGCACGGCCGTGTGGCCGAACTGCACGAGATCCGTGCGGAGGCGCTGCGCGGGCCCAGCGAGAAGGCGACCGAGGCACAGCACGCCAAGGGCAAGCTGACCGCCCGCGAGCGGATCGAGCTGCTCCTCGACCCGGACTCGTTCAACGAGGTCGAGCAGTTGCGCAGGCACCGGGCCACCGGCTTCGGCCTGGAGACCAAGAAGCCGTACACGGACGGTGTGATCACCGGCTGGGGCACGGTGGAGGGCCGGACGGTCTTCGTCTACGCGCACGACTTCCGGATCTTCGGCGGTGCGCTCGGCGAGGCGCACGCCACGAAGATTCACAAGATCATGGACATGGCCATCGCGGCCGGTGCCCCGCTGGTCTCCCTGAACGACGGCGCCGGCGCCCGCATCCAGGAGGGCGTCTCGGCCCTCGCCGGCTACGGCGGCATCTTCCAGCGCAACACCAAGGCCTCGGGCGTCATCCCGCAGATCAGCGTGATGCTCGGCCCGTGCGCCGGCGGCGCGGCGTACTCGCCCGCTCTCACCGACTTCGTGTTCATGGTCCGCGACACCTCGCAGATGTTCATCACCGGGCCGGACGTCGTCCGCGCGGTGACGGGCGAGGAGATCACCCAGAACGGCCTCGGCGGCGCGGACGTGCACGCCGAGACGTCGGGCGTCTGCCACTTCGCGTACGACGACGAAGAGACCTGCCTGGCCGAGGTCCGCTACCTGATCTCGATGCTCCCCTCCAACAACCGGGAGAACCCGCCCACCCACGAGTCGGAGGACCCGGCCGAGCGCCGCTCGGACGTCCTGCTCGACCTGGTCCCGGCGGACGGCAACCGGCCGTACGACATGACGAAGGTCATCGAGGAGCTCGTCGACGACGGCGACTACCTCGAGGTCCACGAGCGCTGGGCGCGCAACATCATCTGCGCCCTGGCCCGCCTGGACGGCCAGGTCGTCGGCATCGTCGCCAACCAGCCGCAGGCGCTGGCCGGCGTCCTGGACATCGAGGCGTCCGAGAAGGCCGCCCGCTTCGTGCAGATGTGCGACGCCTTCAACATCCCGATCCTCACCCTCCTGGACGTGCCCGGCTTCCTGCCCGGCGTCGACCAGGAGCACGGCGGCATCATCCGCCACGGCGCCAAGCTCCTGTACGCGTACTGCAACGCCACCGTCCCGCGGATCTCGCTGATCCTGCGCAAGGCGTACGGCGGCGCGTACATCGTCATGGACAGCCAGTCCATCGGCGCCGACCTCACCTACGCCTGGCCGACCAACGAGATCGCGGTCATGGGCGCCGAGGGCGCCGCGAACGTGATCTTCCGGCGTCAGATCGCGGCCGCCGAGGACCCCGAGGCGATGCGCGCGCGCATGGTCAAGGAGTACAAGGCCGAGCTGATGCACCCCTACTACGCCGCCGAGCGCGGCCTGGTCGACGACGTCATCGACCCGGCCGAGACCCGCGAGGTCCTCATCAAGTCCCTCGCGATGCTCCGCAACAAGCACGCCGACCTGCCCTCGCGCAAGCACGGCAACCCTCCGCAGTAGCGGTCACCACACCGCGTCCGCGCCGCAGTAGCCCACAAGGAGAAGCTGCAAGATGACACCCCCTGACATTCGCGTAGAGAAGGGCCACGCCGAGCCCGAGGAAGTCGCGGCCATCACCGCGATCCTGCTGGCCCGCGCCGCCGCCCAGCCCGCCGCTCCCACCGCCCGCCGCGGCCGCGACAAGGCCGGCTGGCGCCGCCTGGAGCGCACCCCGGGCTTCCGCGCCCCCCACAGCTGGCAGGGCTGACCCCCTCCGGCCGTCGGCTTTCGGGCCCCGTCCTCCTTCGGGAGGGCGGGGCCCGCGCGTGTTCCTACCGTTCCTCGCGGGGCAGCGTCAGGTGAGCCACCGCCGACTCCGCCAGCGGGCGGACCGCCGGATGCCAGGCGCGGCTCCGCGGCCCACTCAGGACCAGGCGCCGCGCGGACCGCGGCTCCACCGGGAGCAATACCAGGTCCGGCGGGACCAGGGAGCGGGAGACCTCGGACAGGACGGTCACGCCGAGGCCTGCCTGCACCATGCTGATCAGGGTGGCCAGGTCCCGTACCCGGTGCGCGGGGGTGAAGCGCAGCCCGGCCAGGTCGTGGAGCGCGCGGACCCGGTCCTCGCAACTGTTCGGGGAGATCAGGAACTCGTCGTCCGCCAGATCGCGGACGTCGATGGCGACCTCGTCCGCCAGGGGGTGGTCGCGGGGGAGCAGGGCGCGGTAGCCGTCCAGGGCGAGCTGGGTGCCGGGGCCGGGCGGCGGGTCGATCAGGACGGCGGCGTCGGCCGTGCCGTTCTCCAGCCAGTCCGCGACCTCGGCGCTGTCGCCCTCGAAGACGCGCACGGTGATCCGCGGCCGGTCCTGCCGCCAGTGCCGCAGCAGCCCGGGCAGCAGGCCCTGACAGACCGTGGGGGTCGAGGCGAGCCGCACGGTGCCGGTCACCGCCCCGGCGTCGGCGGCGATCTCCGCCACCGCCCGGACCGCCGACAGCGCGGTACGGGCGTGCGGCAGGACCCGCTCCCCGAGCGCCGTCGTCCGCACCGGCCCGGACCGGACAAGCAGCGGGGCGGCCAGCTCGCGTTCGAGGGAGGCCACGGCGTGCGACACCGCCGACTGACTCATGCCGAGTTCGGCGGCGGCCGCGCTGAACCCGCCCGCGTCGACCACCGCGAGAAAGGCTCTGAGCTGCGGGAAGTTCACGGTCATGAGGCGGCCTCATAGGTCTATGACGGCTATGCGTTGGATCAATGGTGCCAGGCCGGGCGAGAGTTGCCCGTGCCGCCGACGCGGCGGACCACCGAAGAACGACGTGAGGAGAGCCATGCCCCACATCAGGGCCACCGTCACCGACCCCGCCCTGCCCGCAGGCACCGCGCGCGCCCTCGCCGAGGGGCTGACCGGCCTGGCGGTCTCCGCACTCGGCAAGTCCGCCGAGCGCACCATCGTCCACCTCGACCTCGTCCCCGCCGACCGGTACTACGTCGCGGGGAAGCCCCTGCCCGACGGCAGCCGCGACGCGCACCTGGAGGTCAGCATCACCGCGGGCACCAACAGCGCCGCGGAGAAGGCCGCCTTCATCACCGGAGCCGCCGCGTTCCTGTCGGAGCTCCTCGGCCCGCTCGCCCGCGGCGGCGTCGCCCTGCACGAACTGCACCCGGAGAGCTACGGCTACCAGGGCGTCACCCAGTTCGCGCACTACCGCCTGAGCTGAGGAACGGAACGCCGGAAACGAAGAGAGGCCCGCACGCCGGAGCGTGCGGGCCGTCATTCGCGTACGGGCAACAAAGAAGAGCGTTAACGGAGCCGTGCCATCAGCGCATGCTCGACCAGCGTGATCAGTGCGCTCTTCGCATCCGCGCGGTGGCGCGCGTCGGTCGTGATGATCGGGGTGTCCGGACCGATCTGCAGCGCCTCGCGCACCTCGTCGGGCGTGTACGGCTGGTGGCCGTCGAAGCCGTTGAGGGCGATGACGAAGGGCAGTCCGGAGTTCTCGAAGTAGTCGACGGCGGGGAAGCAGTCGGCGAGCCGCCTCGTGTCGACCAGGACGACCGCGCCGATGGCGCCACGGACCAAGTCGTCCCACATGAACCAGAAGCGGTCCTGACCGGGCGTACCGAAGAGGTACAGGATCAGGTCCTGGTCCAGGGTGATGCGGCCGAAGTCCATGGCCACCGTCGTGGTGGTCTTGTCTCCGGTGTGGGTCAGGTCGTCGATGCCCGCGGACGCGGACGTCATGACGGCCTCGGTGCGCAGCGGGTTGATCTCAGAGACCGCCCCGACGAACGTGGTCTTGCCCACGCCGAAGCCGCCCGCCACCACGATTTTCGCGCTGGTGGTGGAGCGGGCTGTTGCTCCGCCGCTAGAGCTTGCGAAGTCCACTGAGCACCCTTTCGAGCAGTGTCACGTCTGGCTGGCCGCCGGCGGACTCGTCGCCGCCGGGCTGATGGATGGCGACAAGTCCGGCCTCCGCCAGGTCGGCTACGAGGATCCGGGCGACGCCGAGGGGGATCGAGAGCAGCGCCGAGATCTCGGCGACCGACTTGATCTCCCGGCACAGGTTGCAGATGCGCTGATGCTCGGGCAACTGGCCCTGCAACTGGTGCGGTTGTGCGGTGGTGTGCACCAGCGCCTCGATGGCGAGCTGGTAGCGCGGCCTGGTGCGGCCGCCCGTCATGGCGTACGGGCGCACCAGGGGGTTGTTCGCCGATCCGGCGGGCGCCGGTTCAGGGGCGCGCCGCTGGGGGTGCACCGGCTGGATACGGGGCGCGCGCGCCGGGGTGCCCTGGTCGTACGGACGCGGCCCCGGCTGCTGGGGCTGCGCGTACGGCTGGCGGCGGTGGCTCGGTGCGGAGGGGAAGTTGTACCTGTTCGGCCCGCCGTCGTGCTGACCACCCTGGCCATGACCAGGGGACCAGTTCGCCGATGACGAACCGTCTGGGGGTGTTGCCACGTTTCTTCCTCCTCCAACTGTGCCGGGCCCATCACTGTGGAGCCGCGTCCCGAAACCTTACGGGCACAAGACGCGAAAACGCACCGTCTGTCTGTTAGTTGAGAAGGCTCCCCTGGAGCTCCGCGCGCAGGTCCGGCGTGAGAACGGTGCCCGCGCGGTCGACAAGAAGTGCCATCTCGTACCCAATGAGACCGATGTCCGCATCCGGGTGGGCGAGAACGGCGAGCGAGGAACCGTCGGAAATGGACATGATGAAGAGAAATCCTCGCTCCATCTCCACAACGGTCTGGGTCACGGAGCCGCCCTCGAAGATCCGGGAGGCCCCGGCGGTCAGCGAGGTCAGCCCGGAGGCGACGGCCGCGAGCTGGTCGGCGCGGTCGCGGGGGAAGCCTTCGGACATCGCCAGAAGGAGTCCGTCGGCGGAGACCACCACTGTGTGGGACACCCCGGGGGTGTTGTCCACGAAGTTGGTGATCAACCAGTTCAGGTTCTGTGCCGCCTGGCTCATCGGGCTCACACTAACGCTCCTGGTTGTAGGTGCTATCAGGGCTGAAGCCCTGGCCATTCGTGTCACTGCTCGAGTTGCGTCCCCGCTGGACGCCGCGGCGCAGGTTGCTCAGCCTGCCCCGCACTTCCTCGGGGTCGCGGGAGACCTGGGGGCCGCCCTGTGGGGTCTGTTCCGCGGTGCCCTCGACCAGATTGGCCTTGGGCACCCGCCGGGGGAGCCCGGACGAGGTGACCCCGCCCGCCTTCGGCTCCTTGAGGCGCTCGGCTCGCTGCCAGCGCTCGTCGTTGGACGAACGCCAGTCGTCCTTGCCCTCGCTCGGGGCGGGGGAACTCTCGTTCCCGTTCGCACCGGAGGAGCCCCTGCGGGGGAGGCCCGCGTCGGTCATCTCGTGGACGACGGACGGAGTCGGTCCCGGCCGGTCGAAGCCTACGCGCTCGTCGTCGGCCGCGGGGGCCGCCTGCGCGGATTCCGCTTCCTGGCCGTACTCGGGCTGGTAGCCGTCAGCGGTGGGCCAGTCGTCCTGACGGGACCGCTCCGGATAGGGCAGCTGCTGGTCCTGGTAGCCGGCCGCACCACCCTGGTAGTGCTGCTCGGCCGTGCCGTACTGCTCGGCGCCGTAGCCGTTCTCGGCGTACTGCGCGTCGGTGTACTGCGCCTCGGCGTACTGGCCGGTGGCGTACTGCTCGTTCTCGTACGCGCCGCCCTGGTCGTACGCCGCCTGCTGGTGCTCGTCGTACGCGGGGGCCTGCTGGTCGTAGCCGCCCTGCTGCTCGTACGCACCCGGCTGCTGAGCCTGCTGCTGCGGCTCGACCTCGTCGCGGAAGAGCGGGCGGTGGGCGCCGGGCTGCTGGGCCTGTGCCTCCAGAGCCGCGCGGCGCTCCTCGCGCATCAGCGAACGGCCGACCGGGTCGAGCTCGGGCTGCGCCTCGCCGCCGTCGCCGTGGTAGCGGCTGTCGTCGAAGCCGAGCTCCGCGGCCGTGCGCAGCGGCTCGGTCTCCAGGACCTGCTGCTCCGGGATGATCGAGGAGACGGTGAACTCGTCCTGCTGCGCCTCGCCACCGCCACCGTGCGTGATCGCGTCCGGCAGCATGACCAGCGACGTGGTGCCCGCCTGCTCGCCCGAGGGGCGCAGCTGCACGCGGATGCCGTGCCGGTCGGAGAGCCGGCCGACCACGAACAGACCCATGCGCTGCGAGATCGCGGCGTCCACGGTCGGCGGGTTGGCCAGCTTGTGGTTGATGTCCGCGAAGTCCTCGGCGGTGAGGCCGATGCCCTTGTCATGGATCTCGACCATGACGCGGCCGTCGGGCAGCCGGGTCGCGGTGACGCGGACCTTGGTCTGCGGGGAGGAGAACGTGGTGGCGTTCTCCAGGAGCTCGGCGAGCAGGTGCACGAGGTCGGTCACGGCCAGGCCGTGGATCTCGGCCTCCGGGACGCCGGCCAGCTCGATGCGCTCGTACTGCTCCACCTCGGAGGAGGCGGCGCGGAGCACGTCGACCAGCGGGACCGGCTGGTCCCAGCGGCGACCCGGCTCCTCGCCGGAGAGGACCAGGAGGTTCTCGCCGTTGCGGCGCATACGGGTCGCCAGGTGGTCCAGGCGGAAGAGGTTCTCCAGCTGGTCCGGGTCGGCCTCGTTGTTCTCCAGGTCGGTGATGAGGGTCAGCTGGCCCTCGATCAGCGACTGGTTGCGGCGCGACAGGTTGGTGAAGATCGCGTTGATGTTGCCGCGGAGCAGCGCCTGCTCGGCGGCGAGCCGCACGGCCTCGCGGTGCACCTGGTCGAAGGCGCGGGCGACCTCGCCGATCTCGTCCGTGGAGTTGATCGGGATGGGCTGCACGCGGGTGTCCACGCGGCCCGGGTCGGTGCGCGACAGCTGGTCGACCAGCATCGGCAGGCGCTGCTCGGCGATGCCGAAGGCGGCGGTACGCAGCTGGCGCATCGCCTTGGACATCTGGCGGGCCATCATCCCGGCCAGGATGAAGGCGGCGAGCAGCGCGAGCACCACGATGGCACCGGTGATGTACGCGTTGCGCTGCGCGGTGGCGGCGATGTCGGACGCCTCGTCCACGGCCTTGTCGGCGAGGTCCGACTCGATGGTGCGGTAGGCGTCGAACTTGGCGGTGGTGGTGGCCCACCAGGCCTTGGGCGTGATGCCCTTGCCGGCCAGCTCGACGCGCGCGCTCGGCTGGGTGCTCGGCATGGTGGCGATGGCCGCGACCATCTTGTCCTGCGTGAGGGCCGGGCCGCCCTGCTTCTCGGCGGCGGCCGCCAGCTCCTTCTTGGCGTCCTCCAGCTTGGCGACGTCCTCGGGGGTGCCGCCGCCGGTGTACTCCTCGATGGCGATGCGCTCCAGGTAGGCGTACGAGGAGAACGAGGTGCGCTGGAGCGTGAAGGAACCGGTGCCGGGGCCCGGCTCGACCAGGAGGTGCGTGCCGATGGACCGCTGGAGGGAGAGCGCTGCCTTGGAGAGGGAGATCGCGTAGACGGTGCGGCCGTAGCTGGTGATGTTGCCGGTGCCCAGACCGAGCTCGTTGGCGAACTCCATCAGCGGGTGCTGGATGGCGACGTAGCCCTCTTCGGTCTTCACACCGGGAAGCTTGGTGGTGTACGCGGCCTGGCGCAGCGGGGCGAGCTTCGGCTCGACCTTGTGGAAGGCGCCGAGACGACGGTTGAGGCCTTCCTTGTCCGGCATGCTCTCCGCCGCGGACTTGAACTCGGCGGCGGCGCGGTCGGTGGCCTTGCGGGCCTTGACGACGACCGGGTCGTTCCGCTTGCCGCGCAGCAGGGGAGCGGCGGTGAGGTCGCGCTCCTCGATGAGGCGGTTGCCGTAGTTGAGCGAAGCCCGCACGAGACGGGCGGTGCTCTCGGCGTCCTGGGCCTCGCTCCAGGTGTCGATGGAGCCCTTCACCTGGAAGCCGCCCATGACGAGACCGACGAGCACGGGTATGAGCAGGATCGCGTTCAGTCTGGTCGGCACGCGCCAGTTGCGGGGCGACATCCGTCCGCCGGAGGGAGCCGGGGACTCGTTGCCGGGGGCGGCGCTCACGTCAACGGGGGACGCCGCTGTGCGCGGCGGCGGGGTGAAGTTGCCCCGCGCGTCCCCGGTGGGGGATGCCGCGGGACTCGGCTTGCTTCGCCTCACTCGACCAACAACCTCTCGGCGGCGGCACTCACGTCGTGCCGCTGTCGTCTCCAAGGCCCGTGCTACTGGGCAGTTCAGCGCATTCCAGCACGTCAGGGGCTGCTCTTCCAAACAGTAGGAAGGGCCGGTTCCGAGTGGTGTAAGCCTCAGATAAATCGGTCATAAAGAGCGAGCCCCGCCAAAAGGCGGGGCTCTTGTGAGCACAGCGACACCAGGTGACCGCGACGCGTGGCGGTTACCTTGCAATTCTCTGTCGAAACGTTATGAACACGGCGCACGGCCGTGTCAAAGGACACAGGCTACTCCGGTTTGACTACGACAACTGCCGTACGGACCTGCCTACTTGAGACGTGCCATAAGTGCGTGTTCGACCAGCGTGATCAGGCCACTCTTTGCGTCCGCACGGTGTCGCGCATCGGTCGTGATGATCGGCGTTCCCGGGCCGATCTGCAGCGCCTCGCGCACCTCGTCGGGCGTGTACGGCTGGTGGCCGTCGAAGCCGTTGAGGGCGATGACGAACGGCAGCCCGCTGTTCTCGAAGTAGTCGACGGCGGGGAAGCAGTCGGCGAGCCTGCGGGTGTCCACGAGCACGACCGCGCCGATGGCGCCGCGCACGAGGTCGTCCCACATGAACCAGAAGCGGTCCTGACCGGGCGTACCGAAGAGGTACAGGATCAGGTCCTGGTCCAGGGTGATGCGACCGAAGTCCATGGCGACGGTGGTCGTCGTCTTGTCCCCGGTGTGGGTCAGGTCGTCGATGCCCGCGGACGCGGACGTCATGACGGCCTCGGTGCGCAGCGGGTTGATCTCGGAGACGGCCCCGACGAACGTGGTCTTGCCCACGCCGAAGCCGCCCGCCACCACGATCTTCGCGGAGGTGGTGGAGCGGGCCGAGCCCGAGTCACTAGAGCTGGCGAAGTCCACTGAGCACCCTTTCGAGCAGTGTCACGTCTGGCTGGCCGCCGGCGCTCTCGTCGCCGCCGGGCTGGTGGATGGCGACGAGCCCGGCCTCCGCCAGGTCCGCCACGAGGATCCGGGCCACCCCGAGCGGCATCGAAAGGAGCGCGGAGACCTCGGCCACCGACTTGACCTCACGGCACAGGTGGCAGATCCGCTGGTGCTCGGGGAGCAGCCCCATCAGCTGGGCCGGGTCGGCCGTGGTGCTCACCAGCGCCTCGATGGCGAGCTGGTAGCGGGGCCGGGTCCGGCCGCCGGTCATCGCGTAGGGCCGCACCAGCGGCTGGTCGCCCTCCATTCCGTACGAGGCGTCGCCGTACGGGTTGTGAGAGGCGGTGGGCGGGGTCATGGATCCTCCGGGCGGGACAGCAGGTCATCTGCGTGTGCCGTCTGACAGAGCCGGTGGGGGCAGTGTGGCGGCCGGACGGTTGGTCAGTACGTTCGGTCGGTGGGGCGGCCGAAGGGGTAAGGCTTCGGAGCGTGCTCCGGGCTAGTGGAGCAGGCTGCCCTGCAGCTCGGCGCGGAGGTCCGGGGTGAGGACGGCGCCCGCGCGGTCGACGAGGAGGGCCATCTCGTACCCGACGAGGCCGATGTCGCACTCGGGGTGCGCGAGCACCGCCAGGGACGAGCCGTCGGAGACGGACATGATGAAGAGGAACCCCCGCTCCATCTCCACCACGGTCTGGGTGACGGTGCCGCCCTCGAAGATCCGGGAGGCCCCGGCGGTCAGCGAGGTCAGGCCGGAGGCGACCGCGGCGAGCTGGTCGGCGCGGTCGCGGGGGAAGCCTTCGGACATCGCCAGAAGGAGTCCGTCGGCGGAGACCACCACTGTGTGGGACACCCCGGGGGTGTTGTCCACGAAGTTGGTGATCAACCAGTTCAGATTCTGTGCCGCCTGGCTCATCGGGCTCAACTAACGCTCCTGCTGGTGAGTGGGGCGAGGGAAACTGCCGGTCTGGCCGGTACCGGCCTGGCGCCCCTGCTGGATGCCCCGACGGAGATTCGTCAGCCGGCCGCGTACGTCATCGGGCGCACGCGAGACCTGCGGACCTGTGCTGTCCTGCTGCTGCTGGGCCGTGCCCGCGACCAGATTGGCCCGCGGGACGCGGCGCGGCAGTCCGGATGTGGTGACGCCGCCCGCGGTGGGCTGCCGGACGCGCTCGGCCTGGCGGCCCAGCTCGTCGTTGGGGGAGGAGCGCCAACCGCTCGGCATGCCGTTGCCGTTGGTGCCGCCTCCGCCCGCGGGCGCGGCGTTCGGGTCCTGGCGCTGGGGGCGCGAGGGGAGCGGGCGCTGCGGCGGCTCGGCGGCCTGGCGCGGCGCGGCCTCGGGGGCCTGCCTGCCCTGCTGCTCCTGCGGCGCGGCCTGCCGGTGCTGCTGCTCGTGCTGGGCTGCCTGGCGGTGCTGCTGCTCCTGCTGGGCCGCCTGCTGGTTCTGCTGCGCCGCCTGCTGCTGGGCCGCCTGCTGGTTCTGCTGCTGCTGGAACCAGTTGGTCTCCAGCGTGTCGAACAGCGGCGTACGGCCGTCGCCGGGGCCGGCCGGGGGCAGGGGCTCGGGCTCGGCGGGCTGGAGGGGCTGCGCGGGCTGGAGGTGCGGGTTCTGCTGCGGGTTCTGGTTCTGGTTCTGCTGAGCCTGTCGGCCCTGCGGCGCCTGACCCGGGCCCTGGCCCTGCCCCTGAGCGGGACCCTGGCCCTGGCCCTGGCCGCGGCGCGGGGCCGGCGGGCGCGGCACGGTGTAGTCGGGCATCTCCCGATTGCCGTGCTGCGCCGGGGCGTTGGACTGGTTCTGGGGCTGGTTCTGGTTCTGCTGCTGGTTCTGCGGCAGACCCTGGTTCTGGTTCTGGTTCTGTCGGCCACCCTGGCCGCCCTGGCCGCCGAAGACGTCCGAGCGGACGAACTGGCCGGTGGAGCCGCTGTCCTGCGGCGCCGGCGTGCCGGGCGCCGGGGCGTCGAAGTCCGGGCGGGCGAACTCCGCGGTGGAGCCGGGACCCTGCCGGTCGTCCGCACCAGCCGTGGGCTGGGGGAACTGGCCGGTGGACTCGTGCTCCTCGTGGCCCCGCGGGGTGTCGAAGGGCTCACGCGCCACCTGCGGCTGCGCGTTCTCGTCGCTCCAGCTGGGCACACGCGGCTGCGGGTTGCCCCCGGGCAGCTCGGCGCGCGGTCCGCCGCGGGGCGGCAGCTGGGGCCTGCGGCCCTGGTCACCGGCGTCGGCCTGGGAGTTCGCCGGAGGCTTCATGGCGTTCGTACGCTGCTGGGGCACCGGAGGCTGCGGCGCGTTGCCGCCGCGACCGCGCTGCGGCGCCTGCGGCTGACCGCCCTGCGGACGCTGGCCCTGGCCCTGACCGGATGCCTGACCGAGACCCAGACCGGGACCCTGCCCCTGGCCGGGACCCTGGCCCTGGCCGGGACCCTGGCCCTGGCCGGGACCCTGCGACTGACCCGGACCCTGACCCTGGCCCGGACCACGACCCTGAGCCGGACCCTGGCCCTGCCCCTGACCCGTGTCCCGGGAAGGCAGCGCGGCCCGCGGACCCGAGCCCGCGACCTGCTGGCGCGGCGCACCGGCACCGAGCAGCCCGGGGCCGCCCTGAGCGCCGGCACCGGGGCCACCGCCGAGCGCGGGACCACCGCGGCCGGGACCGCCGGTCAGACCGGGACCGTTGCCACCCGCACCGACACCGCGTCGCGCGGCAGCGGCACCGGCCGCGGCCTGCGCCGCCGCGGGACCGCCGGTCGGGGAGGGCGCACCGGGCTTGCCCGGCATCTTCTTGCCGCCCTGGGCGACGTCGACGGGCAGCATGACCAGCGCGGTCGTACCACCGGAGTCGGACGGGCGGAGCTGAATGCGGATGCCGTGGCGCTGCGACAGACGGCCGACCACGAACAGACCCATGCGGCGGGAGACGGAGACGTCCACGGTGGGCGGCGAGGCGAGCCGCTCGTTGATCGCGGCGAGGTCCTCGGGGGAGAGGCCGATGCCGGTGTCGTGGATCTCGATGAGGACGCGGCCGTCGGGCAGCGCGTGACCGGTGACCTTGACCTTGGTCTGCGGCGAGGAGAACGACGTCGCGTTCTCGAGCAGCTCGGCGAGGAGGTGCACGAGGTCGTTGACGACGCGTCCGGCGACCTCGGTCGCGGGCACCGAGGAGAGCTCGATGCGCTCGTACTGCTCCACCTCGGACGCGGCGGCACGCAGCACGTCGACGAGCGGCACGGGCCGGGTCCAGCGACGGCCGGGCTCCTCACCGGCGAGGACGAGGAGGTTCTCGCCGTTACGGCGCATGCGGGTCGCGAGGTGGTCGAGCTTGAAGAGCGAGGACAGCTGGTCCGGGTCGGCCTCGCGCGACTCCAGCTCGGAGATGAGCGAGAGCTGGCGCTGGATGAGGCCCTGCGAACGGCGCGACAGGTTGGTGAACATCGCGTTGACGTTGCCCCGGAGGAGGGCCTGCTCGGCGGCGAGGCGGACGGCCTCGCGGTGCACGTCGTCGAAGGCCGCGGCCACCTGGCCGATCTCGTCCCGGGAGTGCACACCGACGGACTCGACGGAGGTGTCGACGTCCTGCGGGTCCGACTCCGAGAGCTGCTTGACCAGCTCGGGCAGGCGGTCCTGGGCGACCTTGGTCGCGGTGTCCTGGAGCCGGCGCAGCGAGCGGATCATGGAGCGGGCCACGACGAACGCGCCGACGAGCGAGACGCCGAGCACGAGCAGGATCAGCGCACCGTTGAGGATGGCCGACTGCTCCGACTCGTTGCGCAGCTCGCGGGCCTTCTGCTCCATCTCGCCGAGCAGCGTCAGCTCGATCTTCGCCATCGCGTCGATCTTGGTGGTGTCGGCGTCGACCCAGTCCTTGTAGGACCGCTTGTCCTGGAGCTTGATGCCGCCTTCCTGCTCGAGCACGCGCTTGGCGTACTCGTTGGCGCCCTTGATCGCGGGGTTGGCGCCGTCGATGGGCTTGGTCAGCTCACCGGCGTTGCCCGCGTAGATCTTGCTGAAGGTCTGGAGCTCCGAGCGCTCCTTCTCGTTGGCGCTGAGGCCGAAGGTGCGGTCGGTCTCGGAGATCTTGCCGTACTCGTTGTCGTTCGCCGGCAGGGCCGCGGCGATGATCGCGCGCTGTACGGACGCGTACTCCTTGGCCGACGAGAAGGCGGCCAGCGAGCGCGTGCGCTGGATCATGTCCGGGTTGCTGGTCGCCTGCGCCATGTCCTGCGACAGCTTGAGGAGCTGCTCGACGAGCTGGCTGTACGCCTCGACGGTCTGCGAGGTGGAGCCCTTGTCGGCGAAGGCCTGCTTGCGGACGTCGTTGATGCCCTGCAGCTGCTGGGTGATCTGGACGGCGCTGTGCCGGACGCCGAGGAGGCCCTTCTCGCCGTCGGTGTCGTTGAGGTCCTGGGTGCCCTGCAGGAAGTTCCGGTAGACCCGGTCGGTCTTCTCGCGAGCGCCCTTGACCGTGTAGTCCGAGGCGTTCGCGCCGTGCGCGAGGGGGCCTGCGGACTTGTCGCGCTCCTCCTGGAGCGCCGCGGCCAGCTCCGTGGCCTGCTTGGTCATCTCGGTCAGCAGCTTCATGTTGTCGAGCTGCTGGATCTCGTCCAGGGACGAGTTGATGCGGAGCGCGCCGAGCGAGGTCGCGGTGATCACGGGGAGCGCGAGCAGCGAGACCAGACGGGTGGAGATGCGCCAGTTGCGCAGGGCTATTCGTGAGCCGGGGCCGGGCGTCTTGGTGCCGGACGGTCCTTTGCCCTTGCTCTTGGCCGAGGCGGCGGTCGAGCCGCTGCCGACGGTGCCCTGGCGTGCGGCCCCGGGGCCGCTGTCGCCGGGCGTACCCGGTCCGGGGTTCTGGGCGTGCTGGGGCGAGGAGCCGCGCTCCGGCTCCGCCGGAGCATCCCCTCGGCCGCGGTCGGCCTGGGGAGACCCCTTGCCATCCCTCTTGAAACGTCCCTGCACTAGCGTCGCAACCTCTGGACCAGGCGTCCTGCCGGATAACGGCGGGACGGTGTCGGCGTCGTGGGGCGGCAAGCGCCCCCTATGTGGTCGTGAGTGACCGGCGCTTGCTCCCCCTCCCCGCCGCCACTCGGCGCTGCGTTGCGCCCCTGCGCGCCGGTTCGATCCCGCGGCGGTCCCGGGAATTCCAGCACAGTGCCGGATCTCCAACAAGGCCCGTGTGTCGCGCCACGGCCTACGTGACGCGTTGTGAGTGGGGAGTCACCAGACGTAGAAAGTGATCTAGCAAAAAACGGACTGATCCCCACAAAGCTCCTGCCAGTGGGGGGTGTCCCAGTCTTCATGATCAGGAGCGGAATGGTGCCTTCAGTGGCGCAATGTCCGTTTCCAACGGGCTGACCCCAGGCCTGGATTGACC
Source organism: Streptomyces sp. NPDC039480 (assembly GCF_055597165.1). Lineage (NCBI taxonomy): Bacteria > Bacillati > Actinomycetota > Actinomycetes > Kitasatosporales > Streptomycetaceae > Streptomyces > Streptomyces sp. NPDC039480. The sequence continues at coordinate 209,536 of NZ_JBVITX010000010.1, read as the reverse complement.
TTTTTGTCCGCTCCGTCGTGAGCAAACTCACATGAAGATCAAGGCGTCTTCCGGACTTTGGCCGGGAATTGGATGTTTAGCCTGACGCTTTACAGGGATGGCGAATCCGACAAGCCGCGTCCATCACGTGACGCCTCAACCGACAAGGTCCGAACAGCAGATGAAGACTGTGAAGTCGACGATGTTCCGCAACATAGCCAACCCGCGCCGCACCACTCTCGCGCACCTCAAGGACGCGGACGACGTCCAGGCCGCGCCCGAGCAGCCGGAGCACGCCGTCGAGCTGCCGACGCAGACCGCCAACCCGAAGCGCACGATCCTCATGGACGCGCCGGAGCAGCCCGCCCCCGTAGCGGGTTAATGGCGGGAGGTCGGACCCGCCTGCCGCGTTAGCCTGGAGTGTCACACTCCACCCATTCCAGCAAGGGGCCAAGGCACACGTGCGCATCGCCAGGTTCTCCATCGACGGCAACGTCGCCTTCGGCGCGGTCGAGGGCGAAAGTCCCCCCGGAACGACCGATGGGCTCGTCCTCGACATCATCAAGGGCATCCCGTTTGCGGACTTCGAGCTCTCCGGCACGAAGGTCCCGCTGAGCAAGGTCAGGCTGCTGCCCCCGGTGCTCCCCAACAAGGTCGTGGGCATCGGCCGCAACTACGCGGACCACGCGGCGGAGCTCGGCAACGAGGTCCCCGACGTCCCGGTCGCGTTCTTCAAGCCGTCCACCTCCGTGGCGGGCCCCGGCGACGCCATCGTGTACCCCTCCTTCTCGCAGGAAGTGCACCACGAGGCCGAGCTGGCCGTGGTCATCGGCCGCATGTGCCGCGAGGTCCCGCGCGAGCGCGCCCGCGACGTCATCCTCGGCTACACCTGCGCGAACGACGTCACCGCGCGTGACGTGCAGAAGCGCGAGAAGCAGTGGGCCAGGGCCAAGGGCTTCGACACCGCCTGCCCGCTCGGCCCCTGGGTGGAGACCGACCTCGACCCCTCCGACCTCACCATCCAGTGCACGGTCAACGGCGAACAGCGCCAGCTGGGGCGTACGGCCGAGATGGTCCGCTCCGTCGAGGACCTGATCGTGCACATCTCCGAGGCCATGACGCTGCTCCCCGGCGACGTCATCCTCACGGGCACCCCGGCAGGCGTCGGGCCGCTCAATGTCGGCGACGAGGTCGCCGTCACCATCGAAGGCATCGGCACTCTCACCAACAAGGTGATCAAGCGTGGCTAACGCGACCCCCGTACGCGTACGGTTCTGTCCCTCGCCGACCGGCAACCCCCACGTGGGCCTGGTCCGCACCGCCCTCTTCAACTGGGCCTTCGCCCGGCACAACGAAGGCACCCTGGTCTTCCGCATCGAGGACACCGACGCCGCGCGCGACTCCGAGGAGTCGTACGAGCAGCTCCTCGACTCGATGCGCTGGTTGGGCTTCGACTGGGACGAGGGCCCCGAGATCGGCGGCCCGCACGCGCCGTACCGCCAGTCGCAGCGCATGGACATCTACCGGGACGTCGCGGCCAAGCTCCTGGACGGCGGCTACGCCTACCCCTGCTACTGCACCACCGAGGAGCTGGACGCCCGCCGCGAGGCCGCCCGCGCCGCCGGCAAGCCGTCCGGTTACGACGGCCACTGCCGCGACCTCACCGCCGAGCAGAAGCAGGCGTACGAGACCGAGGGCCGCAGCCACATCGTCCGCTTCCGCATGCCGGACGAGGCCACCACCTTCACCGACCTGGTCCGCGGCGAGATCACCGTCCAGGCGGAGAACGTCACCGACTACGGCATCGTGCGTGCCAACGGCGCCCCGTTGTACACGCTGGTCAACCCGGTCGACGACGCCCTGATGGAGATCACCCACGTCCTGCGCGGCGAGGACCTGCTCTCCTCCACCCCGCGCCAGATCGCGCTCTACAAGGCGCTGATCGAACTCGGCGTCGCGAAGGCGATCCCCGAGTTCGGCCACCTGCCGTACGTCATGGGCGAGGGCAACAAGAAGCTCTCCAAGCGCGACCCGCAGGCGTCCCTCAACCTCTACCGCGAGCGCGGCTTCCTGCCCGAGGGCCTCCTGAACTACCTGTCGCTCCTCGGCTGGTCGTTCTCCGCGGACCAGGACGTCTTCTCGATCTCCGACATGGTCGCGAAGTTCGACCTCGCGGACGTCAACGCGAACCCGGCCCGCTTCGACCTCAAGAAGGCCGAGGCGATCAACGCCGACCACATCCGCATGCTGGACGTGAAGGCCTTCGCCGAGGCCTGCGAGCCGTGGCTGCAGGCCCCGCACGCCAACTGGGCGCCCGAGGACTTCGACGAGGCGGCCTGGCAGGCCATCGCGCCGCACGCGCAGACCCGCCTCAAGGTCCTCTCCGAGATCACCGACAACGTCGACTTCCTCTTCCTCCCGGAGCCGGTCTTCGACGAGGCCAGCTGGACGAAGGCCATGAAGGAGGGCTCCGACGCCCTTCTGCGCACGGCCCGCGCCAAGCTGGAGGCGGCCGACTGGACCTCCCCCGAGTCCCTCAAGGAGGCCGTCCTGGCCGCCGGCGAGGAGCACGGCCTGAAGCTCGGCAAGGCCCAGGCCCCCGTCCGCGTGGCCGTCACCGGCCGCACGATCGGCCTGCCCCTCTTCGAGTCCCTGGAGATCCTGGGCAAGGAGAAGACGCTGACCCGCATCGACGCGGCCCTGGCGAAGCTCACCGCGTAGCAGCGCGTACGCAGCCGAAGCTCACCGCGTAGCAGCGCGTACGCAGCCGAAGGACCCGGAAGCCACCACGGCTCCCGGGTCCTTCGCATACGGTCGAACCATGCCGATCAGAGCCGTGGTCTGGGACATCGACGACACCATCTTCGACTACGCGCGCGCCGACAGCGCCGGCATGCACGCGCATCTCACCGCCGAGGGACTCCTGGAGCGGTACGAGTCCGCGGAGCGGGCCCTCGGGCGGTGGCGGGAGCTCACCGAGCGGCACTGGGCCCGCTTCGGCGCCGGTGGCGTGACCTTCGAGGAGCAGCGCCGCGATCGGGTGCGGGACTTCCTCGACGCCCCCGGACTGAGCGACGCCGACGCCGACGCCTGGTTCGACCGTTACGTCGGTCACTACGAATCGGCCTGGTCCCTCTTCCCCGACACCGTGCCCACCCTGGACGCCCTCGCCGGCGACTACCGCCACGCGGTGCTCTCCAACTCCGCCCTGTTCGTCCAGGAGCGCAAGCTGCGCCTGCTCGGCGTCCGCGACCGTTTCGAGGCCGTGCTGTGCGCCGCCGACCTGGGCGTGTCCAAGCCCGCAGCCGAGGCGTTCCTCGCGGTCTGCGCACACCTGGGCCTGGCGCCCGCCGAGATCGCCTACGTCGGCGACCAGCCGGAGATCGACGCCAGGGGCGCGAGGGACGCCGGCCTCGTCGGGATCTGGCTCGACCGCAGCGGCACGGCGGGGGACGGCCCGACCGGAGTGCACCGCATCAAGGACCTCTCCGAGCTCCCCGCGCTGCTGCGTGGGGATACCCGTTTTGGAGCGCCGTCCACCTTCGGGTAATGTTCTTCCTGCGCCGCCCGAGAGGGCCGAAAGGTCCGGCCGGGAAGCGCAAGTCAAACAAAACCCCTTCCGGGGGTGGCGCTTTGATGGCCTATGGTGTAATTGGCAGCACGACGGTTTCTGGTTCCGTTAGTCTAGGTTCGAGTCCTGGTAGGCCAGCTCGCAGAGCTCATCTGCAAACTGTGGATCTCATCCACAATGCCCCCGTTGTGTAGCGGCCTAGCACGCCGCCCTCTCAAGGCGGTAGCGCCGGTTCGAATCCGGTCGGGGGTACAGATCCTTCCCGCGGGGACAGATCGGGTCGCACCCACTGTCACTGATGCAGGATCGCTAGGGCCCCCGTTGTGTAGCGGCCTAGCACGCCGCCCTCTCAAGGCGGTAGCGCCGGTTCGAATCCGGTCGGGGGTACTGTAGGTACTAGGCATGGTCTAGACCACATTGGGCTATGGTGTAATTGGCAGCACGACGGTTTCTGGTTCCGTTAGTTTAGGTTCGAGTCCTGGTAGCCCAGCTGGATCACGCGGTGACGCAAGATCCTCGCCCCCGTTGTGTAGCGGCCTAGCACGCCGCCCTCTCAAGGCGGTAGCGCCGGTTCGAATCCGGTCGGGGGTACAGAAACGGCAAGGGGCCTTCCCGTGAGGGAGGGCCCCTTCGTCATTCCCCCGGGCACTGCTGCCCGAAGCGGCGGCGGGACTCCTCCGCCTGCGCGATGCGGCGCAGGCTCAGCAGCACCGGCTCGTACAGCACCGTCAGAGCGACCGCCGCCTCCAACTGCTCGTCGGGCGAGTCGAACCGCTCGATCAAATCCAGGTCGGTCGCGGCCAGTTGGCCCCCTACGCGCGCGTAGGGCGCCAAGTCGTCCACCGAGCACGGGTAGCCGAGCCGCGTCAGGGCGGCGACCGCGGTCACCAGCATCCGGTAGGCCGGGGACTCGGCCCCGTACTCCACGGCGGTCTCCCAGCCGAGACGCACCAGCAACGCGTCCACCGTCCGCCCTGCCTCCTCCTGCTGCGCCACGTCCTGCCCGGCGGACTCCGCGGTGTGCGGCAGGGCCCAGACGGCCGTGCCCAGACGGGAGTTGTGGTCCAGGGACTCGTCCTCCAGGGCGGTCAGGACCTCACGCGCCGACGCGACAGGGACCCGGCCCACCTGGATCAGCGCCCGCACGAGCCGGAGCCGCCGCAGATGCCCGTCGTCGTACTCCGCCTGCGTCGCCGTCACGCGACGGCCCGGCGGGAGCAGCCCCTCGCGCAGGTAGTACTTGATCGTGGCCGTGGGGATCCCGCTGAGCCTGCTCAGCTCCGCCAGCTTCATCGGTCGTGCCTCCTCTTGCGCCTCCCTTTGGGGAGTGGCACTATCCAAACATGGATAGCGGAACTATCCAACGCTCGGCCACAGCCATGCCAAGGGGGAAACACCATGAGCAGCAAGCCGATCGAGGGGCGCATGACCGCGGACGCGCAGGAGGGCGTCGTCGTCTTCCACATCGGGATGCGCATCAACAACTACCGTGCCGTGCGCAGTTGGTGGCCCGTCGCCGTGGCCATGCCGCGCATGCTCAAGGAACTGTCGCGGGACCGGGAGAGCGGACTGCTGGGGTACCGGCTGCTGCTCGGCGGACCGCGTCTGGTGTACGTCGTGCAGTACTGGGAGTCGCAGGAGAAGCTGCTGGCGTACGCGGAGGACCGGGACAAGGAGCACCGGCCCGCGTGGGCGGCCTTGAACCGCCGCATCAGGGAGGGCAAGGGGAAGGTCGGCTTCTGGCACGAGACGTTCGTCGTGCCGGCCGGTGCCCACGAGGCGGTCTACATCAACATGCCGGCGTTCGGTCTGGGGGAGGCCCTGGGCGTGATCCCCGTCGGCCGCCGCGGAGACCGGGCCGCCGACCGCCTGAAGGTGGCCTGACGACGGCCTGGGCGCACAAAGAAGCGCCGGAAGGGGCCGCCGCGGCGTTGGGGCGGCTCCTTCCGGCGCTGTGCTGCGTGCGACGGGCGCTGTCCGGCGCGCTGAGCGCCGGGCCGTGTGTCAGCCCGAGCGGCGCAGGGCCTCGGAGAGGCGGCCCGCCGCGTCGATGACCGCCTGCGCGTGCATACGGCCGGGGTGGCGGGTCAGGCGCTCGATGGGTCCGGAGACCGAGACGGCGGCCACCACGCGGTTCGAGGGGCCGCGCACGGGCGCCGAGACGGACGCGACGCCCGGCTCGCGCTCGCCGATCGACTGGGCCCAGCCACGGCGGCGTACACCCGAAAGGGCCGTGGCCGTGAAACGGGCGCCTTGGAGGCCGCGGTGCAGGCGCTCCGGCTCCTCCCAGGCCATCAGGATCTGGGCCGACGAGCCCGCCTTCATGGTGAGCGTCGAGCCGACGGGGACGGTGTCCCTCAGGCCCGAGAGGCGCTCGGCCGCGGCCACGCAGATACGCATGTCGCCCTGCCGGCGGTACAGCTGCGCGCTCTCGCCCGTGACGTCGCGCAGGTGCGTGAGGACCGGGCCCGCCGTGGCGAGCAGGCGGTCCTCGCCCGCCGCCGCCGCGAGCTCCGCGAGGCGCGGGCCCAGAATGAAACGGCCCTGCATGTCCCGCGCCACCATCCGGTGGTGTTCCAGTGCCACGGCCAGTCGGTGAGCCGTGGGTCGTGCGAGCCCGGTGGCCGCGACCAAGCCCGCGAGGGTGGCCGGACCGGACTCCAGAGCGCTCAAGACAAGGGCCGCCTTGTCCAGAACGCCGACGCCGCTAGAGTTGTCCATGCGTCGATACTCGCGTCTCACTCTGTGAAACGCAAGTTCAATTTTCTGCGAGACGCGCCACTCTGTACGAGCGATCCGCGGACCAACGGATTTCGCGGCCGACGTGCGGCACGAGGGGTACGCGCGTCGGCGAACAGATTCTCTAGTTGGGCCGGCGAAGCGGCCGGTCGGAGGGAAAGCGATGGGTAGGACACTCGCGGAGAAGGTCTGGGACGACCACGTCGTCCGGCGCGCCGAGGGCGAGCCCGACCTCCTCTACATCGATCTGCACCTGCTGCACGAGGTGACCAGCCCCCAGGCCTTCGACGGCCTCCGCCAGGCCGGCCGTCAGGTGCGGCGGCTCGACCTCACCATCGCCACCGAGGACCACAACACCCCGACCCTCGACATCGACAAGCCCATCGCCGACCCGGTCTCGCGGGCCCAGCTGGAGACGCTGCGCAAGAACTGCGCCGAGTTCGGCGTACGCCTGCACCCGCTGGGCGACGTCGAGCAGGGCGTCGTCCACGTGGTGGGACCCCAGCTGGGACTGACCCAGCCCGGCACCACCGTCGTCTGCGGCGACTCGCACACCTCCACCCACGGCGCCTTCGGCGCGCTGGCGTTCGGCATCGGCACCTCCCAGGTCGAGCACGTCCTCGCCACCCAGACGCTGCCGATGGCCCGCCCCAAGACCATGGCCATCACCGTCGACGGCGAGCTGCCCGACGACGTCACGGCCAAGGACCTGATCCTCGCCATCATCACGAAGATCGGCACCGGCGGCGGCCAGGGCTACGTCCTGGAGTACCGCGGCTCCGCCATCGAGAAGCTCTCGATGGAGGCGCGGATGACCATCTGCAACATGTCCATCGAGGCGGGCGCCCGCGCCGGGATGATCGCCCCGGACGCGACCACCTTCGACTACATCAAGGGCCGCGCCCACGCACCGCAGGGCGAGGACTGGGACGCCGCGGTGGCGTACTGGAAGACGCTGAAGACCGACGACGACGCGGTCTTCGACGCCGAGGTCTACATCGACGCCACCTCGCTGGCGCCGTTCGTCACCTGGGGCACCAACCCGGGCCAGGGAGCGCCCCTTTCGGCGAGCGTCCCCGACCCGGCTTCGTACGAAGACGCTTCGGAGCGGTACGCCGCCGAAAAGGCCCTGGAGTACATGGGGTTGACCGCGGGGCAGCCGCTGCGCGACATCAAGGTCGACACCGTCTTCGTAGGCTCCTGCACCAACGGCCGCATCGAGGACCTGCGCGCGGCGGCCTCCGTCGTCGAGGGCCGCAAAGTCGCCGACGGCGTGCGGATGCTGGTCGTCCCCGGCTCGGTCCGGGTCTCCCTGGAGGCCGTCGCGGAGGGCCTGGACAAGGTCTTCATCGCCGCGGGGGCCGAATGGCGGCACGCCGGCTGCTCGATGTGTCTGGGCATGAACCCCGACCAACTGGCGCCCGGCGAGCGCTCGGCCTCGACGTCGAACCGCAACTTCGAGGGCAGGCAGGGCAAGGGCGGACGCACCCATCTGGTCTCCCCGCAGGTCGCCGCCGCCACCGCGGTCACCGGCCACCTCGCCTCGCCCGCCGACCTGTCCGATGCCCCCGTGACCGCCGGAGCCCGATAACCATGGAAGCATTCACCAAGCACACCGGCCGGGCCGTCCCGCTGCGCCGCAGCAACGTGGACACCGACCAGATCATCCCCGCCCACTGGCTCAAGAAGGTCACCAGGGACGGCTTCGAGGACGGGCTCTTCGAGGCCTGGCGCAAGGACCCCGAGTTCGTCCTCAACCGTCCCGAGCGGCAGGGCTCCACGGTCCTGGTCGCCGGACCCGACTTCGGCACCGGCTCCTCCCGCGAGCACGCCGTGTGGGCGCTGCAGAACTTCGGCTTCAAGGCCGTCATCTCGTCCCGCTTCGCCGACATCTTCCGCGGCAACTCGCTGAAGAACGGCCTGCTCACCGTCGTGCTCGACCAGAAGGTCGTGGACGCGCTCTGGGAGCTGACCGAGCGGGACCCGCAGGCCGAGATCACCGTCGACCTGGAGGACCGCCAGGTCCGCGCCGAGGGCGTCACCGCCGACTTCGAACTCGACGAGAACGCCCGCTGGCGGCTCCTGAACGGCCTGGACGACATCAGCATCACGCTGCGGAACGAGCCGGACATCGCCGCGTACGAGACCGGGCGCCCCTCGTACAAGCCGCGGACCGTTCAGGTCTGACAGCCCGCAACACCTCACAACAGCCTGCTGTACCCCCAATCGTGGACGGTTGGGGGTACATCTGTGTGTGCCTCCCGAGAGGGCCCCGCTGACCTGAACGGGTGGACTCAACTCCCTTGTCCGGGAAGGAAGAAGAGGCTGGAAATCCCCTTGTACTCGGCGCGACGGGGTACCCTCAGGAAGGCGGCGGACGGCGGCAGTTACCCCCTGCGGAGGCGACAACTCGCCCCAGATGGCACAATCGGTGCATGGGACGTGACAGCCAACTCGAGCTCTACGGGCTCGTCGCGGACCAACTGAAGGAAGCGCACTCCCGAGTGCGCGCACTGCAAGTCCCGGAGGGCGTACGGATGGCGCTGACCCGGAAGCTGCTGGTCATTACGGCCGCGGCCAAACACGATCTCGCCGATGCGGCAAGGCGTCTGGAGCGATTGATGGCGTCCCTCGACGAAGCAGACGAGGGCCGATTCCCCCAAGACCCCTGAGTCGCAGCCTCAACGGGCCTTCGAGGAACTCCGAGATGGGCCACTTCGTTGCGGCACAAGGGTGATTAGCCCGTTTCGTGTTTGATTTGCGGTATATATCTGCCTAACGTGCGAAAAAGCCGGAGTATTTCGCTCCCGGCAATGTCTCCGAAGGGGAAGACGTGAACAAGGCGCAGCTCGTAGAAGCGATTGCCGACAAGGTTGGAGGCCGCCAGCAGGCCGCCGACGCCGTCGACGCGGTCCTGGACGCCGTCGTCCGTGCCGTGGTCGGCGGGGACCGTGTTTCGGTCACCGGCTTCGGCTCGTTCGAGAAGGTCGACCGCCCGGCCCGTTACGCCCGCAACCCCCAGACCGGGGAGCGCGTGCGCGTCAAGAAGACCTCGGTGCCGCGCTTCCGCGCCGGTCAGGGCTTCAAGGACCTGGTCAGCGGCTCGAAGAAGCTCCCGAAGAACGATGTCGCGGTCAAGAAGGCGCCCAAGGGCAGCCTGACCGGCGGCGCTTCGGCGACGGTCAAGAAGGCCGCGGCCAAGAAGGCCACCGCGAAGAAGGCGACCCCGGCGGCGAAGAAGGCCACCACCGCCAAGAAGACCGCCGCGAAGAAGAGCACCGCCACCGCCAAGAAGGCCACGGCGACTGCCAAGAAGGCGACGGCGACGGCGAAGAAGACCGCCACGAAGTCGACGGCCAAGAAGGCCACCCCTGCGGCGGCGAAGAAGGCCACCACCGCCAAGAAGGCGACGCCGGCGGCCAAGAAGGCCACCGCCAAGAAGACCGCGCCGGCGAAGAAGGCCACGGCCAAGAAGGCGCCCGCCAAGAAGTCCACGGCGCGCAAGACGACCGCCAAGAAGACCACGGCCCGCAAGAAGTAGGGCACGAGGGCACTCACGCGCCGGGCCGGGCTCCCACGGGGGAGCCCGGCCCGCGTCGTGCGCCCGGACGGACCTCAGAACGTCTGCAGGGTCACCAGGGTGATGCGGCGCGCGTCGCCCTCGTCGGTGACCTCGATGCGTACCCGCTGCCCCGGCCGCAGCAGCCGCAGCCCGCCCGCATCGAAAGCGGGCGCATCGAAGGGCACGGGAGTCCCGTCGTCGAGCAGCACACTGCCGCTGCGGGTCTCGGAGTCGTACGTGTACGCGGTCGCCTGCATGGAAAGCAGCGTACTCAGTCGGCGATGAGCAGGCGCGCCGCGGCCGCGGCGGTGCGCGGCCCCACGCCGAGTGCGAGAGCGGCCCGCAGGTCCTCCCCGGTGTCCACGTCCTGGCGTACGGAATCGATCCCGTCGAGTCCGAGTTCCACGGCCCCGGACGCCGAATGCCGGGCCCGCGAGTCCGGCCCGAAAGCGGGACGCAATTGCGTCCCCGGCGTCGCGCACAGCAGCGTCGTCCCGATTCCTGCGGCATCCGGCATGAATGCGCGGGGAAATGCGGCGGCACTGTCGAGAGCGCGGGCCAATTCCATGGGGCGCAGTGCGGGCAGGTCGGCGTTCAGGGCCGCGACGGCCGCGTCGGGCCGCTCGGCGCGCACCCGGGCCGCCCCGTGCGCCAGTGCGGCGTTCAGGCCCCCTCCGGGCTCGTCGGCGAGAATTCGGGCGCCCAGCGCCGCGAGCTCCCGGCCTGCCAGAGAGTCGTCCGTGACGACCGCCACATCCCGCACCGCCCGGCATGCCGCCGCGGCGGCCACGGTGTCCTGTGCGAATGCCAGGGCGAGACCCGGGCGCAGACCGTCCCCGGACGCGGCGGCGAGCCTGCTTTTGGCGCGCGCCAGCGATTTCACGGGTATGACCAGGGTCCATTGCACGAGCGCTCCGTCCTTCGCGTCGCGCCCATTGTGACCTGCCGACGGACGAGGGGCGGTGGCCGGAGACGGGTGGGCGTACGGTGTTCTCGACAGACCGGCAGCCTGGGGCGACACTTGTGCGGCCGGCCAGGTTCATGGAGGAAGGTGTCCGAGTGTCCCGCCGCAGAATCGGCTTCTGGTACCGCCTTGCGGCGGTCATTGCAAAACCGCCGCTCGTGGTTCTGTTCAAGCGGGACTGGCGTGGAATGGAGCACATTCCGGCCGACGGTGGATTCATCACCGCGGTGAATCACAACTCGCATATCGACCCGTTCTCGTACGCGCACTACCAGTACAACACGGGGCGAGTGCCGCGATTCCTGGCAAAGGACGCGCTTTTCAAGGGCGGATTCGTCGCCAAGGTGATGAAGGGCACGGGCCAGATCCCGGTCTACCGCGAGACCACGAACGCGCTCGACGCCTTCCGCGCCGCCGTCGACGCCATCGCGCGCGGCGAGTGCGTCGCCTTCTACCCCGAAGGCACCCTCACCAGGGACCCCGACATGTGGCCGATGACCGCCAAGTCCGGTGCCGCGCGGGTCGCTCTGGAGACCAAGTGCCCGGTGATTCCCGTCGCGCAGTGGGGCGCCAACCTCGCTCTTCCGCCGTACAGCAAGAAGCCCGCCTTCTTCCCGCGGAAGACCCTCCAGGTGAAGGCGGGCCCGCCCGTCGACCTGTCGCGCTTCCACGACAAGGAGCCGACGCCCGAGGTGCTGCGCGAGGTGACCGAGACCATCATGGCCGCGATCACCGAACTCCTGGAGGAGATCCGGGGCGAGAAGGCCCCCGAGACGCCGTACGACCCGCGCAGGGCCCGGCAGGAGCAGCGACGCAGGGCAGCGCGCTGCCGCGCCGCGCAGGGCACCACAGAGAGCACCACGAAGAACACCTCGGAGGACAGCAAGTGACGAACCCCGTGAACTCGGCAGAGCCCGTGAAGGCCGCCGTCTTCGGAACGGGCTCCTGGGGCACGGCCTTCGGCATGGTGCTCGCCGACGCGGGCTGTGACGTCACCCTGTGGGGCCGCCGCGCCGAACTCGCCGACGCGGTCAACTCCACGCGGACCAACCCGGACTACCTCCCCGGCGTGCGGCTCCCGGAGAACCTCCGGGCGACCACCGACCCGGCCGAGGCCGCCGCGGACGCCGACTTCACCGTCCTCGCCGTACCGTCGCAGACCCTGCGCGCCAACCTCGCCGAGTGGGCCCCGCTGCTCGCCCCCGAGACCGTCCTCGTCTCCCTCATGAAGGGCGTCGAACTGGGCTCCGCCATGCGGATGAGCGAGGTCGTCGAGGACGTCACGAAGGTCCCCACGGACCGGATCGCCGTCGTCACGGGCCCCAACCTCGCCCGTGAGATCGCCGCCCGCCAGCCCGCCGCCGCCGTGGTCGCCTGCCGGGACGAAGCCGTCGCGCAGCGCCTCCAGACGGCCTGCCACACGCCGTACTTCCGCCCGTACACGAACACCGACGTGGTCGGCTGCGAGCTCGGCGGCGCCGTGAAGAATGTCATCGGTCTCGCCGTGGGCATCGCGGACGGCATGGGCCTCGGCGACAACGCCAAGGGCTCGCTCATCACGCGCGGCCTCGCCGAGACCACCCGGCTCGGACTCGCCATGGGCGCCGACCCGCTCACGTTCTCCGGACTCGCGGGCCTCGGCGACCTGGTGGCCACCTGCTCGTCGCCGCTGTCGCGCAACCACACCTTCGGCACCAACCTCGGCAAGGGCATGACCCTCCAGGAGACCATCGCGGTCACCAAGCAGACCGCCGAGGGCGTCAAGTCCTGCGAGTCCGTGCTGGATCTGGCCCGCAGGCACGGCGTCGACATGCCGATCACCGAGACGGTCGTGGGCATCGTGCACGAGGGCACGCCCCCGGTGGTCGCCCTCAAGGACCTCATGTCGCGCAGCGCCAAGCCCGAGCGCCGCTGACGGCGCCGACTGACTACTGCGGGACCAGCGGGTACTCTCAACGCGATATGAGCAGCGAGAACCTCCCCCAGAGCCCTGAGCAGCCGCTCCGCAAGCCGCGTGTGGCCGTCGTGTTCGGCGGCCGCAGCTCGGAGCACGGCATCTCCGTCGTCACGGCCGGTGCCGTGCTGCGCGCGATCGACCGCTCCAAGTACGACGTCCTGCCGATCGGCATCACCACGGACGGCCGTTGGGCGCTGACCGCCGACGAGCCCGAGCGGATGGCCATCGCCGACCGCCGGATGCCGAACGTCGCCGAGATCGCCGACTCCGTAGAAGGCGGCGTCGTGCTCCCGGTCGACCCCGGCAACCGCGAGGTCGTCTACAGCGAGCCCGGCTCCGTGCCCAAGGCGCTCGGCGAGGTCGACGTCGTCTTCCCGATGCTGCACGGTCCCTACGGAGAGGACGGCACCCTCCAGGGCCTGCTCGAACTCTCCGGAGTGCCCTACGTCGGCTCCGGAGTCCTCGCCTCGGCCGTCGGCCAGGACAAGGACTACATGAAGCGGGTGTTCGCCTCCTTCGGGCTGAACGTCGGCCCGTACCTGGTGATCCGCCCGCGCGAGTGGCGGCAGGACGAGGCGGGCGCCCGGCAGCGCATCGCGGACTTCGCCGGCGAGCACGGCTGGCCGCTGTTCATCAAGCCCGCGCGCGCGGGCTCCTCGATCGGCATCACGAAGGTCGACTCCTTCGACGGTCTCGACGAGGCCATCGCCGAGGCACAGCGCCACGACCCCAAGATCATCGTCGAGGCGCTGCTGCGCGGCCGTGAGATCGAGTGCGGCGTCCTGGAGTTCGAGGACGGGCCGCGCGCGAGCGTCCCGGCCGAGATCCCGCCCGTGCAGACGCACGACTACTACGACTTCGAGGCGAAGTACATCGACTCGACGCCCGGCATCGTGCCCGCGCCGCTGACGCCCGAGCAGACCGCGGAGATCCAGCGGCTCGCCGTCGAGGCGTTCGAGGCGGCGTCCTGCGAGGGCCTGGTGCGCGCGGACTTCTTCCTCACCGAGGACGGCCGGTTCGTGATCAACGAGATCAACACCATGCCGGGCTTCACGCCCATCTCGATGTACCCGCAGATGTGGGAGAAGAGTGGCGTCAGCTACCCGGAGCTGGTGGACCGCCTCATCCAGGCGGCCCTCAACCGCTCCACGGGCCTGCGCTGACCCACGCCCGAGGTGCCGCCCCCGTCAGGGGGCGACCCCCTTGGGGATCGTCTGCTTGATGGGGGCGGCGAAGTCCGTGAGCGGACTGAGGCCGCCCCCCGCCCGCTCCGCAGGCAGCGTCACCTCCACATAGGCGAGGCGCGCCCCGGTGGTGAAGGTGTAGGAGCCGTCGTCGTGCTTCTGCAGCAGCCAGGCGACACCGTTCACGTTCACGCTGTTCTTCTCGGCGTACGCGAAGTCGATCATCTCCGGGGGCCGCTCCACACCGCAGCGCAGTATGATCGCCGGGTCTCCCCACCCCGCGGTCAGCTCGGACTTCGGCCCGGGGTCGGTCCGCCCGAGACCGTCGACCTTCTCCGGGAGCTTCTCGTGCAGGTCCCGGCAGAGTCCCGCGGCCTTCGCGGCCGGGGACGGAACCACCACCGACGCCTCGTCGTCCGAAGATGAGCAGGCCGCCGTCGTGATCAACAGTGCGAGGGCGGACGTTCCTGTGAGGCAGCGGCGCCGGAGACGGGGGAAGTTCACCGGGCCAGGGTAGACGGGGGCTACAAGTGCACGACCGGGCAGGTCAGGGTTCGGGTGATGCCGTCCACTTGCTGGACCTTGGCGACCACCATGCGGCCGAGTTCGTCGACCGTGTCCGCCTGCGCGCGCACGATGACATCGTAGGGTCCGGTCACGTCCTCGGCCTGGATCACTCCCGGGATCTTGCCGATCAGCTCGGCGACGGTCGACGCCTTGCCGACCTCGGTCTGGATCAGGATGTACGCCTGTACCACGGAACCTCCAGGGCGGCCACGAGGATCATGTGGGGGGAGAAAGGGACGCCACGGTACCGCGTCGCCGCTCGTCACGGGGAGACCCGCGTGACCTGTGGCGCGCACATCGTGGCGGACGGACAGCAGAAGTCGACGGTCACGTCGACCGTACCGATGACAGAGACGGCTCGCGACCGGGGGCCGAGCAGCGTGAAAGGGCATGGTGAGACTCGGTGAAGGGATCCGTGGGCGAGTTGGGGGAGTTCGGGCTCATCAGAGAGCTCACCTCGCGGCTCACCACCACTCCGGCCGTACGGCTCGGCCCGGGCGATGACGCCGCGGTCGTGTCCGCTCCGGACCGCAGGGTCGTGGCGAGCACCGACATCCTCCTGGAGGGGCGGCACTTCCGCCGCGACTGGTCCACCGCGTACGACGTGGGCCGCAAGGCCGCCGCGCAGAACCTCGCCGACATCGCGGCCATGGGCGCCGTGCCGACCGCGCTGCTCCTCGGCCTGGTCGTGCCCGCGGAGCTCCCCGCGAGCTGGCCCACCGAGCTGATGGACGGCCTCAGGGACGAGTGCCAGGTCGCGGGCGCGGCCGTGGTGGGCGGCGACGTCGTGCGCGGCGACACAATCACCGTCGCGATCACCGCGCTGGGCGACCTGCGCAACCACGAACCCGTCACGCGCGCGGGCGCGCAGCCGGGCGACGTCGTCGCCGTGACGGGCTGGCTCGGCTGGTCCGCCGCCGGGCACGCCGTGCTCTCCCGCGGCTTCCGCTCGCCGCGCGCCTTCGTGGAGGCCCACCGCAGGCCCGAACCGCCGTACCACGCGGGCCCCGCGGCCGCGGGCCTCGGCGCGACCTCCATGACGGACGTCAGCGACGGCCTCATCGCCGACCTCGGACACATCGCCGAGTCCAGCAAGGTGCGGATCGACATCCGCTCCGGAGACGTCGACGTGCCCTCCCAGATGAACGACATCGGGCAGGCCGTCGGCGTCGACCCGCTGCAGTGGGTGCTGAACGGCGGCGAGGACCACGCGATCGTCGCGACGTTCCCGCCGGACGTGAAGCTCCCCGCCCGCTGGAAGGTCATCGGAGAGGTCCTCAACCCCTCCGCGCTGCCCCAGGTGACCGTGGACGGCGCCCCGTGGACCAGCAAGGGCTGGGACCACTTCGGGGACAACGGAGAGTCCGAGTGACCGGCCTGCCGAGGACCAGCGCGCCGCCGAGGGTCCTGACCGTCGCCGGGTCCGACTCGGGCGGCGGCGCGGGCATCCAGGCCGACCTGAAGACGATGCTCGCCCTCGGCACGCACGGCATGAGCGTCGTCACGGCCGTCACCGCGCAGAACTCACTGGGCGTGCAGGGCTTCTGGGAGCTTCCGGTGGAGGCGGTGCGGGCCCAGTACCGCAGCGTCGTCGACGACATCGGCGTACAGGCGGTGAAGACCGGCATGCTCGCCTCCGCCGAACTGGTCGAGGCGGTCGCCGACTTGCTCGCGGGCACGGACGCCCCCGCGGTCGTCGACCCGGTCGGCGTCTCCAAGCACGGCGACTCGCTGCTCGCGGTGTCCGCGCTGGACTCGGTGCGCACGAAGCTGCTGCCGGTCGCCACGGTCGCGACACCCAACCTCGACGAGGTCGCCCAACTCACCGGTGTCGTCGTCGACTCGGAGGACGGCCTGCGCCGCGCTGCCGACGCCGTCCTCGCGTACGGCCCGCAGTGGGTGCTCATCAAGGGCGGCCACCTCAGCGGCGACGCCGTGGACCTGCTCACCGACGGCTCCGAAGAGCACGTCCTGCGCGCCCCGCGCCACGACAACCGCCACACGCACGGCACGGGCTGCACCCTGGCCAGCGCGATCGCGGCGCAGCTGGCCAAGGGGCGGAGCGTCCCGGAGGCCGTCACGGCCGCCAAGGAGTACGTGACCGGGGCGATCGCCGCCGGGTTCGCCCTCGGCGGCGGGATCGGCCCGGTGGATCACGGCTGGCGGTCCACGGGCGCGTAGTCCTTGAGCACGAGGTCGCTCGCGGCCTTCTCCGTCAGCTTCTTGAAGAGGCCCGCGAGCAGCCGGGAGCCGAGCACGCGATACGCGCGGTCGCGGCTGCGGATCTTCTTCTCGGTCGGCGGGGCGAGGAAGGGCCCGGCGTTGTCGGCGGTCTTCTGGCAGCCCTTGGCATAGTCGCGGATCTCCGCCTCGTACGCGGCGAAGCCGGCCCGGTGGTCGCCCCCGGTGGCCGCGAGCTCACCGGCCAGGACGTACGCGGACACCAGCGCCGTGCCCGTCCCGATGCCGCCCATCGTGGCGCCGTACCCGGCGTCGCCCAGAAGCACCACACGGCCCTTGGAGAGCCGGTCGACGTGGATCTGGGCGATGGCGTCGAAGTACAGGTCGTCGGCGCTCTCCAGGCCTTCCAGGGCCTTGGGGGCGTGCTTCCAGCCCATGTCCGCGAACCGGTCCGCGAGGATCTTCTTCTGCTGCGCGATGTCGTGCCGGTCGTGGTCGAGCCGGTCGGACCGGAAGATCAGGCCCACTCCCGCCCTGTCCGGGTCGCCGTCGTAGTTGCTGATCACGACGGTGCGGCCGGGCTCGCTGTAGAGGCGGGCGGTGCGGTCGAGGCCGAGGTGGTTGGGGATGCCGAAGCCCGCCACGTAGTAGCCCAGGAAGCGCAGGTACCGCGACTCGTCGCCGAAGACCAGACGGCGGGTGTGCGAGTGCAGCCCGTCGGCGCCGACCACCAGGTCGAAGCGGCGGGGCGCGCCGTGGTCGAAGGTCACGTCGACGCCTTCGGAGTCCTCGGTCAGCGTGGCGACGGAGTCTCCGAAGACGTACTCGACCCGGTCCGCGGTGCGCTCGTACAGGATCTTGGAGAGGTCGCCGCGGAAGATCTCCACGTCGCCGCTCATGAAGAACGAGGGCAGGGCGACCCGTTCCGTGTCGTCGGCCTCCACGACGGTCTGGCGGCCCATGTGCGTCTGACGGCGGTGGACCTCGTCCCAGATGCCCATGCGGCGCAGCACGGTGCGGTGCACATCGCCCCGGAAATCGACCGCGAAGCCGCCCTCGCGCAGGGCGGGCGCCTTCTCCAGGACGGTGACCCGCGCTCCGTAGCGGGCCAGCCACAGGGCGAGGGCGGGGCCCGCGACACTGGCGCCCGAGATCAGGACGTCCAGGTGGGCGAGGCTGCGGGTGGCGACCCTGCGCGGGCTCTTCGTAGGGGCCGATCCGGTGTTCGTACGCGTCGTGTGTGTCATGCGGCAAAGCCTCGGGGCGGCCGCTGACCGTCCGCCTACCGTTCCCTGACCGCCCGCGTACGGTCCCCGGCCGTCGGCCCACCGTTCCTGACCGCCGCCGACCGCAGGTGCCGTCCCTCCTCGAAGGCCTTCTCGTACGCGTCGGGGGAGAGCTTCGCCCGGGCCGCCTCCGCGAGGGGTACGACATCGGGATCGTCGGCGACGAGGGTGCCGCGCAGGGCGTGGGCGGCGCCCAGGAGCCGCACTGCCGCCTCGGGGTCCGGCGCGACAGCGGCCAACGCCTCGGCCACCTCGGCCAGTTCCCCGGTGCCGGGTACGCCGCCGCCGACGCCAGGGGCCCGCACGTCGGAACCCGAAGCCAGCACCCGGGCCTGCTCGAACCAGTCGGCGGCCTCCGCCGCGCGGGACTCGGCGAGCGCGGTACGGCCCAGGCCGATCAGGATCCGCACGCTCTCCCCGAGGCTGAACCAGTTCGCCGCGCACGCCTCCAGAGCCGCTTCGTACTGTGCACGCGCGCGTGCCGTGTCGCCGCGGAGCCGGGCCACGTCCCCGAGCCCACGCCGCGCGGTCGCCACCTTGTCGGGCACACCGACGGCCCGGGCGAGGGCGGCGGAGCGCGCGTAGTGGGCGGCCGCCGCGTCGAGGTCACCCCCGTACATGAGGACCGTGGCACGCCGGTGCAGCAGATCCGCGGTCTCCTCGGGCGCCGCCAACTCCCTTACGTGCGCGAGGCCTTCGTCGAGCAGTTCGATGGCCCGCCCCCGCTCGCCCCGCCAGTCGGCGAACATGCCCAGCGGATCGAGGCAGTTGGCCATGCCCCAGCGGTCCCCGGTCGTCCTGAACCCCTCCAACGCCCGGGCGAAAGCCGCCTCCGAGGCCTCGGCACGGCCCGCGAACAGATCCTGGAAACCCAGCCCGAGATCCAGCAGGGCCACGCCCCAAGGGTGGTCGTCGACCTGCTCCCTCACCTGGTCCTCCATGGCGCGCGCGGGACCGCCCGCGATCGACCACAGCACCACCAGATACGGCAGCCGCAAGGGCCCTTCGAGGCCGCCGAACAGCGCGTCCGCGCGCGCGAGGCGGGCCGGCTCGTCGGGGTCGGTGCCGTCACCCGCGATCGTGTTGATCAGACACAGGACGTACTCCTCGGAGAGGCCCTCCGGCGGCTCCGCGCCCACCGCGGCGAGGAGGTCGACGGCCAGCTCCCTGCGCTCTCCGTAGCGGCCGCGCAGCAGCCAGAACCAGGCGAGCGCCGCCATCAGCCGGAGGCCGTCGCGCGGCGCCGTACGGGTCAGGTGGCGCAGCGCCGCGTCCAGGTTCAGCTGCTCGGCGTCGAGTTCGGCGAGAGCGGGCAGCTGCTCGCCGCCGCGCAGGCGTAGCTCGGCCGCCTCGGCCAGCCGCAGGAAGTACTCGGCGTGCGCGGCCCGCAACCGGTCCTCCTCGCCCGCCCCGGCCAGCTCCCGGGTACAGAACGCACGGATGGTCTGCAACATGTCGTAGCGCCCCTCGGTCACGTCGAGGAACGACTTCTCCGCGAGGGAGGCGAGCAGGTCCTCGGGGTACGGGATCCCGCAGACGGCCTCCACGGCGTCGGATGTGGCCCCTCCGGAGAACACGGTCAGCCGTCGGGCCAGCTCCCGCTCCTCGTCGTCGAGCAGCTCCCAGCTCCACTCCACGACCGCGTGCAGCGTGCGGTGCCGGGGTGCCTTCGTACGGTCGCCGCGCGAGAGCAGCCGGAAGCGGTCCCCGAGGCGGGCGGCGAGCTCGTCCAGGGTGAGGGTGCGCAGCCGGGCCGCGGCCAGCTCGATCGCGAGGGGCAGGCCGTCGAGCGCCGCGCAGATCTCGTCGGTCAGCCGCAGGGCGTGCTCGTCGCGGGGGCCCGCGAGCTCGGGCCGCACGGCGGCCGCCCGGTCCGCGAAGAGCGTGGCGGCGGGCCCTGCGGCCAGCGGCGGCACCGGCCACAGGACCTCTCCCGTGATCCCGAGCCCCTCCCGGCTGGTGGCGAGCACCCGCACACCCGGGCAGGCGCCGAGGAGCAGCGCCGCGACGCGGGCCGCCTCGTCCACGACGTGCTCGCAGTTGTCGAGGACGAGCAGCAGCTCACGGCCGCGCAACGCGGTGAGCAGCCGCTCCGTGGCGTCGCCGCCCTGACCGTGGAAGCCGTCGCGCACCCCGAGCGCGGTGAGGATCGCGTACGTCACCCGGGCCCCGTCGGCGAGCGGGGCCAGCTCCACGAAGCAGACGTCGGGCAGCGCGCGGGCCGCCTCGACCGCGAGCCGCGTCTTGCCCGCCCCGCCGGGCCCGGTGAGCGTCACGAGCCGCGCCTCCGCCAGCAGGGCGCCGATCCTCGTGAGCTCGTCGGCCCGCCCGATGAACCGCGTCAGCTGTGCGGGCACGCCCCGCTGCCGGGCCGGCTCCCGGCCCTGGAGCAGCTCCAGGTGGAGCGCGGACAGCTCGGCGGAGGGATCGGTGCCGAGCTCGTCCGCGAGGGTGCGCCGCGCCTCCTCGTAGACGGTGAGTGCCTCCGCGGGCCTGCCGCCCGCGTGCAACGCCCGCATCAGCTGTCCGTGCAGCCGCTCGCTCAACGGATGCCCGGCCAGCAGCTCGCGCAACTCCGGCACCAGCTCGGCTCCGCCGCCCAGCGCGAGGTCCGCCTCGACGCGGTCCTGCACGGCGGCCAGGCGCGTCTCCTCCAGGCGTGCGGCGAGCGGCCGGGCGTCCGGCAGATCGGCGAGGGCGGGCCCGCGCCACAGGCCGAGCGCCTCCCTCAGGAGACCGGCGGCCCGCGCGGGGTCCCCGGCGTGGAGGGCCTCGCGTCCCTCGCGGGCCAGCCGCTCGAAGCGGTGCAGGTCGACGGCGTCGGCGCGGACGGCGATGCGGTAGCCGGCGGGGGTGGCTTCGATGGCGAGGCCCAGGCGCTTGCGCAGCCGGGAGATCTGGGACTGCAGCGCGTTCGCGGCGCCGGCGGGCGGCTCGTCGCCGTACAGCCCGTCGGTCAGCGCGGCGACCGAGACGGTGCGGCCGGGGTCCAGGAGCAGCAGGGTGAGCAGGGCCCTGGGGCGTGGACCGCCGGGGTCCACGGGGGTGCCGTCGGGGGAGCGTACGTCGAGGGGGCCGAGGATGCCGAAGCGCATCCGTCAGATTCTGGCAGCCCCGCGCGCGTGGGCGGACGACCTGGCCGACCCCTCAAACGCGGACAGCCGACCCCTCAGACGTGGACATACGAAAAAGCCGGCCCCCCTGAGGGGACCGGCTTCTTCAGCAACCAGCTAGGTGGCCGCGCTGGCGTCAGCGCGAGACCTTGCCGGCCTTGATGCACGAGGTGCAAGCGTTGAGGCGCTTCGGCGTCCCGCTCACCACGGCACGCACACGCTGGATGTTCGGGTTCCAGCGACGGGGCGTACGGCGGTGCGAGTGCGAGATGTTGTTGCCGAAGCCCGGCCCCTTGCCACAGACGTCGCAGTTGGCAGCCACGGGTCACTCCAAAGACTTCAGATGCACTTACGGGTAATCCCGGCATGCCGGGATCAGTGCAATGATCGAAGTGGCGTTGCCAGGAGGAATGGCCCGATGCGTATCGGGCAACCGAAGCAGCATACAACGACTGCTTCGGTTCCACGAAACTACCACGTTCGGCCCGGCCCCCGCCCCGGGCCCTTCGTTCACCGTGGGTCTACGCTGCGTCCATTCCGCATGGTCAAGGAGGCGAACAGGTGCCGCAGAACCTCGACGCGGTCGCGGTGCGCGCCTGGTGCCGACTGGCTCTGGACGCCCTCGGCAGGGCCCGCGAGGAGATCGACTCCATCAACGTCTATCCGGTCGCCGACGGGGACACCGGGACGAACCTCTATCTGACCGTGGAGTCCGCCTCGCAGGCCGTCGACGCGGCCTTCACCGGCCATGAGCCGGCTCTTCCCTCGCTGGCCGAGACCGTCCGCGCGATGGCCCACGGAGCGCTCATCGGGGCCCGCGGGAACTCGGGCACGATCCTGTCGCAGCTGCTGCGGGGCATGGCGCAGGTCATCGGCGGCGACGAGGGTGAACGGGGCGGGGAGGCCGGTGATGGGTCCCCGCGAGGTGACGCGGATCACGCCGATGGCCGGACCCTGGAGCGCGCGCTGCGACAGGCCGCCGACGCCGCCTACCAAGCGGTCGTCCACCCGGTCGAGGGCACGGTCCTGACGGTGGCCACCGCGGCGGCGGAGGCGGCCGCGGGTACGGACGGCGACTGCGGGGCCGTGGCCAGGGCCGCGTACGACGGGGCCTGCGCGGCCCTGGAGGCGACGCCCGGGCAGCTGGCGGTGCTCGGCCGCGCCGGGGTGGTGGACGCCGGTGGCCGGGGGCTCGTGGCGGTCCTGGGAGCGCTGGTGGGCGCGCTGTCGGGCGGGACCGTCGCTCCCAGGAGCACGGCGTCCGCCCACGCGCGCGTGGAGGCTGCGGGGGCCGTCGAGTGCGAGGACCCACCTGGCGACGAGACGGGCGAGGGCGGCCCCGCCTTCGAGGTGATCTACCTCCTGGAGGCGGACGACGCCGCCGTCTCCCGGCTGCGGGACCGGCTCGACCGGCTCGGCGACTCGCTCGTCGTGGTCGGCGGCGACGGTCTGTGGAACGTCCACGTCCATGTCGACGACGCGGGCGCGGCCGTCGAGGCGGGCGTGGAGGCGGGCCGCCCCCACCGCATCCGGATCACCCACTTCGGGGTGGGCGACGCGCACACCACGGCGCAGCCGCCCCGGGAGCGCGCGCAGCGGGCCATCGTCGCCGTCGTGCCCGGCGAGGGCCTCGCGGAGCTCTACGCCGAAGCCGGGGCGACCGCCGTGCCGACGCGCGTGGGGGAGCCGCCCGGGAGCGGCGAGCTCGTCGACGCGATCCGCCGGGCCCACGCCCGCGAAGTGGTCCTCCTGCCCAACGACGCGGAGCTGCGGCACACCGCAGCCGCCGCGGCGGCGCAGGCCCGCACGGAAGGCGTGCGGGTCGCGCTGATCCCCACCCGCTCCGCGGTCCAGGGCATCGCGGCCCTCGCCGTGCACGAGCCGGACCGCCGCTTCGACGAGGACGTCGTCGCCATGACCTCGGCGGCCGGCGCGACCCGGTACGGCGAACTGGCCGTCGCCGAGCGGCAGTCCTGGACCATGGCGGGCATCTGCCAGGCCGGTGACGTACTCGGCCTGATCGACGGCGACGTCGCGGTCATCGGCTCCGAAGTGGCCCACACCGCCGCCTCGGTCCTCGACCGCATGCTGTCGGCGGGCGGCGAGATGGTCACGCTCGTACTCGGCGAATCCGCCCCCGACACCGTCGCGGACCAACTCGAAAAGCACGTGCGCGAGACATACCTGGCCGTCGACACGGTGGTCTACCGAGGCGGCCGCCAGTCGGCACTGCTGCTGATCGGCGTCGAATGACCCCGGCCGCACACCGCTGAGCCGCAGATCCGGGGTACCTGCGCCCCGATGTCAGTGCCGTGGTGTGCAATGGATCTCGTGCCCGCGCTCGAAGAACCCCTGAAGAAAGTGGTCGGCCCCGCCACCGCGAAGGTGATGGCCGAGCATCTCGACCTGCACACGGTCGGCGACCTCCTGCACCACTACCCCCGGCGTTACGCCGAGCGGGGCGAGCTCACCCGCCTCGCCGAGCTCCCCCTGGACGAGCACGTCACGGTGGTCGCCCAGGTCGCGAGCGCACGCATCCTGAAGTTCAACGGCGGCCGGGGCCAGCGCCTCGAGGTCACCATCACCGACGGCAGCGGCCAGGTCCAGCTCGTCTTCTTCGGCCGCGGCATCCACAAACCGCACAAGGACCTGCTCCCCGGCACCCGCGCGATGTTCGCGGGCAAGGTGTCGGTCTTCAACCGCAAGATGCAGCTCGCCCACCCGGCGTACGAACTGCTGCGCGGCGACGGCGACGAGGCGGGCGAGACCGTCGGCTCCTGGGCCGGCGCCCAGCTGCCGATCTATCCCGCCACCGCCAAGCTGGAGTCCTGGAAGATCGCCAAGTCGGTCGACATGGTCCTGCCCAGCGCCCAGGAGGCCGAGGACCCGCTGCCGCCCGCCCTCCGCGACGGCCGGGGCCTCATCCCGCTCCCCGAAGCCCTCCTGAAGATCCACCGACCGCACTCCAAGGCGGACATCGCCGCCGCCCGAGACCGCCTCAAGTGGGACGAGGCCTTCGTCCTCCAGGTCGCCCTGGCCCGGCGGCGTTACGCGGACGCACAGCTGCCCGCCGTCCCCCGCAGGCCCAAGGCGGGCGGCATCCTCGACGCCTTCGACGCCAAGCTGCCCTTCACCCTCACCGAGGGCCAGGAAAAGGTCTCCAAGGAGATCTTCGACGACCTCGCGACCGACCACCCGATGCACCGCCTGCTCCAGGGGGAGGTCGGGTCGGGCAAGACCATGGTCGCCCTGCGCGCCATGCTCGCCGTCGTGGATGCGGGTGGGCAGGCCGCGATGCTCGCGCCCACCGAAGTGCTCGCCCAGCAGCATCACCGTTCCATCGTGGAGATGATGGGCGAGCTGGCCGAGGGCGGCATGCTGGGCGGGTCCGACCAGGCCACCAAGGTCACGCTGCTCACCGGTTCCATGGGAGCGGCGGGCCGCAGGCAGGCCCTGCTCGATCTGGTCACCGGCGAGGCAGGCATCGTCATCGGCACGCACGCCCTGATCGAGGACAAGGTGCAGTTCCACGACCTGGGCCTGGTCGTCGTCGACGAGCAGCACCGTTTCGGCGTGGAGCAGCGCGACGCCCTGCGCGGCAAGGGCAAGCAGCCCCCGCACCTGCTCGTCATGACGGCCACGCCCATTCCCCGCACGGTCGCGATGACGGTTTTCGGCGACCTGGAGACGTCCGTCCTCGACCAGCTCCCCGCGGGCCGCTCGCCCATCGCGAGCCACGTCGTCCCCGCCCAGGACAAGCCCCACTTCCTCGCCCGCGCGTGGGAGCGCGTGCGCGAAGAGGTGGAGAAGGGGCACCAGGCGTACGTGGTCTGCCCGCGGATCGGTGATGACGCCGACGAACCCGCCGACACCAAGAAGGCCAAGAAGAAGGCCGAGGAAGAGGCCACCGCCGAGAAGCGGCCCCCGCTCGCCGTCCTCGACGTTGCCGAGCAGCTCGCCCACGGACCCCTCCAGGGGCTGAAGGTCGAGGTCCTGCACGGCCGCATGCAGCCGGACGACAAGGACGCGGTGATGCGCCGCTTCGCCGCCGGCGAGACCCAGGTCCTGGTCGCGACGACGGTCATCGAAGTCGGGGTGAACGTCCCGAACGCCACCGCCATGGTGATCATGGATGCGGACCGCTTCGGCGTCTCCCAGCTGCACCAGCTCCGCGGCCGCGTCGGCCGCGGCGCGGCCCCCGGCCTCTGCCTCCTGGTCACCGACATGCCCGAGGCCAGCCCCGCCCGCGGCCGCCTCGCCGCCGTCGCCTCGACACTCGACGGCTTCGAGCTGTCCCGCATCGACCTGGAGCAGCGCCGCGAGGGCGACGTGCTCGGCCAGGCCCAGTCCGGTGTCCGCTCCAGCCTGCGCATGCTCGCCGTCATCGAGGACGAGGAGGTCATCGCCGCCGCCCGCGAGGAGGCCGTCACCGTGGTCGCCGACGACCCCGACCTGGAGCGGCTGCCCGCGCTCCGCACCGCCCTGGACGCCCTGCTCGACGCCGAGCGCGAGCAGTACCTCGACAAGGGGTGACGCCCGTGCACGCCATATCGTGGAGGCAGCCCACCCACCTGCCAGCAGGAACAGAAGGAATCAGATGACCCGCGTGATCGCCGGCACGGCCGGCGGACGCCGCCTGGCCGTCCCGCCGGGCAACGGCACCCGCCCCACGTCCGACCGCGCGCGCGAGGGCCTCTTCTCCACCTGGCAGGCCCTTCAGGGCACGCTCGACGGCGCCCGCGTCCTCGACCTGTACGCGGGCTCCGGAGCCGTCGGCCTGGAGGCGCTGTCCCGCGGCGCCGCGCACACCCTGCTCGTCGAGGCCGACGCCCGGGCGGCCCGCACCATCCGGGAGAACGTGAAGGCGGTGGGCCTGCCCGGCGCCGAGGTGCGGGCGGGCAAAGCCGCCCAGATCGTCCAGGGCGGCACCCCCACCACCCCGTACGACCTGGTGTTCCTCGACCCTCCGTACGCCGTCACCGATGACGATCTTCGGGAGATCCTCCTCACACTCCGCTCGGAGGGCTGGCTCACGGACGACGCGCTCGTCACCGTTGAACGCAGTACAAGAGGCGGTGTCTTCGGCTGGCCGGAGGGTTTCGAGGCCCTCAGGTCCCGTCGCTACGGCGAAGGGACGTTTTGGTACGGTCGCGCCGCCTCTACGTGCGACGACTCAGTGATCGCGCCATGACCGGACCGGAGAGCGAGGGACTCACGATGCGCCGCGCCGTCTGTCCGGGGTCTTTCGACCCCATCACCAATGGACACCTCGACATCATCGCCCGCGCCTCCAAGCTGTACGACGTGGTGCACGTCGCGGTGATGATCAACCAGTCGAAGAAGGGCCTCTTCGAGATCGAGGAGCGGATCGAACTGATCCGCCAGGTCACCGCCGACTTCGGCAACGTCGAGGTGGAGTCCTTCCACGGCCTCCTCGTCGACTTCTGCAAGCAGCGCGACATCCCCGCCATCGTCAAGGGCCTCCGCGCGGTCAGCGACTTCGACTACGAGCTCCAGATGGCCCAGATGAACAACGGCCTCTCGGGCGTCGAGACCCTGTTCGTCCCGACCAACCCCACCTACAGCTTCCTCTCCTCCTCGCTGGTCAAGGAGGTCGCGGCCTGGGGCGGCGACGTGGCGCACCTGCTGCCGCCCCTCGTCCACGAGGCCCTGGTCGAACGCCTGGGCAAGAAGTGACCCACCCGCACGGGCGCTGACGGCTCGTCACCCGGTGTCGGGCGGGCGGCCACTGGCCTTACAGTCGTCCCGTCCGTCTCCCAACCAGCTGTAGAGAGTGGCGAGCACACGGTGGACGTGCAGAAGAAGATCGACGAGATCGTCCAGGCGGTCGGCAGCGCCCGGTCCATGCCCATGTCGGCCTCGTGCGTGGTCAACCGCGCCGATCTGCTCTCGATGCTCGAAGAGGTGCGCCAGGCACTGCCGGGCTCCCTCGCCCAGGCCCAGGAGCTCATCGGCGGCCGCGAGCAGCTGGTCGAGCAGGCCCGCCAGGAGGCGGAGCGGATCATCGAGACCGCGCACGCCGAGCGTGGCTCCCTGATCTCCGACACCGAGGTCGCCCGCCGCTCCCAGGGCGAGGCCGACCGCATCCTCGCCGAGGCCCGCCAGGCCGCCGACGAGGTCCGCGCCGAGGCCGACGACTACGTGGACAGCAAGCTCGCCAACTTCGAGGTCGTCCTCACCAAGACCCTCGGCTCGGTGGGCCGCGGCCGCGAGAAGCTCCTCGGCACCGGACCCGGCCTCGACGAGAACGGCTACGCGGACGAGGACGCCCCCGAGCGCAGCCACGACCCGGAGACGCTGCGCCGCACCGCCGACGCGTACGTCGACGCCAAGCTCGGCGCCTTCGAGGCGGTCCTCGCCAAGACGCTGGAGGCCGTCGGCCGCGGCCGCCAGACCCTGCACGGCCGGGCGCCCGCCGACGAGCTCGGCACCCTGGGCGAGGGCACCGCCCCCCAGGGCCACACCACCGACGCGGAGTACCTCGCGGACCTCGCAGGCCCCGCGGCCGTCGCGAAGGCCGCACCGCCGCAGCCCGCCCAGACCCCGCCGGTCCAGCCCCCACCGGCCCAGGCCCCGCCGATCCCGCCCCAGCAGCCCTACGCGCCCCCGCAGCAGCAGCCCGACCCGTACGGGTACCAGCAGCAGGACCAGTACGCGTACCAGCAGCCGTACGGCCAGCAGGACCCGTACGCGTACCACCAGCACGACCAGCACGGCCAGCACGATCAGTACGGCTATGCGCAGCAGGGCTACGACCAGCAGCCCCGGTACGACGCCCCGGCGCAGCCGCCCGCCGCGCTCGAAGAGGCCAGCCTCTTCGACACGACCATGATCAGCGCCGAGCAGCTGCGCCAGTACGAGCAGGGGCGCTAGCGGCCCGCGGGACCGGATTGGGCCGAGAGCGAAAGGTCAAGTATCCTGGCTCTTCGGTCGCGCATACGTCCGCGACCCAGGCTGCCCACCCGAGCCTCACATTCGCGGCATCAGTGCGGTGGCCCCCTTGAACTCCCCGGATTCGAAAGCAGGAAAAACCCTGAGCACGCGCCTCGACCACCGAAACCCCCTCGTGTTCGACACACACGAGCTGGGTCGGCGTCCTGGTGCCATGCAGCGGGTGACCCGCGAGGTCGAGGCGCCCGGTCCGCCGGGCACCTTCGGTATCGAAGGGGTCGTCGGAGTGCCGCAGGGCGCCCCGGTCCAGCTGGAGGTCCGTCTCGAGTCGGTCATGGAAGGGGTGCTTGTCACAGGCACCGCCCGTGCAACGGCCGAGGGGGAGTGCGTAAGGTGTCTGGAGCCGCTCGAGCTGGAGCTCGACGCGGACTTCCAGGAGATGTTCTCGTACCCTGACGCCGACGACCGGGGCCGCAGCGCGGAACCGGCCGACGACGCCGAGGAAGACGAGGACAGGCTCTGTCTCGAGGACGGCATGTTCGACCTCGAGCCTGTGCTGCGTGATGCGGTGGTGCTCGCACTGCCGATGCAGCCGGTGTGCCAGGAAGACTGTCCGGGCCTGTGCTCCCAGTGCGGAGTACGGCTCGCGGACGACCCGGACCACCACCATGACGCCGTCGACATCCGTTGGGCGGCATTGCAGGGACTCGCTGGCACCATCCAGGACGGCGAGAAGGACGAGATGAGCGGCGCCGAAGCGGAAGCGGGCGTCGACGAGAAGCAGGAGAAGTAGCCGTGGCTGTTCCGAAGCGGAAGATGTCGCGCAGCAACACGCGCCACCGCCGGTCGCAGTGGAAGGCTGCGGTCCCCACCCTGGTTTCGTGTGAGCGTTGCCAGGAGCCCAAGCAGCAGCACATCGCGTGCCCGAGCTGCGGCACCTACAACAAGCGCCAGGTCCTCGAGGTCTGAGCGGCTGGTGAGAGGCACCGTGTCTAGCCCCAAGAAGGCGGAAGACGCCAAGAAATTGGCGGAGACAACGGCCTCGTCCCACACGCTTCTGGAAGGGCGGCTCGGGTACAAGCTCGAGTCCGCCCTTCTGGTGCGCGCGCTGACCCACCGTTCGTACGCGTACGAGAACGGCGGCCTGCCGACGAACGAGCGTCTGGAGTTCCTCGGTGACTCCGTGCTCGGCCTCGTCGTCACGGACACGCTGTACCGCACCCACCCCGACCTGCCCGAAGGCCAGCTGGCCAAGTTGCGGGCCGCGGTGGTCAATTCGCGTGCGCTGGCGGAGGTCAGCCGCGGCCTCGAACTCGGCTCCTTCATCCGGCTCGGCCGGGGCGAAGAGGGCACGGGAGGCCGGGACAAGGCATCCATCCTCGCCGACACCCTTGAAGCGGTGATCGGCGCGGTCTATCTGGACCAGGGTCTGGACGCTGCGGGTGAGCTGGTCCACCGGCTCTTCGACCCGCTGATCGAGAAGTCCTCGAACCTGGGCGCGGGCCTGGACTGGAAGACCAGCCTCCAGGAGCTCACCGCGACGGAGAGCCTCGGCGTGCCCGAGTACCTCGTCACGGAGAGCGGCCCCGACCACGAGAAGACCTTCACTGCTGCCGCCCGCGTCGGAGGCGTCTCGTACGGCACCGGCACCGGCCGCAGCAAAAAGGAAGCGGAACAGCAGGCCGCCGAGTCCGCCTGGCGCGCCATTCGCGCGGCAGCGGACGAGCGCGCCAAGGCGGCTGAGGCCGCGGCGGAAGCGGAGGGGACCGCCGACACCCCCTCGGCCTCGGACGCCGCTCCGGCCTGACACCTGCTTTCCTTGTGAACCCCCGTGGGACCTCGGTCCCACGGGGGTTCATCCGTAGACACCCGATGGTGCCGAGGGGGGCCCGGTGGCGCAGACGGACGGCGGCGGAACCAGGTCGAACCGCCTCGAGAACGCGGTCGTGGTCGGCAACATCGTGCAGATCGGCCAGGTCGACGGCGACGTGTCGCTCGCCCCGCCGGCCGACGCCCCACGTGCCGCGCCGCCCGACCTCGTGCGCGTACGGGACGCCGACCCCTTCCGCCTCGGCGTGCACCGCCCGGTCCGGCTCGCCCCGGAGGCCGCGCCGCGGCTGCCCGGCTATGTCCGCCGCGACCTGGACACGCCGGAGCACGGCGGGCTCAGGGACCTGGTGGCCGGGGCGGCCGACGGCTTCGTGCTGCTGGTCGGCGGATCGTCGGTGGGCAAGACCCGCTCGCTGTACGAGGCGGTCAGCGAACTGCTGTCCGACTGGTGGCTGCTGCACCCGGCCGACGTCCGGCAGATCGAAGGCCTCCTCGCGCTGCCCCCGCGCTCCGTCGTGGTCTGGCTCGACGAGCTCCAGAACCACCTCAACGGCGAGCACGGACTCACCGCGTCCACCCTGCGCGCCCTGCTGTCCTCACCCCACCGCGTCCTCGTGGTCGCCACCCTCTGGCCGCACTTCTACGACGCGTACGTCGACCAGGACGACGACCGGCACCGCGTCGAACGCGAACTGCTCAAGCTCGCCGACGTCGTCCACGTCGGCGCCGGCCTCTCGCCCGCCGAACGCGAACGCGCCCGGACCGCCGCCGACAGCGACCCCCGGCTGCGGGCCGCCCTGGACTCGACGGACTTCGGCCTGACCCAGGTCATCGCGGGCGCGCCCCAGCTGGTGCACCGGTGGGACTGCGCCGACCCCTACGCGCGAGCGGTGCTCACGGCCGCCGTCGACGCGGCGCTGCTCGGCGCCAAGAGCCCGCTCCCCGAAAGCCTGCTGCGGGCGGCCGTGCCCGGCTACTGCACACCTGCCGAACGCGCCGCGGCCCCCGACGACTGGTTCGCGACCGCCCTCGCCTACGCCACCCGGCAGCAGCTCGGCGCCACCGCCCCGCTCGTCCCGGTCAGCGAGGGCCACCGGATGGGCCGCCCCGACGGCTACCGGATCGCCGACTACCTCGTCCAGCACATCGGCGGGAGCCGGCGCGGGGAGCCGCCGCCGCAGGCTTTCTGGGACGAGTGCACGGAGCACCTCCAGGATCCGACGGACGCGCGCAGGCTCGGTGCGGCGGCCGTCGCACGCCAGCGGTTCGGAGTGGCGGTGCCGCTGTTGCGCAGGGCGGTCGAGGCCGACGACGTCTCGGCGATGCGGCAGCTGGGTGAGCTGTACCGCAGGACGGGCGACCGGGCCGGCGCCCAGGAGATGGCGGACCGCCTCACCGCCTCGCCGGACTCCCACGCCGACCTCTACCGCGTCCTCCTCGCGGGCTGGGACTTCGAGGAACTCCTCGACCTGGCGGAGGCGGGCAACGACTACGCGGTCGGCCACATCATCGAGTACGGCGACCCTCGCCTCGCCCTCTCCCTGCTCCTGGAGAACATGGAACCGGACGACCTCGGCGCCTGGTACCGGGTGGCGGAGCTGCTGGTCGACGAGGGCGAGGAGGAGCGGGCCATCTCCGTCCTGGAGATGATCCTGGAGCGCCAGGAGGAGCGCGAGGAGGACGGGACCGGGGTCTTCCCGAACGACCTGATGATGTTCCTCGCCGAGCTCCTCAAGCAGGCCGGCCGCGTGGAGAGGCTGTACGAACTGACGGAGGACGGCTACTTCTGGGCGGCCCACTTCCTCGCGGACCTGCTCCAGGAGCGGGGCGCGCTCGAAGAGGCCCTCGACGTCCTGCGCGACTTCGCAGGTCAGGGCAGCATGGACGTCGACGACCTGCTGGCTCGGCTCCTCGCCGACCACGGCCGCGGCGAGGAGTTGTTCGCGCGGGCCGAGGACGGCTGCGTACGTGCGGCGGTCGAGGCGGCCCGGATGCTGGCCGCACAGGGGGAGACGACCCGCGCCCGCGCTCTCCTGACGCCGTTCGCCGACGCCGGCGAGGCGTATGCCCGCGCCGGTCTCGCCGAACTGCCCGTCGGCGAGGACGAGCTGCGGGAACGCGCGGCGGGCGGCGACCACCTGGCGGCCGATACGCTGGCCCGCCGGCTGCTGGCGGCAGGCGAGATCGACGAAGCGCTCCGCGTCACCACGGAGCTGTCGTCGTCCCTCCTGGAGCGGGAGATCATCGCCGCCTTCGTCGACCGGGGCGATGTGGACCGGGCCGTACGGCTCCTGGAGGAGAAGGCCGAGTCCGGTGAGGCGTACTGGACGCATCGCCTCGCCGATCTGCTCAAGGAGCACGGCAGGGCCGACGCCCTGCGCGCCCGCATCGACCGGGGCGACGCGGGCGCCGCGTCCCGGCTGTACGACCTCCTCACGGAACAGGGAAAGCATGCCGAGGCGGAGGCCCTCGCGCGGCACGGGCTGACGGCCGAGGGGCGGCCCGCGCAGGGCGGCTGAGAGCAGGCAAGGAGTGCGAAGACCGGCTCCGAGGGGGCGTGCCGACGGCCAAGAGCCACGCGACACGCTGCCGATTCCCACCCCCGCGCACCCGTCGAGGAGCCCCGTGCCCGAGCTGCCCGAAGTCGAAGTCGTCCGGCGCGGCCTGGAGCGCTGGGTCAGCGGGCGGGTCGTCTCGGACGTGCAGGTCCTGCATCCCCGTGCGGTCCGGCGGCACGTGGCGGGCGGCACCGACTTCGGCGACCGGCTGGCGGGCCACCGGATCGGGCTCGCGCAGCGGCGCGGCAAGTACTTGTGGCTGCCGCTCGCCGACTCCGCGCAGTCGGTCCTGGCCCATCTGGGCATGAGCGGCCAGCTGCTGGTGCAGCCGCACGACGCCCCCGACGAGAAGCACCTGCGGATCCGCGTCCGCTTCGCCGATGCTCAGGGCACCGAGCTTCGCTTCGTCGACCAGCGCACCTTCGGCGGGCTCTCGCTCCACGACAACACCCCCGACGGGCTCCCGGACGTCATCGCGCACATCGCGCGGGACCCGCTGGACGGCGCGTTCGACGACGACGCCTTCCATGCCGCGCTGCGCCGCCGGCGTACGACGATCAAGCGGGCACTGCTCGACCAGTCGCTGATCAGCGGCGTCGGCAACATCTACGCGGACGAGGCGCTGTGGCGCGCGAAGCTGCACTACGAACGGCCCACCGGCACCCTCACGCGCCCGCGCACCGCCGAACTCCTCGGCCACGTACGGGACGTGATGAACGCGGCGCTCGCCGTCGGCGGCACCAGCTTCGACAGCCTCTACGTCAACGTGAACGGTGAATCAGGCTATTTCGACCGCTCGCTGGACGCCTACGGCCGGGAGAACGAGCCGTGCCGCCGCTGCGGCACCCCGATCCGCCGGCGCCCCTGGATGAACCGGTCCAGCTACTTCTGCCCGCGCTGTCAGCGGCCGCCGCGCGTCGCGTCGTAGGCCTCCCGTGCCCGCAGCACGTCGTCCTGCCGGCTCTCCACGAAACGGATCAGGGCCAGCAGGCGCTCGGCGACCTCGCGTCCCAGCGGGGTGAGCCGGTAGTCCACGCGCGGGGGATTGGTCGGCTGTGCGTCGCGGTGGACGAGACCGTCGCGCTCCAGCGCGTGCAGGGTCTGGGAGAGCATCTTCTCGCTCACGCCGTCGACACGGCGACGCAGTTCGTTGAAGCGGAAGGTGCCGTCGTGCAGCGCTCCGAGCGTGAGCGCGCCCCAGCGCCCGGTGACGTGCTCCAGCGTGCCCCGCGACGGGCACTGCCGGGAGAACACGTCGTACGCCAGGTCGGTGGATTCCATGCCGACACGATACGCCCGCACAGCGCTTTCGAATAGTTAGCGCTGGCTGGCGGGGGCGGGTTGGACTAAAAAAGAGGTCGGGCTCAGAAGCCGAAGTCCTGCGTCCACCACGGACCGCCCGGCGCGAAGTGCGCGCCGACGCCCATGGTCTTGTAGTCGCAGTTGAGGATGTTGGCGCGGTGGCCCTCGCTGTTCATCCAGGCGTCCATCACGGCTCGCGCGTCGGCCTGGCCGCGGGCGATGTTCTCCCCGCCGAGGTCGGCTATGCCGGCCTTCTCGGCGCGGTCCCACGGCGTCGCGCCGTCCGGGTCCGTGTGGTCGAAGAAGTCGCGCTCCGCCATGTCGGCGCTGAAGTCGCCGGCCAGTGCCGCGAGCCGGTCGTCGGCCCGCACCGGCCGGCAGCCGACCTTGGCCCGCTCCTGGTTGACCAGTGTGAGCACCGCGGCCTCCGCAGCCGTCTCGCCGGACGAGGACTGCGAGCTCGCAGGGGGAGCCTTGGGCTTCTCCTCGGGCGTACGGGACGGGGGCGACGTCGGCTTCTTGACGGGGTCCGGCTTCTTCGGGGTCTGCCTCGACGGTTTCTCGGACGGCGTCTTCGAAGGCTTCGGGTCGGCCTTGGAGGGGGTGGGCCTCGGCGCCTCGGGGCGGTCGGTGCCACGGCTCGGCGACGGCTTGCCGCGGTCGGCCTCGGCGCCCGAGCCGCCCTGGGCGTCCACCTCGGTCGGGACGGCCGCGGAACGCACCTCGCCCGGCTCGCCGCCACCGCCGAGGCGGTAGTTGTCGCTGCCCGGCAGCACGCCCGCGGCGACCGCGACGGCGCCCATCGCGACGGCGGCGGAGACCCCGAGCAGGCCGGTGCGCACCGGGGTGGCGGCGCGGCCCTTGCGGCGGTGCGACACCGTCCCGGGGTGGTCCTCAGGGGTGGCGGCGGCCTGTCCAGCGCCGGAGCGTCGGTGGCGTCCCATCTCCTGGCCTTTCGTCCTGCGATCAACGTGACTCACTCGTATGAGTGAGGCTCATCGATTCGGGACTGTACGCGATGACGGATGGGGACGAAGTGCTCCCTGAGCAATTGGCCGGTTAGCGTGCTCCCATGAACGATGACGTGCGACTCACCGCCTGGGTGCGGGGACGCGTGCAGGCCGTGGGATTCCGCTGGTTCACGCGGGCCAAGGCGCTGGAGATCGGCGGCCTGAGTGGCTTTGCTCTCAATCTGGAGGACGGCCGCGTACAGGTCGTCGCCGAAGGCCCCCGGATCGGCTGCCAGAAACTGCTCGACTGGCTCCGCGAGGGCGACACACCCGGGCGAGTGGACGGTGTCACCGAGATCTGGGACACACCACGTGGCATATACGAGACCTTCGCCATCCGCTGACCGTGACCCGCACGAACGCGGCGCGGAGGGAGCGCCACGGCGCCGGACGTGTGTCCCGGGCAACTGCCTGAGGCAGAAAAAGCCTGGTGGTTGCCAAGAAGGGCTTGCCGTGGCAGGCTCCCCGAGTAAGGATGATCTCCACGCCCCCAGGGCCCCGAAGGAGTAGCAGCGCCGCCCGTTCAGAGGCCGCGCGCCCCCGGGTCGCCCGCCAATACGGGGCGTGATCGTGTTGACCGTCAAACTTTTTGGTGAGACTCTGGAAGCCCCGCGCACCTTAGCTGTTTGGCATGTGAGAACGGCCAGCAAGACCCAGCGAAACAACAAGTGCCAAGCACCGCGGGTGCGAATCCCTCACGACCCACACCGCTTCGGTCGGTCACTCAGTGTGGAGGACCATCCATCATGGCAAAGGCGCTTCTCGGTTACGTCGGCGGCAGCGACCCGCGACTCCTCGCCGAGATGCGACGGCTCCAGCAGCGCGTCCAGGACCTGGAATCCGAGCTCGTTCGGATCCAGGCGGAGAACGACGCGCTGGCGGCTGCCGCTTCTCACGAATCGCTCCTGGAGAGCATCGACGTACCCCAGGCGGAGCCTGCGCTCACCTGATCCCTATCCGATGACGAACATATGGGCCTCGCCTTGTCGTAAGGGCCCGTACTAAGCAAGTGGTCAGGCTGTAGTGTCAGCCGCTTGTCCAGATCTGCAAGGGACGCTTCGGCGTCCCTTCTTTCTTGTCCCGGCCCGGGTCCGGCTCGGCCCTGCTTTGCCCCGGCGTACGCTGCTCTCTTTACCGTGGTCTCTTTACCGTCTGATGTGCCCTGCACCTTCATCGGTGAAACTGTCAGCGAAAGGTAGAGTCCGACGGCGTGCATCTCAAGGCCCTGACCCTGCGCGGCTTCAAGTCCTTCGCGTCGGCGACGACGCTGAAGTTCGAACCGGGCATCACCTGTGTCGTCGGACCCAACGGCTCCGGCAAGTCCAACGTCGTGGACGCGCTCAGCTGGGTCATGGGCGAGCAGGGCGCCAAATCCCTGCGCGGCGGCAAGATGGAGGACGTCATCTTCGCCGGCACCACCGGGCGGCCCCCGCTCGGCCGCGCCGAGGTCTCCCTCACCATCGACAACTCCGACGGCGCCCTGCCCATCGAGTACGCCGAGGTCACCATCACGCGGATCATGTTCCGCAACGGCGGCAGCGAGTACCAGATCAACGGCGACACCTGCCGCCTCCTCGACATCCAGGAACTGCTCTCCGACTCCGGCATCGGCCGGGAGATGCACGTCATCGTCGGCCAGGGCCAGCTCGACGGGGTGCTGCACGCCGACCCGATGGGGCGCCGCGCGTTCATCGAGGAGGCCGCGGGCGTCCTCAAGCACCGCAAGCGCAAGGAGAAGGCCCTCCGCAAGCTCGACGCGATGCAGGCCAACCTCGCGCGCGTGCAGGACCTCACCGACGAGCTGCGCCGCCAGCTCAAACCGCTCGGCCGGCAGGCCGCCGTCGCCCGCAGGGCCGCCGTCATCCAGGCCGACCTGCGCGACGCCCGGCTCCGACTGCTCGCCGACGACCTCGTACGGCTGCGCGAGGCGCTGAACGCCGAGGTCGCCGACGAGGCCGCGCTCAAGGAGCGCAGGGACAGCGCCGAGGCCGAGCTGAAGACCGCCGTGCAACGCGAGGCCCAGCTGGAAGAAGAGGTGCGACGCCTCACCCCGCGACTCCAGCGCGCCCAGCAGACCTGGTACGAGCTGTCCCAGCTGGCCGAGCGCGTGCGCGGCACCGTCTCGCTGGCCGAGGCCCGGGTCAAGAGCGCCACCGCCGCACCTCCCGAGGAGCGGCGCGGCCGCGACCCCGAGGACCTGGAGCGCGAGGCCGCCCGCATCCGCGAACAGGAGGCCGAGCTCGAAGCCGCCCTGGAGGCCGCCGAGCACGCCCTGGAGGACACGGTCGCCCACCGGGCCGAGCTGGAACGGCAGCTGGCGGCCGAGGAGCGCCGCCTCAAGGACGTCGCGCGGGCCATCGCCGACCGGCGCGAGGGCCTCGCACGGCTGCACGGACAGGTCAACGCGGCCCGCTCGCGCGCCGCGTCCGCCCAGGCCGAGATCGACCGGCTCGCCGAGGCGCGGGACGGAGCCGCCGAGCGCGCCGTCGCGGCCCAGGAGGAGTACGAGCAGCTCAAGGCCGAGGTCGACGGGCTCGACGCGGACGACGCGGAGCTCGGCGAGCGGCACGACGCGGCGAAGCGGGAGCTCGCCGAGGCCGAGGCGGCGCTCACCGCGGCGCGGGAGGCGGCCACCGGCGCCGAGCGCAGCCGGGCCGCGGTCGCGGCCCGGCACGAGGCGCTCGCGCTCGGCCTGCGCCGCAAGGACGGCACCGGCGCGCTGCTCGCCGCCAAGGACCAGCTCACCGGCCTGCTCGGCCCCGCCGCCACCCTGCTCACCGTCGCCCCCGGCTACGAGGTGCCCGTCGCGGCCGCGCTCGGCGCCGGGGCCGACGCCATCGCCGTGCACGGTCCCGGCACGGCCGCCGAAGCCATCCGGCTGCTCCGCAAGCAGGACGCGGGCCGGGCGGCGCTGCTGCTCGGCGGCGCCCCCGAGGACGTACAGCCGGAGCGTCCCGGCGGGCCGCCGTACGTCGCCGATCTCGTGCGGGGGCCCGACGAGCTGATGCCCGCGGTGCGGCGGCTGCTGCGCGGGATCGTCGCCGTCGGCACGCTGGAGGACGCCGAGGATCTCGTCTACGCCCACCCGGAGCTGACCGCCGTCACCGCCGAAGGGGACCTGCTCGGGGCGCACTTCGCGCAGGGCGGGTCCGCCGGCGCGCCCAGCCTGCTCGAAGTGCAGGCGTCCGTCGACGAGGCCGCCGCCGAGCTGGAGCGACTGGCCGCACAGTGCGAGGAGTTGTCGGAGGCTCAGCGGAGCGCGGGGGAGCGGCGCAGGGAATGTGCCGCGCTCGTCGAGGAGTTGGGGGAGCGGCGGCGGGCCGCCGACCGGGAGAAGTCCTCCGTGGCGCAGCAGTTGGGGCGGCTCGCCGGGCAGGCGCGGGGCGCCGCGGGCGAGGCCGAGCGGAGTACTGCGGCCGCGGCCAAGGCCCAGGACGCGCTGGACAAGGCGGTCGAGGAGGCGGAGGAGCTCGCCGAGCGGCTCGCCGTCGCCGAGGAGGCGTCCCCTTCCGGCTCGGAGGAGGAGCCCGACACCTCCGTGCGCGACCGGCTCGCCGCCGACGGTGCCAACGCTCGGCAGACCGAGATGGAGGCCAGGCTCCAGGCCCGTACGCACGAGGAGCGGGTGAAGGCCCTCGCGGGCCGCGCCGACTCCCTGGACCGGGCCGCGCGCGCCGAACGCGAGGCACGCGCGCGTGCCGAGCAGCGCAGGGCGCGGCTGCGCCACGAGGCCGCGGTCGCCGGGGCCGTCGCCGCAGGCGGGCGTCAGCTGCTCGCCCACGTCGAGGTCTCCCTCGTACGCGCGCAGGAAGAGCGGACCGCCGCCGAGCGCGCCAAGGAGGTGCGGGAGCGGGATCTGGGGGCCGAGCGCGCCCGGGGCCGCGACCTCAAGGCCGAACTCGACAAACTCACGGATTACGTTCACCGCGGCGAGGTACTCGGTGCCGAGAAGAGGCTGCGGATCGAGCAGCTGGAGACCAAGGCGCTGGAGGAACTCGGTGTGGAACCGGCGGGACTCGTCGCCGACTACGGCCCCGATCAGCCCGTGCCGCCCTCGCCCCCCGCCGACGGGGAGGAGCTGCCCGACGACCCGCGGCACCCGCGCAACCAGCCGGTGCCGTTCGTCCGCGAGGAGCAGGAGAAGCGGCTCAGGTCAGCCGAACGGGCGTATCAGCAGCTCGGGAAAGTGAATCCGCTGGCCCTCGAGGAGTTCGCGGCGCTGGAGGAGCGCCACAAGTTCCTGAGCGAGCAGCTCGAAGACCTGAAGAAGACGCGGACCGACCTCCTCCAGGTGGTGAAGGAGGTCGACGAACGCGTCGAGCAGGTCTTCACCGAGGCCTATTACGACACGGCGCGGGAGTTCGAGGGTGTCTTCTCGCGGCTCTTCCCGGGCGGTGAGGGACGGCTCGTCCTGACCGATCCCGACAACATGCTCACCACGGGCATCGACGTCGAGGCCCGGCCGCCGGGCAAGAAGGTCAAGCGGCTCTCGCTGCTGTCCGGCGGCGAGCGTTCGCTGACGGCCGTGGCGCTGCTCGTCTCGATCTTCAAGGCGCGGCCCAGCCCGTTCTACGTGATGGACGAGGTCGAGGCGGCGCTCGACGACACCAACCTGCAGCGGCTCATCCGCATCATGCAGGAGCTGCAGGAGGCCTCGCAGCTCATCGTGATCACGCACCAGAAGCGCACGATGGAGGTCGCCGACGCGCTGTACGGCGTCTCGATGCAGGGTGACGGCGTCTCCAAGGTCATCAGCCAGCGCCTCCGCTAGCCCTTCCCTTCAGGACTTCAAGACTTGAACACAAGCAGCTCCAGAGTGCCCTCAAATTCACAGCAGCCCACCTATTGACTTCGAAACTTGAAGGCATAGTCTCTGCAACGTTGCTTTTACCTTCAGGTGGTGGGCGGCGTGAAGTTGTGCGCCACTTGAAGAGCTCGCCCCCACCCCCGGCAGCGCTGCCGGTGGCCCGAGGAGTACACGTGACCAGCACATCGCAGGCGCCCCAGTCCGGAGCCAGAGAGGCCCACCCGGACCATCTCGGCCATGTCATCTTCATTACGGCGGCGGCCGCGATGGGTGGCTTCCTCTTCGGCTACGACAGTTCGGTGATCAATGGCGCGACCGTCGCCATCCAGCACCGCTTCGACGTCGACGCCAACATGCTCGGCTGGATCATCGCCACCGCGCTGTTGGGCTGTGCCGTGGGCGCCGCGGTCGCCGGACGCATCGCCGACCGCATCGGCCGCATCCGCTGCATGCAGATCGCCGCCGTCCTCTTCGCGGCCAGCGCCGTCGGCTCGGCCCTGCCCTTCGCGGCCTGGGACCTCACGATGTGGCGCCTCATCGGCGGCATCGGCATCGGCATGGCCTCGGTGATCGGCCCGGCCTACATCGCCGAGGTCGCACCGCCCGCCTACCGCGGCCGGCTCGCCTCGTTCCAGCAGGCGGCCATCGTCATCGGCATCGCCGTCTCCCAGCTGGTCAACTGGGGCATCCTGAACATGGCCGACGGCGACCAGCGCGGCAAGCTGATGGGTCTCGAGGCCTGGCAGTGGATGCTCGGCGTCATGGTCGTCCCGGCGCTGCTCTACGGCCTGCTGTCCTTCATCATCCCCGAGTCGCCGCGCTTCCTGATCTCCGCAGGACGGCACACCGAGGCCAAGAAGGTGCTCGGCGAGGTCGAGGGCCACACCATCGACCTGGACGCCCGCGTCGACGAGATCGAGAAGGGCCTGCACCGGGAGCACAAGCCGTCCTTCAAGGACCTGCTCGGCAAGGTCGGCTTCCTGCCGATCGTGTGGATCGGCATCGGGCTC
This sequence comes from Streptomyces sp. NPDC039480, assembly GCF_055597165.1. Classification (NCBI taxonomy): domain Bacteria; kingdom Bacillati; phylum Actinomycetota; class Actinomycetes; order Kitasatosporales; family Streptomycetaceae; genus Streptomyces; species Streptomyces sp. NPDC039480. Next base: position 169,004 of record NZ_JBVITX010000010.1, on the reverse strand, counting down.
TCGGTCTTCCAGCAGCTCGTCGGCATCAACGTGATCTTCTACTACTCGAACCAGCTGTGGCAGTCGATCGGCAAGGACCCGTCCAGCTCGTTCCTGTACTCGTTCGAGACGTCGATCGTGAACATCGTCGGCACGGTCATCGCGATGATCTTCGTCGACCGCATCGGCCGCAAGCCCCTCGCCATCATCGGCTCCGCGGGCATGGCGGCGGCGCTCTTCACCATGGCGTGGGCGTTCTCGTACAAGACCGGCTCCGGTGACACCGTCTCGCTGCCGAACGCGCAGGGCCTGACCGCGATCATCGCCGCCAACGCCTTCGTGCTCTTCTTCGCCCTGTCCTGGGGTGTGGTCGTCTGGGTACTGCTCGGCGAGATCTTCCCGAACCGGATCCGCGCCGCCGCGCTCGGTGTGGCCGCCTCCGCCCAGTGGCTCGCCAACTTCGCGATCACCAAGACCTTCCCGAGCATGTCCGAGTGGTCCCTGACCGGCTCGTACATCATCTACGGCGCCTTCGCCGCGATCTCGATCCCCTTCGTCATGAAGTTCGTCAAGGAGACGAAGGGCAAGGCCCTGGAGGAGATGGGCTAAACCCCCGCTGCCCCCTCCTCTCCAGGAAGCTGCCCCGGCCCAAGGACTCGTGCTCACTTGTCCTTGAGCCGGGGCAGTACGTTTTCGCAGAAGTGGTGCAGGCTGCGCCAGCCCTCGTCGACGGGCATACCGCCGGAGAGCGGATGCAGGACGAGGTTCTCGGCGCCGCCCTTCGCGTACGCCACGCACTCGTCGGGCGTCAGGATCCGGTAGATCCCCTCGGCGCGCAGCTCCGCCACCGTGGTGGCCGACGACTTCACCGCCGAGCGGATGTGCTCGTTCTGCCAGGAGGCGTAGGTGCGGGCCTCGTGCAGGAAGTGCTCGCCGTGCTCGGCCCAGACGTCGTCCGGGTCGTCGGCGATGTGCAGGAGCGGGGTCTCGGCGGCCGGCATCATCGTCCAGCCCTCGGTGCCGTGCGCCGCGAGCTGTTCGTTGTAGTACGCCTCCAGCTCCGGCAGATGGGCGCTCGGGAAGAACGGCAGGCCGAGCCGGGCCGCCCGCCGGGCCGCCGCCTTCGATGAGCCGCCGACAAGCAGCAGCGGATGCGGCCGGGTGAAGGGGCGCGGCGTGACGCGCACCGTGCGGCCGCGGAAGGCGAACGGCTCGCCGGTCCAGGCCTGGAGCAGCGTCTCCAGCAGCTCGTCCTGGAGCTTTCCTCGGCTCTTCCAGTCGACGCCCGCCTGCTCGTACTCCTCCGGCCGGTAGCCGATCCCCGCCACCGTGACCAGGCGTCCCGCGCTCAGCAGGTCGAGTACGGCGATGTCCTCGGCGAGCCGCAGCGGGTCGTGCAGCGGCCCGATGACCGCGGACACCGTCACCGAGATGCGCCGGGTGGCGCCGAAGACGGCGCCCGCGAATGTGAAGGGCGAGGAGATCCAGTTGTTCTCCGCGCCGTGGTGCTCCTCCGTCTGGACCGTGGAGATGCCGCGGTCGTCCGCGTAGGCGGCCATCTCCAGGGCGGTCCGGTAGCGCTCGCTCAGCGAGGCGGGCGTCGCCGCGGGATCGACGAGATTGAAACGTACGACTGTGGTGGGCATGGAAACGTCCCCCTTCACCGTGCGTGGGCGGCGAAGGGGGACGTTAGCTGACGCGAAATCAGATGGATAGCCTCGTACGGGAGTTGGATGGTCCCGTCGGGAAGTTGGCGAGGATCAGGCGGAGACCAGCTCGGTGTCGTCCCCGCCCTTGCCGGCCGCCGCGTCCTGCTCCACCAGCGGCGTCTTCGGCAGGACCGCGTACAGCACGGCGGCGACGCCGATCGTGATCAGCCAGCCGAGGCCGTGCCGGCCGAGCCAGGACGTGGCGAGCGGGCCGCTGAACCAGTCGACCTTGGTGAAGAGCAGGCCCACCACCAGGGCGATCGCCCACGCCGCCATGGCCTGCCAGGCGAAGCCGGCCTTGTACCAGTAGGCGCTGGTGCGCTTGGTGTCCATCAGGGCCTCGCCGTCGTACGTCTTGCGGCGCAGCATGTCGATGCCGAAGACGCCGATCCAGGCGGAGAACGCGACCGCGAGGAGGGTGAGGAAGGAGATGAACGAGCCCATGAAGCTCGTCGCCACGTTCATCAGGATGTAGCCGAAGATCAGGCTGATGATCGCGTTCACGCTGACGGCCCAGGCGCGCGGGACCTTGATGCCGAGCGTCATGGCGGTGAAGCCCGCGGAGTACATCGACATCGAGTTGATCAGCAGCATGCCGACCAGGGCCATGATCAGGTACGGCACCGCGATCCACGTCGGGAGCAGCGAGCCGAGGAAGGAGACCGGGTCCTGCGCGGTGGAGAGCTTCGGCGCGGAGACCGCCATGACGGCGCCCATCAGGACCATCGGGACGACGACGATGGCGGCGCCGCCGACCGCGTGGCCGACCAGCGGCTTGTTCGAGGCGTTGCGCGGGAGGTAGCGCGTGAAGTCCGGGCCGGTGGGGACCCAGCTGATGCCGCCCGCCGCGATGGTGCCGACACCCGCGACCATCATCGCCGTGGAGCCCGCGGGCTTGTCGAAGACGGCGGACCAGTCGGTCTCGGCGAGGAGGTAGACGAGCACGAGCACGCTGAACGCGCCGAAGGCGTACGTCGACCAGGTGCTGCAGATGTGCAGGATCTTCCGGCCGAGGCCACTGATCAGGAACGTGCAGGTGACGAAGGCGACGAGCGTGACCACGGTCAGCCAGGTGCTCGACTTCACACCGAAGCAGATGTCCAGGACCGTGATGATCGCGTACGCACCGGTGACCGCGTTGATCGTCTCCCAGCCCCAGCGGGCGACCCAGATCAGGGCGCCCGGGAACAGGTTGCCGCGCTGGCCGAAGACCGCGCGCGAGAGCGTCATGCCGGGCGAACCGCCGCGCTTGCCGGCGACGGAGATCAGGCCGACCATGCCGTAGCTCAGCAGGGGCGAGACGAGCGCGACGACCAGGACCTGCCAGAAGTTCAGGCCGTTGGACACGATCAGACCCGCGCCCATGGTGAGCAGCAGGACGCTGATGTTGGCCGCGACCCACGTGGGGAAGAGTTCGCGGGTCTTGCCCGTGCGCTCGGCGTCCGGGACGGGCTCAAGGCCGCGCGTCTCGAGGGCGCCTTCGGATTCGGCGGTGGTGCTCATGGGGGTGGGTCCGTGCCTCTCGCTCGGCTCGCATCGTCGCGATCCGTCGGTGGGGGTTGATCGCGATGGACTCTACGCGCGTTGATGCAGAGAGCTCCATCGTACTTTAATCCGAGTAGTGCCTTCCCGTGGCATATGTTCTTTGGAGGAAAACACAATCTGGGCCTCTGCGGGGGCCATGGCCGATACTGGACGGGTTATGGAAATCGTCATCCTTGCTGTAGTCATCGCCGTGGTCGTGATCGGCGCGCTCGGCGGGCTCGTGATCGGCAGCCGCAAGAAGAAGCAGCTGCCCCCGCAGGCCCCGCCCTCCGCGCCCACCATCACCGCCCCTCCCGCCGAACCGAAGGTCGGCGACGAGGCCGAGACGCCGCGCGACGAACCGCGCCGCACGATCGAGGAGGTGGAACTCCCGCTCGTCGAGCCGTCGGCCACCGCGCCGGTCGTGGTCGAGGAGCCGGCCGTCGAAGAACCGGCCGCGCCGGAGATCGAGACCCCCGAGCCCACCGCAGGACGTCTGGTCCGGCTGCGCGCCCGGCTCTCCCGCTCGCAGAACGCGCTCGGCAAGGGACTGCTCACGCTGCTGTCCCGTGAGCACCTCGACGAGGACACCTGGGAGGAGATCGAGGACACCCTGCTCACCGCGGACGTCGGTGTCGCGCCCACCCAGGAGCTCGTGGAGCGGCTGCGCGAGCGCGTCCGCGTGCTCGGCACCCGCACCCCGGACGAGCTGCGCACCCTGCTCCGCGAGGAGCTCATCGCGCTCCTCGGTACCGGCGCCGGCACGGACTTCGACCGCACCGTGAAGACCGAGTCCGGCCTGGAGACGCCGGGCATCGTGATGGTCGTCGGGGTCAACGGCACCGGCAAGACCACCACCACCGGCAAGCTCGCGCGCGTCCTCGTCGCCGACGGCCGCTCGGTCGTCCTCGGCGCCGCCGACACCTTCCGCGCCGCCGCCGCCGACCAGTTGCAGACCTGGGGCGAGCGCGTCGGCGCCCGCACGGTCCGCGGCCCCGAGGGCGGCGACCCCGCCTCAATCGCCTTCGACGCGGTCAAGGAAGGCATCGCCGAAGGGGCGGACGTCGTCCTCATCGACACCGCCGGCCGACTGCACACCAAGACGGGCCTCATGGACGAGCTCGGCAAGGTCAAGCGCGTCGTCGAGAAGCACGCCCCGCTCGACGAGGTGCTGCTCGTCCTCGACGCCACGACCGGGCAGAACGGCCTGGTGCAGGCGCGGGTCTTCGCCGAGGTCGTCGACATCACGGGCATCGTCCTCACCAAGCTGGACGGCACGGCCAAGGGTGGCATCGTCGTCGCCGTGCAGCGCGAACTGGGCGTGCCGGTCAAGCTGATCGGCCTCGGCGAGGGCGCGGACGACCTGGCGCCGTTCGAGCCGGAGGCGTTCGTGGACGCGCTCATCGGGGACTGACACAGGCTCCGAGAGGCCGGAACTCTCGTACGCAGGAGAAGGGCCCCCTCGCACGGTGCAGATGCGAGGGGGCCCTTCCGTCGTCCGGCGCTACGCGGGGGAGCGGTGTGCCACGTACGCCAGGGTTCCCAGGAGGAGCCGCGCCTCGGGCGGGTTCGTCGCCGTGTCGAGCGCCGGGGAGCGGAGCCAGCGGACCGGGCCAAGGCCGCCCCGGTCGGACGGCGGCGCCGTGATGTGGTCGCCCCGGCCGAGGCCGTGCAGGTCCAGGTCGGCGCCGTCCCAGCCCATGCGGTAGAGCAGCTGGGGGAGTCCGGCCGCGGCGCCGGGGGCGACGAAGAACTGCGCCCGGCCGTCCGGCGTGACCGCCACCGGCCCGAGGGGGAGCCCCATCCGCTCCAGCCGGACCAGGGCGCGCCGCCCCGCGGCCTCCGCCACCTCGAGCACGTCGAACGCGCGGCCCACCGGCAGCAGCACGGCGGCGCCGGGGAACTCCGCCCAGGCGTCCGCCACTTCGTCCAGGGTGGCCCCGGCCGGGACCTCGGGCGCGAAGCCCAGCGGGTGGGCGCCGGGGGCCGGGCAAGCGGTGGCTCCGCACGAACAGGTGCCGTCCACGGCGGCCCGGGCGCCGGGCACCGCGGCCCAGCCCCACAGGCCGGTGTACTCCGCCACCGCGGTGCAGTCCGATGTGCGGCCGCGCCGCCGTGATCCGGTCCGGGGCCTGTCGGTTCCCCGGATGCCGCCGATCGTGAAGCCCATGCCCCCTCCAACGTGTCGCGCGTGCAGCGGTTACGAAACGGAATCGGCTCGTGACCGTCTGTCCTTGAGGCGGCGCTCGAAGCATTCACGGTGGTGCGCCGGTCATTGTGCGCCCCGGTGCACTCCGCTCCGCCCACTTTCCCTCGACCTGTGTCAAGTGAATCGCTTGTCGCCGCAAGGGAGTTCATTCGAAGGGGTGGCGAATGGTGGCGTTTCCGCAATCGCCCTCGCCGGACCCGTGATCGTAGGATTACTTTCGGTACATGGCCCTGGGAGTTCGAGCACTCGCGGGTATGCCGGAGGCAAGTCGGTTTCCTGTTCGACGGGTGACATTCTCCGGACGGGCGGCCGCAAGGCGCGGCATTCTGTTAGGGCTTGGCGTGGACAGCGCGCAAGTGTCATGATGGATGGGGGCGTTCCAGTGAGCGGCAACGGTGGAGGCGGCACGCACGCCACAAGCGCCGAGAAGCGCCCCAACGAGATGCTCACGTCCTGGTTCGTGCGCAGCGGCTGGTCGAAGGGCGAGCTGGCCCGGCAAGTGAACCGTAGGGCACGGCAGTTGGGCGCTCATCATATTTCCACCGACACCTCGCGGGTGCGCCGCTGGCTGGACGGCGAGAATCCGCGCGAGCCGATTCCCCGCATCCTCTCCGAGCTGTTCTCCGAGCGCTTCGGCTGCGTCGTCGCCGTCGAGGACCTGGGGCTCCGCCCGGCCCACCGCACGCCCGCCTCCTCCGGGGTCGACCTGCCCTGGACCGGTCCGCAGACGGTCGCCCTCATCAGTGAGTTCTCGCGCAGCGACCTGATGCTCGCCCGGCGCGGCTTCCTCGGCACCTCGCTCGCGCTCTCCGCGGGTCCCGCCCTCATCGAGCCCATGCAGCGCTGGCTCGTGCCCGCGCCCTCGTCCCCGCGCCAGGACCCCGAGCCCGCCGTGTCGCGCCGCCCGGCGCGGCTCTCCAAGCCGGAGCTCGACCTCCTGGAGTCCACGACGGTGATGTTCCGCCAGTGGGACGCCCAGTGCGGGGGAGGGCTCCGCCGCAAGGCCGTCGTCGGACAGCTGCACGAAGTGACGGACCTGCTGCAGGAGCCCCAGCCCGAAGCCACCTCCAAGCGCCTCTTCAAGGTCGCGGGCGAGCTCGCCGAGCTGGCGGGCTGGATGAGCTACGACGTGGGACTCCAGCCCACCGCCCAGAAGTACTTCGTCCTCGCCCTGCACGCCGCCAAGGAAGCGGGCGAGAAGCCCCTCGGGTCGTACATCCTCTCGAGCATGAGCCGCCAGATGATCCACCTCGGCCGCCCGGACGACGCGCTCGAGCTCATCCACCTCGCGCAGTACGGCAGCCGGGACTGCGCGGGACCGCGCACCCAGTCCATGCTGTATGCGATGGAGGCCCGGGCGTACGCCAGCATGGGCCAGCCCGGCAAGTGCAAGCGGGCCGTGCGGATGGCCGAGGACACCTTCGCCGACGCCGAGGACTTCGCCGAGCCCGAGCCGGACTGGATCCGCTTCTTCTCCGAGGCCGAGCTGAACGGGGAGAACGCCCACTCGTACCGCGACCTGGCCTACGTGGCAGGCCGCAGCCCCACCTACGCCTCGCTCGCCGAGCCCGTCATGGACCGCGCGGTCGAGCTCTTCGAATCCGACACCGAACACCAGCGTTCGTACGCGCTGAACCTCATCGGCAAAGCCACCGTCCACCTGCTGCAACGCGAGCCCGAGCAGAGCACTGTCCTCGCCGGACAGGCCCTCGACATCGCCAAGAAAGTCCGCTCCGAGCGGGTCAACACCCGCCTGCGCAAAACCGTCGACACGGCCGTCCGCGACTTCGGAGACGTCGCCGAGGTCGTCCAGCTCACCGAGCGACTCGCCATCGAGATGCCGGAGACCGCGGAGGCGGTCTGACCCCCGGCACGACCGGCCCCGGCCGCGGCCGGACCATCCCTTACAGCCCGACTCGGCTCCCCCCATGCCAGGTCAGCCGGATGGCCGCCGCGGCCGGTTCTCATGCTCGCGCAGGGTAGGAAACCGCACCCCGCGCCACCCGGCAGTTCATGGCCGCGTAACACGTAAGACCTCTTCGTCACTGCGGCGAAACACCGAGGGGCCCCCGCCGAAACCGTGCTGCGCCAATGTCTGGCGCACAACCGGCCCCACAGCGAGGAGACGCCGATGCCCCCAGGCATCACGATCGCCGCAGACGCCCCCGAGCTGTCTGCCGCCAACACGGGATTCATGCTCATCTGCTCCGCCCTGGTGATGCTCATGACGCCCGGACTGGCCTTCTTCTACGGAGGCATGGTCCGCGTCAAGAGCACCCTGAACATGCTGATGATGAGCTTCATCAGCCTGGGGATCGTCACCATCCTCTGGGTGCTGTACGGCTTCTCCGTCGCGTTCGGCACCGACCACGGCAGCCTCTTCGGCTGGGAGAGCGACTACGTCGGGCTCAGCGGCCTCGGCGTCAACCAGCTCTGGGACGGCTACACCATCCCGGTCTACGTCTTCGCCGTCTTCCAGCTGATGTTCGCGATCATCACGCCGGCGCTGATCAGCGGCGCCCTCGCGGACCGCGTCAAGTTCACGGCCTGGGCGCTGTTCGTCGCCCTCTGGGCCACGATCGTGTACTTCCCCGTCGCGCACTGGGTGTGGGGCACCGGCGGCTGGGCCTTCGAGCTCGGCGTCATCGACTTCGCGGGCGGCACGGCCGTCCACATCAACGCCGGAGCCGCGGCGCTCGGCGTGATCCTCGTCATCGGCAAGCGCGTCGGCTTCAAGAAGGACCCGATGCGACCCCACTCGCTGCCGCTCGTGATGCTCGGCGCGGCCCTGCTGTGGTTCGGCTGGTTCGGCTTCAACGCCGGATCGTGGCTCGGCAACGACGACGGCGTCGGCGCGCTCATGTTCGTCAACACGCAGGTCGCCACCGCCGCGGCGATGCTCGCCTGGCTCATCTACGAGAAGATCCGGCACGGCGCGTTCACCACGCTGGGCGCCGCGTCGGGCGCCGTCGCCGGCCTCGTCGCGATCACCCCGTCCGGCGGCTCCTGCTCGCCGCTCGGCGCCATCGCCATCGGCGCCATCGCCGGTCTGCTCTGCGCCATGGCCGTCGGACTCAAGTTCAAGTTCGGCTACGACGACTCCCTCGACGTCGTCGGCGTCCACCTGGTCGGCGGCGTCGCCGGCTCGGTCCTCGTCGGCTTCTTCGCCACCGGCGGCGGCCAGTCGGAGGCGAAGGGCCTGTTCTACGGAGGCGGCCTCGAACAGCTGTGGAAGCAGCTCGCGGGCGTCGGCGCGGTCTTCGCGTACTCCCTGGTCGCCTCCGCGGTGCTCGCCCTCCTCATCGACAAGACGATCGGCATGCGGGTCAGCGAGGACGACGAGGTCGGCGGCATCGACCAGGTCGAACACGCCGAGACCGCGTACGACTTCAGCGGTGCGGGCGGGGGTACGGCTCCGCGTACGGCCGTTCCCGGACCGGTCCAGGGCGCGGCGGCGGCAGCACAGGCTCAGAAGAACAAGAAGGTGGACGCATGAAGCTCATCACCGCGGTCGTCAAGCCGCACCGGCTCGACGAGATCAAGGAAGCGCTGCAGGCCTTCGGAGTCCAGGGCCTGACCGTCACCGAGGCCAGCGGCTACGGACGGCAGCGCGGGCACACCGAGGTCTACCGGGGCGCCGAGTACACGGTCGACCTCGTGCCGAAGATCCGCATCGAGGTCCTCGTGGAGGACGACGACGCCGAAGAGCTCGTCGAGATCGTCGTGAAGGCCGCCCGCACCGGAAAGATCGGGGACGGCAAGGTCTGGAGCGTGCCGGTCGACACGGCTGTCCGGGTGCGGACCGGGGAGCGGGGGCCCGACGCGCTGTGAGGCGTGCGGGACCGGAGAAGTCACGGGGCGGGACGGAACGGGACTGAGCGGGACGGAACAGGAGCTGCTGGGTGACGAGTGTGGACGTAGGTACCGAAACGAAACCGGAAGACTCCGGACCCAGCGGCTACGCGGCGGCCCGGCTGCGGCTCCTCCAGGAGGAGTCGCGGTCCGGGCCGCCGCGCCGTTCCGCCCTGGCCGAGCTGACGGACGACTGGCTGGCCGGGCTCTTCCACGCCGGAGGGCGCGGCGGGGGCGGGGGCGGGGTCGCTGGAGTGCCGCGGGGTGCCGCGCTCGTCGCGGTGGGGGGTTACGGCCGCGGTGAGCTGTCGCCGCGCAGCGACCTCGACCTGCTGCTCCTGCACGACGGGAGCGCGGACCCGGCCGAGGTGGCCGCGCTCGCCGACCGCCTCTGGTACCCCGTCTGGGACCTCGGGCTCGCCCTCGACCACTCCGTGCGCACGCCCGCGGAGGCCAGGAAGACCGCGGGCGAAGACCTCAAGGTGCACCTCGGCCTCCTCGACGCGCGGCATGTCGCAGGAGACCTCGGACTGACCGCCGCGCTCCGCACGGCCGTGCTCGCCGACTGGCGCAACCAGGCACCGAAGCGACTGCCCGAGCTGCGCGCGCTCTGCGAGGAACGCGCCGAGCGGCAGGGCGAGTTGGGCCACCTGCTCGAACCCGACCTCAAGGAGGCCAGGGGCGGGCTCCGCGACGTGACCGCGCTGCGGGCCGTCGCCGCGTCGTGGCTCGCGGACGCGCCCCGCGAGGGACTCGCCGACGCCCGGCGGCGCCTCCTGGACGTGCGCGACGCGCTGCACCTGACGACGGGCCGCGCCACCGACCGGCTCGCCCTCCAGGAACAGGACCAGGTCGCCGCCGAGCTGGGCCTGCTGGACGCGGACACCCTGCTGCGACAGGTGTACGAGGCCGCGCGCGTCGTCTCGTACGCCGGCGACGTCACCTGGCGCGAGGTGGGCCGCGTCCTGCGGGCGCGGTCCGGGCGGCCCCGGCTGCGGGCGATGCTCGGGGGGCGGGGGGCCGGTCGAGGGGTCGGCCGCGGGGACGGCCGGGGGAGCGTCGCCGAGCGGTCGCCGCTCGCCGAGGGGGTCGTGGAGCACGAGGGAGAGGCCGTACTCGCGCTCGCCGCCCGGCCCGAACGGGACCCCGTGCTGCCGCTGCGCGCCGCGGCGGCCGCCGCCCAGGCGGGGCTTCCGCTGTCCCTGCACGCCGTGCGGCGACTGGCCGCCACGGCGGGGAACCTGCCCACGCCGTGGCCCGCCGAGGCGCGCGAGCAGCTCGTGACGCTGCTCGGCGCGGGACGGCCGACGGTCCCCGTGTGGGAGGCGCTGGAGGCGGAGGGGCTCATCACCCGGCTCCTGCCGGACTGGGAGCGGGTGCGGTGCCGGCCGCAGCGGAACGCCGTCCACACGTGGACGGTCGACCGGCATCTGGTCGAGACGGCGGTGCGTGCGGCCGAGCTCACCCGGCGGGTGGGGCGGCCCGACCTGCTGCTCGTCGCCGCGCTGCTGCACGACATCGGGAAGGGCTGGCCCGGTGACCACTCGGTGGCCGGGGAGATCATCGCCCGGGACGTCGCGGCACGGATCGGCTTCGACACGGGGGACGTGGCGGTCGTCGCATGCCTGGTCCGCCACCACCTGCTGCTCGTCGAGACGGCCACGCGGCGCGACCTCGACGACCCGGCGACCGTGCGGGGCGTCGCCGAGGCGGTGGGATCCGCGGGGACGCTGGAACTGCTGCACGCGCTGACCGAGGCGGACGCGCTGGCGACCGGGCCCGCGGCCTGGTCGGCGTGGCGGGGGGCGCTGGTCGCCGACCTCGTGAAGCGGGTGGGTGCGGTGCTCGCCGGGGACGAGCCCGCGGATCCCGGGGCCGCGGCGCCCACGGCCGAGCAGGAGCGGCTCGCCGTGGAGGCGTTCCGTACAGGTGGTCCTGTGCTGGCCCTGCGGGCGCGGGCGGAAGGGGAGCAGCCCGCCGAGGAGCCGGAGTCGGAGCCGCTGGAGGTGGAGCAGCTGGGGGTGGAGCTGATGGTCGCCGTCCCGGATCAGCCGGGAGTGCTGGCCGCAGTGGCGGGGGTGCTCGCGCTGCACCGGCTCGCGGTGCGGACCGCGGAGCTGCGGGAGGCGGGGCCGCCGGTGGGTGTCGAGGGCGTGGCGGGCGTGGAGGGCTCTGTGCTCCTCCTGAACTGGCGGGTCGCGGCGGAGTACGGGTCCTTGCCGCAGGCCGCCCGGCTCCGCGCCGATCTGGTCCGCGCCCTCGACGGCTCCCTGGACATCGCGGGCCGCCTCGCCGAACGGGACGCTGCCTATCCCCGGCGCCGCGGAACGGTCGCGCCGCCACCCCGGGTGACGGTCGCCCCGGCGGCCTCACGCCTCGCGACGGTCATCGAGGTCCGGGCCCAGGACGCCCCCGGCCTCCTCCACCGAATCGGCCGCGCGCTGGAGGCGGCGGGAGTGGTGGTGCGAAGCGCACATGTGTCGACGCTGGGGGCGAACGCGGTGGACGCGTTCTATGTGACGGACGCGGAGGGCACTCCGTTGCCGGGGGAGCGGGCGGCGGGGGTCGCCCGGGGGGTGGAGGAGGCGCTGCGGGGCTGAGTCTGGCGGGGGCGCCTTCTGCCGCCCGTGGGGCGGGGCCGCGGGGGTATGTGCGTACTCGCCATCCCTGCGCCGCGCTGCCCGGACAAAGGCGCCATGGTGTGCTCGGTGCTCCGTTCGCACATACCCCCACGTCCCCTCGGGTCCGCTGGCGGCTGCGGCCCGGTGGGGGGCTTGGGCCTTCCCCCCGGGCGTGCGAGCGGCTGCGGCCCGGTGGGGGTCTTGCGTCTTCCCCTGCGGGCGCGCTCGCGCCTGCGGCCCGGTGGGGGCCTTGCGCCTTCCCTCGGGCGCGCTTGCGGCTGCGGCCCGGTGGGGGCTCCGGCCTGTGCTCCCCCGCGCGGCAACTGCGTCGCGGGCGATCCCCGCCCCCCGGGCCCCTACTCCCGCAGGCACCGCAGGGCAATCCCCACCCACCCGCCCCAACTCCTGCTATACGTCGCGGGCCAACCCCGGCCACCCGCCCCTACCCCCGCAAGACGTCGCGGGGTAAACGGGTGGGTGGGTGGGAGACATCCGCCGCGAAGCGGCGGGCTCGGCGCTCCTACCCCGGGCAGGACGTCGAGGGGCAGCCCCACCCGCCCGCCTCTACCCCCGCAAGCCGTCGCGGGGCAGCCCCACCCCCCCCCGGCCCCTACCCCCGCAAGACGTCGCGGGGTAAACGGGTGGGTGGGTGGGAAGCATCCGCCGCGGAGCGGCGGGCTCGGTGCTCCTGCCCGGGCAGGACGTCGCAGGCCACGAAAGGCCCCCCGTGCCGGACGCGAGGAAGGAGGCGGCCGGGGCAGCCGGGGCGGGGAAGCCGACGGTGCGAGCCGGGGAAGTCGCGACCGGCGCCCCAGGTACCCGCACTCGCCAGATACTCTGGAAGGCGACCTGTCCCCCTTCCCCCGACCCGAGGATTCGCGACCGCCGTGTTCGATACTCTCTCCGACCGCCTCGCAGCGACATTCAAGAACCTCCGGGGCAAGGGCCGCCTGTCCGAGGCGGACATCGACGCCACGGCGCGCGAGATCCGCATCGCCCTGCTCGAGGCGGACGTGGCCCTGCCCGTCGTCCGCGCGTTCATCAAGCAGGTCAAGGAGCGCGCGGCCGGCGCCGAGGTCTCCCAGGCCCTCAACCCCGCCCAGCAGGTCATCAAGATCGTCAATGAGGAGCTCATCGGCATCCTGGGCGGCGAGACGCGCCGCCTGCGGTTCGCGAAGACCGCCCCGACCGTCATCATGCTCGCGGGTCTGCAGGGTGCCGGTAAGACGACCCTCGCGGGAAAGCTCGGTCTCTGGCTGAAGGGGCAGGGCCACTCGCCGCTCCTGGTGGCGTGCGACCTCCAGCGTCCCAACGCCGTCAACCAGCTCAGCGTCGTGGCCGAGCGCGCGGGCGTCGGTGTGTACGCCCCCCAGCCGGGCAACGGCGTCGGTGACCCCGTGCAGGTCGCCAAGGACTCCATCGAGTTCGCGAGGACGAAGCAGTACGACGTCGTCATCGTCGACACCGCCGGCCGCCTGGGCATCGACCAGGAGCTGATGCAGCAGGCCGCGGACATCCGCGACGCCGTCAGCCCGGACGAGGTCCTCTTCGTCGTCGACGCCATGATCGGTCAGGACGCCGTCAACACGGCGGAGGCCTTCCGCGACGGCGTCGGCTTCGACGGCGTCGTGCTGTCGAAGCTCGACGGCGACGCCCGCGGTGGCGCCGCCCTGTCGATCGCCCAGGTCACCGGCCGCCAGATCATGTTCGCGTCGAACGGCGAGAAGCTGGACGACTTCGACGCGTTCCACCCGGACCGCATGGCGTCGCGCATCCTCGGCATGGGCGACATGCTCACGCTGATCGAGAAGGCCGAGCAGACCTTCTCGCAGCAAGAGGCCGAGAAGATGGCCGAGAAGCTGGCCTCCAAGAAGGGCCAGGACTTCACGCTCGACGACTTCCTGGCCCAGATGGAGCAGGTCAGGAAGATGGGCAGCATCAGCAAGCTGCTCGGGATGATGCCCGGCATGGGGCAGATCAAGGACCAGATCAACAATCTGGACGAGCGGGACGTCGACCGGACCGCCGCCATCATCAAGTCCATGACGCCCATGGAGCGTCAGGAGCCGACGATCATCAACGGCTCGCGGCGGGCCCGTATCGCCAAGGGCTCCGGCGTCGACGTCAGCGCCGTGAAGAACCTCGTCGAGCGGTTCTTCGAGGCACGCAAGATGATGTCCCGCATGGCCCAGGGCGGCGGCATGCCGGGTATGCCCGGGCTGCCGGGCATGGGCGGCGGCCCCGGCAAGCAGAAGAAGAAGCAGAAGCAGGCCAAGGGCAAGCGGAAGTCGGGCAACCCGATGAAGCGCAAGCAGGAGGAGCAGGAGGCCGCAGCGCGCCGCGAGGCCGCGAACCAGGCCGGTTCCGCCTTCGGGATGCCGGGCGCGCAGCCGGGCAAGGACTTCGAGCTGCCGGACGAGTTCAAGAAGTTCATGGGCTAGTTCGGACGTGTTGTACGCCGCTTGGGGCGCCCCTCTGGTGAGGGGCGCCCCCAGCGTTTTCCGGGCGGCGCTCTCCGGTGGGAGAGCGGGTGCCGGTGGCCGAGTTGTGTCGTAACGTCCGGGTATGAGCAACCCCGTGCCGCCGGACCGGGCCCCCGACAAGCCGTGGCGCTCCGAGGGCGCGCCCTCGCCCGGCCCCACGCCGCCGCCGAGGAAGAAGATGCCCGGCGGCTGGGGCGGCCTGATCGTGACGGCCCTGGTCGTCTTCGTCATCGCCAACCTCGTGCTGTCCTTCTTCAGCGACGGCGACGAGCCGACGATCTCGTACACGGAGTTCAGCAAGCAGGTCGACTCCGGCAACGTCACGAAGATCTACTCCAAGGGCGACGCGATCCAGGGCCAGCTCAAGAAGGAGCAGCCCAAGCCCGGCAAGGACAAGGGGAACTACACCAAGTTCACGACGCAGCGGCCCGCCTTCGCCGACGACAAGCTCTGGGACGACCTCACCAAGCACGACGTGACGGTCACCGCCGAGCCCGTCGTGCAGGAGCGCAGCTTCCTCTCGAACCTCCTCATCTCGCTCGCCCCGATGCTGCTCCTCGTCGTTCTGTGGATCTTCATCGCCCGGCGTATGAGCGCCGGAATGGGCGGCGGTGGCGGCATGCTCGGGCGCAAGACGCCGCCCAAGCCGGTCGAGCTGGAGCCCGGTGCGAAGCGGACCACGTTCGAGGACGTGGCGGGCATCGACGAGGTCGAGGGCGAGCTCAACGACGTCGTCGACTTCCTCAAGAACCCGGACGCCTATCGGGCGATGGGCGCCAAGATGCCGCGCGGTGTGCTCCTCGCGGGGCCGCCCGGCACCGGCAAGACGCTGCTCGCGCGCGCCGTCGCCGGCGAGGCGGGCGTCCCCTTCTTCTCCGCCTCCGCCTCGGGGTTCATCGAGATGATCGTGGGCGTCGGCGCCTCACGCGTACGGGAGCTCTTCGCCGAGGCCCGCAAGGTCGCCCCGTCGATCATCTTCATCGACGAGATCGACACCATCGGACGCGCGCGCGGCGGCGGCAGCGGGATGGGCGGGCACGACGAACGCGAACAGACGCTGAACCAGATCCTCACCGAGATGGACGGTTTCTCGGGCGCCGAGGGCGTGATCGTGCTCGCCGCCACCAACCGCGCCGACATCCTCGACCCCGCCCTCACCCGGCCGGGCCGCTTCGACCGGGTCGTCAACGTCTCGCCACCCGACCGGGGAGGACGCGAGGCCATCCTCAAGATCCACACGAGGCCCATCCCGCTGGCCGACGACGTCGACCTCGCCCAGGTCGCCCGTACGACACCGGGCATGACCGGCGCCGAACTGGCCAACCTCGCCAACGAAGCCGCCCTCATCGCCGTCAAGCGCAAGCAGCGGACGGTCACACAGTCCGACCTCTCCGAAGCCATGGAAAAGGTGCAGCTCGGCGCCGAACGGCCCCTGGTGATGCCGGAGGACGAGCGCCGGCGCACGGCTTACCACGAGAGCGGACACGCCCTGCTCGGTATGCTCCAGCCCGGCGCCGATCCGGTCCGCAAGATCACGATCGTGCCGCGCGGGCGCGCCCTGGGCGTGACGCTCTCGACCCCGGACTCCGACAAGTACGCCTACACCGAGGAATACCTTCGGGGCCGCATCATCGGTGCCTTGGGAGGCATGGCCGCCGAACACGTCGTCTACGAAGTCATCACCACCGGCGCCGAGAACGACCTGGAGCAGGTCACCAACATCGCACGCGGCATGGTCGGCCGGTGGGGCATGAGCGCCCGGGTGGGCCGCCTCTCCGCCCTCCCCAACGACGCCCAGCAGGCCTACGGGCTCGCGGCGGCCCCGCACACCCTCGACACGATCGACGGCGAGATGCGGCGGATCGTCGACGAGTGCTACGAGAGCGCCTGCCGGCAACTGCGCGAGCACCGGGACCAGCTGGACGCACTCGCCGCAGCCCTGCTGGAGAACGAGACGCTGGAGGAAGCGGCGGCGTACCGGATCGCCGGCATCACCCGGATGGCCAAGGAGAGCTGACGCAAGACCCTGCTACGGAGAGGGCCGATCCCCCTTACGGAGTGAGCGCGATCAAGTACCGGAAGACGTTCGGCATCCACACCGTCCCGTCCCCGCGCCGATGCTGATGCAGCGCCTCCGTCAGCTCCTTGTCCACCTGCACCTGGTCCGTCGCCCGCGCCGCCGCGTCGAACAGCCCCGTCGACAGCAACCCGCGCGCCGCGCTCTCCACGTCCGCGTACCCGAAGGGGCACGCGACCCGGCCCGACCCGTCCGGCTTGAGCCCCGCCCGGTGGGCGACCTCCTCCAGGTCGTCCCGGAGCGCGGGACGCCAACTCCCCGTGGACCGCAACGGGTCGGTCAACTTCGTCGCCACCCGCAGCACGGAAGAGGTCGCACAGCGCTCCGGAGGGCCCCAGCCGACGAGCACCACCGGAGTGCCGCGCCCGGCGAGCGGAGCCGCCGCCTCCAGGAGCCCGGAAAGCCCGTCGGAGTCACCCGCCGTGCAGCCGATCGGCTGGAAGGCGGTGACGAGGTTGTACGCCGGCAGGTCAGGGTCCGCCGCGTCCGCGGGACCGCCCTCGATGAGCCGGGCGCCGGTACGCGCGCGTGCCTCCCCCGCGGCGTCCGGCAGGAGGCGTTCTCGCGCGAGAGCGAGGCGTTCGGGCTGCGACGGATCGACGCCGGTGACCACGGCCCCCCGTGAGGCCGCCATCAGCAGAGCGAGTCCGGAACCGCAGCCGAGCCCCAGGAGCCGGGTGGCGCCACCCACTTCGAGCCGTTCGTACACCGCTTCGTAGAGCGGAACCAGCATCCGTTCCTGGATCTCCGCCCAGTCACGCGCGCGTGCACACCGGTCCACGCGGGGCGTGGCGCCCGCGGGGGAGCGGTGCGACTGCACGAGTGTTGGTGTCATCGAATGCGCCCCAATCAGCCGAGAGTTAGTGCCGTGCCGTAATCCAACGGTTCCTCCGCCCCCGTGCAGTGCGCTCGCACTCCCCCCGTATGCCAGAGAACTCCGCATCCGTCGTGGAGTCCAGAGGTTGTGGGCCAATGGTTGTGTTCCACCGTCGTGCGCTCCCCGGACGATAAAAACGCGCACTCTCCGGAGGCCCGCCCCTACCATGCGCGCCATGGCCAAGACACCTGTGCTCACGCCCCAGGCGGACGACTTCCCGCGCTGGTACCAGGACCTGATCAACAAGGCCGAACTGGCCGACAACGGCCCGGTGCGCGGGACCATGGTGATCCGACCGTACGGCTACGGCCTGTGGGAGCGGATGCAGCAGGACATGGACGCCCGCATCAAGGCGACAGGCACGCAGAACGCGTACTTCCCCCTCCTCATCCCGCAGGCGTACCTGACCAGGGAGGCGGAGCACGTCGAAGGCTTCGCTCCGGAGCTTGCCGTCGTCACCTACGGCGGCGGCAAGGAGCTGGAGGAGCCGGCCGTCGTCCGCCCCACTTCGGAGACGATCGTCAACGAGTACTTCTCCAAGTGGGTGCAGAGCTACCGCGACCTCCCGCTGCTCATCAACCAGTGGGCGAACGTCGTCCGCTGGGAGCTGCGCCCGCGGTTGTTCCTGCGTACGTCGGAGTTCCTCTGGCAGGAGGGCCACACGGCCCACGCGACGTACGAAGAGGCCCGCGACTTCGCCGCCCACATCCACCGCCACGTCTACGGAGACTTCATGCGCGACGTCCTCGCCATGGACTTCGTGCTCGGCCGCAAGACCGCCAAGGAGCGCTTCGCCGGCGCCGTCAACACCCTCACCCTCGAAGGCATGATGGGCGACGGCAAGGCCCTCCAGCTCGGCACCAGCCACGAACTCGGACAGAACTTCGCCAAGGCCTTCCACACCCGGTACCTGTCCAGGGACGGCAACCAGGAACTGGTCTGGCAGACCTCCTGGGGCAGCACGACACGGCTGATCGGCGCCCTGGTGATGATGCACGGCGACGACAGCGGGCTGCGCGTGCCGCCCCGCCTCGCCCCCGTCCAGGCCGTCGTCCTCGCCATCAAGGGCGACGACGCCGTCCTGGCCAAGGTCCGCGAGATCGGCGAGACCCTGAAGGCCGCGGGCGTACGCGTCCAGGTCGACGACCGCACCGACATCCCCTTCGGGAGGCGCGCGGTGGACTGGGAGCTCAAGGGCGTGCCGGTGCGCGTCGAGGTCGGCCCGCGCGACCTGGAGAACGGCACCGCGATGCTGGCCCGCCGCCTCAGGGGAGGCAAGGAGCCGGTCGCGACCGACGCCCTCGCCGCCTTGCTGCCCACCATCCTCGAGGAGGACCAGGCGCTGCTCCTGAGCCAGGCCCGCGAGCGCCGCGAGTCCCGCACCTCGGACGTCCGCACGGTCGACGAGGCCGTGGAGGCCACCGCCGCGGGCGGCTGGGCGCGCATCCCGTGGGCCGTGCTCGGCGCAGAGGGCGAGGCGGGGCTGGCCGAGCACGGAGTGTCCGTACGGTGTCTGGTCGCGGAGGACGGGGCGGTGCCGGACGCCGATGAGACCCCGGGTAACGTCGCTCTTGTGGCCCGCGCCTACTGAGGAGCGCGACTCCGGTACCGGCGCACTGTTCCCGGCGCGCACGCGGCCCCGGGCAACACGAGCCCCGGCGCGAGGGGTTGTTCTACGCGCTGGGGCGTACGCGCCACTACGTACCGGCTTGATGCGAGCTGTGAGGCTTCTCCGCAGATCAGCGCACCCGCCCTCGTCCGGACACATCAACGGCAACTGACGGGTACGTGCAAATTATTTGGGATGCCCCGGAATGGAACCCCCGGGGCACCCGGCTCGTTGTCACGACGTGAGCACGACACCACCTGTTCTCGCCGCAGAGCTGGCACAGGCGTGGGCCGACATTCAGCGGCACCACCCCGAGCTGCCCGACCTTGCCGCGCCCGAATCCCTGATCGGAGAGTCGTCGTCCGCCTGCGGCGCCGAGCTCTCCTTCGAGCGACTGCTTCACGAGGCAGTCCATGGCATCGCCGCCTCGCGCGGCGTACGCGACACTTCACGCGCCGGCCGCTATCACAACCGCAGATTCCTCGCGATCGCCGAGGAGCTGGGCCTGGACCATCCCGAGGAGCCACATCCCAGCAGCGGCTTCTCGCTGGTCACGCTCAACCCCGAGGCCAAGAAGCGCTACCGCCCGACGATCGACCGACTGCACCGCGCCCTGAAGGCACACAGCGCGGCGACGACGGCGGACACCGCGCGCAGCTTCCGGGGACCGGCCGCCCGGCACGGCTCCTCCGGAGGAGGCGTGCGAGTGAAGGCCGTCTGCGACTGCGGGCGCAATGTCCGCGTCGTGCCCTCCGTGCTCGCCCAGGCGCCCATCATGTGCGGCGGCTGCGGAAAGCCCTTCCGGATCCCGGAAGTGGTCGGCGTGGGCGTGGGCTGAGCCGATGCGGGGCGCCCGGTCCGGGTTCGGGTGCCCCGGCGGCGTATGGCACAATGGCTAGCTGTACTCGACAGTCGCATAGGACCCCTCTCTCCTCCGGCTGACGCGTCCATCGGGCACTCGAGTACCGCAACCCCACGCGGCATCACCGTTGTGCCCACCCACGTCAAGACCAGGAGACACCACTTCCGTGGCAGTCAAGATCAAGCTGAAGCGTCTGGGCAAGATCCGTTCGCCTCACTACCGCATCGTCGTCGCCGACTCCCGTACCCGCCGTGACGGCCGGGCCATCGAGGAGATCGGCCTGTACCACCCGGTGCAGAACCCGTCGCGCATCGAGGTCGACTCGGAGCGCGCCCAGTACTGGCTGTCCGTCGGCGCCCAGCCGACCGAGCCGGTCATGGCCATCCTGAAGCTCACCGGTGACTGGCAGAAGCACAAGGGTCTGCCCGCCCCGGCGCCGCTGAAGGTCGCCGAGCCCAAGGACAAGCGCGCTGCGTTCGAGGCCTTCACCAAGGGCCTCGAGGGCGACGACGCCAAGGGTGAGGCCATCACCCAGAAGGCCAAGAAGTCGGACAAGAAGGCGGACGAGGCCGAAGCCACGTCCACCGAGACCACCGAGGCCTGAGCATGCTCGAGGAGGCTCTCGAGCACCTCGTGAAGGGCATCGTCGACAACCCCGACGACGTGCAGGTGGCCTCGCGCAACCTGCGCCGTGGACGCGTTCTCGAGGTCCGGGTCCACCCCGATGACCTCGGCAAGGTGATCGGCCGCAACGGCCGCACCGCACGCGCTCTGCGCACGGTCGTGGGCGCCATCGGCGGCCGCGGTGTCCGCGTCGACCTCGTCGACGTGGACCAGGTTCGCTGAACCGGGTTCGTAGAACCACACAGCAGCACCGGCTCGGGCCGGGGAGGGCTTCAGGGCCTTCCCCGGCCCGTAGTCGTGAACGAGGAGAAAAGCAGTGCAGTTGGTAGTCGCCCGCATCGGCCGTGCGCACGGCATCAAGGGTGAGGTCACCGTCGAGGTCCGCACCGACGAGCCGGAGCTGCGGCTCGGCCCCGGCGCCGTCCTCGCCACGGACCCCGCCGCCACCGGCCCGCTGACCATCGAGACCGGCCGGGTGCACAGCGGCCGCCTCCTGCTGCGCTTCGAGGGCGTGCGCGACCGCACGGCCGCCGAGGCCCTGCGCAACACCCTCCTGATCGCCGAGGTGGACCCCGAAGAGCTCCCCGAGGAAGAGGACGAGTTCTACGACCACCAGCTCATGGACCTCGACGTCGTCCTCCAGGACGGCACGGAGGTCGGTCGCATCACCGAGATCTCGCACCTGCCCTCCCAGGACCTGTTCATCGTGGAGCGGTCCGACGGCAGCGAGGTGATGATCCCCTTCGTCGAGGAGATCGTCGTCGAGATCGACCTGGAGGAGCAGCGGGCGGTCATCGACCCGCCCCCCGGTCTCATCGACGACCGCGCCGAGATCGCCTCCGCGCGGGACGCGGAGGACGAGGCGGCTTCGGAGGGCACGGCGTAATGCGGCTCGACGTCGTCACGATCTTTCCCGAGTACCTGGAACCGCTCAACGTCTCCCTCGTGGGCAAGGCACGCGCGCGTGGGCAGCTCGACGTCCAGGTGCACGACCTGAGGGAGTGGACGTACGACCGGCACAACACGGTCGACGACACTCCCTACGGCGGCGGCCCCGGCATGGTCATGAAGACCGAGCCCTGGGGCGCGGCCCTCGACGACGTGCTCGCGGACGGGTACGAGGCAGGGGCCCACGGGCCCGCCCTGGTCGTTCCCACGCCCAGCGGCCGCCCCTTCACGCAGGAACTCGCCGTGGAGCTCTCCGAGCGCCCCTGGCTGGTCTTCACACCCGCGCGCTACGAAGGCATCGACCGCCGCGTCACGGACGAGTACGCGACCCGCATGCCGGTCTACGAAGTCTCCATCGGCGACTACGTCCTCGCCGGCGGGGAAGCCGCCGTCCTGGTCGTCACCGAGGCTGTGGCCCGGCTCCTGCCCGGCGTCCTGGGCAACGCCGAGTCCCACCGGGACGACTCCTTCGCCCCCGGAGCCATGGCCAACCTCCTGGAGGGCCCGGTGTACACCAAGCCTCCCCAGTGGCGCGGGCACGGCATCCCCGACGTCCTGCTCAGCGGCCACCACGGCAAGATCGCGCGCTGGCGGCGGGACGAGGCGCTCCGGCGCACCACCCGCAACAGGCCCGATCTCATCGAGCGCTGCGACCCCGGGGCCTTCGACAAGAAGGACCGCGAGATGCTCTCGATCCTGGGGTGGCGGCCGGGGCCCGACGGCCGATTTGGGCGAGACCCCGAGGCCGTGGAAGAATAGGCCGCTGCTGTACGTCCAGCGTGCGCCCCTGCCACAGGGGGAACGACGCCCGCCCGACGCGATCAGCTACCGAATCCTCATCACCACGTTCCGCTGATGACCTGTGGCATCAGTGAAGAAAGCAGACGATCATGGCTAACCTGCTCGACTCCGTCGACAGCGCGTCGCTGCGCAGCGACATCCCGGCCTTCCGCCCGGGTGACACCGTCAACGTCCACGTCCGCGTCATCGAGGGCAACCGCTCCCGTGTGCAGCAGTTCAAGGGCGTAGTCATCCGTCGCCAGGGTGCCGGCGTGCGCGAGACCTTCACGGTCCGCAAGGTCTCCTTCTCCGTGGGCGTCGAGCGCACCTTCCCGGTGCACACCCCGATCGTCGAGAAGATCGAGCTCATCACCCGCGGTGACGTGCGTCGCGCGAAGCTGTACTACCTCCGTGACCTGCGCGGCAAGGCCGCGAAGATCAAGGAGAAGCGCGAGAGCTGAGCTCCCGCGCGGGTCCACAGCGGGGCCGGATAGCATCTGGCCCCGATGGACACCGAAGAACAGCACACGGAGCGCGACCGCTCCTCCACACCCTCCGATTCCGGAGACGTCCCGCACGTCGCCGAAGCATCCGAGGAGACGGAGGAACGGTCGCGCTCCGTTTTCGCGTCGGTCGTCGAGTGGCTGCCGGGCGGCCGGCTCACGCTGACGTTCCTGCTGGGCGTGGGAGCCCTCCTCCTGGTCGCCACCTTCGTCGTGCAGCCCTTCCAGATCCCGAGCGGCTCCATGCAGCCCGCGTTCCGCTCCGGGGACCGGGTGCTCGTCAACAAGTTGGCGTACCGTTTCGGTTCCGAGCCGCAGCGGGGTGACGCGGTCGTCTTCGACGGCAGCGGCTACTTCGGAGACGCCGACTACATCAAGCGGGTCGTGGGCACCGGGGGAGACCGGGTGGTCTGCTGCGACAAGCGGGGGAGGATCAAGGTGAACGGCGAGCCCGTCGACGAGCCGTATCTGTACCCGGGGGACGCGGCCTCCAAGGTGCCCTTCGACGTCGTCGTCCCCGAGGACAGCCTCTTCCTCCTCGGCGACCACCGCAGTGACTCCCGCGACTCCCGCGACCACCTGGGGCAGCCGGGCGGCGGCATGATCCCCGTCGGCGAGGTCATCGGCAGGGCCGACTGGATCGCCTGGCCGATCGGCCGCTGGACCTCCCTGAAGCGCCCCGACAGCTACGCGCGCGTGCCCGCACCCGGTGGCGCCCATGGGTAGCCGGGGGCGGACACGCGCCGCCGGCCACCACGCCGACACCAGGCTCCCCACCGGGTCCCGGCCGACCGACGGTCCCGTACTGCCCGGCCGGGCGGAGCGCCGCAAGCTCGCGAAGAAGGTCAAGCGGCGCAGGCAGCGTTCGGCCATCAAGGAGATACCCCTCCTCATAGGTGTGGCGCTGCTGATAGCCCTCGTCCTGAAGACGTTCCTGGTGCAGGCCTTCGTGATCCCTTCGGGCTCCATGGAGCAGACGATCCGGATCGGCGACCGGGTCCTCGTCGACAAGCTCACCCCCTGGTTCGGATCGAAGCCGGAGCGCGGCGAGGTCGTCGTCTTCAAGGACCCCGGCACCTGGCTGGAAGAGGAACAGGGCAAGAAGAAGGACGACCCGGTGGTCGTCAAGCAGGTCAAGGAAGGGCTGACCCAGATCGGCCTGCTCCCCTCCGACAGCGAGCGGGACCTGATCAAGCGGGTGGTCGGCGTCGGCGGCGACACCGTGAAGTGCTGTGACAAGAACGACAAGGTCACGGTCAACGGCGTGCCGTTGGACGAGCCGTACATCCACCCCGGGGACAAGCCGTCGGCCTTCGAGTTCGAGGTGAAGGTCCCCGAAGGACGCCTCTTCATGATGGGCGACCACCGGAGCGACTCCGCCGACTCCCGCTTCCACCGCTCCGAGAAGTTCAGCGGCACCATCGCGGAGGATGAGGTGGTCGGACGCGCCGTCGTCATCGCCTGGCCCTTCGGTCACTGGCGCAAACTGGAGAAGCCCGAGACATATGCGTCGGTTCCCGACGCGCGTGCGGGATCGGACAGGGCCACAGGAGCGTCGCATAGGGTGGCCCCCGGCGATCGATACGGATTGATCCGGCTCCCGACCCCTGCGGAACTCCCGCTCGTTATGGGAGTGGTGGGCCTGCATCGCATCTGGGGCAGGCGGCGGCACGGACTGAGGAGTGGATGTGGGGGATTTGGCGGTCGGCGCACGATCCGGACACGAGGGGCCCGAAGAGCGGCCGGGACGATCCGACGAGCCGGGCGTCGACGCCGTCGCGGACGGTGCGGCCCCCGGGAGTGAAGCCGGCGACGGCGGCAGTGGCGGCGGTGACGGGGCGACGAGCGCACAGGACGCCAAGCAGCCGAAGAAGCCCCGCTCCTTCTGGAAGGAGCTCCCGCTCCTCATCGGCATCGCGCTGGTCTTGGCGCTGCTCATCAAGACCTTCCTGGTCCAGGCGTTCTCGATCCCTTCGGACTCGATGCAGAACACGCTGCAGCAGGGGGACCGCGTCCTCGTCGACAAGCTGACGCCGTGGTTCGGCTCGGAGCCGGAGCGCGGCGAGGTCGTCGTCTTCAGGGACCCCGGCCACTGGCTGGACGGCGAGCCCACCCCCGACCCGAACGCGATTCAGCGGGTCCTCGGCTGGGTCGGCCTGATGCCCTCCGCGGACGAGAAGGACCTCATCAAGCGCGTCATCGCGGTCGGCGGCGACACCGTCGAGTGCAAGGGCACAGGACCGGTGAAGGTCAACGGCAAGGCGCTGAACGAGCCGTACGTCTTCGCGGGCAACACCCCGTGCAGCGTCGACGACCAGGGCGGCCAGTTCAAGAAGACCGTACCCAAGGGCAAAATCTGGGTCATGGGCGACCACCGGCAGAACTCGCTGGACTCCCGCTACCACCAGAACCAGCCCGGCGGCGGCGCCGTCCCCGTGGACAACGTCGTGGGCCGCGCCATCGTCATCGCCTGGCCGCCCACCCGCTGGGCGACGCTGCCCAAGCCCGACACCTTCGACCAGCCGGGCATCAACGCGCTCGCCGGTGCGGCGCCGAGCGCCCTCGGACTCGCGGGTGCCGTGCCGCTCGTGCTGTGGCGCCGACGCCGGCTCACGGTGGCCGCGGCCCGGGCCGCGAGGGTTTCTGGCGGCAGTACCGCCGGGTAGGGTGCCGTCCCAGATCGCCGATCTTCCGCCGTCCGTTCGTACGGACGGCGGGGTCGTCTCCGAGACGGGGGAGCACTGGGATGAGCAGGACGCAACGTACGGACGAGGGCCGCGGACGGCTCGGCAGCACGCTGTCGAGCATCGCCGTGGCCCTCGGCTGTGTGCTCTTCCTCGGCGGATTCGTCTGGGGCGCCGTCCTGTACCAGCCCTACACCGTCCCCACCGGGTCGATGGCGCCCACGATCGGCTCGGGCGACCGCGTGCTCGCCCAGCGCATCGACGGCGACGAGGTGCGCCGCGGTGACGTCGTCGTCTTCAAGCAGAAGACCTGGGGCGACCTGCCGATGGTCAAGCGCGTCGTCGGCATAGGAGGCGACCGGATCGCCTGCTGCGAGGACGGCAAGCTGACCGTGAACGGCAAGGAGATCGCAGAACCGTATCTCCCGAAGGGCAAGTTCGCCACGTCCGGCATCCCCACCACGACGGTCCCCAAGGGCCGCCTGTTCCTGCTCGGCGACGAGCGCAGCGGCTCCCTGGACTCCACCGTGCACCTCGACGACGGGCAGAACGGATCGGTGCCGCGCGACGCCGTGCGGGCGCGGGTCGACGCGGTGGCCTGGCCGACGGACAGGCTCGGCATGCTGGAACGGCCCGAGGGCTTCACGGGCCTGCCGGGCGGCATCTCGGAGCCCGGACCGCTGCGCATGCTGGTGATCGCCGTCGTGGCGGGCATGGTCCTCGTCCTGGGCGGCGGGGCGTACGGGCCGGTGGCCAAGCGCATGGGGCGCCGACGCGGGAGCGACAGTGCGCGGGAGGCCGCGAGTGTCGGCTGAGGCGGCGTCCCTGTCGGGGCGGCCGCTGCGCCGGGTGGCGCGGGTGGTCCTGCTCGATCCGGACGACCGCATCCTGCTGCTGCACGGCCATGAGCCGGGAGACCCGGCGGACGACTGGTGGTTCACGCCGGGCGGTGGGGTCGAGGGCGACGAGACGCGGGAGCAGGCGGCGCTGCGCGAGCTGCGGGAGGAGACCGGCATCACCGCCGTCGAGCTCGGCCCGGTGCTGTGGCGGCGCCTGTGCTCGTTCCCGTTCGCCGGGCGGCGCTGGGACCAGGACGAGTGGTACTACCTGGCGCGTACGTCGCAGACCGCGACCGTCGCCGAGGGGTTCACGGAGTTGGAAAGGCGCAGTGTCGCCGGAGCACGTTGGTGGACGTGCCGTGAACTGACCGAGGCGCATGAGACGGTGTACCCGACCAGACTCGCCGGGCTGTTTCGCAGACTGCTCGACGAGGGGCCCCCGGACAGGCCCGAGATCCTCGACACGGAAATCGTGTAGGGGCTCGCGGGGCTGACGCACAATAGGGGGACGCACGGCTGAAGGGGAACATGCCATGAGCGCCGAGGACCTCGAGAAGTACGAGACCGAGATGGAGCTGAAGCTCTACCGGGAGTACCGCGACGTCGTCGGTCTGTTCAAATACGTGATCGAGACCGAGCGGCGTTTCTACCTCACCAATGACTACGAGATGCAGGTGCACTCGGTCCAGGGCGAGGTCTTCTTCGAGGTGTCGATGGCGGATGCCTGGGTGTGGGACATGTATCGGCCGGCTCGGTTCGTGAAGCAGGTGCGGGTCCTCACGTTCAAGGACGTGAACATCGAGGAGCTCAACAAGAGCGACCTCGAGTTGCCGGGCAGCTGAGGTGCCACGGCCGGTGCGGCGAGGTTCACTCGCGGGGGTGGCGGAGTTTTCCACAATCGCCGAGTTGTGCACCAAGATCCAATAGGTGCGGCCTGATCCGTGACTGTGGGTGCCGGAGGTGGTGCCGACATGAACGCACGGGGAGCACTCGGCAGGTACGGCGAAGATCTGGCCGCGCGGCGGCTGGTCGAGTCGGGGATGACGGTTCTTGAGCGCAATTGGCGCTCCGGCAGGACCGGTGAGATCGACATCGTGGCCATGGACGGCGATGCCCTCGTCGTCTGCGAGGTCAAGACGCGCAGGGCGGGCCGGCCCGGCTCCACGCCGTTCGAGCATCCGATGGCGGCCGTGGACCGGATCAAGGCGGAGCGGCTGCGGAGGCTGGCCGAGCGCTGGATCGAGGAGCGCGGCGGCCCACCACCCGGCGGAGTCCGCATCGATCTGGTCGGTGTGCTGATTCCACAGCGCGGCGTTCCCGTGGTCGAGCATGCGCGAGGGGTGGCCTGATGGGCTTCGCGCGTACGTGTTCGGTGGCGCTGGTCGGCGTCGAGGGCGTGGTCGTCGAGGTGCAGGCCGGTCTGGAGCCGGGGGTCGCGGCGTTCACCCTGGTGGGCCTGCCGGACAAGAGCCTCACCGAGAGCCGCGACCGGGTCAGGGCGGCGGTGGTCAACTCGGGCGGGGCGTGGCCCCAGAAGAAGCTCACGGTCGGACTGAGCCCGGCGTCGGTGCCGAAGGGCGGCAGCGGATTCGACCTGGCTGTCGCCTGCGCGGTCCTCGGGGCGGCCGAGCGGATCGACCCGAGGGTCCTCGCCGACATCGTGATGATCGGTGAGCTGGGCCTCGACGGCCGGGTGCGGCCGGTCCTCGGCGTGCTGCCCGCGGTTCTCGCCGCGGCCGACGCGGGGTACGAGCAGGTGGTCGTGCCGGAGTGCACGGCGGCCGAGGCCTCGCTGGTCCCTGGCGTCTCGGTCCTCGGGGTGCGCAGCCTGCGGCAGCTCATCGCGGTGCTGACCGACGAGCCCGTGCCGGAGGAGGAGCCTGACGAGCCCGGGCGGCCCGACCCGATGCTGGCGGGGCTCTGCGTCCCCGGCACCGGCGTCGGCACGGGCCTCAGCGGGGCCCTGGACGACACCCGTGGGCTGGATCTGTCCGACGTCGTCGGGCAGGCATCGGCGAGAACCGCCGTCGAGGTGGCCGCGGCGGGCGCCCACCACCTCTTCCTGCAAGGGCCACCGGGCGCAGGCAAGACCATGCTCGCGGAGCGGCTGCCCGCGATCCTGCCCCGGCTGACCAGGGAGGAGTCCCTGGAGGTCACTGCGGTCCACTCGGTGGCGGGCATGCTGCCCCCGGGCAGGCCACTGGTGGACATCGCGCCGTACTGCGCGCCCCACCACTCCGCGACCATGCAGTCCCTCGTGGGCGGCGGCAAGGGAATCGCCCGGCCGGGCGCGGTGTCGCTCGCCCACCGAGGGGTGCTTTTCCTCGACGAGGCGCCGGAGTTCAGCAGCCAGACCCTGGACTCCCTGCGCCAGCCCCTCGAATCGGGGCATGTGGTGATCGCCCGGAGCGCGGGGGTGGTGCGGCTCCCGGCGCGGTTCCTGATGGTGCTCGCGGCCAACCCCTGTCCATGTGGCCGGCACACCTTGCTGGGCGACGGCTGCGAATGCCCGGCGTCCGTCATCCGCCGCTATCAGGCCCGCCTCTCGGGCCCCCTGCTCGACCGGGTCGATCTGAAGGTCCAGGTGGAGCCCGTCACCAGGTCGGAACTGGCGGGGTACGGCACGCGTGGGGAGTCCACGCAGACCGTTGCCGACCGGGTGCGCACCGCGCGGGAGAGGGCGGCCGCCAGGCTGGCCGGCACCGGATGGCGCACCAACAGCGAGGTCCCCGGGCACGCGCTGCGCACCCGCTGGCCCGCGGCCCTCGGCGCGTTGGACGCGGCTGAAGTGGATCTGGAGCGCGGCTTCCTGACCGCCCGCGGCCTGGACCGCGTCCTGCGCGTGGCCTGGACCGTCGCGGACCTGGCGGGCCACGACCGGCCCGACGCGCAGGACGTCGCCCTGGCGCTGCAACTGCGCACGGGCATCTCCCGCGGCGTGCCGATGACGATCGGAGCGCCGACATGACGGCCGAGCGGCCGCCGGACGAGGAGCGGCTCGCCAGGGTCGCCCTGACCAGGGTGCTGGAGCCGGGGGACGTCGTCGGTGGGCGGTGGCTGCGCGAGGTCGGGGCCGGTGAGGTGCTGCGGCGGCTCGGCGGAGGGGAGGAGCAGGAGCGCTTGCCGGGGGTGACCGCGCGGCGGTGGGAGGGGCTGCGGGCGCGGGCGGCCAAGGTGCGGCCGGAGCGGGATCTGGCGGTGGTGCGGGAGGCCGGGGGCAGGTTCGTGTGTCCGGGCGACGCGGAGTGGCCGGTGACGCTGGACGACCTGGGGGACGCGCGCCCGCTCGGGCTCTGGGTGCGGGGGCGGCCTTCCTTGCGGATATGGGCGCTGCGGTCGGTGGCGGTGGTCGGCGCGCGGGCCTGCACGGAGTACGGCGCGCACATGGCGGCCGGTCTCGCCGCGGGGCTCGCGGAGCGCGGCTGGGTCGTGATCTCCGGAGGGGCGTACGGCGTGGACGGCGCCGCGCACCGAGGGGCGCTCGGAGCCGGCGGTGCAACCGTGGCCGTGCTCGCCTGCGGGGTCGACCGGCCCTATCCACGGGGGCACGCCGAGCTGATCGGGCGGATCGCGGAACAGGGCCTTGTCGTCGGCGAGTTGCCGCCGGGGGATCATCCGACGCCGAGCCGGTTCATTCTGCGGAACAGAGTGATCGCGGCGCTGACCCGGGGGACGGTGGTGGTCGAGGCCGCCTACCGCAGCGGTGCGCTCGCCACGGCCCGCAGCGCCCAGGAGTTGGGGCGCTTCACCATGGGGGTGCCGGGGCCCGCGACCAGCGGTCTCTCGGCCGGGGTGCACGAACTGCTGAGGGGTGACGGCGTCCTCGTCACCGATGCCGCCGAAGTCGTCGAACTGGTCGGCGACATGGGGGAGCTCGCACCGGCCCGCCGGGGGCCCGTCGTGCCGCGTGACCTGCTGACTTCCGGGGTGCGGCGGGTCCTGGCCGCGCTGCCCGCGCGGGGGTGGGTCGGGGCGCGGGACGTCGCGATCGGTGCCGGGACGACCGAGGACGACGCGATCGGGCGACTGTACGAGCTTCAGTCGTTGGGGTTCGTCGAACGACACGGCGACGGCTGGCAGTTGACACGCCAGGCGTTTCTGTCGGTCGTCCCCGATGGAGGTGAATCGTGACCGAGCGTGTTCCGCCGGACGGATGACCCCCGAAGGCCTTGGGAAATCGCGGAGTTGGCGCGTTCTCGCCGTCACACAGTGCGACGGCGCTGACCCCGGAAGGGGGTCAGCGGAACGTATCTGCGCACGCGCGATCCCATACTCTTCGCTCACTGCGACACTTCAGTCACGCTACGCTCACAAGGATTCCGACACGGACAGGCAACCAGACGGACGAACTCATTCATTCCACGCACGCTCTCCAACGCTCCGGCGCGAGCGCCACCGGTGATTCCACCGGCTCGCGCGACCTCCCCGACGCACGCGACCTCCCCGGCTCGCGCGACCTCACCAGTTCACGGCAGAACGGCTCAAGGCGACGAATGCCCCAGCACACCTCAGGGTCCGACCGGGCAGCGGTTCCCCCCGCGGCTCGTAGCGGCGAGCGGGAGCGGCCCCCCGCTCCCTCGTCGCTGGACGAGTTGTGGCGGTCGTACAAGGAGACGGGCGACGGACGGCTGCGGGAGCAGCTGATCCTGCACTACTCGCCGCTGGTGAAGTACGTCGCGGGCCGCGTGAGCGTGGGACTTCCGCCCAACGTCGAGCAGGCCGACTTCGTCTCGTCCGGGGTCTTCGGGCTCATCGACGCGATCGAGAAGTTCGACATCGAGCGGTCCATCAAGTTCGAGACCTACGCCATCACGCGCATCCGCGGGGCGATGATCGACGAACTGCGGGCGCTCGACTGGATCCCCCGGTCGGTGCGGCAGAAGGCGCGCAACGTCGAGCGGGCCTACGCCACCTTGGAGGCGCAGCTGCGGCGCACCCCGTCGGAGGGCGAGGTCGCTGCCGAGATGGGAATCGCGCTGGAAGAACTGCACGCGGTTTTCAGCCAGTTGTCCCTGGCGAACGTGGTGGCGCTCGAAGAGCTGCTGCACGTGGGAGGCGACGGCGGCGACCGCCTCAGCCTGATGGACACGCTGGAGGACCACGCTGCCGACAACCCCGTGGAGGTCGCGGAGGACCGGGAGCTGCGCAGGCTGCTTGCGCGGGCGATCAACACGCTGCCGGAGCGCGAGAAGACCGTCGTCACGCTCTACTACTACGAGGGCCTCACGCTGGCCGAGATCGGCAACGTGCTCGGGGTGACCGAGAGCCGCGTGAGCCAGATCCACACGAAGTCCGTGCTGCAGCTGCGGGCGAAGCTGGCGAGTTTTGGCCGCTGAGAGCGCTGAATCGTCCCTGCCCGGCACGGCGTGCGCGCGGGAGCAGCTCCCGCGTGCGGCGTCCCGTCCGTAAAGTGGAGCTGTGCCAAGGATTCGAGCGGCCTCAGTGGCCGAGCACCGGTCGATGCAGCGCGGCGCCCTGCTGGACGCCGCGCGCTCCCTGCTGTCCGAAGGCGGTACGGAGGCGCTGACCTTCCCCGCCCTCGCCGAGCGCACCGGGCTCGCCCGGTCCTCCGTCTACGAGTACTTCCGATCGCGGGCGGCCGTGGTGGAAGAGCTGTGCGAGGTCGACTTCCCCGTCTGGGCGGCCGAGGTCTCGGCGGCGATGGAGGGCGCGGAGTCCGCCGAGGGCAAGGTCGAGGCGTATGTGCGGCGGCAGCTGGCCCTGGTGGGCGACCGGCGGCACCGGGCCGTGGTCGCCATCTCCGCGAGCGAGCTCGACGCCGGGGCGCGCGAGAAGATCCGCGCCGCGCACGGCGGTCTCATCGCGATGATCGTCGAGGCGCTCGACGAGCTGGGCCACGAGCAGCCCCGGATGGCGGCGATGCTGCTCCAGGGCATCGTGGACGCCGCGGTGCGGCGCATCGAGCTCGGGGCGGCCGAGCGGCCCGACGCCATCACCGAAGCGGCCGTGGCCATGGCACTGCGAGGGGTCCGGGGCTGACCCCTCGGCCGTACGGGCCCGTCGGTGGTGGCCATGGCGGGAGCGGGCCGTGCACGGGCAGCAGGCGTGCGGGGCTCCGGCGCAGCAGCCACGGCGGGAGCAGGGCCATGGGGTTCAGATAGGTCTCGGCTCTGCGCAGGCCCCAGTGCAGACAGCTCGTCGGGCAGTGTCCCGTCGGAGGTTCCAGGAAGCCGAGCGGGGCGCCCGCCGCGATCTTGTCGCCCTTCTTCAGCGTCGCCCGCACCGGTTCGTACGTCGTGCGCAGGGGCGGGTCACCGGTGCCGGTCAGCTCCACCGAGACCACGCCGCGCCCCGCCACCCGGCCCGCGAACGAGACGCGGCCCTCGGCCACCGCCCGCACGGCGGAGCCCGCGGGGGCGGCGAGATCCACACCCCGGTGGCCCGCGCCGTAGTCGGTGGCGGGAGGGTCCCAGCCGCGCACGACCGGCGGGCGGGCACCCACCGGCCAGGTCGTCGCTGCCGCGGGGACGGGAGCGGGGACGGCAGCCGGGGCGGGGGCCAAGGGCTGGGGCAGGAGGGTCGCGAGCAGGGCCGCCAGTGTCGGCAGCAGCAGTTCCAGGCGCAGATGAGACATGCGAGAACCGTCCCGTGCCGGGCGGATCCGCAGGGATCATGGACCGGTTCTGTGGACGACCGGCCGGTTGTGGACAGCGCTGCCACCCGATCGAGTCAGGCCCGTCACCGGGCCGACGTCGGCGGCCTCGCCGGTCAGGGGCAGTGGCGTCACCTGCCGCCCCGCGGGTCCCGTACACTTCTTGTGGCGATCCGGGTCACCGGGTCGACTTCGCACGCCCCGACACCAGGTCTCGAAAAGGCCGGTGTCAGCGCCTCTCGGTCCCTCGCGGGCAAGGCGCACAGCGGGCGTCAGGCGCGAGTGCCGTCCGGCACACGCGGCACAACCGAGAATCTCAAGGAGAACGGCCATGGCCGTCGTCACGATGCGGGAGCTGCTGGAAAGCGGCGTCCACTTCGGTCACCAGACCCGTCGCTGGAACCCGAAGATGAAGCGCTTCATCTTCACCGAGCGCAACGGCATCTACATCATCGACCTGCTCCAGTCGCTGTCGTACATCGACCGCGCCTACGAGTTCGTCAAGGAGACCGTCGCCCACGGCGGCACGGTCATGTTCGTCGGCACGAAGAAGCAGGCGCAGGAGGCCATCGCGGAGCAGGCCACCCGCGTCGGCATGCCCTACGTGAACCAGCGCTGGCTGGGCGGCATGCTCACCAACTTCTCGACCGTCTACAAGCGTCTGCAGCGCCTCAAGGAGCTCGAGCAGATCGACTTCGAGGACGTCGCCGCTTCCGGTCTGACCAAGAAGGAGCTTCTCGTGCTCTCGCGCGAGAAGGCCAAGCTGGAGAAGACCCTCGGTGGTATCCGCGAGATGTCCAAGGTGCCCAGCGCCGTCTGGATCGTGGACACCAAGAAGGAGCACATCGCGGTCGGCGAGGCCCGGAAGCTCAACATCCCGGTCGTCGCCATCCTCGACACCAACTGTGACCCCGACGAGGTCGACTACAAGATCCCGGGCAACGACGACGCGATCCGCTCCGTCACCCTGCTCACCCGCGTGATCGCCGACGCCGTCGCCGAGGGCCTCATCGCCCGCTCCGGCGTCGCCACGGGCGACCAGAAGCCGGGCGAGAAGGCCGCCGGCGAGCCGCTCGCCGAGTGGGAGCGCGACCTGCTCGAGGGCGAGAAGAAGGCTGACTCCGAGGAGGCCGCCGAGGCCCCCAAGGCCGAGGAGAAGCCGGCTGAGGACGCCGCCGAGGCTCCGGCCGCCGACGCCCCGGCCGCCGAGGCGCCCGCCGCCGACGCCCCGGCCGCGGACGCCGAGCAGGCCTGACCTCACAGGTTCGGTAGTTGACGGCGGGGGCCCGATCGGCCCCCGCCGTTCACCCGTAGACCTCCGTAGATCTTTCAGACTTCGAGAGAGAATTTTCGATCATGGCGAACTACACCGCCGCCGACGTCAAGAAGCTCCGTGAGCTCACGGGCGCCGGCATGATGGACTGCAAGAAGGCGCTCGACGAGGCCGAGGGCGACGTCGACAAGGCCGTCGAGGCGCTCCGCATCAAGGGCCAGAAGGGCGTCGCCAAGCGCGAGGGCCGCTCCGCCGAGAACGGCGCCGTGGTCTCCCTCATCGCCGACGACAACACCTCCGGTGTCATCGTCGAGCTGAAGTGCGAGACGGACTTCGTCGCCAAGGGTGACAAGTTCCAGGCCGTGGCGAACAACCTCGCCGCCCACATCGCCAAGACCTCCCCGGCCGACCTCGAGGCGCTGCTCGCGTCCGAGATCGAGGCCGGCAAGACCGTCCAGGCGTACGTCGACGAGGCCAACGCCAACCTCGGCGAGAAGATCGTCCTGGACCGCTTCGCGCAGTTCTCGGGCGCCTACGTCTCCGCGTACATGCACCGCACGATGCCCGACCTGCCCCCGCAGATCGGTGTCCTCGTCGAGCTGGACAAGGCCGACGCCGACGTCGCCAAGGGCATCGCCCAGCACATCGCCGCCTTCGCGCCGAAGTACCTCTCCCGTGAGGACGTCCCGGCCGAGGTCGTCGAGACCGAGCGTCGCGTCGCCGAGGAGACCACCCGCGCCGAGGGCAAGCCCGAGGCCGCCCTCCCCAAGATCGTCGAGGGTCGCGTCAACGGCTTCTTCAAGGAGGCCACCCTCCTCGGCCAGCCGTACGCGCTGGACAACAAGAAGTCGGTCGAGAAGGTTCTCGCCGAGGCCGGTGTCACCCTGAAGCGCTTCTCGCGCATCAAGGTCGGCATCTGAGTCCGTACCGCGATCGACGGTAGACCCCGCTAGGGTCGACAGCGGTCGCCCGCGCACGGCCCTCGTGCGCGACGTACGACCGCAGGATCTGACGAGGAGGCCGCTGCCGAGCATGGGATGCGAACAACACCCCACCGGCAGTGGCCTTCTTCGTATGTGTGCCTAGTAAGAGAAGCGAGAACCACATGACCACCAAGGCCGACTCGAAGAGTGACGACGACAAAGGCGCCGGACGCTTCCTGCTGAAGCTCTCCGGCGAGGCGTTCGCCGGTGGCGGCGGCCTCGGGGTCGATCCCGATGTGGTGCACGCCATCGCCCGGGAGATCGCGGCCGTCGTCCGCGACGGCGCCCAGATCGCCATCGTCATCGGCGGCGGCAACTTCTTCCGTGGCGCCGAGCTTCAGCAGCGCGGCATGGACCGGGCCCGCTCGGACTACATGGGCATGCTCGGCACCGTCATGAACTGCCTCGCGCTGCAGGACTTCCTGGAGAAGGAAGGCATCGACTGCCGCGTCCAGACCGCCATCACCATGGGGCAGGTCGCGGAGCCGTACATCCCGCTGCGGGCCGTGCGCCACCTGGAGAAGGGCCGTGTGGTCATCTTCGGTGCGGGCATGGGCATGCCGTACTTCTCCACCGACACCACCGCCGCGCAGCGCGCCCTGGAGATCGACGCCGAGGCGCTGCTCATGGGCAAGAACGGCGTGGACGGGGTCTACGACTCCGACCCGAAGACCAACCCCGACGCGGTGAAGTTCGACGCCCTCGGCTACGGCGAGGTCATCACGCGCGACCTGAAGGTCGCCGACATGACGGCGATCACGCTGTGCCGGGACAACAAGCTGCCCATCCTGGTCTTCGAGCTGCTCTCCGAGGGCAATATCGCCCGTGCCGTCAAGGGTGAGAAGATCGGCACACTCGTGGGCGACCAGGGAAACCGGGCCTGACCCGAGGGACCTGGTCCAGTCTCAAGCGACGCACGCGAGACGTCACTTGAGAGGGATGGACAAAGCCCTGCCGGTCGGACACCGTGCAGGAAAGAGACGCGACGCAGCCGGCCGCCCCGTGCTAGCCGGGCCACTCAAAGACACGCAGGAGCAAGTGGTGATCGAAGAGACCCTCCTCGAGGCCGAGGAGAAGATGGAGAAGGCCGTCGTGGTCGCCAAGGAGGACTTCGCCGCGATCCGCACCGGCCGTGCGCACCCGGCGATGTTCAACAAGATCGTGGCTGACTACTACGGCGCGCTGACGCCGATCAACCAGCTGGCGTCGTTCTCGGTGCCCGAGCCGCGGATGGCCGTGGTGACCCCGTTCGACAAGTCCGCGCTGCGCAACATCGAGCAGGCGATCCGGGACTCGGACCTCGGCGTCAACCCGAGCAACGACGGCAACATCATTCGGGTGACCTTCCCGGAGCTGACCCAGGACCGCCGCAAGGAGTTCATCAAGGTCGCCAAGACCAAGGCCGAGGACTCCAAGATCTCGATCCGGTCGATCCGTCGCAAGGCCAAGGAGGCCTTCGACAAGGCGATCAAGGACGGCGACATCGGTGAGGACGAGGGCCGCCGTGCGGAGAAGGACCTCGACGACCTCACGTCGAAGTACGCCACCCAGGTGGACGAGCTGCTCAAGCACAAGGAAGCCGAGCTGCTCGAAGTCTGAGTCGAGGCTCGAGTCCGAGGAATCAGGAAACCGATCCGTGAACGACTCTTCCTGGGAGGCGCCGCCCAGAGCCGGGTATTGGGGGCCGCCCGATCAGGGGCCTGGTCAGGGGGCGACCCCGCCAGGTCCCGCGTACGATGCGCAGGACGCGCTGTTTCCGTCTGAGACGCAGCCCATGCCCATCGTGCCCGACGTACCCGTGAACGGCGGAGACCAGGACGACGACCGGGGGGCCACTCGGATGGGCGGCCCCCTGTTCCGTGACGAGCCTCCGCAGGAGCCCATGCCCAGCGCACCACAACCGCAGCCCGCCCCGGCGGCACCGCAGAAGAAGAGCGCGGGCCGGGATCTCGGGGCGGCCATAGGGGTGGGCGTGGGTCTCGGCGCGGTGATCGTCGCGTCGCTGTTCATCGTGAAGGCCGTCTTCATCGGCGTCATAGCGGTCGCCGTCGTGGTGGGCCTCTGGGAGCTGACCTCCCGCCTGGCGGAGCGCAAGAGCATCAAGGCGCCGCTCGTGCCGCTCGCGGTGGGCGGCGCGGCGATGGTCGTCGCCGGGTACGTGCGCGGGCCCGAGGGTGCGTGGGTCGCGATGGCGCTCACCGCGCTCGCCGTGCTGGTCTGGCGGATGACCGAGCCGCCCGACGGCTATCTGAAGGACGTCACGGCGGGGGTCTTCGCCGCCTTCTACGTGCCTTTCCTCGCCACGTTCGTGGCGCTGATGCTGGCCGCGGACGACGGTCCGCAGCGGGTTCTCACCTTTCTGCTCCTGACGGTGGTCAGCGACACCGGTGCGTACGCGATCGGCTGGCGCTTCGGCAAGCACAAGCTGGCGCCGCGCATCAGCCCCGGCAAGACCCGCGAGGGCCTGGTCGGCGCGGTCACCTTCGCGATGGCCGCGGGCGCGCTGTGCATGGAGTTCCTGATCGACGGCGGGACGTGGTGGCAGGGGCTCCTGATCGGCCTCGCGGTCGCGGCGAGCGCCACGCTCGGCGACCTCGGCGAGTCGATGATCAAGCGGGACCTCGGCATCAAGGACATGGGCACGCTGCTGCCCGGCCACGGCGGCATCATGGACCGCCTGGACTCCCTGCTGCCGACGGCGCCGGTGGTCTGGCTGCTGCTCGTGGTCTTTGTCGGATCTGGGTGACACCGGGGCTGACCTGCGTAGATGTGCGTGAGGGGTTCGTTGTCCACAGGGCGGCGAGCCCCTTGTCGTATGTCTGCGACACTGGAAGGACCATGCCTGTACCCGGAGAACTGGGAGCCGTCAGGCAAGAACGGGCCCATCACCTGCGTGTTTAGGCCCTCCCGGCGTCCCTTTCTGAGCTTCTGGGCCGTCCCTGGGCCGTCTCTGTGGCCGTGTCCCGCTGGTACCTGCGGGAAATAGTGCATCGGTCGCCTTCGGCGAAGAAGGCCGCTGACGTCGATGAGCGGTCTGAGACACAGTCGGTGAAACCACTGTGAGTGGGCGTCGGCTGACCAATCTCGGAACTTCGATGTGACACGAGATTTGCAGATCTACCCTCCCGAACTAGGGAGGTGCCGCTACGGTGGGACCACCGCCGCAGATTCAAGTTCTGGGTTGGTGCGAGGCCAAAGTTGCCTGCCGGGCGTTGGTCTCAAACGAAGTGAGGGCCCCCTTCGGCCGGAAACCTTCAGGGGCCCTCGGTGGATCACCGGCCGTGTAGCAACTCGGTCAGGAGTGCTGTGACGGTGGTTGCAGCCACCGTCACAAGCACCTCCCAGGCCATTCGCTTCGCGCGTCCGTAGTTTCTACGGGCACGCGCAGGCGTTTGGCATCTCCTAACCAGTCCGGCAACCGCCTCCCGCAGCGCCGCAATGCAGCGCCATAAGGCGATCATGTCGTTCTCCTTCCGTCCAGCGGGCACGGTTGTGCACGCAGGATGGAAGGAGTGCCAAGTGCGGCGTCCGCCACCGAGTACACCGGATCTGGAAGCGCTACGTGGCCGGAATGCGGAAATCGGTGCTCTGAGAGGTGTCGAAGCCGCGTATCAACTGGCTCCACAGGCACGTAGGGCAATGTCGACGGCCTTCCGGGTTCGCTCCTGGACCGACGGCATCAGGTGCGCATACACCCGCAGCGTCAGCCCCGGATCGGCGTGCCCCAGGTACTGGCTGACGGCCTTGATGCTCTCTCCGGAGTCCAGCAGCACGGACGCGTAGAAGTGTCTCAGCGCGTGCATGCCGTGCTCGCGTGCGGACTCATACTTGCCATCCTTTCCGGGGCCCGGGATGAGGCCGGCCGCCGCCAGGGCTGGCTTCCACTCCTGGATGTTGAAGTTGCTGCGCCACACGACCCCGCTCGCGGTGTTCGTGAAGAGAAGACGAGCCGTCACCTTCGGGCCGTCCGGCTTGCGCCACGGCAGAGTGATCTCAACCGGCTTGCAGACATCCATGTGGGCGCGCAGCGCCCCCGCGACGGACGCCGGTAGCGGTACGTCCCGCTCCTTATTGCACTTAGGGGGGGGCGAACACGGCTGTTCCCCGAATGAGCTTCACCTGCCGGACCACGTGCAGGGTGCTGCCCCCGAAGTCGAGCGCATCTTCAGCCAGGCCCACAATCTCGCCCTGCCGGAGCCCACAGCCCGCCCCCGTGTCGACCATGGGGCGGTATCGCTCGGTAAGAGCCTCACGCACGGCGTGTATCTGACTGGGTAGCCACGGCACGACTCGCCGGCGCTCGGTTGCCGGTGGGCGCACGGACTTTGCAAAGCACGGATTACGGGGCAACAAGCCGTCATCCACGGCGGCGCTGAGCACAGCCCGCACGTCGCCGTAGATATTTCGTGCGTACCCACCACTTACGGATGGGTCCTCTTCCAGGGTGCCGACCAGTGCGCGAATATGCTCGGGGCGGAACGAGTCGAGTGGACGTGAACCGAGTACGGGGATGGCGTGCAGGCGCAACCGGGTCTCGGCACCGATCTGGCTTGACAGGTCTGCGCTGTGGGCCGACAGCCACTTCTCGACGTAACTCTTGAAGGTGATCCTGGCTGCACGTGGGTCGACGTAGTGCCCGCGTGACATGTCGGATGCGGTGTCGGTGAGCCACTTCTCAGCGAGGCGTTTCTGCCCGTCAGCGAAGCTCTTGGACTTCTCGGTTCCGTCGGGGCCGATGTAGCGGGCGCGGTAGCGAAGTCCTGTGCCGTGGCGGTCGGTCTTGGTGCGGACGCTTTTGCCGTTGGAGTCGGTTTCAGTCTTGAACCAGCGGTCTTGGACATGGCCGGCCATGCGGTGGCGGCACCTCCTCGTGCAGATGGAGAGGGCAATGGAGTGGCCCTCCCCGGGGAAATCGAACGGAGCTTGTGAGCGTCAGGCCGCGTCGGCTTCGGCGCGTTGGAGGACTGCCACGTAGTTGCGTACGGCGGCGGGGTCGTAGCGGACGTGCTTGCCGATACGGAAGCCGGGCGGGCCGGTGCGCTTCTTGCGCCACTGGTAGACGGTCTCTTTGGGTACCTCGAAGATTTCGGCGATGTCGTCGGGGGTGAGGTACCGGTCAGGCAGACCCTCACGGAGCGCGGCTTGGGGGTCTGACTGCTTCGTGCCGGTGGAGAGCGTGAGCGTGTTTTGGCGAGACATTCCGTGGCTCCTCGGGGAAGCGTCGGGAGGCGGGAAAGTTGGAGCTACATTCCTGTGGGTCGCGGACCATCGCGGACCACCCCTGTTGACCTGCGGTTTTGTGGCGGTGCTGTGCGGACCATCGCGGACCACCCGGTGAGAGGTGGTCCGCGATGGTCTGCGATGGGGGCCGGGTAAACGTGCAGGTCACAGGGGGTGGTCCGCGATGGTCCGCGACCCGGCGGAATGTAGGCGCAACTTCAGTCGGTGGCGCCTTGTGGTGGGCGCAGGGTGATGCCGGTGTAGGTGCGGACGCGGGTCTCGCCTTCGCGGGGGCGTGTGAGGGCGAGTTGGGGGATGACGGACAGCAGGTTGCGGCCGAAGATCTGTTTCGTGCCGGAACGGACGCCGTTGTCCTCGCTCCACTCGCGCCAGGCGGCCCACAGGGTGTCCACGGGGATCGAGCAGGCCGGGCCGGTGGTGCAGCGCTCGCGGATGAACGCGGACGTGGGGGATGCGGTGTCCCGCATCGTGGTGACCGCCTCGCGGCTGGAGGCCGGTTCGGTGAGGCGGCCGGCGTGCTGGAGACGAGCGAGTCCGTCCAAGGCCCAGTTCAGGATGCCGGGCATTTCGGCGGTGAGCCGGTCGGTGAGTGTGGGATCTTCCCTGCCGAGCCAGGAGACTTGCATGCTGAGCAGGATGAAGCGGTTGGCGATGACGCCTGATGAGTCGCCGAAGTGCGGCAGCTCGTTGGACAGGATCATCAGCCGGGAGGGCAGCTTGCCGGTCCACTGCTCGCGGTACTTGCGGTCGACGTCGATGGTGTCGTCCCCGGAGATCGTCAGCAGCCGTTCTACGACTTGGCTGTTGTCGTTGCCCGACAGGCGGGCGTCGGAGATGACCGCCAGAGATTTGCCGATCAGGGTCGACAGGCCGAAGTTCGTGCCCAGTCCGGCCAGCGTCGGCCCGGCAAGGTTCTCCTTGCCGACCAGTGCTTTGAGCACCCTCGCGATGGTGCCCTTGCCGGAGCGCGAGGGGCCGACGATGAGCAGGATCTTTTGCAGGTCGGTGCGGCCGGACAGGACGTAGCCGAACCACTCCTGCAAGGCGGTCACGGCGTCGGTGTCCTCGGGCCAGATCTGGGCCAGGAAG
Source organism: Streptomyces sp. NPDC039480 (assembly GCF_055597165.1). NCBI lineage: Bacteria > Bacillati > Actinomycetota > Actinomycetes > Kitasatosporales > Streptomycetaceae > Streptomyces > Streptomyces sp. NPDC039480. The sequence goes on along the minus strand of NZ_JBVITX010000010.1, from coordinate 127,625 downwards.
CGTTCCCAGGTGGGCGCAATCGCGTCGGCGTCGTAGGCGAACGGCACGGAGACCAGGTTGAAGAACGCGGGGCTGTGCGGGAGGAGTTCACGGTCCCGGATGCGTAGCAGCCCGTTCTCACAGGCCACGATCGGCCCGTCATCGGGCCGGTCGTGCTGGTCATCGATCCAGGCCGGGGCGTCGGTCTCGGTGGGCAGCAAGATGATGGCCCCGAGAGCGTCGAGCAGGTTGCTGATTTTCTGTTTGGTGGGGGCCCAGTCCTGCATGTCGGGGTTGCCGTCGCGGTCGGTGCCGCTCTGGTAGATGGCGTGCTCCAGGCGGGTGTACATGCTGGCGCGCATCTGGTTCTCGTCCAACTCGCGCCAGCTGGTGCCGGTCCAGCGCATCCAGGACCCGCGCCAGCGGCGGCAGATCAGGTGTCCGTCGTCGTTTTGCCAGTCGGGCAGGATACGGCGGGCGACGGCCATGGGGTTGGAGGGCGCGGGCAGTTCTTCGGTGTTCATGCCGGGCCCCTCCCTTCCGTGGGGGTGCGTGCGGGGCGGTTCATACGGCCGTGGCGGCAGGGAGGCCCAAGCCGTTGGCGACGGCGCGGCGTGCGTAGGGTTCGGGCACGCCGACCGTGACGGCGGCGGCCACGATCTCTTCCGCGACGGCATCCAGCCCGCACGGGCCGGGGCACTGGGTGTGCTGGGAGGCGAGGAACCGGGCCACGCCAAAAGCCTGGGATCCGGCACCGGATTCGGTGTGCTCGCGGACTCGGGCCAAGCCCCTGTCCAGGCCGGTACGAACGTAGCGCTCGGTGTGGCGGCACCCGGTGGCCACCTTCGACTCCCACGTCCGGGGGACGGGGTGGGAAGACACCACCCCCGCGCGGGGCGGGGTGGTGTCTTCCTTGGCGGTCAGCGCGCGCACCGCGTCGGGCAGGGGTGCCATGCGGCCGGTGCCGGGACCGAGCCAGCGGGCGTAGGACATGCGGGACTTGATGTCCACGCCCGGCCGTACTCCGTGTGCGGAGCGCATGGTGCCCACATAGATCCAGTGCTGGCCTCGCGTGGTGGGCACGGTGCGGGTGGGGGGCAGATGCTTGTGGGCCCAGGCGATGGCGTCGGCGTGGTCGAGGTCGACGACGGTGAGGCGGACGCCGGCGGGGTGGTAGGCGACGGCGGTGGCCTGCCTCCACGCGGTGGCCCAGGCGGGGGAGGTGAGGGTGCCGGGGTCGGTGGTCGCGGCGGCCCAGGCGTGACAGGGGCGCGGGCAGGTGCAGGGTCCGGCCTGCTTCATGTTCGGTCGGCCGCCGCACGCGTTCTTGGCGCAGGCGGGGCAGTTCCCGAAGGGGGCTTTGCCGATGCGGAGCGGCAGCACGGGCACGCCCCTGGCGGCGAGTGCCAGCGCGGTGGCCAGGGGCCCGGTCGGCTGTGGCCTGAGGCGGGCTCGTCGGGGCGGGGTGGTGTGGGGCATTCTGGGGGTCTCCTGCTCTCTTGGAGGGACTGGAGAACCGGGGCGGGGTGCAGGCTTTGGCGAGACGGCACCCCGCCCCGGGCGTATCTAGAACGGCGGCTCTTCGCGGTACTTCGACTCCGAGCCCGGGGCGGCAGCGGCGGGGGTTCCCCAGCCGCCGTTGGCCGGGGCGGCGGTATTCCAGGCGTCGGCGGCCGGGCCGGAGCCAGAGGTGGCGCCGTTGCGCTGGAGGCGTTCGACCTTGGCGGTGGCGAAGCGCAGCGAGGGCCCGATCTCGTCGACCTCCAGGCCGAGCATGGACCGGTTGTTGCCCTCGGGGGTCTGCCAGTTGTGCTGACGCAGACGGCCGGACACGATCACGCGCATGCCCTTGGTGAGGCTGTCGGCGACATGCTCGGCAAGGTCGCGCCAGGCGGTGCAGCGAAGGAACATCGCGGTCCCGTCGCGCCACTGGTTGGCGGTCTTGTCGTAGGTGCGCGGGGTGGAGGCGACGGTGAACTTCACCATCGGCGCGCCGCTGGGGGTGAAGCGGAGTTCGGGGTCGTCGGTCAGGTTGCCGACGACGGTCAACGGGGTCTCTCCTGCGGACATGGGATCACTCACTTCCGGTTGGGGCCGTTAGGCCGCATCGAGGCTGGGTTGGTGCCAACTGGGAAGAGCGTTGAGGAGCCGAGCCCGCCAGCGCAGCGCGTAGGGCAGGCAGTTTGCGCAGTTCTTGTGCGTGTGGTCGGGCAGTGCCGGACGCCATCGGGCATGAGAGCTCCAGGCAGCGGAGTCGGCCGAGGCCAAGAGGTGCCCGACGCGTTCGAGCCCGAGGGTCTTGAAGCCGAAGCCGTGCAGGCGGTAGCCGCGGGCGGCCATCGCGGTGACGATCGCAGCGCCTTGCTTGGTGGACTGCAGACGGCATACGGAGCCCAGCCCGACGGTGGGTTCTTGGCGCAGGTCCACGCCGTAGCTCTCATACAGGTCTGCGCACGCGTGGTACTCGGCCACGGTGCGGCCCTGAAGGGTGGGGATGATCCGCAGGGTCGGGGCGAGGGAGCGCAGATCGAGGAAGTTGTGCACGGTGCGCCGCTGATGCTCCGGCACGCTCAACTGGGTCCCGACGAACGTGAGGGGGCCCGCTGTGCCGCCGTGGATGATGAGGTCTTCACACATCCAGTCCTGACCGGCGGCCCAGTCGTAAGGACCGACGCTCTCCCAGATGCGCCGCAGGTCATCTACGTATTGGCGCGGGCTGCGTGTCCAGCGGCCGTGACGCTGGAGCTCCGAGAAGCCGCCGGAGTCGACCGCATATTGGCCCCGTGCCGGGTACAGCTTCGCCGCGGTGGCGAAGTGCTCCGACTTCAGGAACAGCGGCACGTCGGTGAGCTTGACCCAGTGCCGTTTGTGGGTGGTCAGGTAGAACCTCATCCCTGATCTCGCACGGGCGGAAGGGTGAGGCGGCGGGCGGCGGCGTGCAGCTTGGCGTCGAGGACTGCCGGGGCGTGGTTGGTGATCGAGTGGAGGGCGACGGCGGCGGCGATGATGACGTCGGCCAGTTCCTGGGCGACGTCGCCGCGGCCGTGGGTGGTGCCCTTGCGGGGGTTTTGGCCGGTGGCGCCGATGTAGGCGGCGGCGACCTCTCCGGCCTCTTCACCGACCTTCAGCAGGCGCATGGCCAGCTCGTGGTCGTCGCGGCCGTTGGCCTTGTCCAGGGCGGCGGTGATGCGGGCGACGACGGGCCACAGGGCAGCGCTCATGCGGCTTCCTCTCCGGTGCGGGTCGGGGTGGTGGGGGCAGGTGTACGGCGGTGCTGGTCCAGGTCGATGACCGCGGCCAGGGAGCCGGGCGGTGCACTGTGCTCGGGGGCGGGGTGCGGGTCTCCGGGCGGCCGCGGCCCGCCGCGTGCACCGGCGGCCACGGCGGCGAGTACGGCGTCCCGGCGGCGGGCCGCGGCGTGGCCGGTGAGGGTGACAGCGCCGAACACGAGACCGGGGGCGGCCAGTACGGCGGCCGCGATGAGGTCGCCGTTCATCGGGTTTCCTGCCGCTGGGAGTCCAGGAGTTGTGCCAGCGTGCCGCCCAGCGTGTTGAGGCGGGTCTCGATGGCCTGCCACGAGACGGCGTCGATGCTCATGAGCGCGGCGATGGCGGTGGGCATGTCGCCGCGGGCGTGCGCTTCGAGCGCGGTGCGCAGTTCGCCCGTGGCCATCAGGGTCGGGGCCTGAGGCATAGCGGTTCCCTTCGGGGTCAGAGGTCGGGGATGGCGCCGATGACGGCGGTGGTGAGTTCGTTGATGGGTCCGGCGGCGCCGGTGGAGGCGAGGAAGAACCCGAACATCACGGCGGCGAACGCCGATCCGTAGCCGAGGGACTTGCCGCGCAGGAGGAAGAACAGGATCAGGCCGTAGAGGATGACGAGTGAGACCGAGATGGCCATGGGTCAGCCCTTCTTGGTGAACGGGTGGGTGGGGGGTGTGCTGGGCTCGTTCCGGCCTTCGCGGTAGATGCGCAGCCAGAGGTTGTAGAGGCGGCGGCCGAGGCGGACGCGCTTGCCGTAGCCGTGGCAGCGACGGCAGTCCTTGCCGCGGTTGAGGGTTCCGCGCCGGGTTCGCTTGATGGCGTGGCCCATGCCGTGGCAGCGCCGGCAGTCGCCGTACGGGCTGCCCGCACACAAGCTGATGTAACAGAGAGTCACGCCGAGTAGGCAGATGCCAGCAAGGGGCAGGGGGGTCATGGGGTGCCCTCCAGGGCGGATTCCGGGGATTCCCGCAGGTGAGGTGCTAGGCGCGAGTTCCCTGATCAGGCCGGGATTGAGGTGCTAGTGGGCGTGCTAGGTCTAGCACTGGCGGGGTGCTAGACCTAGCAGCGCTCCGCGTCAGCCCTTGCCGGGCTTTCCGTCGCGCTCAGTAACTGCCTTGGCGATGTCGGCGCGGGAGATGCCGCGCCGGGTGGTGCCCTTGCCCTTGTCGCTGGTGGCCCAGACGTCCTGGACCGTGATGCCGTGCGGGCGCAGGTTCTTGGCGACCGTCTCGGCTTTCCAGCCGCTGTAGACCTCGGGGCGAAGCGAGGCGAGGCGGGTGGCGACCTTCTCGTTCCACACCTTTTCCTCGTCGACGGCCACGACCTTCAGCACGTCGGCGAGCAGGTCAAAGGTGGCCTCGCCGGTCTCGGGCTGCTGGCCGATAGCGTGGCCGGTGACGTTGCCGTACTCCTCGCGCATGGCGCGGGCACGGGCCACGACCTGTTCGGCGCCGACCGCGTCGACGAACGCGGAGGCCACGATGCGCGGGTCGTCGCCCTCACCGGCCATCCAGCAGATGCCGCGGTCGGAGCGGGAGAACATCGTGGCCCGGTACCCGGCCTTGTAGGCGCCGGTGCCCAGCACCATGTCGTTGGCGGTATGGCCCATGACTTTGAGGCAGAACCGCAGCACGGCGTTGGCGCTGATGCCGGGCGGCAGGCTCTTGGCGTCGGGGCGCTGGGTGCCGAACAGCATCGTCATGCCGAGGGCGGGGCCGCGTTTGCCCAGGTCGGTGCAGATTTCTTCGATCTCGGCACCGTACTTGTCGTGTTCGAAGGGGACTTGGCACTCGTCGAACCCGGCCACGATGGGGTGCAGGCGAAGGGACTTGTCGCCTGCCAGCTCCGGGGTGACCTTCGACTCCGGGCAGCGCGAGCGCGGCAGCGACTTGATGACTTTCGCCCGGCGCCGCAGCTCCGTGCGCAGTTCGCGCAGGGCGTGCAGGACGTATTCGATGTCCTCGTCCTCGTCGCCCGCTCGGTAGCGGTGGCAGACGGGTTCGAGGGCGCCGAAGTCGCCGGTGCCCTTGAAGTCGAACGCGTGGATCTCGGCGCGGGGGTCGAGGGCGGCGATGAGCAGGAAGAGCCGCATCAGGAACGTCTTGCCCATGCGCGGAATGGAGCCGACGACGACGGAGGCGAACATCAGGGTGACCGAGACGTCGCCCATGCGCTGATCGTTGCCGAACACGACCGGCTTGAACAGGTCGACGGTGCCCGCCTTCAGCAGCGGCCATGCGGGCTTGGTCGTCTCGTTCATCGGCTTGTCGCCGACCCACAGCACGAGTCGCCCCTCGTGCTCGTCGGGGTCGGCTGAGGGCCACACGCAGCCGACTTTGCGCCGCAGGCCAGAAGCGAGCGACTTGCGGGCCTCCATGATGTCCTCCGGGGTCACACCCCAGGGCAGATCGAGGTCGGCGCGGTAGCCGGGCCCGTCCCGGGTGATCTCGGAGGTGAACCGCATCCCGTTCATGTCGCCGCCCTTCTTGATGGCGGCCGTCAGCTTCGGGTTGCCGATGTTGTCCAGGGCGCGCAACACGATCGAGGTGGTCAGCTTCTCCAGCTCGGTCCTGATGACCGCACGCCCGATCACGGGCTCATCGGCCTTGCCACCCTTGAAGCCGGCGGCCAGCACGGCGGCTGACGCGAACAGCACCAGCCAGCCCGGCGCCAGCACGTAGGCGGCCATCGCCAGCGGCACTCCGACGAGTCCGGCAACCGCCATGACCAGCATCCGAAGCCGCACCCGCCGGTCACGCTGGCGGGACAGCTTCAGGTACTCGCCGGTGTTCTCGTGCTCCACCTCATACGCCCGCAGCGGGGCGGCTTCGGCGTCCCACACCCAGCGGTTGGTCTGCTCAACCAGCCGCGCCACCCCCGTCGGTGCGTCCACCGACAGCCGGAACAGGTACCAGGGGGTGCGGATGCCGTGATACGCCGTGGCGTAGAAGGCGTTGCCGGTCGCGCGCTTCGTGGTGGACACGAAGCCCGGCTTGGACTTCAACCACGACGGCAGGATCGGCTTGCGCTTGAAGGTCACGATCCCGGGGCCCGGCAGAGTTGCCGGGTCGGCCGGACGCGGCGCCCGAGAGTCGTCCGACTCGTCGTCGTCCACGTCGGCCGTCGAGTCGGCCGTGTGGACGGCCGACTCATCACGCGCCGAGTCGGCCGACTCGACCGGCACACGGTCGGCCGACCCGGCACGCGCGCTGCGCACCTTGTCGAGGTCGACCACGCCCCCAGTCCGGTCGGCATGCATCTGGGCTTCGAGATGCTCAAAGAACTCGTGATTCTCGTCGGGGTGATTCACTGGTGAGCCCTTCCACTTCGGGTGTGAGGGATGCCGGGCCCGGCCGTGTGCTGTAGGAGGCGAGCGGCCAGGCCCGGTCAGAGCTTGAGCAGGTCAGCCGTGCTGGACACGGCAGCGGGCGCACAGGTCGCCCGTCAGGCGATCAGGCCCGATGTACAGGTGCTGGGCGCAGAAGTAGCCGCCGCAGCCGTACTCATCTCCACCCGGGACCTGGCCGCACAGGAAAGCCAGACCTCGGTCGATGGACTCGGTACAGCCGACTTCCTCGCAGGTCGCCTCGATGCCGTAACCGGCCTCAATCAGCTCGCCGTTGCGGGTGACTTCATAGGACGCGTAACCCATCTAGTTCTCCTTGCAGATCAGCCGTGTAGGGGCGAGTGGGTGTCGGGCGCCGTGAGCCAGCACCCTTCACAGGTCGAACAGGACCGGCGCCTCGACGGGCGGGGCGGCGGCTTTGCGCGCGCGGCGCGCGGCGGCGGTGTGGCACTCCGGGCACCACGCCACCAGGTCGGCGGCGGGCAGCGCGGCGGCGGCCACGGGCGTGGTGAGCGGGTCGGCGGGCGCGGCGAGGAGCCGCACGCGGTGGCCCTGGTGTTCGCGGGTGTAGTGGTCGTGCTCGCGCGGGCACCGTCCGCCGCCCTTGGCGTGCGGGTTGCCGCACGCTCCGGTGCACTGGCAGCGGAAGCCCGCCGCCACCATCACCGGCCGCCAGGTGCTCATGCCGGTCAGGGGTTCGCTCATGCCGCCACCCCCATCACGGGCAGTTCCGTGCGGGCGCCGCGGCGGCCGGAACGGCGTCCGGCGACGGTGGCGAACAGGCGGCCCAGTCCGGCCCGGCGCAGCCCGGAGCGGGCTTCCTGCTTGGCCGCGTACATGGCCTCATCCGCGCGCCGCAGCAGCGCGGACAGGTCCTCGCCGGGGAAGTCGGCGGCGCGGACCCAGCCGAGCGACACCGTGGTGCACACCGCCGGATCCAGACCCTCGACGGGCCGGGCGAGGGTGGTGTGCAGGTGGGCGAGCAGATCGGCGGCGCCGCCGTACCGGTCGAGAAGAACGGCGGCGAACTCATCACCCCCCAGCCGTCCGACCACCCCGGACGGGCCGACGTGGCGTGCCAGCCGAGCAGCGGTCGCCTTCAGCAGCTCGTCACCGGCGGCATGCCCGTGCCGGTCGTTGATCTGCTTGAAGTGGTCGACGTCGGCCAGCACCACGATGGCCCGCCCGTCCCCGAGCAGCGCCGTGGCTCGGCGGGTGAACGCATCCCGGGTCCGCAGACCGGTCAGCGGGTCGCGCCGCGCCACGTGCAGGCGACGGTGCAGCCACGCCACGTGGGCCGCCCATCCACCGGCGAGCGGAGCGCAGGCGGTGAGGGCTGCTAAGAGCGCGCTCATGCCGCCGCCCCCTCACCGGTCTCCGACGCGTCTGCGGGGGTCTCGACGGCGTGCAGCGGCTTGCTGGCGCGCTCCGCGGTCAGCACGTCCCGTACCTGCCGGGCGGGCTTGGCCCCGCAGCGCAGCGCCTTACGCAGCGCCTCACCGTTGTCGACCTCGGCATCCGACCAGGTGGCCGTCAACTCGCGCGCCTCGGCGAGCAGTTCCTCCAGTCCGCGCCGCACCGTCTTGTTCGGGCGGCGGCGCGGGGTGGCTGGCGGCTTGCGCCGACGCTGCGAGTCGGGCTTCTCGCCGTTGGACGGGTCCGGCTCCTGCCGCTCGTCGTGCGGCTCTTCCCCGGCCGCGGGGGCGAGCTCTCCGAGTTTGAGCAGGACGCGCGAGCGCCGTGGTGTCTTCGAGCGCCAGCGGCGCCCGTGCTGCTCGCGCAGCTCCGCGCGGGCCAGCTGGCGCTCCCGCTCGCGGGCGAGCGCGTCGGCGTAGGAGGTGATCTCCCACAGCGTCATGCGCCGCCACAGCGCAAACGTGGTCAGCGGGGCGAGGAGCCACCGACTGGCCCGGATCTTGTCCATCCGCCGCCCGGTCACCGCACCGATCCGCACCGCGTAGATGTGCGCGCCGATCTCGGAAAACACCACCCACAGCAGCGGCATCGTGCCGTGCGCGACCTTGGCCCACAGACTGTTCCCGGCGGCCACGTTCAGCCCGCAGGTGATCAGCGTGAGCGCCCAGGGCACGAACCGCACCCACGCCAGCGCCATATCCATACGGATCAGCAGCAGGTTGGCGACGGTGAACACCGGGATGGCCACGTCGATACCGACCGGCAGCATCCACGGGGAAGCAAAACCCCAGCGCAGCGCGGCGGCCGACACCGCGTCGAACGAGGCGATGAAGCCGAGCGAGCCGACCCCGGCCGCAGCCGCAGCGCCGACACCGGCAAGGCCCAGCTCCGGGCGCGTCAGCGGCGGCACCGCCGCACGCTCGGGAGCGGCCGGCGCGCTCACCGCGCACCGCCCCTCTGACGGCCCGGACGGCGGATGTCCAGCACCCAGCCGGTGAAGTGGAGGGCACCGCCGACGCCGACCAGGAACCGCCACAGCGGTTCACCGGTGACGAGGTAGACGGTGGCCGCGCTCATCATGACGAGCGCCCCGACCACCAGGAACGACACGATGACCCGCTCACGTGCGGCCAGCGTCCTCATGCCGCCACCGCCTTACGGGCACCGTCACGACGCGAGGCCGGGCGGCGCAACGGGGTGATGTTGAACAGCTCCGGCACGTACGCCTCGATGGCCTGCGCGGCGATACGGACCGCGTCGTCGGGCAGGTGCGGGTTGTCAGCGAGGATGTCGCGGGCCGCGTCCAAACGTGCCGCGCGCTCGGTCTCGCTCTCGCCCTCGGTTCCCAGCCACAGTTCCAGCGGGGTGCCCAGGGCGAGTTCGAGGAAGTCGGTGTCGCTGACGGCCTCATGGCCGCTGACGTAGCTACGCATGGTGACTCCTGGCAGAGGGAGGGACGGGAGGAAGCCGGGGCGGGCGCAGGCTTTGGCGAGACGGCGCCCGGCCCCGGCGAGGGGCGGTTCAGTGGTGGCGGACCCGGCCGGAGAGGCTGTCCGCGCTGACCATCAGACGGCTGGCGCCGGTGAGGCGGACATCTCCGGAAACGCTGTTCGCGCCCATCGGGCCGCAGGCGGCGCGGGTGGCCTGCACCTCGATGTCGCCGGAGGTGGTGTTGAGCTGCGCCTGGTGGCCGTCGTACAGGTCGACGGCGATGTTCCCGGAAACGGTCTGTGCGGTGATGGTCCCGGTCACCCGGGCCGCCACTACATCCCCCGAGGTGGTGCGGGCCTTCAGCTCCCGCACCCCGTCGGCGTTAAGGTCGCCGGAGACGGAGCGGAACTCCAGCGCATCGAGGTGGCCGAAGATCTCGACATCGCCAGAGGTGGTGACGAAGGCCAGCGAGGACCCGACAGGCAGGAAGACGTTCGCCTGGATCGGGCTCACCGTGGTCATGCTGCCGGAACTGCCGCTGACGACGCGGCCGTTGATGATGGTCATCCCGGTGACCGTGCCGTACACGGTGCCCGCGCTCTGCGTGACCCGGTTTCCGCGGATGCTCTGCACCATCACGTTGCCGGGCATCTTCGGTACCTCGATGCCGAGCGTCTGCCCGTTCTGTTCGGCGCGGGCGCCCGAGACCGCATCGGCGGCGGGCCCGGTGCAGTCGTCGGTGCTCAGCACCACACGGGCGTGGCTGTACAGGTCGCTGACGTGGACGTGTGCGTGACCGGCCGGCAGGGACAGGCCCAGCACGAGAGGACCGGCGGTCTTGGAGGCGAACGTGCGCTCGGTCATGACGAACTCCAGGAAGACGAGGAGGGAGGGTGCGCGAGAGTCCGGGGCGGTGCCCGGGGCGTGGCTCAGACGGTGGCGATAATCAGCGCGGCGACCAGCAGCCACAGGTGATGGAAGGACTGGTCAAGGGCGTAGGCGCCGGTACCGATGTGCGGGTTGTCGTCGCGGCCGGGGCGCGGGGTGCCGAGCCGGTAGAACTCGCCCTTGCCGGTCACCTTGGCCAGCCACGCCAGCGTGCTGCGGCGGTCGGCCCACCAGTGCGTGACGGCGTCGACACCCAGGCCCAGGACCACACCCAGCAGGGACAGGTGCAGGTCCAGCAGCCAGGCAACCGGCAGCAGGATGACGACCTTGGTCGCGGTGAGCGTGGCGACGTGCCGGGCGTCGGCCAGACGGCCCACCCATCCGGGCAGGCCCTTGTGCGCGGACTGGTGGGAGCTCTGCACCCAGTGGTCCCCCACGCTGTGGGCGACGTACAAGGCGATGAAGACAACAGCAAAGGCCGTGGCCATGGCGACTCCTTGGAGGGAGGGAGGAAGCCGGGCGGGCGCAGGCAGTGGCGAGACGACGCCCGGCCCGGACAGATGGCGCCGGCCGCGAACGCGGCGGGCGAGAGCGCCCCGGCCGGGAGTCGAACCCGGCCTGCGACCATCGGGGCGGTTGATCAGCGCTGTGCGTCGCGGTGCTGGACGAGCTGTATAGCCATCCGGGGGAAGTCGGCGACACCGTCGAAATCGGCGAAGGTCAGGCCGTAGATCGCGGTCGCCTGAAGCATTTCGCTCAACACCGCTGCCGCATCGGCTTTCTGTGCCGCGGTCGGGCGGTGGCTGGGGGCGAACTGCGCCGCAGCGGAGACGATGCGGGCGGCGATGTCGTCCAGCTGGTTCTGATCCACGATGGGTGTCCTCTCGGGTCAGCATGGAGCGGGTCTGTCCCGTGCTCCCCGCGGCCCCGGAACCAGGTCCGGGACCACAGGCAACCGGTCAGTCAGCGCCAGAACGGGATCGTCTTGGCGTGCTCCTCGCACCACTTGCAGGGCAGGTTCGCGCCCCCGCGGTGCAGGTGGGTGTGCTGCTCACACTGCGCGCAGTGGTAGATGTCCTTCGGCATAACGGGCTCCTCTCAGGGCTTTGGAGCTCTTCCGGCTCCCCGCACCCCCGCCCGTACGAATAGCTCCGCAGAGCCGGTCGGACGGGCGGGGGAGGCAACCGGCGCGGCCGGTAGGCCGCTGCGGTGAAGTTGGGATGCGCTGTTCCGCGCACAGGGACAGAACCCGTGCGCGTCCGCCCTCTTGCTTGCCGAGGTGGGGCGGACTGACCTCCAACCCATCGACCACCCGTGAGCAGATGGCTGGGTTGGGCACTCTGTTGAGTTCTGAAGGAACGACCGGCACGGGGCTCGCTCCGGAGGAAGCGACCTGTCCCGTTCCGACACGACTCAGATTGACCCAGGTCAATCTGAGAGTCAAGAGGATTCGCCGAAGGATCAGAGATTGACCTAGGTCCGGTTACTCTCGAAGCCATGGATTCGAGCCCCGATGCGCCCAAGCCCACGGCCAAGGAGATCGCTGCCGACTACCGCGCGAGGATCGCGGACCCGAACAACGAGGACTTTGTCCCGGGGAAGCGGCTGCCGGCCGCTCGCCAGCTCGCCAAGCAGCTTGGCGTGCAACTCATGACCGTGCAGAGCGCGTACAGCCAACTCCGCGACGAGGGTTTGGTTCTCACGCAGCAGGGGCGCGGGACCTTCGTACGCGATCCGTCGGTGCCCCTCGGCACAGAGCCCGGAAGTAGCCCCGCGTTCGCCGCATTGGCTGATGAACTCAGCTCGATTCATGCCGCGCTCCGCTTGCTCGATGAGCGGCTGGACCGCCTGGAGCGGGCTGTCGGCGAAGAGACTCCTCCACCTTCGCAGTGAGCGAGTCTGTGCGCCGCAAGAGTCGCTCAGTCGCGGCGCGCGCCTCGTGCAAACTCGCTTTGATCGCTGCGAGTTCGGCGGGAGTGAGATTCCCTGCTTCGTTCCGTCGCTCGTTGGTCCCTGGCATGACACTGAGCATGTAGCCACAGACAGAAGAGGACCCGGACAGAGTGTCCGGGTCCTCTTTCCTTACAGGTCAGCAGCATTGACGAGTCGTCATCGAGCCACTTCGTCCACAGCCTTCAGCACAGCCGACCACGGCAGCTCCCGCCCTGATGGAGCGTCGCGCGGCTCGTACAGGGGCCATACGTCCGGCCCGTATACGAGGCGGACATCAGCCTCGCGCAGTGATTCGATGTGGCGTCGCCAAGCCGGGTGACGCACGTGCGCCGCGTTCACGCGAGGGAAGACGACGACCGGCAGGTCCACCGTTCCAATCGCCTCGCCCACCTGCGTCAGCGCCTGGTTGTCCATCAGGCCGCTAGCCAGCTTCGCGACCATGTTGGCCGATGCAGGAGCGACCACGTAGCAGTCGACGCGAGGGTGCGGGCGTGCCTCGCCGGGGAGCCGCGGTTCATCTCGTACAGGCAAGCCGGTCAGCTTCTCCAGCCGCTCAGCCTCGCCGTTCATCCGGAGCCAGCGCCCCGCGGTCGGCGTCAGCGTCACAGCCACTTGCCATCCGCTATCCAGCGCGGGTTCGACCAGGCCTGTACGCAGGGTCTCCACCCCGCCGGCCGCTGAACCCACCACTCCCAGCACCCCGCGCCTGCCTGAATTCACTGCACCGCCCTGCAACGCTGAGCCATCACGAACACTTCGGACGAACGCGAGCCGCCGCTGACAGGCGCCTGTTTGATCAGGTCCCGCAACGTCTCGCGCACCCTCGGATTGTTGCGTACGAGCTGCGGGGAGGTGCGTTCGGCCTTGCGTAGTTCCGCGAAGGCTTCGTCGCTGTGGCCGGCGAGTGAGAGGGCCCGCGAGTAGTCGATGCGATGGGAGACGCTGCGTTCCTGCGGCATGTGATCCACGTTGATCTGCCCGTGCTCCACCACGTACGAGATGTTGTCCAGGTCCAGCTCGATGGACAGGCGGTGCAGGAGCACGTTCGTGGGCCCGAACCCGGTCTGCCAGTAGTTCTCATCGGAGCCGAGATCCTCCGCCAGCAATTCGGCACGGCTCAGGAGCTCGGTCGCGGTCGGACGGTCCTGGTGCCTCGCGGCGGCGACGGCAGCCCGTAGGTGGATCATTCCGAGCAGGCTCAGGGCGGCCGGGTCGCTGGCTGCCACTTGAGACGCCAGCCACCTGGCTGTGGTGTTCCCGAGTTCCATGGCCGCCTCGTAGCGACCATTGGCAAGCAGTGCGTGTGTGCCGGACCGCGCAGCCGAAGCGAGAACCAGAGGATCGTCGGACTCGTCAGCCGCTCGCATCGCGCGTTCAGCGGCCAGCCACGAAACATCGGACTCACCGATCTTCGCGAGCGTTGTGGCCGCAAGGTGGTGGGCGCGGGCGGACACCGTCCAGCAGTCGCGCCGATCCTCGCCGCGGCGCCCGGCTCGGTCCTCCAGTTCCTGAGCGGCTTGGAGTAGGCCGGGAAGAGCCGCAATCACACTGCCGAGACGACCACCCTGGTAGTCGTTCCACGCTTGCTCCACCCTCACGGCCACGGACGCGGGCATCGGGAGCTGCACGTCAGCTTCCGGGCCGAAGAGCAGGCGAGAAAGTCGCCGCGGGCTCATGAGCGCGTCGCGCACCGCCGGGACGTCGTCCCGGTGCTGTTCGTCCTCCATGAGCACTGTCTGACCAAGCAGATCCCCGAGCGGGACGCGCAGGATGCGAGCCAGCTCCGTGAGCATGTCGATACGGGGTGCTTTCCTGCGGCCCGTCTCGATCTTCGCGAGCCAGTCGGTGCTGCGGCCCACCAGTCCGGCCAGCACCTCTTGCGTGTGCCCGCGGCGCTTCCGGTAGAACGCGATTCGTTCGCCGATGCTCAGGTGATCTCCGAGACCACGCATTGGGTGCGACCTCCGCTGGTGGTAGGGGCGCTTTCACGTTACTGACCGTGTTGGCCGATGGGCGAGAGGCGTCTGAACGCCGCTTGCAGCAGCTTGGAGGACCGAACAGGGCAGAACCCGGACAGACTGTCCGGGTTCTCAGCAAGGTGCAGAAGGCGAGCAAGCGATTAGTGAAACTCCTTCCGCCCGAGGCCCTGTGTACTAGGCAACCCCGCCCGTGTCTGCATGCGCGTACTTGGCCTGACGTCGGGCAGGAGGTGCGGAAACGCGCGAACATGCATGCGATCAAGGCAACTGGCTACCCGGACTGTTGGAAGGTTAGGTCGAAGGGATCTTCCATCTTGCGCTTATGTACAACGCAGTGGTTGAGTTCAAGGCCGCGGCCAGATAGTCCGGAAACGAAATCCCGAGAATTGCTCCAGTCGGCTCTCAACTGACGACCGAGAGTTAACCCGATGACTGACCTAGCGCCTTGCGCCTTCAGTGCGTGAGCTGCGCTCCCCATAGTTCCACCAGTGGTGAAGGTGTCGTCCAGAATAAGTATTCGCTTGCCCCTCACTGTGGGGCTAGCGGCGAATAGATTTGGGACTATCTGACTTCGCCTGGAGCCTGCCGGAGAGGCGTGCACTTTCGTGAGAGCGCCTTTGGTCCACTGGGCGGAGAAGTCGCTGACTCTATTTACCACTTCATCCAGATGGCTTATGCCATCTCGGGTAGAGGAGTGTGAAGGCATCACTATCTGGAGGTCGAACTTACCCCCATAGCGGTTTTCGATACATGATAAGTGCGTGTGCATGAAGTTCCAAAGTAATGAACCTAAAGGCACACGCAACCATGACTCGGCTGGCTCATTTTTTGCCCGCCATAGGACGCCCTCGAATCCGTCGTGTAGCGAGTAGCATATAGGGACGAGTCCGTCGAGAACTTTTGACAGGTTGAAGCGACAGGCGTGACAGAAATCATAAGGTGTTCCTAGTGGCCCAACCGGGGTGGGAGTTCTGCACAGGGAGCATGTGCCGCTATCGCTATCTAAAACGGATGGAGCCACCTGCTGCTCTTGCAGCCACCGCACCCATCCCGCAGTACCCCAACCCTCACCGCGTGGACGTACGAAACGACGGTATGACAACCCTCAACCCCCTGCCTGGACCCGACCCCAATGAAAGGTTAAGGGCATAGCCAGTCATGGGGCAATCAGTTGGCGTCGAGGAGGAGTTGAGTCGGGGTCATGGAGGTCGCAGTGGCGCCCACTGGGTCACGGAGAATATCGATCATTTGTTCGGATTCGCTCACGGCGGTTGCGCGCTGGGAGTCAATCATCTTGCGGGCCCAGGGCTGCTTGTCGACGAGAGACTGGAGCAGTAGGACGTGTCGCCCCTGTTCGCTCGCAATGCGCGCCTGCATCTTGGCCCCGGAAGTGCTTGATGCCTCGATTACTACGCTGCCCAGGCTAATCCCAGATGTGACGTGATTTCGGCGCGGGAAGGTGTCCCGGCCTGGAGGGCGCGATGGCCAGAACTGCGAAATTAGGAGCCCTCGGTCGGCTACCTCATCGGCCAAGCCTCGATTTTCCTTTGGGTAGCACTTCGTGATCCCGGTCCCCACAACCGCGATCGTCCGACGATCGAAGTGGAGGGCGGTTCGGTGTGCCTCTGTGTCTACACCGCGGGCCAGGCCGGAAGAAATAGCGAAACCGGCTTCGCTTAGCTCCCGTGCGACCCTCCGTGCACGCGATAGGCCGATGTCCGTTGCGTCGCGAGTTCCGACCACAGCCACTGATCGAGCATCTGCCTCGTAGTCGAGTTTTCCTCGATAGAAGAGGAACGGTGGGAGGTCTGGAACGGTTCGCAAATTTGCGGGATAATCTGCATCAAGAACGGTGACGAGTTGGGCGCCGACTTTTGCGGCTCGTTGCAACTCGTCGTCGATGCGTGTCAGGTGGGTGTCGAGGGGCTGTTCTAGAAGCGCTTGCCGAAGGATGGTCGTGGCCTTGCGAGCTGCGGGTGACTCTTCCGGAATGAATCCGTCGCACATGCTGTCAAGGTGACCGGTCAAGGCGCCCCTGGCGAGGACCGACCAGTCGACGCTCTTGCCCTCGGTGCGGAGAGAGCAAAGCGCTAAGAGGCGGTAGCGTGCTTCATCGATCATCGTCTTCTCCTTCTACTCAAAGATCACTGTTCGAAGGATCGATAGCTCAAAGTTTAGGGGGCCAGTGGGGCGAAGAGCCATAGATTCGCTTGACCTACTCACGTGAGTAGGCACTTTCGAGTGGTATCGGCCCTCCAGCATGCTGAGCCGGCGCCCGTCACCTCAGCTGAGACTCCTGTCACGGTGTGGAGCGCTGGCCTTCGTGCCAGGGGCTGAGTAGGCCCACAAGGCTTTTGGCCAGCTCAGCAAGCGAACGCCGGGCCGTCTGCGGGCCGTCGAAGGACAGCCAACAGTAGCCAGCAACGACCAAGGATGGCCGTCACCCGTGTGCAGTGACCTGGCCCGACTTCGGCCGTCTGCGACACTGGAAGGACCATGCCTGTACCCGGAGAACTCACTTTCGTCGCGCCCCGCGGTGCCAAGAAGCCCCCGCGGCATCTCGCCGACCTCACGCCCGCCGAGCGCAAGGAAGCCGTCGCCGCCATCGGCGAGAAGCCGTTCCGTGCCAAGCAGCTGTCGCAGCACTACTTCGCGCGGTACGCGCACGACCCGGCCGAGTGGACCGACATCCCCGCCGGTGCGCGCGACAAGCTCCGCGAGGCGCTGCTGCCCGATCTGATGTCCGTGGTGCGGCACATCAGCTGTGACGACGACACGACCCGCAAGACGCTGTGGCGGCTCTTCGACGGGACGCTCGTCGAGTCGGTCCTGATGCGGTACCCGGACCGGGTCACCATGTGCATCAGCTCGCAGGCCGGGTGCGGCATGAACTGCCCGTTCTGCGCCACCGGACAGGCCGGTCTCGACCGGAACCTGTCGACGGGCGAGATCGTGCACCAGATCGTCGACGGTATGCGCGCACTGCGCGACGGTGAGATCCCGGGTGGACCCGCCCGGCTGTCGAACATCGTCTTCATGGGCATGGGCGAGCCGCTCGCCAACTACAAGCGCGTGACCGGCGCCATCCGCCGCCTCACCGATCCGGAGCCGGACGGCCTCGGGCTCTCGCAGCGCGGGATCACGGTGTCGACGGTGGGGCTCGTGCCCGCCATCCACCGGTTCTCGGACGAGGGCTTCAAGTGCCGCCTCGCGATCTCGCTGCACGCGCCGGACGACGAGCTGCGCGACACCCTCGTGCCCGTCAACACGCGGTGGAAGGTGCGGGAGGTCCTCGACGCCGGCTGGGAGTACGCCGCGAAGTCGGGCCGTCGCCTCTCCATCGAGTACGCGCTGATCCGCGACATCAACGACCAGGCGTGGCGAGGTGACCGGCTCGGCCGGCTCCTCAAGGGCAAGCCGGTGCACGTGAACCTGATTCCGCTGAACCCCACGCCGGGCTCCAAGTGGACGGCGTCGCGGCCCGAGGACGAGAAGGCGTTCGTGGAGGCCATCGCCGCCCATGGTGTGCCGGTCACGATTCGGGACACCCGGGGTCAGGAGATCGACGGAGCGTGCGGCCAGCTCGCCGCGGCCGAGAGGTAGTCTGACGGGCGTACTCCCTCGTGGGAGTGCGTGCACACATCTGCATATTCCGACAGGGGAGCGCCACAGCGCTGAGAGTGCGGCACCTTGGACAGGTGGGCCGCAGACCCTCTGAACCTCGCCCAGGTCATTCTGGGTAGGAAGTTCGGGCATCACTCAAGCTGTAGCGCCCTGCCCGCGTGCCACCGGCCCGCGGGCGGGGCCGCGTCTCTTCCTGGTCACCCAGGAGGAAAACCAGTGAGCACCAGGGGCACCACCAAGAAGGTTTCGTTCATCGCCGTCGCGGTGGGCGTCGGGCTCGTCGCGGTCTCCGCGTGCGGCGGCTCCGACAGCGGTTCCGGAGGGTCCGACTCCAAGAGCGTGACGCTCGTCAGCCACGACTCCTTCAACGTCTCCAAGGACGTACTGAAGGACTTCGAGAAGCGGTCCGGCTACAAGGTCAAGGTCCTCAAGGACGGTGACGCGGGCGCCGCCGTGAACAAGGCGATCCTCTCCAAGGACAACCCGCAGGGCGACGTCTTCTTCGGCGTCGACAACACCCTTCTCTCGCGGACGCTCGACCACGGGCTCTTCCAGTCGTACGAGGCCAAGGGCGCGGAGAAGACCAAGCCGGAGTTCCGGGTCGACCGGGGCAAGCACCGGGTGACGCCCGTCGACAGCGGCGACATCTGCGTGAACTACGACAAGAAGTACTTCGCCGGCAAGAAGCTGGCGCCGCCCAAGTCCTTCGACGACCTGATCGAGCCGCGGTACAAGAACCTGCTCGTCACCGAGAACGCCTCGACCTCCTCGCCCGGCCTCGGCTTCCTGCTCGGCACCGCCGCGAAGTACGGCGACAAGGGCTGGGAGAGCTACTGGAAGAAGCTCAGGGCCAACGGCGTGAAGGTCGTCGACGGCTGGGAACAGGCCTACAACGAGGAGTTCTCCGGGTCCGCCGGCGGCAGGAAGGCCAAGGGCGACCGGCCGCTCGTCGTCTCCTACGCCTCCTCGCCGCCCGTCGAGGTCCTCTACGGCGAGCCGCGGCCGAAGCAGGCACCGACCGGCGTCGCGACCGGCACCTGCTTCCGCCAGGTCGAGTACGCGGGCCTGCTGAGCAACGCGAAGAACACGAAGGGCGGCAAGGCGCTCCTCGACTTCCTCGCGGGCAAGGAGTTCCAGGAGGACATGCCGCTGAACATGTTCGTGAACCCGGTGCGCGAGGGCATCAAGCTGCCCGAGCTGTTCACGGAGCACGGCGTGACCGTCGACAAGCCGCAGACCATGGACCCGAAGAAGATCGCCGACAACCGCGAGCCGTGGATCAAGTCGTGGACCTCGCTCGTACTGAAGTGAAGGGGCGCCCCGTGAAGGGGCGCTCGCGCGGAAACGCGGCGCGGCTCGGCCTGCTGGCCCTGCCCGTCGCGTTCTTCGCGCTCTTCTTCGCCTATCCGGTCTCGGCGATCGTCGCGCGCGGGCTGCACGTCGACGGCGCCTGGCAGTTCGGCCGGATCGCGGATGTGCTCGGGCAGTCCGACATCCGGCACGTGCTGTGGTTCACCACCTGGCAGGCGCTCGCGTCGACCGCTCTCACGCTGCTGATCGCGCTCCCCGGCGCGTATGTCTTCGCGCGCTTCGAGTTCCCCGGAAAGGGGCTGCTGCGGGCCGTCGTCACCGTGCCGTTCGTGCTGCCGACCGTCGTCGTCGGGACGGCCTTCCTGGCGCTGATCGGGCGGGGCGGGCTCTTCGACGAGCTGTGGGGCGTACGCCTCGACACCACCGTCTGGGCGATCCTCCTCGCGCACGTCTTCTTCAACTACGCGGTCGTCGTACGCACCGTCGGCGGGCTCTGGTCGCAGCTCGACCCGCGGCAGGAGGAGGCCGCGCGGATGCTCGGCGCGTCCCGCTGGACGGCCTGGCGGACCGTGACGCTGCCGGCGCTCGGCCCGGCGGTGGCCGCCGCCGCGCTCATGGTCTTCCTCTTCACCTTCACCTCCTTCGGCGTCGTGCAGATCCTCGGCGGACCCGCATACTCCACGCTCGAAGTGGAGATCTACCGGCAGACCGCGCAACTGCTCGACCTGCCCACGGCCGCGGTCCTGACCCTCGTGCAGTTCGCCGCGGTCGGACTGATCCTCGCCGTCCACGCGTGGACGGCGCGGCGGCGCGAGAGCGCGCTGCGGCTCGTCGACGCCTCGGCGGTGGCGCGCAGGCCGCGCGGCGCCGGGCAGTGGATGCTGCTCGGCCTCGTCATGGCGACGGTCGCCCTGCTGATACTGCTTCCGCTCGCGGTTCTGGTCCAGCGCTCGTTCGACGGTCCCGACGGCTTCGGGATCACCTACTACAAGGAGCTGACCTCGGCGGACGGCGGCGCCTTCCTCGTGCCGCCGATCGAGGCGGTCTGGAACTCGCTGCGGTACGCGGTCGTGGCCACGGCCATCGCCGTCGTCGTCGGTGGGCTCGCCGCCGCCGCGCTCACCCGCCGTGCGGGCCGGCTCGTCCGCGGTTTCGACGCGCTGCTGATGCTGCCGCTCGGGGTGTCGGCGGTGACCGTCGGCTTCGGCTTCCTGATCACCCTCGACGAGCCGCCGCTCGACCTGCGGTCGTCCTGGATCCTGGTGCCGCTCGCCCAGGCGCTGGTCGGCGTGCCCTTCGTCGTACGCACCATGCTGCCCGTCCTGCGCGCGGTGGACGGACGGCTCCGCGAGGCGGCGGCCGTGCTCGGCGCGTCGCCGCTGCGGGCCTGGCGGGAGGTGGACCTGCCGATGGTGCGGCGGGCGCTGCTGATCGCCGCCGGGTTCGCCTTCGCCGTGTCGCTCGGCGAGTTCGGGGCGACCGTCTTCATCGCGCGGCCCGACAACCCGACGCTGCCGGTCGCCGTGGCGCGGCTGCTCGGCCGGGCCGGTGACCTCAACTACGGGCAGGCGATGGCCCTCTCGACGATCCTCATGGTGGTGTGCGCGGTGTCTCTGCTGCTCCTGGAACGCGTCCGGACCGAGCGGACCACGGGGGACTTCTGATGACGAACCCCTTGCTGAGTCTGCGGGGCGCGACGGTCCGCTTCGGGGCGCGTGCGGTGCTCGACGCCGTCGACCTCGACGTCGGCGAGCACGAGATCGTCTGCGTGCTCGGGCCGAGCGGCAGCGGCAAGTCGACGCTGCTGCGGGCGGTGGCCGGGCTGCAGGGGCTCGACGCGGGGCAGGTGCTGCTGGGCGGCCGCGACCAGCGCGGGGTGCCCGCCCACAAGCGGGGCGTCGGCCTGATGTTCCAGGACCACCAGCTCTTCCCGCAGTGCGACGTGGCGGGCAACGTGGCCTTCGGGCTCCGTATGCACGGCGCCTCGCGCGGTGAACAGGCCGACCGCGTCGCCGAGTTGCTGGAGCTCGTCGGTCTGCCGAAGGCGCAGCGGCGCGCGGTGGCCTCGCTGTCCGGCGGCGAGCAGCAGCGGGTCGCGCTGGCGCGTGCGCTCGCGCCCCGCCCGAGCCTGCTCATGCTCGACGAGCCGCTCGGACAGCTCGACCGCTCGCTGCGGGAGCGCCTCGTCGTCGAACTCCGCGAACTCTTCGACGAGTTGGGCACCACCGTGCTCGCCGTCACGCACGACCAGGGCGAGGCCTTCGCGCTCGCCGACCGCGTCGTCGTCATGCGGGACGGGCGGATCGCCCAGTCCGGCACGCCCCTTGAGGTGTGGCGGCGCCCGGCGGACGAGTTCGTGGCCCGTTTCCTCGGCTTCGACAACATCGTCCGGGGGGTGGTGACGGGCGGGGCCGCCGACACGGTGTGGGGCAAGATCCCGGTCCCCGAGGGCGCCCCGGCCGGGCAGCGGAAGGTCCTGGTGCGGCCCGCCGGAGTGCGGCTCGTCCCCGCCGCCGAGGGGCTGCCGTGCGCGGTGACGGCGCGCACCTTCCGCGGCACCCACGTCGCCGTGCACCTCCAGCCGAAGGAAGGGCCGCGCCTGGAGGCGGCGTGCGCGCTGCGCCGGGCGCCGGAGGTGGGGGAGACCGTGGGTGTCGCGTTCGACGCGGCGGATGTGGTGGTGCTCGGCTGAGAGGCCGGGGCGCGGGGGTTGGGGGTTTCAGGAGCTGGGCGCCGGGGGCCTGGGAGCTTCAGGCGCAGGGAGCCGGGGGTGAAATGCAGGTGCCGCCCCTGCGATGTCGATCTACTGTTCGACCATGACGACACTCAGCCACGAGCGCTACTGCGACGAAGTCGCCCGGCAGATCGACCTCTTGAGGGCCACGCTGACCGGCGCCGACCTCTCGGTCACCGTGCCGACCTGCCCCGACTGGACGCTGGCCCAGCTCGTGCGGCACACGGGCGGCGCGGTGCGCTGGAGCGAGCGCCTGGTCGCGACACGGGCCGAGAAGGATATTCCGGAGGAGGACATCCCGGAGCTCGACGGTCCGGGTGTCCCCGGCGGTCCGGAGGCCGACGACCCGGTCGCCCTCGACGCCTGGCTGGCCCGGACCGCCGAGCTCGGCGCGAACACCTTCCGCGCCGCGGGCGCCGACGCCCCCGTGTGGTCGTGGTCCGGCGACCATCGCGCTGGCTTCTGGGCCCGCCGCATGACGCACGAGCTGGTGATCCATCGCGCGGACGCGGCCATCGCCGCCGGGGTCGCGTACGAGGTCGAGCCGGACGTCGCCGCCGACGCGATCGACGAATGGCTGGACCTCGTCGCACTCGCGCAGCGCACCGATCCGGAGGACGGCGCGGCGGAGCTCAAGGGTGGGGGACGCAGCATCCACCTGCACGCGACCGACGCCCCGGACGGCATCGAGGGCCCCGACGGCCTCGGCGCCGAGTGGCTGATCGAGTTCGGCGACGAGGGCTTCACCTGGCGGCGCGGCCACGCGAAGGCGACGGTCGCGCTGCGCGGCCCGCTCACGGAGGTGCTGCTCGCCTTCTACCGCCGACGCCCGCTGGACAGCGGACGCGTGGAGGTCCTGGGCGAGCGGGCGCTGCTGGACTTCTGGCTGGAGCGGGCGTCGTTCGTGTGACGGCCGGTCATGGCCGTGCGGCAGGTGTCGTTCGAGTGGCAGGTGTCGTTCGGGTGGCGGCGGTCAGGGCCGGGCGGTGGGCGTAGGCGTCGCGCCCAGGGTTCGCAGGGCGGCCGGGGCCTCGTCCACTTGGTCCACCAGGGCGATCCGCGACTCCATCGGCCTGCCGTGCGCCAGTGACTGGAGCAGGGGCCACACCGGGAGGTGTTCCGTCCAGTGGGCGCGGTCGACGAGGACCATGGGGGTGGGTTCGCCGCGCGACTCGTAGTAGTTGGGGGTGGCGTTGTCGAAGACCTCCTGGACCGTGCCGGCGGCGCCGGGGAGGAAGACGACGCCCGCGTTCGACCGGGCGAGCAGGCCGTCCTCGCGGGTGGCGTTGGCGAAGTACTTGGCCAGGTGGGAGGCGAACGCGTTCGGCGGCTCGTGGCCGTAGAACCAGGTCGGGATGCCCACCGAGGCGCCGCCGTCCGGCCAGCGCTCGCGGACCGCGAAGGCCGCCCGCGCCCACTCGGTGACCGACGGCGTGAACGACGGGGCCTTCGCGAGGAGTGCCAGGGCCTCGTCCAGCGCGGTGTCGTCGAGGGGGGCCGTGTAGGCGCCGAGGTTCGCCGCCTCCATCGCGCCCGGGCCGCCGCCCGTCGCGACCGTGAAGCCCGCGCGGGCCAGCGCGCGGCCGAGCCGCGCCGCTCCCGCGTAGGACTCCGTGCCGCGGGCCATCGCGTGGCCGCCCATGACGCCCACCACGCGGGCGCCGACGAGGAGTTCGTCGAGGGCGTCGGAGATGGAGTCGTCGTGGATGGCGCGCAGCATCGACGACAGGACGTCGCCGTCGGCCTTGGTCCGCTGGAACCAGTGGTACGCGTGGGCGTCCGGCGTCGACTCGTACCCGCCGTCGGCGAGGCCCGTGAACAGGTCCTCGGGGGAGTACAGCAGTCCGCGGTACGGATTGAACGGCAGACCGGGGACCGGCGGGAAGACCAGCGCGCCACCGGCCCGCACCTTCGCCGCCGCGTCCTCCCGCATCGGGCAGCCGAGGAAGACGGCGCCCGACACGTCGGCCGCGAGGAGCGCGGAGGTGCGCTCCGTGAGGTCTATGGCCTGGACGCGGCGGCCCGCGAGGGTCCCGCGGCCGAGGACCTCGTCGAACTCGGCGAGGGTCTCGATCTCACGGTCGGTCTCGTGGTCGACCTGGTGGTCGAGCTCACGGGCGATGTCGCGGCCCTCGCCGGGGGGTTCCGGGGCGGACGCGCGTTCGGGAGTCGGCTGCATCCGCCCATGCTAAGCAGGGCACCCACCGGGGCTCGCTCAGCCCTGGACCTCCGAGGGGTCCATCCACATGACCTCCCAGGAGTGGCCGTCCAGGTCGTCGAAGCCGCGGCCGTACATCGTGCCGTAGTCCTGGACCTTGCCGGCCTTGCCGCCGGCGGCGATGGCCTTGTCGACGAGCTCGTCGACCTTCTCGCGGCTCTCGGCGCTCAGACAGATCAGCGTCTCGCTGGTCTTCGTGGAGTCCGCGATCTCCTTCTCCGTGAAGTTCGCGTAGTGCTCCTTGCTCAGCATCATCGCGACGATGGTGTCGCTGATGACCACGGACGCGCAGTCGTCGGTCGAGAACTGTGGATTGATCGTGTAGCCGAGCTCGGTGAAGAACTTCTTCGACGCGGCGACGTCGGACACGGCCAGGTTCACGAAGATCATCTGCTGGTACATGAGTGTCTCTCCCAGTGAGTGCGTGTGCCTTACGGAGGGTTAGACATCCGTTCGACACAGAACTCATCGTCCGCCGCGAACTTTTGCCCGCGAATTTTTCGAGCGAGCTTTTGAACCCCTGCGGCAGGGGACTCAGCGCGCCAGCGGCAGCGCGGCCAG
This sequence comes from Streptomyces sp. NPDC039480, assembly GCF_055597165.1. Classification (NCBI taxonomy): domain Bacteria; kingdom Bacillati; phylum Actinomycetota; class Actinomycetes; order Kitasatosporales; family Streptomycetaceae; genus Streptomyces; species Streptomyces sp. NPDC039480. The sequence goes on along the minus strand of NZ_JBVITX010000010.1, from coordinate 102,923 downwards.
CTCGGCGACGAGCCAGGTCAGCGGGCCGAAGACGGCGAACAGCGCGCCCGCGCGCAGCGCCGCCGAACCGCGCAGCACCGTCGCGGGGGCCCCGAGCCGCAGCAGTGCGGCCGTCGTCTCCGAGCGGTCCTGTCTGGCCTCGACGGCCGCCGTGGCCAGCGTCAGCACGGCGCACCCCGCGACGAGCAGCCCGCCGAGCGCGGTGAGCGGGCCGACCTCGGGGCGCGGGCCCGCGTACAGCACGATCGAGGCGTACGCGGCCGAGGCCACCGCGCACAGCACACCGAGCGGTCGGCCGACGCGCCGCGCCTCCTCTTGGAGGACGCGCCCGGCGAGCAGACGCATCGCGCCGGGCCGCACCGCCTGAAGCAGCCGGCCGCAGAGGTAGGTGAGGCCCGGGCCGGCGAGCATGAGGCCGAGCGCGGTCAGCGCCCAGCCCGCGAGGACGCCCACCGGGTTGCCGTCGGCGCCGACGCCCGGCATGGGGACGCCGGAGCCAGGGCCGCCGCCGGAGCCGCTCGCGTACGTCTCCACGGCGAGGCCCGCCGCGAGGAGTGCGACACCCCAGGGGAGGCCGCTCGGCGGCGGGGCCGGGGCGTCCGGGTCCGTGTCGCCCACGGGCTCGGAGCCGGGCTCCTTCTCCGTGGCGTCACCCGTGGCCTTGCCGGTTGCCTTCCCCGTGGCCTTCCCTGTGGCCTTCGCGGGGCGCGGCCGCAGCGCGAGGGCGCTCGCCGCCGACGCGGTGATCGGTACCACGGCGAGCAGGGTGAGGGTCCCGGCGAGCGGCAACGGCCGCTCGGAGGCGAGCAGTTCGGCGGCGGCCCCGTCGAAGGGCAGCCCCGAGACGTCGCCGCGCAGGTGCAGGAAGAAGAGCAGCGCCACCATGGAGCCGAGTACGCAGGCCACGGCCGTGGAGATCGTGGCGAGCACCATCAGGCGGGTGGGGCCGAGGCCCACCGCGGAGAGTCCGCTGCGCGGCCGGGTGGCGGGGTCGGTACGGGCCACGGCGACGGTGAAGTACACGGTGGCGGTGATCGGGGCGAGGCACCACGCGAGGCGCAGCACGGCTCCGGCGCCGGGGTGCTCCAGCGCGTACGCCATGGTGCACAGCAGCAGGAAGCCGGTGCCGGCGGACGCGGCGGCGACGAGGAGGCGCCGCAGCTGGACGAGCGGGTGCGCGCCGCGGGCTAGACGGAGAGCGAGCACGCGGCCCGGCCTTCCGCGTTGACGACGGAGGAGGCGCTGACAGCGCCGGTGGCCCCGAGGGCGCTCGTGGTGCTGGCGGGAGGTGGGGTGCCCGGGGCGCCCGGGGCGCTAGCGGTGCCCGCGGTGCCCGCGGTGCTCACGGTGCCCGCGGTGCTCACGGTGCCCGCGGTGCTGACGGTACGGGAGGAGACGGCCGGCGCCTCCGTGCTCGGCGTGCTCGGCGCGCTCGGCGCTTCCGCCGTGTGCGACGTGCTCACCTCGACCGGCGCCTCAGGCGAGCCCGAACCCGCACCCGCACCCGAACCGGCACCCGCACCCACCCCCTCCCCAGCCGGCAGATGAACCGTATGCACGCGTCGCCCGTCCAGCAGCGTCACGGTCCGGTCCGCGAGGGCGGCGACCTCCGCGTCGTGTGTGGCGAGGACGACGGTGATGCCGTGCGAGCGGGCCGCCGTCGTCAGGGTGCGCAGCGCGTGCGCGCGGTCGGCGCGGTGCAGGGGAGCGGTCGGCTCGTCCGCGAAGAGCACGGACGGCGTGGTGACCAGGGCGCGGGCGATGGCGACGCGCTGGCGCTCGGCCTGCAGCAGGGCGTGCGGGCGCTTACGGGCGCACGCGCCGATGTCGAGGCGGTCCAGCCACTCGTGGGCGGTGGACTTGGAGACCCGGCGGGAGGTGCCGCGCAGCATCAGCGGCAGGGCGACGTTCTCCCAGGCGGTGAGTTCGGGGACGAGACGCGGCGCGGGGTCGATCCAGCCGAAGCGGTCGCGGCGCAGCCGTTCACGCACGAGGGGGCGCATCGTGTGGACGGGGGTGCTGTTGAACCACACTTCGCCCTGCTGAGGGAGCAGCATCCCGGACAGGCACCGCAGGAGTGTCGTTTTGCCGCAGCCGCGCGGGCCGTTGACGGCGAGGATCTCGCCCTCGCGGACACCGAGCGAGACGCCGGTGAGGGCGGGGGAGCCGTTGTGTGTGACGTGCAGTGCGCGTGCCCACAGCACGTCGTTGTCCGGCGGGGCCACCATGGCGTACACCTCGGTTCAGATCAGTTTGCCTCCCCCGTACGGGGGAACGAAGGCGGGGCCGATCGGTCACTGGGCACGCTAGGGATTCCGGTGCGCTCGCCCGGAAAGGACGCGGCCCGGGGGCGCCCGTTCTCACTCGAACGGGTGCCCCCGGGGCCGGTGTTGATCACTCGATCATACGACGGGCCTGACGGCCGGTCAGAGCTTCGTCCACGCCTCCGTGAGCACCTGGCGCAGGATGCCCTCGATCTCGTCGAAGGTCTCCTGCGTGGAGATCAGCGGCGGGGCGAGCTGGACGACCGGGTCGCCGCGGTCGTCGGCACGGCAGTACAGGCCGTTGTCGTACAGCGCCTTGGAGAGGAAGCCGTACAGGACGCGCTCGGTCTCCTCGTCGTTGAACGACTCCTTGGTGTCCTTGTCCTTCACCAGCTCGATGCCGTAGAAGAAGCCGTTGCCCCGGACGTCGCCGACGATCGGCAGGTCGAGGAGCTTGCGCAGGGTCTGGTAGAAGGCGTCCTCGTTGTCGAGGACGTGCTGGTTGAGACCCTCCTTCTCGAAGATGTCGAGGTTGGCGATGCCGACCGCCGCGGACACGGGGTGGCCGCCGAAGGTGTAGCCGTGCAGGAAGGTGTTGTCGCCCTTGTAGAACGGCTCGGCGAGCTTGTCCGAGATGATGCACGCGCCGATCGGGGAGTAGCCCGAGGTCATGCCCTTGGCGCAGGTGATCATGTCCGGTACGTAACCGAACTTGTCGCAGGCGAACATCGTGCCGAGACGGCCGAAGGCGCAGATGACCTCGTCGGAGACGAGCAGCACGTCGTACTTGTCGCAGATCTCGCGCACGCGCTGGAAGTAGCCGGGCGGGGGCGGGAAGCAGCCGCCCGCGTTCTGCACCGGCTCCAGGAAGACGGCGGCGACCGTCTCCGGACCCTCGAAGAGGATCTCCTGCTCGATCTGGTCGGCGGCCCAGCGGCCGAAGGCCTCGGGGTCGTCGCCGTGGATCGGGGCGCGGTAGATGTTGGTGTTCGGTACCTTGTGCGCGCCCGGGACGAGCGGCTCGAAGGGGGCCTTCAGGGCCGGCAGGCCGGTGATGGACAGGGCGCCCTGCGGGGTGCCGTGGTAGGCGACCGCGCGCGAGATGACCTTGTACTTCGTGTGGTTGCCGGTGAGCTTGTGGTACTGCTTCGCCAGCTTCCACGCGGTCTCGACGGCCTCGCCGCCACCGGTGGTGAAGAAGACCTTGTTGAGGTCGCCCGGCGCGTAGTTCGCGAGGCGCTCGGCGAGCTCGACGGCCTTCGGGTGGGCGTAGCTCCACACGGGGAAGAAGGCCAGCTCCTGGGCCTGCTTGTAGGCGGTCTCGGCGAGCTCGTGACGGCCGTGGCCCGCGTTGACGACGAAGAGGCCGGAGAGGCCGTCCAGGTACTTCTTGCCCTTGTCGTCGTAGATGTAGGTGCCCTCGCCACGCACGATGGTGGGAACGGGCGCGTTCTCGTACGACGACATGCGGGTGAAGTGCATCCACAGGTGGTCGTAGGCGGTCTGGCTGAGGTCCTTGCTCACGGCTATCGGGTTCCCCACATATAGGTCTGCTTCTTGAGCTTGAGGTAGACGAAGCTCTCGGTGGAGCGCACGCCGGGGAGGGCGCGGATGCGCTTGTTGATGACTTCGAGCAGGTGGTCGTCGTCTTCGCAGACGATCTCCACGAGGAGGTCGTGCGAGCCCGCGGTCATCACCACGTACTCCGCCTCCGGCATGGCGGCCACGGCGTCCGCGACCGGGTCCACATCGCCCTCGACATCGATGCCGACCATCGCCTGCCTGCGGAATCCCACGGTGAGCGGGTCCGTGACGGCGACGATCTGCATCACGCCCTGGTCGAGCAGCTTCTGGACGCGCTGGCGCACGGCCGCCTCGGAGAGGCCCACGGCCTTGCCGATGGCGGCGTACGGACGGCGTCCGTCCTCCTGGAGCTGTTCGATGATCGCCAGTGAGACGGCGTCCACGGGCGGGGTGCCGTTCCCACTGCCGCTCCCGCCCGGATTACCGGTGCGTGAGCCGCGAGGGCTGCTGGGGTCTGCGCTGCGACTTGCCACGACCTCACTGTGCACGACGTCTCGTCACTTCCGCAAGGCCAGATCGATGAAATTCGTTGTCTACGACTCCGATCCTCACGGATTCCGCAGTTCTGGGCCGCTGGGTATGTTGAAAGCGTCGGTACAGCGACTAGGGTGGGTGTCTCATCCACTGGACATCTGACTTGGAGGGCCGCGGAAGTGACCACCGAGCTGCGCCGTCTGCGCAACTACATCAACGGAGAATTCCGGGACGCGGCCGACGGACGGACCACCGAGGTCATCAATCCGGCGACCGGCGAGGCGTACGCCACCGCGCCGCTCTCGGGCCAGGCCGACGTCGACGCCGCCATGAAGGCCGCCGCCGACGCGTTCCCCGCCTGGCGGGACCTGACGCCCGCCGAGCGGCAGAAGGCCCTGCTCAAGATCGCCGACGCGTTCGAGGAGCGGGCCGAGGAGCTCATCGCGGCCGAGGTCGAGAACACGGGCAAGCCGATCGGACTCACCCGGTCCGAGGAGATCCCGCCCATGGTCGACCAGATCCGCTTCTTCGCGGGCGCGGCCCGGATGCTGGAGGGGCGCGCCGCGGGCGAGTACATGGAGGGTCTGACCTCCATCATCCGCCGCGAGCCGATCGGTGTCTGCGCGCAGGTCGCGCCGTGGAACTACCCGATGATGATGGGCGTGTGGAAGTTCGCCCCGGCGCTCGCGGCGGGTAACACGGTCGTCCTGAAGCCGTCCGACACCACCCCCGCGTCGACCGTCCTGATGGCCGAGATCATCGGCTCCATCGTGCCGCCCGGCGTCTTCAACGTCGTGACGGGCGACCGCGACACCGGCCGGCTGATGGTCGAGCACAAGACCCCGGCGATGGCCTCCATCACCGGCTCCGTGCGCGCCGGCATGCAGGTCGCCGAGTCCGCGTCCAAGGACCTCAAGCGGGTCCACCTGGAGCTCGGCGGCAAGGCCCCGGTCGTGGTCTTCGAGGACACCGACATCGCCAAGGCCGTCGAGGACATCTCGATGGCGGGCTTCTTCAACGCCGGCCAGGACTGCACGGCCGCCACGCGCGTGCTCGTCCACGAGTCCATCCACGACGAGTTCGTGACGGCGCTCGCCAAGGCCGCCGCCGACACGAAGACCGGCCAGCCGGACGACGAGGACGTGCTCTACGGCCCCCTCAACAACGCCAACCAGCTGAAGCAGGTCTCCGGCTTCATCGACCGGCTGCCCGCGCACGCGCGCGTGGAGGCCGGTGGCCAGCGGGTCGGCGAGAAGGGCTACTTCTTCGCGCCGACCGTCGTCTCCGGCCTCAAGCAGGACGACGAGATCATCCAGAACGAGGTCTTCGGCCCGGTCATCACCGTCCAGTCCTTCACGGACGAGGCGCAGGCCGTCGAGTACGCGAACGGCGTCGAGTACGCGCTCGCCTCCTCCGTCTGGACGAAGGACCACGCGCGCGCGATGCGCATGTCCAAGGTCCTCGACTTCGGCTGCGTCTGGATCAACACGCACATCCCGCTCGTCGCCGAGATGCCGCACGGCGGCTTCAAGAAGTCCGGCTACGGCAAGGACCTCTCGGCGTACGGCTTCGACGACTACACGCGCATCAAGCACGTGATGACCTCGATCGAGGGCTAGTACCTCTGTGGCCTGGGCCAATTGAGATGCCGGGCCCCACCGCCCCCGCGTACCGTTGCGTACGCGGGGGCGGCTCCGTGGTGTGCTTCCTTCTTTTTCTTCTCTGCAAAAGATCCGTAGCGCACCCACTCCCCGCCCCCGCTTTTCTCTGCACCACGGGGGTGGGACCTGATGACGACGACAACGACCGACGAGCTCGCCGCGCTGCTGCTGCGCCGTCGGCAGAGCGTGTACGTCCCCGAAGGCATCGGACGGTCCGCGGCGACCGACGCCGCGGTCGTCGTCCTCGAAGCCGAACTCGCCGACCGCGGGCACCTCCTGACCGCCCCGCTGCGCCGCGCCCTGACCGCGCTCTCCGTGGACGACCTCGCCGCGACCGGGCGCGAACTGCTCGCCGACGTCGACGCGCTGATGGGCTCCGACCGGCACCACGCCCCGCTGTTCGCGCGGTTCCCCGCGGAGACCGCCTACCAGCCCGCGTACGACCGCTACACCACCGTCGTCGCTCAGTACCTCGCCGCCCAGCCGCACCAGCCCTGCATGAACTGCGCGGGCACCAAGGCACGCGTGCGCGCGCTCGACCCCTGCGCCCACCTGCTGTGCGACGCCTGCCTCGGCGGCAAGAGGACCGTCTGGTACTGCTGCGACCAGTGCTGCGAGTGGTACACCTGCCCGATCTGCGAGCAGCGCTACGAGACCGACGGCCCCACCGACCCCTGGCTCGACACCGGCGCCGGTCTCGGCGGCGACGGCGGCCCCGTCCTGCGCGCCCTGCGCCTCGGCGCCCCCGGCGACGCCGCCGCCGAGCTCACCGCGCTGCTCGCCCGTCGCACGCCCCTGAACCCGCAGGACCACGACGACCTCGTCCTGCTCCTCGGCCGCCTGGACCCGGCGACCGCGGCGGACCGGCTCCCGGCCGCCATCCCGCTGCGCGAGAGCAAGGCCCTCGCCCTCGCGCCGCTGCTCGACATCCCCGACGCGCGCCCCCTGGTCGCGCGGTACGCCGACACGGCCACCGACGTGCTGCGCCTGCTCGTCGTACGTTCCGGGGGCGACCCCGACCTGCTCGAACTCCCGCGCCTGCGCGGCCTCCCGCGTCCCGTCCGCCGGGAACTCCTCGCCCTCCTCGACGGGTTCGACCTCCGCCGCCTGGCCGAGGACATGGCCCGCCACCCGCGCGCGTGGCAGCGGGTCGGCGAAATACTGCACCCCTTCGAACAGGCCCACCGGCACGCGCGCGTGGCGCTCGCCTTCGCCGCCCTGCGCGGGACACGCGTGCGCGACGGGGCGCTCGGCGAGGTGCTGCTCGCCGAGGCCGCCCGGCACGACGCCGTGCGCCTCACCGGTGACCGGCTGCGCGTCGTCACCTGGCAGGGACGCGTCGAAGAGGCCCTCGCGCACTGGGACGTCGAAGCGGCGGTACGACTCCTGCGCGAGCGCCCCGGTGAGCTCCTGCGCCGGCTCGACCTGCTGCTCGCCCGCTCCGGCTCGACGACCCTCCCCGGCACGGTGGGCGACGCGCTCGCCGACGCCCTGCCGCGCTCCGGCCCCGGGCCGCTGCTCGGCGCGTATGGCCGCATGAAGATCCGCGCCGTGCCGGGGTACCGCCGCGTCTTCTTCCCGCGCGGGCGCGTCACCAAGGCGTACGCGGTCGAGGACCACCGGCCGCCGCTGCCGCCCCGCGTCGCGGGCCGCGCCGGCGAGCTCATCGCGGCGGAGGCCGTCCGGCGCCTCGCCGCCCGCGAGGGGGAGCGGTACGAAGTGGCCGTCCTGGACGCCGCGCTCGCCGACCTGCCCGTGCCGTTCGCCGAACGCGCGTCCGCCGCCTCGCTCGTCGCCGTGCCGCGCGGCAGCTCCCTGCCCATGCCCGCGGACAGCGAGACCGTGCGGCTCTTCCTGCACTGGACCCAGCCCAAGGGCACGCGCGTCGACCTCGACCTGTCCGTCGCGCTCTACGACGACCAGTGGCGCTTGGTCGGCCTCTGCGACTACACGCAGCTGGAGCACGCGGGCGGCGCCGCCCGGCACTCCGGCGACCTGACCTCCGCGCCCGCACCGCACGGCGCCACCGAGTACCTGGACCTCGACCTGCCCCGGCTCGTGAGCACCGGGGTGCGGTTCGTCGTGCCCGCGGTCCTCTCGTACAACGACGTGCCCTTCGACGAACTGCCCGACGCCTTCGCCGGGTTCATGGCGGTGCAGGACAAGGAGCGGGCCGTCTACGACCCGCGGACCGTGCGGCAGCGCTTCGACCTCGGGGGCGACGCGAAGCTGCGCGTGCCGATGATCGTCGACCTCCGGACGCGGCACGCCTGGTGGGCGGACGTCACCCTCGCCACCACGGGCGCCGGCCACGACGTGTGGCGCTACCGCAAGCAGATCGGCCGCATGGGCAACGATCTGCTCGCCACCTTCGAGCCCCGCGGCCGGGCCACCCTGTGGGACCTCGCCTGCTGGACGGCGGCGGCCCGCACCGACGGCGAGGTGTACGTGCGCGGCCGCGGCCACGTCCTGTGGGGCTACCGCCGGGCCGATGACGAGCCGCGCGCCGACTTCGCGCTGCGCGTACGGGACGGCTGGGAGCCGGACTCCCTGTGCGCGGAGCCGGAGTTGACGGACCGCGCCGCCCTGCTCGCGCTGGTGGACGGCGACCTGCCCGGCGCGGCGGGCGCCGCATCCGGCACGGCGTACCGCCTGTACCCGGGGCCGGTCGACGCCGCGCCCCTGGAGCGGGTCACCGCGGGCGACCTGGCGGCCTGGCTCGACCCCGCGTGACGCGCCCCGACTGATCGACAAGGTGTCGGCTCCTCGCCGCGGGGCTCGACGCTGCGTCCATTGCCGCGCCCGCGCGCCGAGGCGCATGCTGCCGGGGTGCGAGCGAACCCCAGAGCCTCCTCGGCCCGACCGACAGCCCGTCCGATGCACCGCCGTTCCTTCATGCGCGCCCTGGGCGGCGGTGCGGCCGCCGGTGTGCTCGCGGGGTGCGGGGTGCCCGCCGCGTACATCGAGCCGGGGGAGCGGGCCGCGGACGACCGCTCCCGCAAGGACAAGAAGCTGGCCTTCGCCAACTGGCCGCTCTACATAGACACCGATGACAAGGACAAGACGAAGCGCCCCTCGCTGGACGCCTTCGAGAAGCGGACGGGGATAGACGTCCGCTACACGGAGGAGATCAACGACAACGACGAGTTCTTCGGCAAGATCAGCCCGTCCCTGATGAACCACCAGGAGACCGGCCGGGACCTCATCGTCATCAGCGACTGGATGTGCGCACGCTTCGTACGGCTCGGCTGGGTGCAGGAGATGGACCGCGCACGTCAGCCCAACGTCACCAAGTACCTCGACCCGCTCCTGCGGTCACCGCACTTCGACCCGGGCCGGAAGTACACCGTCCCCTGGCAGTCGGGCATCACCGGCATCGCGTACAACAAGCGGAAGCTCGGCCGGGAGATCAAGCAGGTCTCCGACCTGTGGGCGGACGACCTCAAGGGCCGGGTCACCCTCCTCTCCGGCCTCGACGAGGCGTTCGCGCTGCTGCTCCAGGGCGACGGCGTCGACATCAGGAAGTGGACGGCGGACGACTTCCACCGGATGTGCGACAGGGTCGAGAAGATGGTGGACAGCCACCACATCCGCCGCTTCACCGGCAACGACTACATCAAGGACCTCTCCAGCGGCGACGTCCTGGCCTGTCAGGCCTACAGCGGCGACGTCATCCAGCTCCAGGCGGACGACCCGGACATCGAGTTCGTCGTCCCCGAGGAGGGCGCGGAGCTGTGGGCCGAGTCCCTGATGGTCCCCAACCTGGCCCGCCACAAGCGGAATGCCGAGCGGCTCATCGACCACTACTACGAACCCGAGGTGGCGGCGGAGCTCGCCGCCTGGGTCAACTACGTCTGCCCCGTCCCGGCCGCCCGCGACGTCCTCGCCTCCGCCAAGGACAAGGAACTCGCCGCCCTCGCCGAGGACCCGCTGATCTTCCCGGACGACGCGATGCGCGAACGGCTCGCCATCGCACGCGACATCACGTCGAAGGAGCGCACGGAGTTCGCGAAGCGGTGGAATGCGCTGGCGGGGTTGTGAGCGCGGGCCGGTGCTACCCGGAGCGGCGGCGTCCGCGCAGGGCCTTGCGGAGGTCCTCGGCCGCGTAGGTGACGTGCAGCCGCCAGACCTCCAGCTTGTTCTCCACTCTCGACGCGGCCTTCCGCCACTTGAACCACGGTGGCAGCTGACGGAACGGCACGAACGTCAGTGTGTCGTCGACGGCGGTCTCGGCGAAGCCGCCGTGGCCCTCCGCCCGCAGGGCGGCGTACAGCTCCGGGGTCAGTTCACCGTTGAGGCGCGCCGCGTGGCCCGCCGCGGTGAACGCGAACCCGCGCTGGCCGGGGTCCGCCAGCCGCATCGCCTTGATGATGCGCGGTGAGACCTCGGCCAGCGTGCAATTGAGGGCGAGTCCGATGACCGCTGTACCGAGACGCGGGTCGCCGCGTTCGTAGGCCGCGTCCCAGTCGGCCGGATCGTCGATGCGCAGCAGCCCTTCGCCGCTCTCCCAGTCCCACGAGCACACCATGTCCGACCTCGAGTCTCTGTTCGTTCGTCGCCCGGCGCGCGGGCTCAGCGGAGTGCGGCCGCGACTATGCGCTGGGCCACCGGGTGAATGTCCTTGCCCTTCGCGTCGGTGGCGTTGACCGAGTACACGAGGGTACGTGAGCCGTTCTCCGTGGAGGCGATGATGTTCGTGTAGCCGTAGCGAGAGCCGGTCTTGAACCACAGCACCTTGTCGCCGACCTCCGTGCGCTGCAGACCTGCTCCGAAGGCGGGTTCGGGGGTGCCCGGTGCGAGGCGGGGCAGCGTGAACATCTCCTTGAGCTGCGGCTGCGGCACGACCTTCCCCGCGAACAGGGCCTGCGTGAACCTCTCCAGGTCGGCCGTCGAGGAGATCATGTCGCCGGCCGCGAAACGGTCGTACTGGTTCCACTCGGTGACGTCCACGAGGCGCGTGGTGCCGTCCGCCTGCTCCCGCTTCTGGTAGCCGCGGTTGTGCGGGCCGCGGATGCGGGGGTCGGTACCGGGAAAGTACGTGTCGCGCAGCTGGAGCGGCCGGAAGATCCGCTGGGCGGCCTGGTGGGCGTACGAGTCGTCCGTGACCTTCTCGATCAGCAGGCCGAGCACGGTGTAATGGATGTTGCGGTAGTGCTGCTCGTCGCCCGGGTCGTGCGCCGGGCCCTTGGCGATGGCGGAGGCGACGACGGTCCGTGGGTCCAACGTGTCGTAGCGGTGGGCGAATTCGTCGTCGAAGCCGTCGCCCGCCTCGAGACCGCTGGTGTAGTTGAGGAGACTGCGTACGGGGATGGGCTTGAACTTCTCCGTGAACAGGCCCGGCAGGTAGTGCTGGACGGGCCTGTCGAGGTCGATCCGGCCCTCGGCGGCCAGCTGCAGCACGACGGCCGCCGTCACGATCTTGGTCGTCGACCCGGCCCGGAATCGGCCGTGCGGGTCGGCCTTCCGGCGCGTGTCCAGGTCGTGCACGCCCGAACTGCCGCGCCAGGTGCCGTCCGTGCCGCCGACCCGGACGAGCGCGGCGGTCGCATCGGCGTTCGGCAACCCTTTGATCGCGTCGCGCAGGGCCTTGCTGTCGGGTCTGTTCGCCGTGGTGTCGGCCGAGGCGGTGAGGGTGGTGGCGGGGGCATGCGCGGGGTGCGCGAGCGCGGGGGCGGCCGCGGCGCCGGTCAGGCCGAGGACGAGGGCGGCGGCGAGAGCGGCACGGGCGGGTGACATCACGGCGACTCCTGGGGCGGTCGTGGTGGACTGACGCCATCCTGGTGGCCGCGGAGGCAGGGCGGATCGTCGGCGGGGAGAAGCTGGACCCTGGAGACCGTCGGGGGCGACAGGCCGTGACATCAGGGGCGTCGGCCGGGTTTACCCCTAGGGGGATCGCTCGTGGTCGGCGTCGGCCCGCTCCTGTGCCGCCATGACCGCGTCTCCGTGCTCGTACGCCCATGCCCCGAAGCCCTCGATGGGTCCGAGCAACGTCCGGCCGAGCGCGGTCAGTTCGTACTCGACGCGCGGCGGTGACTCGGCGTACGACTCCCGGGCCACCAGGCCGTTGTACTCGAGGCGTCGCAGTGTCTCCGTGAGGATCTTGGGGCTGATGCCGCCGATGCGCTCGCGCAGCTCGCGCGGGCGGCGCGGGCCGTGCCGCAGGGACCACAGCACCACGGCGTTCCAGGTGTTGGCGAGCAGGTCGAACGCGAGGCGGGCGCGGCAGTCGGCGAGGAGGTCGTGTTCGGCGGTCACTTACCGAATGGTGCCCGAGCGGCTTCCTACTGTCGTCCTTGATTCCGGTGACCGAGCCGGACGACGAGGGGAAGCGGCATGCGGATCGGCATCATCGGCACGGGTGGCATGGCGGACGCGCTCGGCACGCGGTGGGTGCGGGCGGGTCACGAGGTCATGGTCGGCGGGCGCGACGAGGGCGCGGCGGCCTCGCTCGCCGCCCGGATCGGTGCCGTGCGGCACGGCGCGGTCCGGGCGGCGGCGGAGTTCGGTGAGGCGGTACTGCTCGCGCTGCCGTACGCGGCCGGGGTCCCGGTGGCGGCAGGGGTGGCAGCCGCCCTTCGGGGGCGGGTGCTGATCGACTGTTCCAATCCGGTGGGTCCGGGCTTCGCCCTTCTCACGGAGGCGGACGGCGGTCCCTCGGCGGCCCGCCGCCTCGCCGACGCGGCGCCGGGCGCGCACGTGGTCAAGGCGTTCAACCTCTGCCACGTGGACGTGTGGCGGATGGACCCGCCCGTGTTCGACGGGCGCCCGCTGGCGGTTCCGGTCTGCGGTGACGACGAGGGCGCGCGAGCTGTCGTACACGCGTTGGTGCGGGACCTCGGCTGCCGCCCGCTCGCCGCCGGCGGCCTCGAGCGGGCGGGACTGCTGGAGGCGACGGCGGCGCTGGTGATCGGCCTCTGGGTGGGGGAGGGGGCGGACGCGCAGGCGATGCTGCCGCCCCTCCGGTCTGCCTGAGCCGAACCGGAGCCGGTTATGGCGGCGTGCCTCAGGCGGGGGCGTGCAGGGTGCGCAGGACGTCGATGCGGTTGGTGGTGATCGCGTCGACGCCCGCGTCGAGGAGGCGGCGCATCGAGCGGCGGGTGTCCGGCGTCCAGGCCGAGACGAGCAGACCCTGGCGGTGCACCTGGAACACCAGGTCGCGGTCGACCAGCGGGAAGCGGTAGTTGAGCCAGCGCGGCTTGACCGCGTCCAGCAGGACCGGGCGGGGCGGGGCCAGGGTCGTCCAGGTCAGGGCGATCTCCGCGGCGGGATCGGCTTCGCGGACGGCCAGCATCGTCTGCCCGCCCGCGCAGTAGTACACGCGCTCGGCCGCCCCGTGGTCCGCGACGACTCCCACGACCGTGCGCACGTCGTCGTACGACGCACCCGGCAGGTCGATCATGAGCCGGTGCCCCTCCGTCGCCGCGAGGGCGGCTGCGAGCGTCGGCACGCCGCCTTCGGTGAGGCCGTGGACCTCGGCGGCGGAGAGGGCGGCGAGCGGGCGCTCGTACCCCCAGAGCCGCTTGAGCGTGTCGTCGTGCAGCAGCACGGGCACGCCGTCGCGGCTCAGGCGGACGTCGATCTCCACCGCGTCCGCGCCCCGTTCGATCGCGGAGCGCAGGGACGGGATCGTGTTCTCGCGGACGCGGTAGGGATCGCCTCGGTGGGCCACTGCAGTCACGGTGCGCATGGGCCCATTGTGGTCACGGGATCACGGCGCGAGCCACGTCTCCGTGTACGTGTCGATCTCGGCGGCGATCCTCGCCTTGCCCGCCGGGTCCAGGAAGGACGCCTCGACGGCGTTCTTCGCGAGGGCCGCGATGCCGCGCTCGTCGAGGTCGAGGAGGCGCGCGGCGACGGCGTACTCGGTGTTCAGGTCGGTGCCGAACATGGGCGGGTCGTCGGAGTTGATGGTGACGATCACGCCGGCGTCCACGAACTGCTTGATCGGGTGCTCGTCGAGGGTGCGGACCGCGCGGGTCGCGATGTTCGAGGTCGGGCAGACCTCCAGCGGGATGCGGTGCTCGGCGAGGTGGGCGAGCAGCTTCGGGTCCTGCGCGGCGGTGGTGCCGTGGCCGATGCGCTCGGCCCGCAGGTGGGTGAGGGCGTCCCAGACCGTCTCGGGGCCCGTGGTCTCGCCGGCGTGCGGCACCGAGTGCAGGCCCGCCTCGATGGCCCGGTCGAAGTACGGCTTGAACTGCGGGCGCGGCACGCCGATCTCGGGCCCGCCGAGCCCGAAGGAGACCAGGCCCTCGGGGCGCAGCTTGTCGGTGACGGCCAGCCGGAGCGTCTCCTCGGCCGACGTGAGCCCGGCCTCGCCGGGGATGTCGAAGCACCAGCGCAGTACGGTGCCGAACTCGCGCTCGGCGGCCTTGCGGGCGTCCTCGATGGCGTCCATGAAGGCGCGGTCGTCGATGCCGCGGCGGACGGAGGAGTACGGGGTGATGGTCAGCTCGGCGTAGCGCACGTTCTGCCGCGCCATGTCGCGGGCCACCTCGTAGGTGAGGAGGCGCACGTCGTCCGCGGTGCGGATCAGGTCCACGACGGAGAGGTAGACCTGGATGAAGTGCGCGAAGTCCGTGAACGTGAAGTAGTCGGCGAGCGCCTCGGGGTCGGTCGGCACCGCGGAGTCGGGGTGCCGGGCGGCCAGCTCGGAGACGATGCGGGGGGAGGCCGACCCGACGTGGTGCACGTGCAGCTCCGCCTTGGGCAGTCCGGCGATGAACGCGTGCGGGAATGTCTGCGGGGCGCCGGGTGTCGCGGGTGCGGGTGCGGGGGCGGTCTGCTGCTCGGTCACGGTTTCCTCCCCAGGAACGGGTTTGATCGGCTGATCGGTGGGTCGGGCTCATCGTAGGCGGCGGTTTGTGAGGGCGGTCGGGGGCGGCGGTCGGGGTTGGCTGCCGGGGGTTGGCGGTCGGCCGGGTAAAGCGAGGGCCGTAGCATGACGGAACGTACGAAAGAGGTGACCCGTCATGTCCGCGAAGTCCGAGGACGACGCCGTGCCCGGTGAGGGCGGCGCAGGCGGCGCAGGCGGCGCGGGGGCGCCGGGGGAGCGCGAGCGTGATCCGTGGGCGCCGCCGCCGGAGGATGCGGTGCCGCCGGAGCGGCGGGGGTCGTCTTCGGTGCACGACCGGTGGACGGGCGCACCGGCGCCGGGAGTGGTGCCGCCTCCGCCTCCGCAGGTGGGAGGGCCTGGCCCCTTCGCGGCGCCCGGGGAGCCGGTGCCGCCGCCTCCGATCTCGCCGGAGGGGCCGGGGCAGCAGCAGGGTTACCCGGGCTACGCGGGTTATCCGGCTCAGCCCGGCTATCCGGGCTACGCGGGTTATCCGGGCCAGCCGGGTGGTCAGGGTGGGCCCGGGTACAGCGGATACGGCTGGCCCGCCATGCCGATGGCGCCCGCGAACGGCATGGGCGTGGCCGGGCTCGTCCTCGGGATTGTCGCGGCCGCCGGCTTCTGCCTGTGGCCGCTGGCGATCGTCCTCGGCATCCTCGCGGTGATCTTCGGCGCGCTGGGGCGCGGGAAGGCGCGGCGCGGCGAGGCGACGAACGGGGGGCAGGCCCTCGCGGGGATCATCTGCGGGGCGGTGGGCAGCGCCCTTGGCGTGGCGCTGCTGGTGATCCTGCTCGTGGTGTAGGCCGGGTCGCTCGGTCTGGGGCGTGTGTCTCGTGCGGGCGGGTGGGGGTTGCTCGCGCAGTTCCCCGCGCCCCTGGGTAAGACCGCTGTCCCCCACCCGCATGCGTGACCTCGGCCCGGTCGCCCAGCCCCCTGGGTGCCCTCACCCCCCATACGTGGCCTCGGACTCGTCGAGTACGGCGGAGAAGTCCGCCGCCAAGCGGGACGCGTCCGGTGCCTTCAGGGCGGATGTGGTGATGCGCACGGCCGTGGGTGCGGCGATGCGGAAGCGGGCGCCCGCTGCCACCCACCAGCCCCGCGAGCGCAGCCCGTTGACGACCGCGGACTCGTCCCGCACCGGTACCCATACGTTTAGTCCGCTGGCCCCCCGCGCCGCGATGCCGTGCCCCGCGAGTTCACGGATCAGGGTTTCGCGCCGTTCCGCGTAGGCGCCCTCCGCCCGGGCCACCACCTCGCGTGCCGCGGGGTCCGTCATCGTGCGCTCGACCGTCTCCTGCAGTACGTGGCTGACCCACCCCGAGGTGAGCAGCATCCGCCCCTCGTGGCGGGCCAGCGTGGTGGCGTCGCACGCGAGGGCCGCCCACCGCAGGTCGATGCTCAGGTGCTTGGAGACGGTGCGCACCTGCGCCCAGCGGGGGAGTCCGCCGGTCGCCAGTGAGTGCGGGCCCGCCCCCGCCACCTCGGCGTTGTGGTCGTCCTCGATGACGAGCACGTCCGGGTAGCCGTCGAGGACCGCGAGCAGCGCCTCGCGCCGCGCCGCCGTGAAGTGGCCGCCCATCGGGTTCTGCCCCCGCGGGCTGCACACCACGGCCCTGGCGCCCGCCCGCAGTGCTCCGCGCAGCGCTTCCGGCCTGATGCCCTCGTCGTCCACGGCCACGGGTGTCATGCGAAGCCCCAACGCCGGTACGAGGTCGAGGAGGTGGTGGAAACCGGGGTCCTCCACGGCCACCGTGTCGCCGGGCTTCAGCTCCACCGAGAGGAGCCGGGCCATGCAGTCCAGCGCTCCGTGCGCGAAGGTCACCCGGCTGTCGGGCACCCCGTCCCGCGCGAACCACTCCCTGGCCACTTCCTCGAGCCCCGCGAGGCGCGGCGACGCGCGGTGCGAACCGCTGACCGGCTCCACCCGGGCAGGCGGCATCAGGACCGGGAGCAGGGAGGAATCCGGATGTCCGCCCGCCAGGTCGCACACCCCTCGCGGTGCCCTGGGCGGCCTGCGGGACCCGACCGCCGGGGCCTGTGCCACGACGGTGCCGCCCCGGCCGCGCGTCACCACGATGCCGCGCTGCCGCAACTCCTTGTAGGCCGTCGCCACCGTGCCGGCGCTGACCCCCAGCTCGTCGGCGAGCCTGCGCACCGGAGGCAGCGCGGCGCCCGGCGCCAACCCGCCGTCGGCCACGGCCTGTTCGACCGACGCGGTGATTCCCTTGGCGGTCGACCCGCTGATCGCATATTGTGCTGCCACAGAGGTAAGTATGTATCGGTACAAAGTGTCGGTCAAGTTCGCAGCCGGCCAAGTCCAGGTCGAGTCAAGGGGGATGGGTGAGCCTCAGCCGTCGACGAACCGCGCTGTACGCACGCATACCAGGGGGTGCCGACGGCCGTCGCATGCTCTGGATCGCCCTGATCAACAAGGCGGGCACCGGCCTCTGGATGGGCGCGGCCGCTCTCTACTTCACGCTCGTCACCGGACTGTCCGTCGCCGAGGTCGGCGTCCTCTTAGGCGTCTCGGGCGCCGTCGGCATCGCGGGCGCGCCGCTCGCGGGCCACCTCGCCGACCGCTTCCCGGTCACCCGCATCATCATCGGCGCCCAACTCCAGCAGGCCGTCGCGCTGTTGGCGCTGCTCACGACGGACAACTTCGCGCTGCTCCTGCTCTACTCGGCCGTCAACAGCCTCGCAGACCGCGGTGCCAACGTACTCACCAAGCTGTACGCCGCCCGCATCGCGGGCCCGGACCGCACCACGTACCAAGCCGTGCAGCGCACCGTCTCCAACGCGGGCTGGGCCGTCGGCGGCCTCGCCGGGGCCCTCGCGCTCGCCGTCGGCACCACCCACGCCTACCAGGCACTGCTCATCGGCAACGTGGTCAGCTTCCTCGTCGCCGCCGCCCTCACCCTGCGCTGCGCCGAACCGCCTTCGCCGTCCCGCCTGGTCACCGACTCCTCGGCGACCGCGCCGGCCGCCCCGCCGTCCAACCCCTGGCGCGACCGTCCCTATCTGCTCTTCACGGTGACCGAGGCGGCCCTCTTCCTCGACGACGCGGTGCTCCAGGTCGGCATCCCCCTGTGGATCGTCCACGCCACCGACGCCCCGCACGGTCTTGCACCGCTCCTCATGGTGCTCAACTGCGTGCTGGTCGTCTGCTGCCAGGTCCCGCTGTCCCGGTTCGGCAGCACCCCGGAGCGGGCCCGCGCGCTCCTCGTCCCCCTGGCGGCCTGCTTCGTCGTCGGGTGTGCCGCCCTGACCGTCTCCGTGCTCGGCGGCACATGGCTCGCCGTCGCCGCCCTCACCCTCGCGGCGGTCGCGCTCACCTTCGCGGAGATACTGCACGCCATCGCCTCCTGGGAGCTCTCGATCGCGCTCGCCCCCGACGACGCCCAGGGCGCCTACCTCGGGGTGCACGGCCTCTCCTCGTCGGCCCAGCGCAGCGGCGGACCGCTCCTGGTCACCGCCGTGATCGCGGCGGGCCCGCTCGCCTGGCCGGTCCTCGGCGCGGGCGTGATCGTGACGGTGGCGGCGCAGAGCCGTCTCGTACGGAAGCGGTTGAGCCGTCAGACCCCTGCAACGGACCGAGCCGCGGCCGGCGATCCAGTGGCGGGTGAGACTCCGGCACCCCGGACCACCTGAGGCGCCCGCCCGTCAGAGGCGGGAGCGCGCCTCCATCAGTGCGAAGCCCAGCAGATTGGGTCCCCGCCACTTCGTGGGGTCCTCCGCTCGCGGGTCGTCGGCCGCCAGGCCGATGCCCCAGACGCGGTCCAGGGGGCTCGCCTCGACCAGGACGCGCTGCCCCGTCCCGGCGAGGAAGTCCCGGAGCGCGGGGTCCGAGGTGAACTTGTGCGTGCTGCCCGCGACCACGATGTCGAACCGCTCGCGCGCCCATATCGCCTCGTCGAAGCCGCGCACGAGCCGCCCCGCCTTCTTCGCCTCCGCGGGGGTCCGGGCCGCGAGGGCCGCCCGCTCCGCCTCCGCGTCGTCGAAGAGGCGGGCCTTGGCCGCCATCATCCAGTGCTCCGCCGTCGCGTACTCCACGCCGTCCACGGTGAAGGGCGAGGGCCACCACTGGCTGAGGCAGCTCGGGCCCAGCGAGCCGTCCCGGCGCGGGGTGTGGCCCCAGAAGTGCAGATACTTCACCTTCTCGCCCGCGCGCACCGCGCCGGCCAGCGCTTCCGCCGAGCGGACCGAGTCGATCTTCGTCATGCACGCGAGTCTGACACGCACCACTGACACTCCGTCCTTGGTTTTCCGGGCCGACTCGACACCTGGTCGACAGATTCCGTCGCGTAACCAAAAGGCAACAACGGAATCACTTGTTGGACTATCACTGCTCTGTCAGGATCGGCACTCAAATCGATCTGGAGCTACGCCGACCCCCGCGGGACGGGGAGGGCGGCGGAGGAGAGCGTCATGCACAACTTCCAGGCGCAGGACCACTTCGCGGACGGTGCGCAGTACATCGCCGGGCGGCTGACCAAGGGGACGTCGGGCCGGACCCACGCGGTCGTGGACCCCGCCACCGCCGACGAGGTCTACACGTACGAGCTCGCCGGAAGTGACGACGTGGACGCCGCCGTCGCCGCGGCCGCCGAGGCCTTCCCCGGCTGGGCGGGCGCCACCCCGGGCGAGCGCTCGGACGCCATGCACCGCTTCGCGGGCGTCCTGGCCGACCGCGCCGAGGAATTCGCGCAGGCCGAGTCGTTGCAGTGCGGCAAGCCGATCAAGCTGAGCCGGGAGTTCGACGTCCCCGGGACCGTCGACAACACCGCCTTCTTCGCGGGCGCGGCCCGGCACCTCCAGGGCCAGTCGGCCGGTGAGTACACCGGCGACCACACCTCGTACGTACGCCGTGAGCCGATCGGTGTCGTCGGGTCCATCGCGCCCTGGAACTACCCCCTCCAGATGGCCGCCTGGAAGGTCCTCCCGGCGATCGCGGCGGGGAACACCATCGTCCTCAAGCCCGCCGAGCTCACCCCCTTCACCTCGCTCCTCTTCGCGCAGGCGGCGACCGAGGCCGGCATCCCCGACGGTGTCGTCAACATCGTCACGGGCGCGGGGAAGGACGCCGGTGAGCACCTGGTCGGCCACCCCGACGTCGCCATGACCTCCTTCACCGGATCCACCGGCGTCGGCAAGCGCGTCGCCGAGATCGCGACCGCCACCGTCAAGCGACTGCACCTTGAGCTCGGCGGAAAGGCACCCTTCGTGGTGTTCGACGACGCCGATCTCGACGCCGCCGTGCACGGCGCGGTCGCCGGTTCGCTCATCAACTCCGGACAGGACTGCACGGCCGCCACGCGCGCGTACGTGCAGCGGCCGCTCTACGAAGCCTTCGTGCAGGGCGTCGCCGACCTCATGGAGAGTGTGCGGCTCGGCGATCCGTTCGACCCGAGCACCGACATGGGGCCGCTCATCTCGCACGTGCACCGCGACCGCGTCGCCGGGTTCGTCGACCGGGCCCGGTCCTACGCGCGCGTGGTCACCGGTGGCGAGGCGCTCCAGCACCCCGGCGCGTTCTACAAGCCCACGCTGATCGCCGACGCCGCGCAGGACAGCGAGATCGTGCAGTCGGAGATCTTCGGGCCCGTGCTCGTCGTGCTCCCCTTCGACAGCGACGACGAGGGCATCCGGCTCGCCAACGACACTCCGTACGGCCTCGCCGCCTCCGCCTGGAGCCGCGACGTGTACCGCACCGGCCGCGCGACCCGCGAGATCAAGGCCGGCTGCGTGTGGGTCAACGACCACATCCCGATCCTCAGCGAGATGCCGCACGGCGGATACAAGGCATCCGGCTACGGAAAGGACATGTCCGCGTACTCGTTCGAGGAATACACGCAAATCAAGCACGTCATGTTCGACAACACGGCGGTGGTCCGCAAGGACTGGCACCGCACGATCTTCGGGGACCGGTAGTCACGTCACCACGTCGTCACAGGCCGCACGACCGGCGGCCGCCTTCCTTCCGAAAGGGCAACCACGCGCATGGAGCAGTACGAGCCAAACCCCTTCACCCCGGCCCAGCTGGCCGCCATGCAGCGCAGCCTCAGGAACGGCAGGACCTCCCTGAGCCGCCGCGGCGTGCTGCGCGCCGCGACGAGCGGCGCGCTCGCCGTCGGCGGACTCGGGGCGCTGAGCGCCTGCGGCATCCCCGCGGCGGGCAAGGGCCAGGGTGACGTCTCGTCCGAGGACCACTCGGCACAGGAGAAGAGGATCGCCTTCTCCAACTGGACCGAGTACATGGACGTCGACGAGAAGGACAAGAACCGGCGGCCCACCCTCGGCGCGTTCACGAAGCGCACCGGGATCGAGGTCAAGTACACCGAGGACATCAACGACAACGTCGAGTTCTTCGGGAAGCTCAAACCTCAGCTCGCGGCGGGCCAGGAGACCGGGCGCGACCTCATCTGCGTCACGGACTGGCTGGCCGCCCGACTCATCCGCTTCGGGTGGGTCCAGAAACTGGACCCGGCCAACCTGCCCCATGCGTACGCCAACCTGTCCGCCCAGTTCCGCAACCCCGACTGGGACCCCGGGCGTGCCTACTCGTACCCCTGGACCGGTATCTCCACGGTCATCGCGTACAACAAGAAGGCGACCGGCGGGAAGAAGATCACCTCGGTGTCGCAGCTGCTCGACGACCCCAAGCTCAAGGGGCGCGTCGGGTTCCTCTCCGAGATGCGCGACACCGTCGGCATGACACTCCTCGACCTGGGCAAGGACCCCGGGGACTTCACCGACGACGACTTCGACGCGGCCATCGCCCGCCTCCAGAAGGCCGTCGACAAGAAGCAGATCCGCCGCTTCACCGGCAACGACTACACCTCGGACCTCGCCAAGGGAGACATGGCCGCCTGCCTCGGCTGGGCCGGCGACATCGTGCAGCTGCAGGCCGACAACCCGGACGTCGACTTCCACATCCCCGACCAGGGCTACATCACGTCCACGGACAATCTCCTCGTCCCGAACAAGGCGCGGCACAAGAAGAACGCCGAGCGGCTCATCGACTACTACTACGAGCCGGAGCCCGCGGCCCGCCTCGCGGCGTACATCAACTACGTCTGCCCGGTCGACGGGGTGAAGGACGCGCTCGCGAAGATCGACAAGGACGCGGCGTCGAATCCGCTGATCATCCCCGACAGGGAGATGAAGGAGAAGTCGCGGGCGTTCCGGTCGCTGACGCCGAAGGAAGAGACCGCGTACGAACAGAAGTTCGCGCGGCTCACAGGTACGTGACGCGGCGCTGTACCGCAGTCACTTTGCTCTGCGCGCCGCGTGTGGCTGGTCGCGCCCACGCGGCGGAGCCGCACATGTCACAGCCCCGCGCCCCTGAATGACACGGGACGCCTCCGCCCCCTCCACTTCTCCCTGGACCTCACCATGACCTCTGCTCAAGAAGCCGGCGGCGACGTTCGGCTCACCGGGATCAGCAAGACCTACGGCTCCTTCACCGCCGTGCACCCGCTCGACCTCACCGTCCCGCAGGGCTCCTTCTTCGCACTGCTCGGCGCGTCCGGCTGCGGCAAGACCACCACGCTCCGCATGATCGCGGGCCTGGAGGAGCCGAGCTCCGGCACGGTCCGCCTCGGCGACCAGGACGTGACGGCCCTGCCGCCGTACAAGCGGCCCGTGAACACCGTCTTCCAGTCGTACGCCCTCTTCCCGCACCTCGACATCTTCGAGAACGTCGCCTTCGGACTGCGCCGGCGCGGCATCAAGTCGGTGAAGAAGCAGGTCGGCGAGATGCTCGACCTGGTGCAGCTCGGCGAGCAGGCCCGCAAGAAGCCCCACCAGCTCTCCGGCGGCCAGCAGCAGCGCGTCGCCGTCGCCCGCGCGCTCATCAACCACCCCAAGGTGCTCCTCCTCGACGAGCCCCTCGGCGCCCTCGACCTCAAGCTGCGCCGGCAGATGCAGCTGGAACTCAAGCGCATCCAGACCGAGGTCGGCATCACCTTCGTGCACGTCACGCACGACCAGGAGGAGGCCATGACCATGGCCGACACCGTCGCCGTGATGAACGGCGGCCGCGTCGAGCAGCTCGGCGCCCCCGCCGACCTCTACGAGAACCCGCGCACCACCTTCGTCGCCAACTTCCTCGGCACCTCGAACTTCATCGAGGCCGAGATCCAGGGCGGCACCCCGACGTCCGGCGACGACCTGGTCGTCAAGGCGGGCGACTGCAAACTGACGCTGCCCGCCGCCCGATGTACCGGCCCCACCGCCACCGGCGGCAAGATCCTGGTCGGCGTACGGCCCGAGAAGATCTCCCTCACGCACGCCGACGACGCGGGGCAGATCCCGGACGGACGCAACCGCATCACCGGACGCATCGCCGACAGCAGTTTCATCGGCGTATCGACGCAGTACGTCGTCACGAGCCCCGTCTGCCCGTCCTTCGAGGTGTACGCGCAGAACATCGAGCGCGACGGCCGCCTCACCCCGGGCGCCGAGGTCGTCCTGCACTGGAACCCCGCGCACACCTTCGGCCTCGACGCCGCCCAGGACGTCGCAGCGGGCGTCGAGAAGGTCGAGGAGGACGCCTCCGCATGACGACCGTGACCGACGCACCACCGCCGAAGGCGCCCGCCCCCGAGGAGCCACCCGCCCG
Source organism: Streptomyces sp. NPDC039480 (assembly GCF_055597165.1). Lineage (NCBI taxonomy): Bacteria > Bacillati > Actinomycetota > Actinomycetes > Kitasatosporales > Streptomycetaceae > Streptomyces > Streptomyces sp. NPDC039480. The sequence continues at coordinate 79,490 of NZ_JBVITX010000010.1, read as the reverse complement.
CACGCCGCGCAAGCGCGGGCGGCTCGTCCCCTACTGGCTGCTGCTCCCCGGCATCCTCTGGCTCGTCGTCTTCTTCGCGCTGCCGCTCGTCTACCAGGCGTCGACCTCCGTACAGACCGGCTCCCTCGAAGAGGGCTTCAAGGTCACCTGGCACTTCGCCACCTACTGGGACGCGCTCACCGACTACTGGCCGCAGTTCCTGCGCTCGGTGCTCTACGCAGGTGCCGCCACGATCCTGTGCCTGCTGCTCGGCTATCCGCTCGCCTACCTCATCGCGTTCCGCGCGGGCCGCTGGCGCAACATCATCCTGGTCCTGGTCATCGCGCCGTTCTTCACCAGCTTCCTCATCCGTACGCTGGCGTGGAAGACGATCCTCGCGGACGGCGGGCCCGTCGTCGGCGCCCTGAACTCGCTGCACGTCCTCGACGTCACCAGCTGGCTCGGCGTCACCGACGGCGACCGGGTCCTGGCCACGCCGCTCGCCGTGATCTGCGGACTCACGTACAACTTCCTGCCGTTCATGATCCTGCCGCTCTACACCTCGCTGGAGCGCATCGACGGCCGGCTGCACGAGGCCGCGGGCGACCTCTACGCCAAGCCGTCCACCACTTTCCGCAAGGTGACGTTCCCGCTCTCCATGCCGGGCGTCGTCTCCGGCACGCTGCTCACCTTCATCCCGGCGGCGGGCGACTACGTGAACGCGGACCTGCTCGGCTCCACCGACACCCGCATGGTCGGAAACGTCATCCAGACGCAGTTCCTGCGCATTCTGGACTACCCGACGGCCGCGGCGCTCTCCTTCATTCTCATGGCCGCCATCCTGTTCATGGTGACCTTCTACATCCGCAAGTCGGGGACGGAGGATCTCGTCTGATGGCCGCCCTCTTCCGCTGGCTCCGGCGCAATGTCGTCGTCATCGCGGGCCTGCTGACGCTCGCGTACCTGCTCCTTCCGAACATCGTCGTGACGGTGTTCTCCTTCAACAAGCCGAAGGGGCGCTTCAATTACTCCTGGCAGGAATTCTCACTCGACGCGTGGCGTGACCCGTGCGGTGTCGCCGACATGTGCGGATCGCTCTCGCTGAGCCTGCAGATCGCCACCTGGGCGACGATCGGCGCGACCGTGCTCGGCACGATGATCGCCTTCGCGCTGGTGCGCTACCGGTTCCGCGCGCGCGGCGCCATCAACTCGCTGATCTTCCTGCCGATGGCGATGCCCGAGGTCGTCATGGCCGCCTCGCTGCTCACGCTCTTCCTCAACATGGGCGCGCAGCTCGGCTTCTGGACCGTCCTCATCGCCCACATCATGTTCTGCCTCAGCTTCGTGGTGACCGCCGTCAAGGCGCGCGTCATGTCGATGGACCCGCGCCTGGAACAGGCCGCGCAGGACCTTTACGCCGGACCCGTGCAGACGTTCCTGAGAGTCACGCTGCCCATCGCGGCACCGGGCATCGCGGCGGGCGCGCTGCTCGCCTTCGCGCTCTCCTTCGACGACTTCATCATCACGAATTTCAACGCGGGCTCGACTGTGACGTTCCCCATGTTCGTCTGGGGATCCGCACAGCGCGGCACGCCCGTTCAGATCAATGTGATCGGTACGGCGATGTTCCTCGTCGCCGTGCTCCTCGTGCTCGCCGGAATGCTGGTCGGCAAGCGCCGCAACAAGCAGTCCCAGTAATCCCCGGGATTCCTGAGCAACCCCATCTCCGAGCAATCCCGCAATTTCTGAAGGAGTGGAAATCATGGCCCCTAGCGCCATGACCCGTTTCACCAAGTCCCTCTCCGACGCCCGGCCGGTGTCCTTCTGGCTGGACGACCCCGGCAGGCCCGCCCCGGAGCCCGCCCTCACCGGCGACGACCGCTGCGACCTCCTCGTCGTCGGCGGCGGCTACAGCGGCCTGTGGACCGCGCTCATCGCCAAGGAGCGCGACCCGCGCCGCGACGTCGTCCTCGTCGAGGGCCGCGAGGCGGGCTGGGCCGCCTCCGGCCGCAACGGCGGCTTCTGCGCCGCCTCCCTCACGCACGGCATCGGCAACGGCCTGTCCCGCTGGCCCGGCGAGATCGCGAAGCTGGAGGAGCTCGGCGCCCGCAACCTCGACGAGATCGAGGCGGCCGTCAAGCGCTACTCCATCGACTGCGACTTCGAGCGCACCGGCGAGATCGACGTCGCCACCGAGCCGCACCAGCTGGCCGAACTCCACGAGATGTACGACGAGATGGCCGAGCACGGCCTGGCCGGCGGTGCCGAACTCCTCGACGCGGACGCGCTGCGCGAGCAGGTCGACTCGCCCACGTTCCTCGGCGGCCTCTGGGACCGTGACGGCGTCGCCATGCTGCACCCGGCGAAGCTGGCGTGGGGCCTCAAGCGCGTCTGCCTGGAGAAGGGCGTCCGGATCTATGAGCACACGCCCGCCCTCGACCTGGCCTCCGCCGGCGCCGGAATGGCGATCCGCACGCCGTACGGCAGGGTCTTCGCCCGCCAGGTCGCGCTCGCCACGAACATCTTCCCGTCCCTGGTCAAGCGCCTGCGCCCGTACACCGTCCCGGTCTACGACTACGCGCTGATGACCGAGCCGCTGACGGACGACCAGCTGGCGTCGGTCGGCTGGCGCAACCGCCAGGGCCTCGGCGACAGCGCCAACCAGTTCCACTACTTCCGGCTCTCCGCCGACAACCGCATCCTGTGGGGCGGTTACGACGCGATCTACCCGTTCGGCGGGAAGGTGCGGGCCGAGTACGACGACCGCCCGGAGACGTACGCGAAGCTCGCCGGGCACTTCTTCACCTGCTTCCCGCAGCTGGAGGGGGTGCGCTTCACGCACGCGTGGGGCGGCGCGATCGACACGTGCTCGCGCTTCTCGGCGTTCTTCGGCACGGCCCACAAGGGCCGCGTCGCGTACGCGGCGGGCTACACGGGCCTGGGCGTCGGAGCCACCCGGTTCGGCGCCGACGTCATGCTGGACCTGCTCGCCGGCGAACGGACGGAGCGTACGGACCTGGAGATGGTCCGCACGAAGCCCCTGCCGTTCCCGCCGGAGCCGTTCGCGTGGACCGGCGTCGCGCTGACCAAGTGGTCGCTCGCCAGGTCCGACGCCAACGGCGGCAAGCGGAACCTCTGGCTCAAGACGATGGACAAGTTGGGCCTGGGCTTCGACAGCTGAGCCCGCGCCGCCCGGCTGAGCGGGGCGTGATCAACCGGCGCACGCCCCGCTGTCCTCCTGTGCCCCTTTCACCACCGACCGGTGGCGGGAACCCGCGTAATGCCCGGCCCCCGGGCCCCTCTCACCTGTGACGCGCACTGTTGCCCCACAGGAGAGGAAGGTCCGGTATGACTGGCTCGGGTGTCTCAGGAGCGAAGTCGGCGGTCGAGTGGCTGGTGTCGGTGGCACCGAACCCGGAGGCCTGCCGCTTCGACTGGGAGCGCAACCCCCTCGGCGTCACACTCCTGCCCGCCGGGCGGCGCTGGGACGTGCTGATCCTGCCCGGCGGCCTCGGCCATCCCACGCTCGACGTGCTGACCCGCTGCGTGGATCGCCCCGGCCCCGTGCTCGCCGACTTCGGCGACGAACGCATGGGGTTCTTCGTGCCCGCGGGCACGGTCACCCGCTGGCTCGGCACGGGGGTGCGGGGCGCGGGCCGCGGCACCTGGATCGTGGTGCCCTACCCGGGGCGGGCGTCGGGCGGCGTCCGCTGGCTGGTCGCGCCGGACGGCTCCGGCACGCTGAACGACCCGGCGCTGCTCGAACTCGCGATGCACGAGGCGGCGGCGCGGCTGGCGCGGGGGGACGCGCAGGACGAGGATGCGTGACCGCGAAGACGTATGCAGGAGCTGGGAGTTTTCGAAGAACTATTCAGGAGCCGGGAGTTCTCGAAGGGCTTCGACGCGTACTTCGGCTGATCACCAGCACCATGACCTGCAACAGCAGGGCGGACAGACACCAGCTCGCCACCACGTCCAGCGGCCAGTGATAACCCCTCCGCACCAGCCCGAACCCGACCCCGGCGTTCAGCAGGACGCACCCGATGACCAGTTCGCGGCGGCCGTACGCGCCACGCAGCAGCGGCAGCAGAAGCAGGACCGCCGCGCCATAGGCGACCGCGGCCGTCGCCGTGTGACCCGAGGGGAAGTAGCCGCCGTGGCCGTCCGTGCCGGGCGGCCCCGGGCGGTCGATCAGCGCCTTGAGCGGGGCGACGAGGGCGGGCACCGCGGCCATGGCGACGGCGGCGGCCGCGGCGGGCAGCCACCAGCGGAACGTACCGGCACGGCGGCCGCGCCAGGCGGTGTGGGCGAGGACGGCGAGGAGGACCGGCACGGCGACCGTGGCGTTGCCGAGGTCGGCGAGGAACTCCGCCGCACGGTCGGGGAAGCGGCTGTCGGCGAGCGCGCGTCCGGCCCGTTCGTCGGCGCGGCGCAGCGGCCCTCCGGCGGCCACCGGCCAGGTGAGGAGCGCGAAGAGCAGAGCGCACAGGGAGAGCGAGAGGGCAGGCCGCCGCGGGACCGGTGATGCAGACATGGGCCATAGCCTCGCAGCAAGCGCCTCGACGCGTCACAGTCGCACTGGTGCAGGAAAGCGCCAGGAAAGCGCCAGGAAATGCCGAAGGACCGGCGCAAGGGGGGGAGTGCGCCGGCCCTTCGGTCGGTCGGCCGCCCGGACGGTCCGAGGGGGCCTGCTCACGCGGGCCCGTCGGGGGGAGTCTCCGAGACGGCCACCGGATCGGTGGTCCGCGCGCCCCGGGGGGTTTGGGGCGAGCGGCCGTCCGATCGGTGAGGAGTTCCGGAGCCAGCGGCTCCGGGGTGTGCGCTGGGCACGACCAGGGCGGGGCTGGGGAGGCTCCGCCGTGGTGTCGCCCACAGTCCCCTGTGGGCGGGTGTCTCTCTCAACTGCAGAAACCGTACGGCAGGCGGTTGCGGGCCGACAGGCGGTTCAACAACCCGTCATGGGGCCCGCACACCTTCTTCACACGCCCCGACGGTCGGGGCCCGAAGGTCACGCCGCGTACCGGGACGCTCAGACGCCGGCGAACGCGCCCTCGATGATGTCCAGGCCCTCGTTCAGCAGGTCCTCGCCGATGACCAGCGGCGGCAGGAAGCGCAGGACGTTGCCGTAGGTGCCGCAGGTCAGGACCAGGAGGCCCTCCGCGTGGCAGGCCTTGGCCAGGGCGGCGGTCGCCTCGGGGTTCGGCTCCTTCGTCGTACGGTCCTTGACGAGCTCGATGGCGATCATCGCGCCGCGGCCGCGGATGTCGCCGATGATGTCGAACTTCTCGGCCATGGCGGAGAGACGGCCCTTCATGACCGACTCGATGTTCTTCGCCTTGGCGTTGAGGTCGAGCTCCTTCATCGTCTCGATGGCGCCGAGCGCACCGGCGCAGGCCACCGGGTTGCCGCCGTAGGTGCCGCCGAGGCCGCCCGCGTGCGGGGCGTCCATGATCTCGGCGCGGCCCGTGACGGCGGCGAGCGGCAGACCGCCCGCGATGCCCTTGGCGGTGGTGATCAGGTCGGGGACGATGCCCTCGTCCTCACAGGCGAACCACTGGCCGGTGCGGCAGAAGCCGGACTGGATCTCGTCCGCGACGAAGACGATGCCCTTGTCGTTCGCGAACTTCACGATCTCCGGCAGGAAGCCCTTCGAGGGCTCGATGAAGCCGCCCTCGCCGAGCACGGGCTCGATGATGATCGCGGCGACGTTCTCCGCGCCGACCTGCTTGTTGATCATGTCGATGGCCTGCTTGGCGGCCTCGGGGCCGGCGTTCTCTGCACCGGTCGGCCAGCGGTAGCCGTAGGCGACCGGGACGCGGTAGACCTCGGGGGCGAACGGACCGAAGCCGTGCTTGTACGGCATGTTCTTGGCGGTCAGCGCCATCGTGAGGTTGGTGCGGCCGTGGTAACCGTGGTCGAAGACGACGACGGCCTGGCGCTTGGTGTACGCGCGGGCGATCTTGACGGCGTTCTCGACGGCCTCGGCGCCGGAGTTGAACAGCGCCGACTTCTTCTCGTGGTCACCCGGCGTCAGCTCGGCGAGCGCCTCGGCGACGGCCACGTAACCCTCGTACGGCGTGACCATGAAACAGGTGTGCGTGAAGTCCTGGAGCTGGGCGGACGCCCGGCGCACCACGGCCTCGGCGGAGGCGCCCACGGACGTCACGGCGATGCCGGAGCCGAAGTCGATCAGACGGTTGCCGTCGACGTCCTCGATGATGCCGCCGCCCGCGCGCGCGGTGAAGACGGGCAGCACGGAGCCCACGCCACCGGCGACCACGGCGGTACGGCGGGCCTGCAGCTCCTGCGACTTCGGACCGGGGATGGCGGTGACGACGCGGCGCTCCTGCGGAAGGGCGGTCATGAGGGGCTCCTGTTGCTGACGGGGGTGGGGCGACGATACGGACGCTCTACTGCTTTCTTCGCAGGTTAGGGGCGGCGCCAGGGGGTGGGCATGCTCCACACGGGAGTCGTTCGGCGCGGCGGTTGTCCGCGGTGGACATAGGCGATCGTCCGTGGGGGACACAGCGGCCGGCCGTGGTGGACATAGCGGGCGGTTTTGGCCCGCGCCGCCCGCGGGCCGCCCTGAGCTGCCGCGTTCCCCGGGATCCCGGGCGCGTATCCGATGAACTCCCCTTGTACGGGCACTAGATTGGCCCGCGAACCAGGAGAGCGGCAGGCCAGGGGGCAAGAATCATGGATTCCGACGGCACGCAGGACGCGCGGGGCACGCATGCCACTCCCGTGCCGCGCCCGGCGGAGAGCTCGCCGCGCCTGCCCGCGGGCCCGCCTGCCGCGCCGCCGGTGCCGCGCCGTCCGCCCTCGCACCTCTCGGACATCGCCGACTGGCTGAGCGCGCCGCGCCCGAAGGCCGCCCTCGGCATCTGGCGGTTCCGGCACGTCCCGCCGCCCCCGGAGGGCCAGGACGGCCGGCGGATGGACCGGGCCCTGGTGGCCGGACTGCTGATCTCGCTGGCGCTCGGCCTGTTCGTCTGGTCGGTGTGGCGGCGGGGAGCCCTGCCCTATCAGGCGACGCTCATCAAGCTGTTCATCCCGGACGAGTGGTTCTACATGGGGACCCTCCAGCCGAAGGAGCAGCACTGGCAGGGCGACGAATACCTGACGGTCGTCGACGGGGTCTTCTTCGGCCTCGTGGTGTACGGCGTCGGCCGCCTCGGCAACTGGACCGAGGCGTTCAGACATGTCATCGCCCGCAGGGAACAGCCCGTCCGGCTGATCCGCTCGGTCCTCGGCGCCCTGATCGTGCTGATGTTCGTCTGGCCCGACGCTTTTCCCGGCGTCTCCTGGGACGCGCTCCCGATCGCCACGCCCGTGATGTCCCTGACCGCGCTCTGCACGGGCGGCTACGAGGTCTTCGAGGCCGAGACCGTCACCTACGGGCTGTACGCGGTGATCACCGCGGCGGTCCTGTGGCCCTTCGCGCGGCTCGGCGACTGGTGGGGCGTCGCGCGCGAGTGGACCCGGCCGAAGCAGAACCCGCAGCTGCCGCCGCGTCCGGCGGGACCCGCCCCGGTGGCGCCCCGCTCCCAGTGGCCCGAGCTGCGAGGGGCCGGCCGCCACCAGGAGGCCGACGTGCTCTCGGCCGAGGTCCTCGCCGGGCGGATGAACGACGTCGACTGCGTCCGGGTGCGCCGGGCCTGGCGCGAGGCACAGCGGAACCCCGCGCTGCTCGACGCGTTCACCGAGACCGTGCTGCGGCGGGGTGGGGCCGCCTGGACGCACCCCTCCGGCGCCAGGGACCTGCCGTCCCGGACCGCGCCCCACGACCTGCTCGTCGGGCAGGTGCGCATCGGCCGGTGCGTGCCCGAGGACCGCAACCCGTGGGAGCGCCGCGGCGCGGGCATCGCCCTGGAGGCGGCGGCGCTCGGCACCTCGCTCCTGGCGGTCGGCCCGTCCGGGGCGGGCAAGACCGAACGCCTTGTCCGGCCCGTGGTGGAGTCCCTGGCCCTCCAGGCGCTCACCGGCCGCTGCGCGGTCGTCGTGGTGTGCCCCGCGGGCGCGCCGCTCGGCGACGACGACGGGTACGACGTCGTCGTCAGGCTCGGCGACCCCGCCTCGACCCACGACTTCGACCTCTACGCCGGCGCGACGGACCCTGACGAAGCCGCGTCCTTCCTGGCCGAAGGGCTCGTCGGCGACCTCGAAACGGTGGACAGCCGGCGCGCCGCGACGACCCTGGCGCAGGTGCTCGGCCCCTACTGGACCGCGTACGGCCGCTTCCCCTCCGTACCCGTGCTGCGCGAGCTGCTCGAAGGCGTGCCCTCGGCGGTGGCGGAACTGCGCACCGCCCTCGCCGCCGACGACCACGCCGTGATGCGGCGCGAACTCGACGCGCGCGTCCGCCAGCAGGGCAGCCCCGCCGACCCCGGCCCGGCCCTCGCCGACCGGCTCGCCCTCCTCGACCGGCCCGCGTTCGCCGGCTTCTTCGGCGCGGGCACCGAAAGCCCCTTCTCGCTGCGCGCCGTCGCGCACCACCCCATGCGGGTCCGCGTCGACCTGCCCGAGCGGGGCCACGCGGAGGCGTCCCGGCTGATCGCACGCCTCGTCCTCGCCCAGTTCAACGCCGTGGCGCACACCCGCGACGACCGCGAGCACTTCATCTGCCTCGTCCTCGACGACGCCACGCGCACCGTCACGAACGAGACGATCCGCGGCGTCCAGCGCCTGCGGTCGGCGAACGCGGGGGTGGTGCTCGCGCTGCGCACCGTCAGTGACGTACCGGAGGCCCTGCAGGGGCCGCTGTACGCGACCGTCGGCTGCCGTATGGCGTTCTCGGGCGTGTCGACCTGGGACGGTAGACGCTTTGCGGAGGCCTGGGGCAAGCAGTGGGTCGAGACACGGGAGGTCGCCGAGCACGCGGTCTTCGCGGACCAGCCGATGACCCGCGCGCTGCACGCCCTGCGCAAACTCGTGACCGGCAAGGCGGTGACGAGGGACGCCGTCACCGTCCGCCAGGTCGAGCGCGAGCGCTGGTCGGCGTCCGAGCTGGCGCACGGGGTGCCGGCGGGACACGCGGTGCTCTCCCTGACCGATGTACGCGGCGAGTACGCGCCCCCGCTCCTGGTGGACCTGCGGTCCTGAGGCGGCGGGGAGGAGGCCCCGGGCCCGCGCGGAGCGGGCCTGAAAGGGCCTGGACGGGGCACCCGGAGAGTCCGGCACCAGGCGACCCCCGGCGGACCCGCGCGTACGAAGTGTCCGGTCTCGACCGCACCGTACAGTGAGGCAGAATCGACACAGGTCGTTCATACGGACCGGCCAAAAGATCCACATCCCTGCCGCAGACCTGAAGGTCCCATGCCGCCCACGCTCGCCTCGCTCGTCCACCACTCCGCGCTCAAGCTGACCGTGCGCGCGGGCGAGGACCGCCTGGACGCCCCCGTGCGCTGGGCGCACGCCAGCGAACTCGCCGACCCGGTGCCCTACATGGAGGGCGGCGAGCTCCTCCTGATCACCGCGCTGAAGCTGGACGCGGAGGACCCGGAGGCCATGCGGCGCTACGTGAAGCGGCTCGCGGGCGCGGGCGTCGTCGGCCTCGGCTTCGCCGTCGGCGTGCACTACCCCGACATCCCCAAGGCGCTCGTCGACGCCGCGACCGACGCCGACCTCCCGCTCATCGAGGTGCCGCGGCGCACCCCCTTCCTCGCCATCAGCAAGGCCGTCTCCGCGGCCATCGCCGCCGAGCAGTACCGCGCCGTGACGGCCGGCTTCGCCGCCCAGCGCGAGCTGACCAGGCAGGCGCTGAGCGACGGCCCCGAAGGGCTGCTCCTGTCGCTCGCCGGACAGGTCGACGGCTGGGCCGCGCTGTACGACGCGTCCGGCGCCGTCGTCGCCGCCGCACCCGAGTGGGCCGCGCGCCGGGCCGCCCGGCTCACCGCCGACGTCGAACGCCTGCGGGAGCGCCCGGCGCCCGCCAGCTCCGTCGTCGCGGGCGCCGAGGACCGCATCGAGCTGCACTCGCTCGGCACGGGGCGCAGGCCGCGCGCCGCGCTCGCCGTCGGCACGGCGTCGACCCTCGGCACCGCCGAGCGGTACGCGGTGCACTCCGCCATCGCGCTGCTCACCCTCACCACGGAACGGTCCCGTTCGCTGCACGCCGCCGAGCAGCGGATCGGCGCGGCCGTGCTGCGCATGCTGCTCGCCGGGGAGCCCGACCACGCGCGGACCGTCGCGGGCGACCTGTACGGCGGGCTCCTGGACGCGCCGTTCCGCCTCGTCGTCGCGGAGGTGGCATCCGCGTCGGCGGCGCGGGTGCGGGCGGGCGCCGCGGAGGCCGCTGACGGCGGCGGCACGGAGGTCGCGCCGGGCACCGCCTCCGCCGCCGTCCTCGCCGCGGTGGCCGACGCGTCGGGCGGCGGCGACCCGCTCGCCGGGCTCGTCGACGTCGTCGAGGCCGCGGCCGCGCGCTCCGGCGAGGCGCTGCTCGTCGTCCCGTACGGGGAACGGCTCGTGCTGCTCGTCCGGGACGGTGGCGCGGGAGCGCGGGCCTGCGCGGAGTACGCGGCCGCGCTGGAGGCGGGCCGGGGCGCCGCGGGGCGCGAGGCCACCGCCTCCGGCGAGGAGGCCGAGCTGGTGATGGGACTCTCCGCGCCGGCCGGACCGATCGCCGCGGCCACGGCCTACAAGCAGTCCGAACAGGCGCTGTCCGTCGCGCGGCGGCGCGGGCGCGCACTCGTCGAGCACGAGGAGCTGGCCGCAGGATCCGTCCTCCCCCTCCTCGCGGACGACGCGGTGCGGGCCTTCGCGGACGGCCTGCTGCGGGCGCTGCACGAACACGACGCGACCGGCCGCGGCGACCTCGTCGCCTCGCTCCGGGCCTGGCTCTCCCGCCACGGCCAGTGGGACGCGGCAGCCGCCGACCTCGGCGTCCACCGCCACACCCTCCGCTACCGCATGCGCAGGGTCGAAGAAATCCTCGGCCGCTCCCTGGACGACCCGGACGTCCGCATGGAGCTGTGGCTCTCCCTGAAGGCAACATCAATGGGCTCGGACTGAACGCGATACGTGATCGTCGCCGGGCTCACCGGGTGGGCTCAGGGGCGCGAGGAACTGCGCGACCAGCCCCAACGCACCCGCACGTGAGAGAACCCCCGCCCCATACAAACCGGTGCAGGCCCCCAGGCCAGTACTCCGCGCCGGACAAACGTCAGCGCGTTCCCCTGCCCCTACGGTGAGGGACGTACCCCCAGACACACCACCGCGGAAGGGCCGGGAATCGACATGACTTCCATCCACGCCTTCTGGCTCGCCGGTCGCCAGACCACCGGCGAGACCACCCTCGACGTCACCTCGCCCTGGGACGGACGGCTCGTCGGCAAGGCCGCCGTCCCGACCGACGCCCAGGTCGAGGAGGCCGTCGCCGCCGCGTACGCCGTGCGCGACGAGTTCGCCGCGACCCCGGCCCACGTCCGCGCCGCCGCCCTCGACCACGTGAGCCGCAGGCTCGTCGAGCGCACCGAGGAGATCGCCCAGCTGATCTCCGGCGAGAACGGCAAGCCCATCAAGTGGGCCCGCGGCGAGGTCGGCCGCGCGGTCTCCGTCTTCCGGTTCGCCGCGGAGGAGGCCCGCCGCTTCAACGGCGGCGAGGCCCAGCGCCTGGACACCGACGCCGGCGGCCAGGGCCGCCTCGCGCTCACCCGCCGCTTCCCCAAGGGCGTCGTCCTCGGCATCGCGCCGTTCAACTTCCCGCTGAACCTCTGCGCGCACAAGATCGCCCCGGCCATCGCCGTCGGCGCGCCGATCATCCTGAAGCCCGCCCCCGCGACGCCGCTCTCCGGCCTGATCCTCGGCGAGCTGCTCGCCGAGACCGAGCTGCCCGCCGGCTCCTGGTCGGTCCTGCCGGTCGCCAACGACAAGATGCCCGCCCTCGTCCAGGACGAGCGGCTGCCGGTGATCTCCTTCACGGGCTCCGACAAGGTCGGCTACGCGATCATGGACTCGGTGCCGCGCAAGCACTGCACCCTGGAGCTGGGCGGCAACGGCGCGGCCGTCGTCCTCGCCGACTACTCCTCCGACGAGGACCTCGACTGGGCCGCCTCGCGCATCGCGACGTTCTCCAACTACCAGGGCGGCCAGTCCTGCATCTCCGTGCAGCGGGTCATCGCGGACGCGTCCGTGTACGACCGGCTGGTGCCGCGCGTGCTCAAGGCCGTCGAGGCCCAGGTCACCGGCGACCCGTCCGACCCGGCCACCGAGGTCGGCCCGCTGGTCAACGAGGACGCCGCCAAGCGCGTGGAGTCCTGGGTCGACGAGGCGGCGAAGGCGGGCGCCAAGGTGCTCACCGGCGGCAAGCGCGACGGCGCCTCCTACGCGCCGACCGTGCTCGCCGACGTACCGGCCGACGTCACGATCGCCTGCGAGGAGGTCTTCGGCCCGGTCCTCACGCTCCGGAAGGTGAACGGCGAGGAGGAGGCGTTCGCCGCCGTGAACGACTCCAAGTACGGCCTTCAGGCGGGCGTCTTCACGCACGACCTGCAGACCGCCTTCCGCGCCCACCGCGCCCTCGAGGTCGGCGGCGTCGTCATCGGCGACGCCCCGTCCTACCGCGCCGACCAGATGCCGTACGGCGGCGTCAAGCAGTCCGGCGTGGGCCGCGAGGGCGTCCGCTTCGCGATGGACGACTACACCTACGAGCGCGTCATGGTCCTGACGGGCCTCGCCCTGTAGGACCACGTCCCGCAAAGGACGACGGCCGGAGCCCACTGTGCGGGGGCTCCGGCCGTTCTCGTACGCGACGGTATGCGCCGAACGACGCGCGAGGACTGGTGGGGCCGTGATGAATCGGGTACCAACGATGGGTACCGACGATCCAGTAGCACCAGTCAGTAACCGACCGGGCAGGACCGGGCCGAGCGGCCCGGCTGCCCCGCTTCGCGGCGAGGTGAGCTCCTCATGTCCGCACCAACCCCCAAACCGTCAGTGAGTGAACGCGAGGCCCGGCAGGTCGCCGAGGCCGCCCGTGAGCAGGACTGGCGCAAGCCCAGTTTCGCCAAGGAACTCTTCCTCGGCCGCTTCCGGCTCGACCTGATCCACCCGCACCCCATGCCGCCCGACGAGGACGCGCAGCGCGGCGAGGAGTTCCTGGCCAAGCTGCGCGACTTCTGCGAGACGAAGGTCGACCCGGCCCGCATCGAGCGCGAGGCGAAGATCCCCGACGAGGTGCTCAACGGCCTCAAGGAGCTCGGCGCGCTCGGCATGAAGATCGACACGAAGTACGGCGGGCTCGGCCTCACGCAGGTCTACTACAACAAGGCCCTGGCCCTGGCCGGCTCCGCGAGCCCCGCGATCGGCGCGCTGCTCTCGGCGCACCAGTCGATCGGCGTGCCGCAGCCCCTGAAGATCTTCGGCACGCAGGAGCAGAAGGACGCCTTCCTGCCGCGGTGCGCCCGCACCGACATCACCGCGTTCCTGCTCACCGAGCCGGACGTCGGCTCCGACCCGGCGCGGCTCGCGACCCTGGCGGTGCCCGACGGCGACGACTACATCCTCGACGGCGTGAAGCTGTGGACCACCAACGGCGTCGTCGCCGACCTGCTCGTCGTCATGGCGCGGGTGCCGAAGTCGGAGGGGCACAAGGGCGGCATCACGGCGTTCGTCGTCGAGGCGGCGTCCGAGGGCGTCACCGTCGAGAACCGCAACGCGTTCATGGGCCTGCGCGGCCTGGAGAACGGCGTGACCCGCTTCCACCAGGTCCGTGTCCCGGCCGCCAACCGCATCGGCCAGGAGGGCGCGGGCCTGAAGATCGCCCTCACCACCCTCAACACCGGCCGGCTCTCGCTGCCCGCGATGTGCGTCGGCGCGGGGAAGTGGTGCCTGAAGATCGCCCGCGAGTGGTCGGCCGCGCGGGAGCAGTGGGGCAAGCCCGTGGCGTTCCACGAGGCGGTCGGCTCGAAGATCTCCTTCATCGCGGCGACGACGTTCGCGCTGGAAGCAGTCCTGGACCTCTCCTCGCAGATGGCCGACGAGGACCGCAACGACATCCGCATCGAGGCGGCCCTCGCCAAGCTGTACGGCTCCGAGATGGCCTGGCTGATGGCCGACGAGCTCGTCCAGATCCGCGGCGGCCGCGGCTTCGAGACCGCGGAGTCCCTCGCGGCCCGCGGCGAGCGCGCCGTCCCCGCCGAGCAGATCCTGCGCGACCTGCGCATCAACCGCATCTTCGAGGGCTCCACCGAGATCATGCACCTGCTGATCGCCCGCGAGGCCGTCGACGCCCACCTGAAGGTGGCGGGCGACCTCATCGACCCCGAGAAGACCCTGTCGGACAAGGCGAAGGCGGGCGCGCGGGCGGGCGGCTTCTACGCCCGCTGGCTGCCGAAGCTGGTCACGGGGCCCGGACAGCTCCCGCGCTCGTACGCGGAGTTCCACCCGGCGGGCCACGCCGACCTCTCCGGCCATCTGCGCTACGTCGAGCGCGGCGCCCGCAAACTGGCCCGCTCCACCTTCTATGCCATGTCCCGCTGGCAGGGGAAGATGGAGACCAAGCAGGGCTTCCTCGGCCGCGTCGTCGACATCGGGGCGGAACTCTTCGCGATGAGCGCGGCCTGTGTCCGCGCCGAGCTCCTGCGCACCACCGAGGACCACGGCCGCGAGGCGTACCAACTGGCCGACGTCTTCTGCCGCCAGGCCCGCATCCGGGCCGACGAACTCTTCGACCGGCTGTGGACCAACACCGACGACCTGGACCGCAAGGTGGTCAAGGGCGTCCTCTCGGGGACGTACACCTGGCTCGAACACGGCGTGGTCGACCCGTCCGGCGACGGTCCTTGGATCGCGGACACCAAGCTGCCGGACACCCCCCGGCCGGACGTCCGGAGGGTGATCAAGGAGGGGTGATCGCGGCGGGGCTCACCCGGCCAGGGCGCGGCGCAGGGCCGCGCCGAGTTCGGCGACCTGCCGCTGCGACACGTCGGCGGAGAGGATCGCCTGCGAGCCGTGGAAGGTACCGGGCCACTGGTGCAACTCGACGGAGACGCCCGCCCGCAGCAGGCGCAGCGCGTAGGCGATGTCCTCGTCGCGGTTCGGGTCGAGCTCGGCGGTGGCGATGTGGGCGGGCGGCAGGCCGGACAGATCCTCGGCCCGCGCCGGGGCGGCGTACGGCGTGGCGGCCTGCCCGCCCAGGTCGCGGCGCGCGGGGTCACCCGCCGTCCGTCGCGCGTCCCGCCCCGAACGTGCACCGATCGGCGCCCGGCGGGCGGCGGCCGGCCGTGCCACATCCGCGCCAACCGGGCACGCCCTGTCGGGCGGGGAGCGGGTTGCGGACACAATAGGGGGATGAGCGACAGCCCATCCCCCCTCGCCGACCCGCATCTCGTCTTCGACCCCGTCTCCAGCGCGGACGGGGCAGGACCGCGGGACATCGTGATCCTCGGCTCCACGGGCTCGATCGGCACCCAGGCCATCGACCTCGTCCTGCGCAACCCCGACCGCTTCCGCGTCACGGCGCTCTCCGCCGCCGGCGGCCGTGTCGGCCTCCTCGCCGAGCAGGCCCGGCAGCTGCGGGTGCGGACCGTCGCGGTCGCCCGCGAGGACGCCGTACCGGCGCTGCGGGAAGCCCTCCGGGGGCAGTACGCGGAGGGGGAGCCGCTCCCCGAGATCCTGGCCGGACCCGACGCGGCCACCCAGCTCGCCGCCTCCGACTGCCACACGGTCCTCAACGGCATCACCGGCTCCATCGGCCTCGCCCCGACGCTCGCCGCCCTCGAAGCGGGCCGCACCCTGGCGCTCGCCAACAAGGAATCCCTCATCGTCGGCGGCCCCCTGGTGAAGGCGATCGCCAAGCCCGGCCAGATCATCCCGGTCGACTCCGAGCACGCGGCCCTCTTCCAGGCGCTGGCCGCGGGCACGCGCGCGGACGTACGCAAACTCGTCGTCACCGCCTCCGGAGGCCCCTTCCGGGGACGTACGAAGGCCGATCTCGCGCACGTCACCCCCGAGGACGCGCTGGCGCACCCCACCTGGGCCATGGGCCCGGTGATCACGGTGAACTCCGCGACGCTGGTCAACAAGGGCCTGGAGGTCATCGAGGCGCACCTCCTCTACGACATCCCCTTCGACCGCATCGAGGTCGTCGTGCACCCGCAGTCGTACGTGCACTCCATGGTGGAGTTCACCGACGGCTCGACCCTCGCCCAGGCCACCCCGCCCGACATGCGGGGCCCGATCGCCATCGGCATCGGCTGGCCCGAACGAGTGCCGGACGCGGCGCCCGCATTCGACTGGACCAAGGCGTCGAGCTGGGAGTTCTTCCCCCTCGACAACGACGCCTTCCCGTCGGTCGGCCTCGCCCGGCACGTCGGGGAGCTCGCGGGCACGGCCCCGGCGGTGTTCAATGCCGCCAACGAGGAGTGCGTGGACGCGTTCCTGAGGGGCGCCCTGCCCTTCAACGGCATCATGGAGACCGTGACGAGGGTCGTGGAGGAACACGGCGCCCCCGTCACCGGTGCGTCGGGAACCTCCCTGACCGTCTCCGACGTCCTCGAGGCGGAGACCTGGGCGCGTGCTCGGGCACGCGAACTGGCAGCAAAGACGACCGCGGAGGCTCGTGCATGACGACCTTGATGATGATCCTCGGGATAGTCGTCTTCGTGATCGGGCTGCTCTTCTCGATCGCCTGGCACGAGCTGGGGCACCTGTCGACCGCCAAGATGTTCGGCATCCGCGTGCCGCAGTACATGGTCGGCTTCGGCCCGACCCTCTTCTCGCGCAAGAGGGGCGACACCGAGTACGGCATCAAGGCCATCCCCCTCGGCGGCTACATCCGCATGATCGGCATGTTCCCGCCGGGCGCCGACGGCCGCATAGAGGCACGGTCGACGTCCCCTTGGCGCGGCATGATCGAGGACGCCCGCTCGGCGGCCTTCGAGGAGCTCAAGCCCGGCGACGAGACCCGCCTCTTCTACACGCGCAAGCCGTGGAAGCGCGTGATCGTGATGTTCGCCGGTCCCTTCATGAACCTCATCCTCGCCGTGGCGATCTTCCTCGGCGTGATGATGACGTTCGGCATCAGCAGCCAGACGACCCAGGTCGGCAAGGTCTCCGACTGCGTCATCCAGCAGAGCGAGAACCGCGCCAAGTGCGAGAAGGGCGACAAGGCCGCGCCCGCCAAGGCGGCGGGCCTGAAGCCGGGCGACAAGATCGTCGCGTTCCAGGGCCAGTCCGTCGACGAGTGGTCCGCGCTCCAGTCGAAGATCCGCGAGACCATCGGCCCGGCCACCCTCACGGTCGAGCGCGACGGCAAGCGGATCGACCTGCACGCGAACCTGATCAAGAACCAGGTCACCAAGACCGACGGCGACGGTGCCTACGTGGAGGGCAAGTACGTCTACGCGGGCTTCCTCGGCTTCACCCCCGCCACCGGCATCGTGCAGCAGTCCTTCGGCGACTCCGTCGACCGCATGGGCGACATGATGGAGAGCGGCGTCGAGTCGATCATCGCCCTGCCGTCCAAGGTCCCCGACCTGTGGAACGCGGCGTTCGGTGACGCCGAGCGCAAGCAGGACTCCCCGATGGGCGTGGTCGGCGCGGCCCGGGTGGGCGGCGACGTGTTCACGCTGGACATCCCGCCGGAGAACCAGATCGCGATGATGCTGTTCCTCATCGCGGGCTTCAACCTCTCCCTGTTCCTGTTCAACATGCTGCCGCTGCTCCCGCTCGACGGCGGGCACATCGCCGGAGCCCTGTGGGAGGCCCTGCGCCGCAACGCGGCGAAGGTCATGCGCCGTCCCGACCCGGGCCCGTTCGACGTCGCCAAGCTGATGCCGGTCGCCTACGTGGTGGCGGGGATCTTCATCTGCTTCACGATCCTGGTCCTCATCGCGGACGTGGTGAATCCGGTGAGAATTTCCTGATTACGAGAAGTTTGCGGCGGCCCGGCACCTAATGTGTCGGGCCGCCCACCATTGGGTGGACTTCCGGACGGGATGTGCTCGGGCCCGGCAGGGTGCCGTAATCTCGAAGCCCGGAGCCCGTCGATGCCGGGACCCGGTCACACCTTGTGATCCACACCTTGTGACCCACGCCTTGTGATCCACACTCTTGGGGATGCTCGCCAGATGACTGCCGTATCGCTCGGAATCCCGTCCGTTCCGACCAAGCTCGCCGACCGAAGGGTGAGCCGGAAGATCCAGGTCGGCACGGTGGCCGTGGGCGGCGACGCCCCGGTCTCGGTGCAGTCCATGACGACGACGCGTACCTCGGACATCGGCGCCACGCTGCAGCAGATCGCCGAACTGACCGCATCCGGCTGCCAGATCGTGCGCGTCGCCTGCCCCACGCAGGACGACGCGGACGCGCTCGCCACGATCGCGCGCAAGTCGCAGATCCCGGTGATCGCCGACATCCACTTCCAGCCGAAGTACGTCTTCGCGGCGATCGACGCCGGCTGCGCGGCGGTCCGCGTCAACCCGGGCAACATCAAGCAGTTCGACGACAAGGTCAAGGAGATCGCGCGGGCCGCCAAGGACGCGGGCACGCCGATCCGCATCGGTGTGAACGCGGGCTCGCTGGACGCGCGGCTGCTGAAGAAGTACGGCAAGGCGACGCCCGAGGCGCTCGTCGAGTCGGCGCTGTGGGAGGCGTCACTCTTCGAGGAGCACGACTTCCGCGACATCAAGATCTCGGTCAAGCACAACGACCCGGTGGTCATGGTCAACGCCTACCGCCAGCTCGCCGCCCAGTGCGACTACCCCCTCCACCTCGGGGTGACCGAGGCGGGCCCCGCCTTCCAGGGCACGATCAAGTCGGCGGTCGCCTTCGGCGCGCTGCTTTCGGAGGGCATCGGCGACACGATCCGCGTCTCCCTGTCGGCGCCGCCGGCGGAGGAGATCAAGGTCGGCATCCAGATCCTCGAATCGCTGAACCTGCGCCAGCGCCGCCTGGAGATCGTGTCCTGCCCGTCCTGCGGCCGCGCCCAGGTCGACGTCTACAAGCTCGCCGAAGAGGTCACCGCGGGCCTGGAGGGCATGGAGGTGCCGCTCCGCGTCGCGGTCATGGGCTGTGTGGTGAACGGGCCGGGTGAGGCCCGTGAGGCCGACCTCGGCGTCGCCTCCGGTAACGGCAAGGGCCAGATCTTCGTCAAGGGCGAGGTCATCAAGACCGTTCCCGAGTCGAAGATCGTGGAGACCCTCATCGATGAGGCGATGAAGATTGCGGAGCAGATGGAGAAGGACGGGGTGGCCTCCGGCGAGCCGACGGTAGCCATCGCAGGCTGACCTTCGCCTCTCCACCGCTCCCTGTGCCCCGCCGCTCCCGAAGCGCCGGGGCACACGCATAGCCCCCCCCACGCCCCAAGCCCAAACCGGCATGGCGGCCCCCCACCGGCCTCGTCCCGCTGCCACCAGCACACTGCCCGCCGCCACACCGGCCCCCGGCCGCCAGTGCCGACCCCATGGACCCCGGTACGCCACCCCACGCAGGCATACGGGGCACCCGGCCCCACCAGCCCCGGCCCGCCACCCCAGCACCCGGCACCGCGCAGCCCCGGCCCGTCGCTGCGCGCCGGTATGCCCCGTACCCGGCACCGTCCAGCCCCGGCCCGCCGCTGCGCGGCGGTTCCCCCACCCACCCGCCCTTTCCCCCATGCGCGCCGGTAAGTGGGGCCCCCGGCGCCGCCCCGCTCGGGCCCGCCGCTGCGCGCCGGTATGCCCAGCACCCAGCACCGCCCACCTCCGGCCCGCCGCTGCGCGGCGGTTTCCCCACCCGCCCGCCCTCTTCCCCAGCCCCTACAGCAACGGAACGGTGCGGGGCAAACGGGTGGGTGGGTGGGCAGACCCCGCCGCGAAGCGGCGAAAAGGCGCTCCCCCCACCGGGGGGGGGAGGCCGAGGGACGGCCCGGGTCACGAAGCGGCGAAAGGCGCCCCCCCCACCGGGGCACCGGGGGCGGGAAGCGGAGGGACGGCCCGGGCCGCGAAGCGGCGAAAGGCGCCCCCCACTGGGGCACCGGGGCGGGAAGCGGAGGGCTGACCCGGGTCGCGAAGCGGCGAGCGAGAAGGCGCCTGCCTCGCACCGGGGGATAGCCGCGGTACGGCCCCAGCCGTGAAGCGGCGAGAGTCGCCCCCTCCCCGCCGTGCAGCGGCGAACAGGTGCCGGCCCCCGGGAGCCGCCACGAGCCGCCCTCCCCGCCGCGCAGCGGCGAAAAGATGCCCGCGCCACCCGGGGGCAGCCACCCGTGCCCGGGAAATCGTGGGGACAAAAGCCACCCCCCGCACAAGGCGCCCCCGCCAGGTACAGTGCGGAGATCAGCAGACCGTATGGTGAGGCCCCCGCACGTGTTGACTCAGACCACTACCCGGGTCCTCGAACCGAGTGACCTCGACGCCGCGCTCGCCGTGCTCGACCGCGAGCCCGTCGCGAACGCCTTCGTGACCGCTCGCGTCCAGGTGGCAGGCCTCGACCCCTGGCGCCTCGGCGGCGAGATGTGGGGCTGGTACGAGCACGGCATGCTGGAGTCCCTCTGCTACGCGGGCGCCAACCTCGTCCCCATCTGCGCGACCCCGCGAGCCGTCCGAGGCTTCGCCGACCGCGCCCGCAGGGCCGGCCGCCGCTGCTCGTCCATCGTCGGCCCCGCCGCCTCGACGGCCCAGCTGTGGCGGCTCCTGGAGCCGTCCTGGGGTCCCGCCCGCGAGGTCCGCGCCCAGCAGCCCCTGATGGTCACCGACCGGCTCCCGGACGACGTCGTCCCCGATCCGTACGTCCGTCGTGTCCGTAAGGACGAGATGGACACGATCATGCCGGCGTGCATCGCCATGTTCACCGAGGAGGTCGGGGTCTCGCCGATGGCGGGCGACGGCGGGCTCCTCTATCAGGCCCGGGTCGCCGAACTGGTCGGCTCGGGCCGTTCGTTCGCCCGCCTCGACCGGGACGGCAAGGTCGTCTTCAAGGCGGAGATCGGCGCCGCCACGGCGAAGGCCTGCCAGATCCAGGGCGTCTGGGTGGCCCCCGAGTACCGCGGCCGCGGCCTCGCCGCCCCCGGCATGGCGGCCGTCCTGCGCTACGCCCTCGCGGACATCGCCCCCGTCGCCAGCCTCTACGTGAACGACTTCAACACCGCCGCCAGGTCGGCGTACCGCAGGGTGGGCTTCCGCGAGGTCGGATCGTTCATGAGCGTCCTGTTCTGACTGTCCTGTTCTGACTTCAGCGTCCACGCGATCCGGCATGAGCGTCCTGTTCTGAACAGGACCCCGCAAAGTAGGGTCGCCCCATGACAGACGATGTCGTGATCGCTCCGATCGACCTCGCCGCGCGCGTGGACGACGCGCTGGACGTGCAGGCCCACGCCTTCGGACTGAGCGAGGACGAGGTGGCCGTGCGGCGCCAGATCGTCCTGCGGCACCTCACGTATCCCCGCGCCCGCGCGTTCGGCGCGACCACCCCCGACGACCGGCTCGTCGGCTTCGTCTACGGCATGCCCAACAGCCGGGGCCACTGGTGGTCGACGGTCGTCGAGCCGTATCTGCGCAGCCAGGAACTGGACGGCTGGCTGGACGACTCCTTCGTCATCACCGAGCTGCACGTGCACCCGGGCCACCAGAACCGCGGCATCGGGCGCGCGCTCATCACCACCATCACCGAAGGCGTCCCCGAGCCCCGCTCGATCCTCTCCGCGATCGACGTGGAGAGCCCCGCCCGCGGCCTGTACCGGTCCCTCGGCTACACCGATCTGGCCCGCCGTGTCCTGTTCCCCAGCGCCCCCATGCCGTACGCCGTGATGGGCGCCCCGCTGCCCCTGCCGAAACGGGTCTGAGCCGTAACCGATTTCCGCCCGCGCCCGGCGCCCGGCTAACCTCCTGCACACCACCCTTACGCAGCAGGTACGCAGCAGGAGTTCTCCATGGCCCAGGTCCAGCGCATGTCCCGTTTGATGGCGAAGACCCTGCGCGACGACCCCGCGGACGCCGAGGTGCTGAGCCACAAACTCCTCGTCCGCGCCGGTTACGTGCGCCGTACCGCCGCCGGCGTCTGGTCCTGGCTGCCGCTGGGCAAGAAGGTCCTCGCCAACGTGGAGCGCGTCGTCCGCGAGGAGATGGACGCCATGGGCGGCCAGGAGGTCTCGCTCCCCGCCCTCCTGCCCAAGGAGCCGTACGAGGCGACGGGCCGCTGGACCGAGTACGGCGCGGAGCTGTTCCGGCTCAACGACCGCAAGGGCGGCGACTACCTCCTCGGCCCCACCCACGAGGAGATCTTCACCCTCCTGGTCAAGGACCAGTGCACGTCCTACAAGGACCTGCCGGTGATCCTCTACCAGATCCAGACCAAGTACCGCGACGAGGCCCGCCCCCGCGCCGGCATCCTGCGCGGCCGCGAGTTCCTCATGAAGGACTCCTACTCCTTCGACCTGGAGGACGAGGGCCTCGCCCAGTCGTACGCCCTGCACCGCGCCGCGTACCAGAAGATCTTCGAGCGCCTCGGCCTCGACTACCGCATCTGCGCCGCCACCGCCGGCGCCATGGGCGGCTCGAAGTCCGAGGAGTTCCTCGCCCCGGCCGCGGCCGGCGAGGACACCTTCGCCGACTGCCCGAACTGCGACTACGCGGCCAACACCGAGGCCGTCTCCTTCGCCCTGCGGCCGGTCGACGCGGCCGACGTGCCCGCCGCCGAGGACATCCCCACCCCCGACACCCCGACCATCGAGACGCTCGCCGCGCACCTCGGCGTCCCGGCGTCGGCCACTCTCAAGAACCTCCTCGTGAAGGTCGACGGCGAGATCGTCGCCGTCGGCGTCCCCGGCGACCGCGAGGTCGACATGGACAAGGTCGAGGCCCACTTCGCCCCCGCCGCGGTGGAGCTCGTGACGGCCGAGGACTTCGCGGACCGCGCCGATCTCGTACGCGGTTACGTCGGCCCGCAGGGCCTGGAGAAGGTCCAGTACGTCGCCGACCCGCGCGTGGCCCCCGGCACCGCCTGGATCACCGGCGCCAACAAGGACGGCGTGCACACCAAGAACGTCGTCGCGGGCCGCGACTTCGAGGTCGACGCGTACGTCGACGTCGTGGTCGTCCAGGAGGGCGACCCGTGCCCGAACTGCGGCACCGGCCTCAAGCTGGACCGTGCCATCGAGATCGGCCACATCTTCCAGCTCGGCCGCAAGTACGCCGACGCCTTCCAGCTCGACGTCCTCGGCCAGAACGGCAAGCCGGTCCGCGTGACCATGGGCTCGTACGGCATCGGCGTCTCGCGCGCCGTCGCCGCCCTCGCCGAGCAGCACGCCGACGACAAGGGCCTGATCTGGCCGGAGGAGATCGCCCCGGCCGACGTCCACGTCGTCGCCGCCGGCAAGGCGCTCCAGACCGAGCTGGCCCTCGAGGTCTCCGACAAGCTGGCCGCGGCCGGTGTCCGGGTCCTGGTCGACGACCGGCCCGGCGTCTCGCCGGGCGTGAAGTTCACCGACTCCGAGCTGATGGGCGTACCGAAGATCCTGGTCGCGGGCCGCCGATCCGCCGACGGCGTCCTCGAGCTCAAGGACCGCCGCACGGGCGAGCGCGAGGAGCTCACGGTCGACGAGGCGATCGCCCGCCTGACGGCCTGACGACAGACGAAAGGGCGCACCCCGACCGGGGTGCGCCCTTTCGCGTACCGCTACCGCTACAGCCAGCCCGCGAACTCCAGCAACAGCTCCGCATCCTGCGGCCGCCCCACCCGCAGCGCCCGCACCCCGGACTCCACCGCCCGGAACAGCGTCCAGCCCCGCAGCCGCTCCTGGTCGACCTCCAGGGACTCGGCGAGCTTCTTCACGCGCCGCCGCGTGATCGAGGCGCCCGACGGCGACGCGATCAGGTCCTCCACCCGGTCACGGACGAGCCGCGCCAGATCGAAGGCCGGGTCGCCGACCACCGGGTCGGGGCCCACCGCAAGCCACGGCAGCCGGTCCCCGGCGAGCACCTTGCTCTGCCGGAAGGTGCCGTGCAGCAGCCGCGGCGCCACACCCCCGGACTCCCCGGCGAGCAGCTCGTCGCGGGCCGCGAGCGCCGCGTCGACCAGCGGCGCCACGTCCGCGTCGGCGGCCGCGGAGGCGCGCATCGCGTCGGCCTGCCGCCCCGTCCGCTCGGCGACGGTCTCGAAGCGGTGCCCGGCGGGCGGCTCCACCCACAGCCGCCGCAGCGTCCCCGCGGCTTCGAGGAGCGCCTTCGCCTCGGGCAGCGACCGCACGGACACGTCACGGTGCAGCCGCTCCATGAGCAGCGCCCCGTCCGAGAGCTCCGGGTCGAGCAGCCGCGCGGCGCCGAGTCCGCCCCAGTGGGCGAGCGCGGCCCGCTCGCTCTCCGGCCTGGACCGGGGCGGCACGAGCTTCAGCACGGCGGGTGTGCCGTCGGCCCGCCGCACCAGCAGCACGAGGCTGCTGCGGCCACCGGGAAGGTGCGTCCGCTCGACGGTCGACTCGCGTAGAGCGACGGCCTTGTCCACTGCCTCGGGCAGCTTCGCCAGCCAGTCGTCGCCGTCCTGCGCCGTCTCGCCGAGAGCGGTGACGAGGCGCTGCGGCGGTTCGAAAGCCATGCGCGAGTTGTTCCCTTCCTGAACGCGTTACGCCTTGGGAGTCGCCGGTGCGGACGACGGTGTCGACCGCTCGGCGAGCCCAGGGAAGGCTACGCTCCCGGCCCGCCACCGTGCCGCACGGACCGCCGCCTCCCGCAGCGCACGGGCCGCGGTGCCGCGCCGGGTGCCCGTCGAGGCGCGTACGAGATCGGAGTAGATGCCCGCGACCCGGTCCTCCAGCTCCGTGGCGAGCCGGGCGGCCGCAGCGGAGTCCGGCACCGGGAACGGCAGCGAGTACGCCGCGTCCGCGGACTGCGGCTCGCCGCCCAGGTCGCGGACCGCGCGCTGGAGCTCGTCGCGTCGGGCGCGGTGCGCGTCGTACGCGGTGCGCGCCTCGGGTCTGCGCTTGTCGCCGATCCGGCCGCCGACGACTCCGTAGCCGTACACCGCCGCGTGCTCGGCGCCGAGAGCGGCCTGAAGGGCCTTCAGCTCCTCGTCCTTCGACCCCGCCTTCGGGTCCTTCGCGTCGCTCACTTGTCGCCCTCCGGCTCGGTCAGCAGATATGCGTGGGCCGCGCCGGCTGCCGCCACCGAGGCGAGCAGCCTGCCCTCCTCGGCCGGGGCGTCGAGCAGCGCGTCGCCCCGGCGGTCGGCCAGCTCGCGCTCGGCCTTGGCGAGCGCGCGTACGGCGTCCTCGGGGTCGGAGGGCACGGACGGCGAAGGACCCGCGGGGGCGGACGGCGACGGGGACACGGACGGCGACGCGGCCGCGGAGGGCGTGGCGGACGGCGCACGGCCGGCCGTGAAGGCGTCGGCGTGCTGCTTCACCTCGGACCGCAGCGGCGCGAGCCGCCCGGCGAGCGAGGGATGCGCCGCGAGCACGGCGTCGTACCGCCCGAGGAGCTCCCTGCTGTCCTTGGCGGCCGCGGCACGCAGCCGCCGGGCGGCGGACGAGTCCTCTTCGGTGTCGGAGCCTGTGGAGTCCGTGCAGCCCGCGAGCAGCGCCGCGGAAGCGACGCCTGCGGCCCCGGTGAGCAGACTCCTTCGGCGCGGGCCCGGGCGGGACCGCGGGGCGGTGAGATACGACGGCACGGCAGACGTCCTCGGAAGGAAGGCCAAAAGGCGCGAGCGAGAGGGGAAGAGAAGGGAACAGGAAGGGAACAGCGGGCGGAGCGACGGGCACGGACTGTGTGATCACCGTACCTTCGGACCGGCTCCGCGCCCGCGAGCGGCTCGGGACGGAGCGGCGCATCGTCCGCTCCGTGGGCCGCAACACCCCTCGGGACCGGATACCCTTTGACCTGACACGCAGACTTGCAACGCACCCACAACAGCACACGCGGCCGAGGAGTCACCCGGATGAGCACCACCCAGAGCGAGAGGCTGCGGCAACTACTGGAACCGCTCGTCACCTCGCAGGACCTGGATCTCGAAGAGATCGAAGTGGCCTCCGTCGGACGCAAGCGGGTGCTGAGAGTCGTCATCGACTCCGAGGACGGCGTGGACCTGGACCAGATCGCGGAAGTGAGCCGTCTGCTCTCCGCGCAGCTCGACGAGAGCGACGCCATGGGCGAGGGGGAGTACGACCTGGAGGTCGGTTCCCCCGGCGCCGAGCGGGCTCTGACCGAGCACCGTCACTATGTGCGCGCCGTGGACCGCCTGGTGAAGTTCCAGCTGACCGAGGGCGGCGAGCTGACCGCCCGCATCCTCACCGTGGACGACGAGGGCCTCGACCTCGAAGTGCCCGGCGTGAAGGGCCGCAAGCCCACGTCGCGCAGGATCGCCTTCGACGAGATCGACAAGGCGCGTGTACAGGTCGAGTTCAACCGCAAGGACAAGAAGGAAGAGGAGGCGTAGCCGTGGACATCGACATGAGTGCCCTGCGGGGTCTGGTCCGGGAGAAGGAGATCTCCTTCGACCTTCTCGTCGAGGCCATCGAGTCGGCCCTCCTCATCGCCTACCACCGCACCGAGGGCAGTTTCCGGCGCGCACGGGTGAAGCTGGACCGCGAGACCGGCCACGTGACGGTGTGGGCGACGGAGGACCCGGCGGACCTCGAAGAGGGCCAGGAGGCCAAGGAGTTCGACGACACCCCGTCCGACTTCGGCCGCATCGCCGCGACCACGGCGAAGCAGGTCATCCTGCAGCGCCTGCGCGACGCCCAGGACGACGTGACCCTCGGTGAGTACGCGGGCCGGGAGGGCGACATCGTCACCGGTGTCGTCCAGCAGGGCCGCGACCCGAAGAACGTGCTGGTCGACATCGGCAAGCTGGAGGCCATCCTGCCGGTGCAGGAGCAGGTGCCCGGCGAGGAGTACCCCCACGGGATGCGCCTGCGGAGCTACGTCGTCCGGGTGGCCAAGGGCGTCCGCGGCCCGTCCGTGACGCTGTCGCGCACCCACCCGAACCTGGTGAAGAAGCTCTTCGCGCTGGAGGTCCCGGAGATCGCCGACGGTTCCGTCGAGATCACAGCCATCGCCCGCGAGGCCGGCCACCGCACCAAGATCGCGGTCCGCTCGACGCGCTCGGGGCTCAACGCCAAGGGCGCCTGCATCGGCCCCATGGGCAGCCGCGTGCGCAATGTGATGGGCGAGCTCAACGGCGAGAAGATCGACATCGTCGACTGGTCCGACGACCCGGCGGAGATGGTCGCCCACGCGCTCTCCCCGGCCCGCGTCAGCAAGGTCGAGGTCGTCGACCTCGGCGCCCGCTCGGCCCGGGTGACCGTGCCGGACTACCAGCTGTCGCTCGCCATCGGCAAGGAGGGGCAGAACGCCCGCCTGGCCGCCCGCCTCACGGGCTGGCGCATCGACATCAGGCCGGACACGGAGCAGCCCGACGACCGGGACGACCGGTAGCGGACCAGCGGCGGAAGTCGTCACGGGAATAAATTCCGGGCGGCGACCGCTTCGATCACGACAGTATGTGGCGAGTAGCCGTTCGATTCTTGCCCCGAAGGGGTGAGGTCGGTGCGGGGAGGTAGACTTAAGCGTGTCTGGCCGGACGCATGCCCGCGCACGCCCTGAGCGCACCTGTGTGGGGTGCCGGGAGCGAGCGGCCAAGAGCGATCTGCTGCGCATCGTGGCGAAAGAGGGCGTCTGCGCCCCCGATCCTCGCGGTACGCTGCCCGGCCGGGGTGCGTATGTACACCCCGCCCTGGTCTGTCTGGACCTGGCGGTCCGCCGCCGGGCGCTCCCGAGGGCCTTTCGAGCCCAGGGACCGCTCGACACGGAGGCCTTGCGCCGGGCTGTCGAGGCAGTTGCCGACCAGGCAACACCGTAAGACGTGGTCGCACGGAACCCCGTGCGGCCTTGGTATTCCGCGAGTTGGAAGTAGGTCGAGATTGCGATGAGCACTCGATGAGCACGCGATGAGTACGCCCATGAAGTAGCGACGGTCCGGCGTAACCCGGACCTAAAAGGAGCGAAGTGGCTAAGGTCCGGGTATACGAACTCGCCAAGGAGTTCGGGGTAGAGAGCAAGGTCGTCATGGCCAAGCTCACAGAACTCGGTGAATTCGTACGTTCGGCGTCCTCGACGATCGAGGCGCCCGTGGTACGCAAACTGACTGACGCATTCCAGCAGGGCGGCGGCAACGGCAAGTCCGCCGCCAAGCCCGGCGCGCCGCGCAAGCAGGCCGCCCCCAAGCCGCCGGCCCCCTCGGGCCCGGCGACCCCCTCTCCCGCGCAGGCCGCCCGTCCGGGTCCGGCCGCGCCCAAGCCGCCGGCGCCCAAGCCCGCCGCGGCCGAGAAGCCCGCTGCTTCGCCGGCGACCCCGGGCCCGCGCCCGACGCCGGGCCCGAAGCCGCCGGCCCCCAAGCCCGCGCCGGCCTCGCCGGCTCCGGCCGCCCCGGAGTTCACCGCTCCGCCGGCCGCCCCGGCTGCTCCGGCCGCCCCCGCGGCCCCGCAGAACCCCCGTCCGGCCGCCCGCCCGGGTGCCCCGAAGCCCGGTGGCCGTCCGGCCCCCGGTCAGGGCCAGGGTCAGGGTCAGGGCCGTGGCGACCGCAATGAGCGCGGCGACCGCGGTGACCGTCAGGGCGCCCCGCGTCCCGGCGGCCAGGGCGGTGCCCCGCGTCCCGGCGGTGCCCGTCCCGCGGGTCCCCGTCCGGGCAACAACCCCTTCACCTCCGGCGGCTCCACCGGCATGGCGCGCCCGCAGGCGCCCCGTCCCGGCGGCGCCCCGCGTCCCGGCGGCGGCCAGGGTGGCCCCGGTGGCGCCCCGCGCCCGCAGGGCCAGGGCGGCCCCGGTGGCGCTCCCCGTCCGCAGGGTCAGGGCGGTGCCCGTCCGACTCCGGGCGGCATGCCCCGTCCGCAGGCTCCGCGTCCCGGCGGCGCCCCCGGCGGCGGTCCCGCGGGTAACCGTCCGAACCCGGGCATGATGCCGCAGCGTCCCGCTGCCGGCCCGCGTCCCGGCGGTGGCCCCGGCGGCGGTCGTGGTCCCGGTGGCGGCGGTCGTCCGGGCGGCGGCGGTCGTCCCGGTGGCGGCGGCTTCGCGGGCCGTCCGGCCGGTCCCGGTGGCGGCGGCGGCTTCGCCGGTCGTCCCGGTGGTCCGGGTGGCGGCGGTGCCGGTCGTCCCGGTGGTGGCGGCGGCTTCGGCGGTCGTCCCGGCTTCGGCGGTCGTCCCGGTGGTCCCGGTGCCCGTGGTGGCACGCAGGGTGCGTTCGGCCGTCCCGGCGGGCCCGCCCGTCGTGGCCGCAAGTCGAAGCGGCAGAGGCGCCAGGAGTACGAGGCCATGCAGGCCCCGTCGGTGGGCGGCGTCATGCTGCCTCGCGGCAACGGACAGATCGTCCGCCTGTCGCGCGGTGCCTCGCTGACCGACTTCGCCGAGAAGATCAACGCCAACCCGGCGTCGCTCGTCGGCGTGATGATGAACCTCGGCGAGATGGTCACCGCCACGCAGTCCGTCTCCGACGAGACGCTGAAGCTCCTCGCGGACGAGATGAACTTCGTCCTGGAGATCGTCAGCCCGGAGGAGGAGGACCGCGAGCTCCTGGAGTCGTTCTCCATCGAGTTCGGCGAGGACGAGGGCGGCGAGGAGATGCTCGTCTCCCGTCCGCCGGTCGTCACCGTCATGGGTCACGTCGACCACGGCAAGACCCGCCTCCTCGACGCCATCCGCAAGACGAACGTCGTCGCGGGCGAGGCCGGTGGCATCACCCAGCACATCGGTGCCTACCAGGTCGCGACCGAGGTGAACGGCGAAGAGCGCGCCATCACCTTCATCGACACCCCCGGTCACGAGGCGTTCACCGCCATGCGTGCCCGTGGTGCGAAGTCCACCGACATCGCGATCCTCGTGGTCGCGGCGAACGACGGTGTGATGCCGCAGACGATCGAGGCGCTGAACCACGCCAAGGCGGCCGACGTGCCGATCGTGGTCGCGGTCAACAAGATCGACGTCGAGGGTGCCGACCCGACCAAGGTGCGCGGTCAGCTCACCGAGTTCGGTCTGGTGGCCGAGGAGTACGGCGGCGACACCATGTTCGTCGACATCTCCGCGCGCCAGGGCCTCAACATCGAGCAGCTGCTCGAGGCCGTGGTCCTGACCGCGGACGCCTCGCTCGACCTGCGGGCCAACCCGGAGCAGGACGCGCAGGGCATCGCGATCGAGGCCCACCTCGACAAGGGCCGCGGCGCCGTCGCGACCGTCCTCGTCCAGCGCGGTACCCTCCGCGTCGGCGACACGATGGTCGCCGGTGACGCGTACGGCCGAGTCCGCGCGATGCTCGACGACAAGGGCGAGAACGTGGAGGAGGCGACCCCGTCGACCCCCGTCCTCGTGCTCGGTCTCACCAACGTCCCGGGCGCGGGCGACAACTTCCTGGTCGTCGACGAGGACCGTACGGCCCGTCAGATCGCCGAGAAGCGTGCCGCCCGTGAGCGCAACGCCGCGTTCGCCAAGCGCACCCGCCGGGTGTCCCTCGAGGACCTCGACCAGGTGCTCAAGGCGGGCCTGGTCCAGGACCTCAACATCATCATCAAGGGCGACGCGTCCGGTTCGGTGGAGGCTCTCGAGTCCTCGCTGCTCCAGCTCGACGTCGGCGAAGAGGTCGACATCCGCGTCCTGCACCGCGGTGTGGGTGCGGTCACCGAGTCCGACATCGACCTGGCGATGGGCTCCGACGCCATCGTCATCGGCTTCAACGTCCGCGCGGCCGGCCGTGCCGCGCAGATGGCGGAGCGCGAGGGCGTCGACGTCCGCTACTACTCGGTGATCTACCAGGCCATCGAGGAGATCGAGGCGGCCCTCAAGGGCATGCTCAAGCCGGAGTACGAGGAGGTCGAGCTCGGCACCGCGGAGATCCGCGAGGTCTTCCGCTCGTCCAAGCTCGGCAACATCGCCGGTGTCCTCATCCGGTCCGGCGAGGTCAAGCGCAACACCAAGGCCCGCCTGCTGCGCGATGGCAAGGTCATCGCGGAGAGCCTCAACATCGAGGGTCTGCGCCGCTTCAAGGACGACGTCACCGAGATCCGCGAAGGGTTCGAGGGCGGTATCAACCTCGGCAACTTCAACGACATCAAGGTCGACGACGTCATCGCGACGTACGAGATGCGCGAGAAGCCGCGCGGCTGATCACGACAGCTCGAACCGGGGCCGGTCGAGGGGAGGAAATCCCGTCGATCGGCCCCGGCCGTTCCGTGTACGGTTCTTGTGTCCCTGCCAAGTGGTTGGCGGGGCGCCGAACCCGTACCGGCGGGACATCCGGACACACATGTATGTGGGGACTCTGTCCTTCGATCTGCTCCTCGGCGACGTACATTCGCTGAAGGAGAAACGCTCCGTCGTCCGTCCGATCGTCGCCGAACTCCAGCGCAAGTACGCGGTGAGCGCGGCGGAGGTCGGCGGTCAGAATCTGCACCGGCGGGCCGAGATCGGCCTCGCCGTGGTGTCGGGCGACTGGGCCCATCTCACGGACGTACTGGACCGGTGCGAACGCCTCGTCGCCGCCCGGCCCGAAGTGGAGCTGCTGTCGGTCCGGCGGCGGCTGCACGGCGACGACGATTGAACACAGCAAGACAAGCCCAGGGAATGCCCGGGGATAAGGGAGACGGAGCAGTGGCCGACAACGCGCGGGCGAAAAGGCTGGCGGACCTCATTCGAGAGGTGGTTGCTCAGAAGCTGCAGCGCGGGATCAAGGACCCGCGGCTCGGAACGCACGTGACGATCACGGACACCCGGGTGACCGGTGACCTGCGGGAGGCCACGGTCTTCTACACGGTCTACGGGGACGACGAGGACCGTGCGGCGGCCGCCGCGGGCCTGGAGAGCGCCAAGGGCGTGCTCCGGTCGGCGGTCGGACAGGCCGCGGGCGTGAAGTTCACGCCGACCCTGTCCTTCGTCGCCGACGCCCTGCCGGACAACGCGCGGGCCATCGAGGACCTCCTCGACAAGGCCCGGATGTCCGACGAGAAGGTGCGGGAGGTCTCCGCGGGCGCCGAGTTCGCGGGCGGCGCGGACCCGTACAAGAAGCCCGAGTCCGACGAGGACACGGACGGCACCGAGGACGAGACGGACGGCGACGCCCGCGCATGAGCAACAGCAGCACCACAACGCCGGACGGCCTTGTCATCGTCGACAAGCCGTCCGGCTTCACTTCGCACGACGTGGTGGCCAAGATGCGCGGGATCGCCAAGACCCGCCGCGTCGGCCACGCGGGCACCCTCGACCCCATGGCGACGGGCGTCCTCGTGCTCGGCGTGGAGCGCGCCACCAAGCTCCTCGGTCACCTGGCGCTGACCGAGAAGGAGTATCTGGGCACCATCCGCCTCGGGCAGAACACGATCACCGACGACGCCGAGGGCGAGATCACCTCGTCCGCCGACGCCTCGAAGATCACCCGTGCGGCCATCGACGAGGGCGTCGCCAAGCTGTCCGGCGACATCATGCAGGTGCCGTCGAAGGTCAGCGCCATCAAGATCGACGGCAAGCGGTCGTACGCCCGCGCCCGCAAGGGCGAGGAGTTCGAGATCCCGGCCAGGCCCGTGACGATCTCCGCCTTCACGGTGTACGACGTCCGTGACGCCGTCGCCGAGGACGGCACGCCCGTCCTCGACCTGGTCGTCTCGGTCGTCTGCTCGTCGGGGACGTACATCAGGGCGATCGCCCGTGACCTCGGCGCCGACCTCGGCGTCGGCGGCCACCTGACCGCGCTGCGGCGCACCCGCGTCGGCCCCTACAAGCTGGACGCGGCCAAGACCCTCGACCAGCTCCAGGAGGAGCTGACCGTGATGCCCGTGGCCGAGGCCGCGGGGCGGGCCTTCCCGCGCTGGGACGTCGACGAGAAGCGCGGCCGGCTGCTGCTCAACGGCGTCCGCATCGACATGCCCGAGGAGTACGCGGGTGTGGGCGCCGTCGCCGTCTTCGACCCGGAGGGCCGCTTCCTGGTCCTGGCGGAGGAGTCGCGGGGCAAGGCCAAGAGCCTGGCCGTCTTCGCCTGACGGCCTTCACGTCCGGTCGCCGTGCGACCCCGACGGCCTTCTCGTCCGGTGGCCTGCCCGCCCGACGACATTGTGGAGCGGCGGACCCTGGTCCGCCGCTCCACCATTCCCCCCACTAGAGGTGTTTCCATCGCCACCCGCCGATTCACCCCTTCGGGCAGGCGCTCGGAGTGAACCGGGGGGTCGGAAGGGGGCGCGTTCGCGCGGCCTTCTGTCCCGCTGATCACTCCCGACCTACGGTCGGGAGAACGGGGCACGGTGGGGAGGTTCGAGCATGGCGGGACACGGCGGAGGAGGGCTCTCGGCTCCGGCGCCGGACCGGTCGGTGGTGCGGGTGTGCGATCTCGCCGGGCGCCCGCGCGGCATGGGCTTCGCGGCCGACGAGCACGGCACGGTCGTCACCAGCCACGAGGCGGTCGACGGACTCGCCCGGATCGTCCTGCACGGGCCGGACGAGCGGACCTGCGTGGTCCCCGCCGACGCCGTGGTGGCGCTGCCCGAAGCCGACCTCGCGCTCATCCGCACGGAAGGGCTCGGACTGCGGCCCCTCCCGGTCACCACGCGGAACACCGTGCCGACGGGAACGTACGTGCGGATCACCGCCCGCGGCTGGCGCGAGGCACGCGTCCTCGGCACCTCGGCCGTCACCTACACGGCCACGGACCGCTTCCACCGCGTGGGCGCCGCTCTGGAGCTCGCGATCGGCACGGACGGCGCCGACGCGCTGCGGCTCGGCGGCGGGGCCGCGGGCGGGCCCGTCGTGGACGCCTCGTCCGGCGCCGTCCTCGGCGTCCTCGGGACGGCCCTGCTGCCCCAGGCCGCAGGCCCCGCCGCGCCCGGGCAGGACGCCTGGACGCACCGCCCGGCCGGCTTCGCGGTGGCGCTGCGGGACGCGGCGGCCGCCGACCCGGGCGGACCGCTCGCCGAGCTCCTCGCGCGCAACGCCGCGACCGTGCCCGCGTACGGCGAAGACCTCAACCTCGCGGGCGCGCTGCACCTGACCGCCACGTCGGCGGGCTCCGACGGCCCGCACGCCGCTCTTCCGCACACCGCCCCCCTCGAACCGGTCGAGCGGCCCGACACGGCACGGGAGTTCACCGCCTTCACCGCGGGCCCCGCGCGGGTGCTCGGCCTCGTCGGCGACCCCGGCACCGGACGCACCACGGAGCTCGCCGCGCTCGCCGCACGCCGGGCGAGGGGCGCCGAGCCCGCCCCCACGCTGTGGCTGCGCGGCGCCGACCTGCTCGGCATGGACGCGTCCGTGGCCGACGCGGTGGAGCGGGCGCTGGACCGCGCCGGGCGGATCCTGGCGGCTGCGGAGGAGGAGTCCGCGGACCGGGACCTCGGAGACATCTCGGCACACCGCGTCGCCCGGCTCGTGCGGAACGCGGGACGGCCCCTGCTCCTGCTGCTCGACGGCCCCGAGGAGATGCCGCCCGTGCTCGCCCACCGCCTCGCGGAGTGGAGCGACGGCACGGCCAGGTGGCTGCGGGACACCGGCGCCCGCCTCGTCATCGCCTGCCGTGCGGAGTACTGGGAGCAGGCCGGCGCCCACTTCGGCGCGGCGTCGCACCCGGCGGACGGCGTGGGGCTCCCCGGCTGCGTACACCTCGGTGATCTGCCGGAGCCACAGGCCCGCCGGGCCCGTGCGCG
Source organism: Streptomyces sp. NPDC039480 (assembly GCF_055597165.1). NCBI lineage: Bacteria > Bacillati > Actinomycetota > Actinomycetes > Kitasatosporales > Streptomycetaceae > Streptomyces > Streptomyces sp. NPDC039480. The sequence goes on along the minus strand of NZ_JBVITX010000010.1, from coordinate 44,936 downwards.
GTACGGCATCCCCGACGGCGCGGTGTCGCACCCGGCGGGAGACGGCGTGGGGCTCCCCGGCTGCGTACACCTCGGTGATCTGCCGGAGCCACAGGCCCGCCGGGCCCGCGCGCGGTACGGCATCCCCGACGGGGCGATGGCCGACGCCGACGCGCGGCATCCGCTGGCGCTGCGGCTGCTCGCCGAGGTGCGGGCCGCCCGGCCGGACGCGCCGCCGCCGGGCACCCCGGACCGGGAGGACATCTTCGGCGCCTATCTCGACCTGGTGTGCCTGCGGGTCGCGGTGCGGCTCGCGGCGCCGAAAGGCCTGCGGGGGACCGCCGTGCGCCGTCTCGCGGCGACGGTGTCCGGCCAGGTCCACGAGGCGGCGCGGCGCTGCCTCGGGCCCGGCCAGGGGCAGCTGGACAGGGCCTCCTTCGAAGCGGTGTTCCCGTGGGGAGCGCTGCCGGGCCGGGGGAGCGGGGCCTGCACGGGATGGGCGTCGGCGGTGCTCACCGAGGGGCTGCTCGTGCCGGCCGGGCCGGGCTACCGCTTCGCGCACGAAGAGGTGGCCGACTGGCTCCAGGGCATGCACCTCGACGTCGACGGGGCGCTGGCCTCACTGGTCCACCGGCACCGGGACGCGGCACGGAACCCGTCGGTTCCCGCACAGCGACGGCGCGACCCGGCCCGCCCGGCGCCCGTGCCGGTGCCGCGGCACCGCATCGGCCCGGTGATCCAGGCGCTGCTGTCGCTGGGCCGGCAGCGGGGCGCCGCCGAACTGGCCTCGCGCCTTGTGGACTTGGCGGACGCGCTCGCGGACTTCGACGCCTCCGGGACGGCCGGCTTCGAGGACGCCGCATGGTGGGCCCGCCGACTGCTCGGGGAGGTACTGCTGCGGGTCCGCGACGCGTCCCCGTACCTCGCGGTGCTCGAACCGCTCGCGGACCGGGCGGAGTTCGGGACCGCCTTCTGGCTGCGGCTGCCGCTGGGCGCGGCCGACCGGTTCGCGCTGCTGCGGCGGCTCGTCGTGCACGACGGACCACCGGGGGCCCCGGACCGCTGCCTCGACGCCGTCGCGGAACTGCTCACCGCCGACCCCGTGGGCGTACAGCCACAGCTCGCCCAGTGGTTCGCCGACGAGCGGCCGCTGGCCGCCACGCCCGACGCCACCGTCGCCTCCGCCGCGCAGGCGCTGCTCCACACCCACCGGCACCGCGCCATCGACGACCTCACGGAGACTTTGGTCGACCGCGCCCACGCCCGCGCCGACGAGCTCCTCGCCGCGCTAGCCGAGGAGGAGCCATCGGCCGTCTGCCGCGCGGTCGGCCGCTGGGCCCACGACGAGCGCCCCGCCCGCCGCGTCGCCGCCGCCACCTACGGCCTGCGCGCCGCCCCGCACACCACCACCGCCACGGACCGCGAGCTCCTGCGGCAGGCAGCCTCCGCGCTGCTCGCACGCCCCGCCGACGACACCCTGCACGGCGCCGCGCTCGCCCTCCTCGTCCGCGACCCGCAGACCCGCTCCCAGCACCTGCCCCGGGCCCTGCGACGCTTCGCCGCCGCCGACCCGCAGCTGCCCGCGAGCTCCCTCGCCACCGCCCTGCCCACCCACCCCGAGCCCGTCCTCGACGCCTTCCGCGCCCGCCTGCACGCCCAGGGCCCGGCCGCCGACGACGTCCTGTGCGCCCTCGCCGACGTGACCACGCCCGCCCTCGCCCACCGCGTCGCCACCCTCGTGCACGACCTCCTGGAGGCCCGCCCCGAGGCGGCCGGGATCGCCGCCGCCTACATCGACCGGCGCCTCGAACACGGCCCGGGCGTGCGCGGCGTCCTCTTCCCGCTGGTCGCCGGGCTGCTGCACAGCAAGCCCGTACAGGTGAGGGCCGCCCTCGCGCCCGTCCTCGCCGCCCCGGGGACCGCCGCGTCGCGGGCCCTGCGGGACGAACTGCTCGACGTACTGCTCAGCCAGGAGCGGGACGCCGCGGTCCTGGAGAGCGTCCTGCGGTCGGTGGCGCGCGGCGCGGGGGAGCGCGGCGAGGACCGCACCCGCGAGCTCGTGCGGCGCGTCGGACTGCTGCTCGTCCGCACTCCGGAGGGCGCGGCCTGTTTCGACCGGCGCCTGGTCGAACTGGCTCGCGGGCGCCCCGGCTTCGCCACGCTCGTCGCGGGCTGGCTCGAAGCCGCCCCGCAGGACTGGGCCGCCCTGGTCGGCCCGAGCGCCCACCGCATGATCGAGAACCTCACGGGCGGCATCCGCGTCCTTGCCTAGAGGGTGCCCGGACAGAGTGACCCCTGCCACTCCCTCCGGTGCGAGCCGGGACCCGTCGGCATGGCAGTCTTAGACCTGCGCAATCGGCAATGGGAACGTACAGATGTACGTGACGTATACGGGTTCGGCGAGGAGCAAAGAAGTGCAGCGCTGGCGTGGCTTGGAGGACATCCCCCAGGACTGGGGGCGCAGCGTCGTCACCATTGGTTCCTACGACGGCGTGCACCGCGGTCACCAGCTGATCATCGGGCGTGCCGTGGAGCACGCGCGTGAGCTCGGCGTGCCCGCCGTGGTCGTCACCTTCGACCCGCACCCCAGCGAGGTCGTGCGCCCCGGCAGCCACCCGCCGCTGCTCGCCCCGCACCACCGGCGCGCCGAGCTGATGGCCGAGCTGGGCGTGGACGCGCTGCTGATCCTCCCCTTCACCACCGAGTTCTCGAAGCTGTCGCCCGCCGACTTCGTGGTCAAGGTCCTCGTCGACAAGCTGCACGCGCGCGTGGTCGTCGAGGGCCCCAACTTCCGCTTCGGCCACAAGGCCGCGGGCAATGTCGACTTCCTGACCGAGCTCGGCCGGACGTACGACTACGAAGTCGATGTCATCGACCTGTACGTGAGCGGCGAGGCGGGCGGCGGCGAGCCGTTCTCCTCGACGCTGACCCGGCGCCTGATCGCCGAGGGCGACGTGACGGGCGCCGCGGAGATCCTGGGCCGCCCGCACCGCGTCGAGGGCGTCGTCGTGCGCGGCGCCCAGCGCGGCCGCGAGCTGGGCTTCCCCACGGCCAACGTGGAGACGCTGCCCCACACCGCCGTCCCCGCCGACGGCGTCTACGCCGGATGGCTGCACGTCGAGGGCGAGGCCATGCCCGCGGCGATCTCCGTGGGCACGAATCCGCAGTTCGACGGCACGGAGCGGACGGTCGAGGCGTACGCGATCGACCGCGTCGGGCTCGACCTGTACGGGTTGCACGTGGCGGTGGAGTTCCTGGCCTTCGTGCGGGGACAGGCGAAGTTCGACTCGATCGACTCGCTGCTCGTGGCGATGGCGGACGACGTGAAGCAGTGCCGCGAACTGGTCGAGGCGGCACGGAACGCCTAGCCGCACGGGCCCGGTGTCCCGGTCCCCGATTTCTCCTGTCGGCCCGCCGACTGCCGGAGTGCCTCCGCCTCCCTGATGCGTTCCGTGCAGGAACCCGGGTCCTGTTTCTCGTCTTCCGTCCGCCGGACGAGACCGTGGCGCACGCCCGCGCGGTCCTGGGTCCGTTTCTGCCCCTCTTCGTCGAGGGGTGGCCTCGGCCCGCGCTGGGCCCACTCGTGGAGGAGTTCGGCCGCTGGTTGCGTGACGACACCGCTCGCGGCCCAGGTCGACATGCTGGCCGACTCGTTCCAGCTGTCCTAGCGACCGGTCCGTCCCCTGTCCTGGCGACCGGTCCCGCGGACTCCGGGGCGTGGCGCGTTAGCGCGCCCGCGCCCAGTGGCAGGCGACCTGCGTCTCGCCGCCGCCGGACAGGACCGTCAGGTCCTCCCCTCGGCAGCGGTCCGCGACTCCGGCCCGCTCCGCCTCGCCCGAGGCAAGCACCTGGCACCGCGCGTGGAACCGGCACCCGCCAGGAATCCGCGAGGGGTCCGGCGGCTCACCCGTGAGGACCACCGGGGCACCGGGCGCCTCCGGCAGCACGGACAACAGTGCCTGGGTGTATGGGTGTTGAGGTGCCGTCAGGACCTCCTCCACCGTTCCCGTCTCGACGATCCGGCCCAGATACATCACCGCCACCCGGTCCGCGATGTTCCACGCGAGCCCCAGGTCGTGCGTCACCACCAGTGCGGACAGGCCGAGTTCGTCCCGCAGCCGGAGCAGCAGCGCCAGGATCTCGCCGCGCACCGACGCGTCGAGGGACGCCACCGGCTCGTCGGCGACGATGAGTTCGGGTTCGAGGACAAGTGCGCCCGCGATGACGACGCGCTGGCGCTGGCCGCCGGAGAGTTCGTGCGGATAGCGCAGGAAGAAGCGGTCCGGTGGACGCAGTCCCGCCCGCGAGAGGGCCTCGGCGACCGCCGCCCGCTCGTCGCCCCCGTACCTGTGGATGCGCAGGCCCTCCGCCACGGCGTCGTACACCGTGTGCCGGGGGTTGAGCGAGCCGCTGGGGTCCTGGAGGACCAGCTGGACGCGTTTGCGGTACGCCTTGAGGGCGCGGCCCGAGTAGTCCAGCGGCTTGCCGCCGAACGTCACCCTGCCGGAGGTCGGCGGCACCAGGCCGAGCAGTGAGCGGGCCAGTGTCGTCTTGCCGCACCCCGACTCGCCGACCAGCGCGACGATCTCGCCGCCCTTGATGTCGAGGTCGACGCCGTCCACGGCACGGGCGGTCGGCGCGCCGCGGCGGCCGGGGAAGGCGATGTGCAGATCGGCGGCCGACAGCAGGGGTCCGGCGGCTTCGGTCGTCATGTGCTGCTCCTGGTCACGAGGACGGTCATGAGAGCTGTCGGTGCCGAGGGCTGATGGTCATGGGAGCTGTCGGTCCCGAGGGCTGATGGCCATGAGGGATGACGGTCACGAGGGCGGACGGTCACGTCGTGCGCTCCGCCGTCGTCGGCGCCGACGTGGGCTGTGCCGGGAGTGGCGCGCCCGCGTGGACGCAGGCCGCGCGGTGGTGCGGGCCCGCGTCCCGCAGGGCCTGGTCCTCCGTGGCGCAGGATTCGAGTGCGACCGCGCACCGCAGGTGGAACGTACAGCCCGTGGGGAGCGCCGACGGGTCGGGCGGGTCGCCCGGCAGGCCGCGCGGGGCGAACCGCGACGCCGCGTCGCCGATGCGCGGGAAGGCGGCCGACAGGGCCTTGCCGTAGGGGTGGCGCGCGTTCTCGTACACCTGTGTCGCCGGGCCCTCCTCGACGACGCGGCCCGCGTACATCACGGCGAGCCGGTCGCAGGTGTCGGAGAGCACCGCCAGGTCATGGCTGATCATCATCAGGCCGAGGTCCTGCTCGGCCACCAACTGCTCGATAAGGCGCAGGATCTGAGCCTGGATCATCACGTCAAGCGCGGTGGTCGGCTCGTCGGCGATGATCAGCCGCGGGTCGCAGGCGAGCGCCATCGCGATCATCACGCGCTGTCGCTGGCCGCCGGACAGCTCGTGCGGGTAGGCGTCCGCGCGCGCGGCGGGCAGCCCCACCTGTTCGAGGAGCTCGCCCACCTTCTTCTTCGCGCCCGCCTGCGTCGCCTTCTTGTGCAGCAGGATCGGCTCGGCGATCTGGTCGCCGATGCGGTGCACGGCGTTCAGCGAGTGCATAGCGCCCTGGAAGACGATCGAGGCACCGGCCCAGCGCACCGCGCGGACCCGCCCCCACTTCATGGTGAGGACGTCCTCGCCGTCGAGCAGGATCTCGCCGGACACCTTCGTGCCGGCGGGCAGCAGCCGCAGCAGGGCGAGCGCGAGCGTGGACTTGCCGCAGCCGGACTCGCCGGCCACGCCGAGCTTCTGGCCCGCGTCGACGTGGAGGTTGACGCCGCGGACGGCGGCGGCGCCGTTCGCGTACGTCACTTCGAGGTCGCGCACGTCGAGGAGCCGGTGCCCATCGGTCTTCTGAACGTCGTTCAACGGGTGGCCCCCAGCCTGGGGTTGAGCACGGATTCCACGGCGCGGCCGCACAGGGTGAACGCCAGCGCGACGACGGCGATGGCGAGACCGGGCGGCGCGAGATACCACCAGTGGCCCGCGCTGACCGCGCCCGCGTCGCGCGCGTCCTGAAGCAGGCCGCCCCACGACACGCTCGTCGGGTCGCCGAGGCCGAGGAACGCGAGCGTCGCCTCGGTGAGGATGGCGCCGGAGATGACGAGAGTGGTCTGCGCGAGGACGAGCGGCATCACGTTGGGCAGCACGTGCCGGGCCATGATGTGGCCGTGGCCGCCGCCGAGCGCGCGGGCGCGTTCGATGTACGGCCGCGACTCGACCGCCAGCGTCTGCGCGCGGACCAGGCGTGCCGTGGTCGGCCACGTCGTCACGCCGATCGCCAGGATGATCGTCCAGATCGTGCCGGACATCACCGCGGCGAGCGCGATGGCGAGCACCAGCGTCGGCATCACCAGGAACCAGTCGGTGACCCGCATGATCACGGTGGCGTACCAGCCCTTGAAGTGCCCGGCGGTGATCCCGACGAGCGTGCCGATGGCCACCGAGAGCACGGCGGCGAGCAGCCCCACGGACAGCGAGATGCGCGCGCCCCACACCAGCAGGCTCAGCAGATCGCGGCCGAACTGGTCGGTGCCCAGCGGGTAGGCGCCGCTCGGCGACTCCATGGGATCGCCCGGCGCGTCGGTGACGCTCTGCGCGTCGGAGCCGACGAGCAGCGGCGCGAGGACCGCGGCGAGGGCGATCAGGACGAGCGCGGCGAGACCGAAGAGCCCGGCCTTGTGCGTGCGGTACTCCCGCCAGAAGCGGGCCGCGGAGTGCCTGCGCCGGGTCCGGGCGAGCGACCGGGCGCTCTTGACCGGCGCGGCGGGTGTGGTCGGTGCGGATTCGGTCGTCATCGGCCCACCCGGGGGTCGAGCAGCGGATAGATCACGTCGGCCAGGGTGTTCATCAGGATCACCGCGGCCGAGAAGACGAAGAACAGCCCCTGCACCAGCGGCAGGTCGGGCACGCTCAGCGCCGCGTAGAAGAGCCCGCCGAGCCCCGGCCAGGAGAAGACGGTCTCGACGAGGATCGCGCCCGCGACCACCGTGCCGAGGTTGACGAACATCAGCGTGACGGTCGGCAGCATCGCGTTCGGGACGGCGTGCCGGCGCCGCACGAGATCGTCGCGGAGCCCCTTGGCGCGCGCGGTCGTCAGATAGTCGCTGCCCATCTCGTCCAGGAGGGAGGACCGCATGACGAGCAGTGTCTGCGCGTATCCGACGGCGACCAGCGTGATCACGGGGAGCACCATGTGGTGCGCGACATCGATGACGTACGCGAACCCTGTCTCGTCGCCCGACTCCAGACCGCCGGTCGGGAACATGCCGGGGATCGGCCCGATGCCCACCGCGAAGGTGATGATCAGCAGCAGACCGAGCCAGAACGACGGCACGGAGTACAGCGTCAGCGCGAGCCCGGTGTTGAAGCGGTCGCCGAGCCCGCCGTTGCGCCAGGCGGTGCGCGTGCCCAACCAGATGCCGATGAGGCTGTAGAGGACGTACGCCGTTCCGGTGAGGAGCAGCGTCGCGGGCAGCGCCTCCGTGATCTTCTCCATCACGGGGGCGTGGAACTGGTACGACGTGCCGAAGTCGCCGCTCAGGACATTGCCGGTGTAGTCCCAGAACTGGGCCATGACCGGCTTGTCGAGGCCGAACTCCTTGCGCATCGCGGCGAGTTGCTCGGCGGAGACGCGCTTGCCGCCCGTCATCTGCTTGACGGGGTCGCCGGGGATCAGCCGGAACAGGAAGAAGCTGGTGACGAGCACGGCGAACAGCGACACGACCGCGCCGCCGAGCTTGCCCGCCACATAGAGGAGGTAGGCGCGGGTGTTGCGGGCGCGCGGCCCGCGGGCCGACGCCGGCCCGGCCGATGCCGGGTCGCCGTCGGCCCCGGGACCCAGCGGGCCCTCGGTGTCGAGCAGGGCGGGATTGCTGTCAGCGGTCATGCGTTACTCGCGGTCCTCTGCGGTAGAACGGCGGCGCAGGGCGAACAGGACTCCGCCGCCCACGAGCACCACCGCGGCAGCGGCGATACCGATGATGACACCGGTCGAGCTGCCGTCCTTGGAGGAACTCTTCCCATCCGCGGGGACGGCCGACCACCAGCTCCAATATCCATCCTGGCCGTAGATGTTGCCCGCGGCCTTCGGCATGGTGGTGATGGACTTGATCTGGTCGGTGCGGTAGGCCTCGACGGCGTTCGGGTACGCGAGGACGTTCATGTACCCGGAGTCGTACAGCCACGACTGCATCTGCTTGACGATCTCGGCGCGCTTGGCCGGGTCGTACTCGGCGAGCTGCTCGGCGTACAGCTCGTCGAACTTCTTGTCGCAGATGAAGTTGTCGGTGGCGGCGCTCTCCTTCGCCTTCTCCGGCAGCGCGGCGCAGGTGTGGATGCCGAGCACGAAGTCCGGGTCGGGGTTGACGGACCAGCCGTCGAAGGCGAGGTCGTACTCACCGGCGTACCAGGGCACGGACACGTCGTCGAGACAGTTGACCTTCAGCCCGATCCCGAGGTCGCCCCACCACTCCTTCAGATACTTGCCGACGGCCTTGTCGTTGGGGTCCGTGGCATGGCACAGGATGCGGAAGTCGAGGGGCTTGCCGTCCTTGCCGACACGCTTGCCGTCACTGTTCTCCTTGTAGCCCGCCTCGTCGAGGAGCTCGGCGGCCCGCTTCGGGTCGTACTTCAGCTCCTGGTCGGCGGACGGCTTCCAGGCGTACTCGGAGAAGCGGGGCGGGATGTACCCCGCGCCCGCGACGGCGTTGCCCTGGAAGACCTTGTCGACGAGGGCATCGCGGTCGACGGAGAGGAACAGCGCCTGCCGGACCCTCTTGTCCAGCAGCGCCGGATGCCCGTCACCGAACTTCTCGCCGTCCTGCGTCTTCGCACCCGGGTTGGTGGCGATGGCGAAGAAACGCCGCCCGGGCCCTTCGTTGACCTTGATGTTCTCGACGTTCTCCAGCGACTTGGCCTGAGCCGGCGTGAGCGCGGGCTGCCCCGCGACGAAGGACACCTCGCCCTTCCTGAGGGCGGAGACGGCGGCGTCCTGATCCTTGTACGTCTTGAAGACCAGCTCGTCGAATTTCGCCGGACCGCGCCAGAAATCCTTGTTGGCCTTGAGCCTCACGTACCGGTCGACCTTGTAGTCCGTCAGGATGAACGGACCGTTGCCGACGACGGGGAAGTCCTTGTCGTTGTTGAACTTCGAGATGTCGTCGACCTTCTCCCAGACGTGCTTGGGGACGATCGGCACGTCGAGCGCGGCCATCGTGGCCTGCGGTTTCTTCAGCTCGATGACCAGCTTGGTGGGGCTGGGCGCGGTCACCTTCCTGAAGTTGGTGACGAAGTTCGAGTTCGCGGTGGCGGTGCCCTCCTTGGACATCACCTTGTTGAACGTCCAGGCCGCGTCCTCGGCGGTCGCCTGCTTCCCGTCCGACCACTTGGAGTCGTCCCGGATGGTGTACGTCCAGGTCAGCTTGTCGGCGGACGGCTTCCAGTCGGTGGCGAACCCGGCAATCGCCTTGTTGTTCTCGGCGTCGTAGTTCGTCAGGTACTCGTACGTCAGCCGGTGCAGGCTGGTGCTGAGCAGCCGCTGGGCGAGGAACGGACTGAGCGAGTCGACGCTCTGCGCCACGGCGACGGTGAGCACCTTTTTGCCGCCGTCTTCGGCGTGCGCCTGCTGCGGCCCCGGATTGAGCGGCGTGGCGAGACCGGCCGTCAGGGTGAACGCGGCGGCGCCGGCGGCGAGCAGGAGGGTCGGGCGACGGTGGCGGTTGCGGTTGCGGGGGCGGTCGCGGTCGCGGGGGTGGTGCGGTGCTGCTGTCTTGAAGGCTCCGGTCTTCGGTCCTGCCGCCTTCGGTTCTGCCGCCTTCGGCACTGCTGCCTTCGGTTCTGCCGCCTTCGGTACTGCTGGTCTGCCGTGCTGATCTTGTGTGTCCATGGGTCGGTGACCTCGCGTCATCGCTCGCGCAGGGATGGCTGGTTACACGCAGGTGGATCAAGAAGTGTCAGCTGGTTGCTGTGTGTTTACCAGCGCCAGTCTGCACGCGTCAACGGCGGGTGAACCCCATGTGGCCTGCGGAAATAACGAGTTGACCGGGATTTCATCCGCATTGGTCAAGACCACTGACGCCTGGCTGGTGAGGGGGTGGCGCCGGAGGGTGGGGGGACTTGACCTGGCGGTCCGTTCGGGGGCGGGACCGGCTGTTACTGCTGTGGGCTGGTGCTGGTGGTCTGTTCGGGCGGGGGTGCGGTGGATGGGGCGGGGCTGGGCCGGCTGTTTCCGCTGTGGGCTGGTGCTGGTGGTCTGTTCGGGGTGGGGCCGGTTGTTCCTGCTGTGGGCTGGTGCTGGTGGTGTGTTCGGGCGGGGGTGCGGTGTGTGCGGTGGGGCTGGGCCGGCTGTTTCCGCTGTGGGCAGGCGTTCCGCACGGCGGAACGGGTGGGCACAGCCCCCGGTGCCGGGTGCGGGGAACGGGGGCAGGAACGCCGGTGGGCCCGCACCGAGGGAACGGTACGGGCCCACTTAGGAACTGACGGCGGCTCTACGTGCTACTGCTGCGGAGGCGGCGCCTGCTGGAACGGCGCCCCGGGCTGGAACGGCGCACCCGGCTGCACGGGGGGTGGCACCTGCCCTTCCTGGGGCTGGGCCTGCGCCTGGGGCGGCTGCCCCTGCTGCTGCGGCGGCGCCTGCCACCCCTGCGGCGCCCCCGGCTGCTGCGGCGGGTAGGACTGCGGCTGCTGAGGTGCGTACGGCTGCTGGGGCTGCTGCGGCTGCTGAGGAACGTACGGCTGCTGGGGCGGCTGCGGCTGCTGAGGCGCGTACGGCTGCCCCTGCGGCTGAGCCACCTGTTGCCCCGGCATCGGCGGAGCCATGTGCGGCGGCGGATTCCCGTCCGACGTCCACAACCCCTGCTGCTGCTGAGCCCGCACGAAGTCCTCGGCCACCATCGCCGAGAGATTGAAGTACGCCTCCCGCACCTTCGGCCGCATCATGTCGAGATCGACCTCGGCACCGGCGGCGAGATGCTCGTCGAAGGGGATGACGACAACGCCCCGGCACCGCGTCTCGAAGTGCGACACGATGTCGTCGACCTTGATCATCTTGCCGGTCTCGCGCACACCGGAGATGACGGTGAGGGACCGCGAGACGAGATCGGCGTACCCGTGCGCGGACAGCCAGTCGAGCGTCGTCGAGGCGCTGCTCGCACCGTCCACGGACGGCGTCGAGATGATGATCAGCTGATCGGCGAGGTCGAGGACCCCGCGCATGGCGCTGTAGAGCAGACCCGTACCGGAGTCGGTCAGGATGATCGGGTACTGCTTCCCCAGTACGTCGATCGCGCGCCGGTAGTCCTCGTCGTTGAACGTGGTCGAAACGGCCGGGTCGACGTCGTTGGCGATGATCTCGAGCCCGGACGGCGCCTGCGAGGTGAAGCGCCGGATGTCCATGTACGAGTTGATGTACGGGATCGCCTGGACGAGGTCACGAATCGTGGCTCCCGTCTCGCGCCGCACGCGCCGGCCGAGCGTACCGGCGTCGGGGTTGGCGTCGATCGCGAGGATCTTGTCCTGGCGCTCGGTGGCGAGCGTGGAGCCGAGGGCGGTGGTGGTGGTCGTCTTGCCGACGCCGCCCTTGAGGCTGATGACGGCGATCCGGTAGCAGGACAGGACCGGCGTCCGGATCAGCTCGAGCTTGCGCTGCCGCTCGGCCTCTTCCTTCTTGCCGCCCAGCTTGAACCGCGAACCGCCGCCAGTGGGCCGACTGCTCTTGGCCTTGGACTTGGTGTTGCGCAGCAGCCGGTCGGAGGACAGCTCGACGGCGGCGGTGTAACCGAGCGGGGCACCCGGGTTGGTCCGCTCCCGCTGATCGTGCCGCACGGCTTGCGGCCAGGCGGCACCGGTGCGGGGGTCGATGGGCGGTTGTCCGGGCTGCGCAGGCTGTTCCTGATGGGGGATCTGAGGAGCCTGCGGGGCCTGCGGCTGAGGCGCCTGGGGTTGAACCGGAGGCTGCGGCTGAGCCGGAGGCTGGGCCTGCGCCTGGAACGCCTGGGGCTGCTGCGGCGGGGAAATGGGCTGCTGCCCCGGGAAGGGCTGCCCCGGCTGAACGGGCTGCTGCCCCTGCGGCGCAGGCGGCTGCGGGAACCCGTAACCGGCAGCCTGGGGCGCCGGGGGAGCCTGCGGCTCGGGAGCGGGAGCGGGAGCGGCCTGCGGGAAGCCGTAACCGGTCGGAGGCGCCGGGGGAGCCTGCGGCTCAGGGGCGGTCGGCGCAACGGGAGCGGCCTGCGGGAACCCATACCCACCCTGCGGAGCGGCAGGCGCGGGTTGAGGCGCGGGCGCAGGGGCGGGCGTGGACGTGGGCCACGCCCCCGGCGCGGCCTGCGGAGCCTGCGGCTGCGCCGGTGCGGGGGAGGGAGCAGCCTGCGCGGCAGGCGGAGTGGTCGTGGTCGCGGGCCACTGCGGCGCGGACGTCGGAGCCGCAGGCTGGAACGCGGGCGGCAACGGCGGAAGCACGTCCTGCGGCGAGGGCGGCGGAGGCCAGGCGGACGGCACGGAGTCCTGAACAGCCTCGCCCTCGCCCTCGCCCTCGCCCTCGGCATCGTCGGCAGAGCCAGGCACGGCGGCATCCTGCGGAACAGCGTCTTCCACTACGAGACCGGAGTCACCGTCAGCCCTCGCATCAGCCCCGGAATCCAGCCCGTCACCCTGCTCATCGACCTCATCGACAGAAGCCTCCGGGACCTCCGGGGCCTGCGGGGCCTCCGCGGCCTCGGCAGCGGCAGCCCGCTCCTCGATCTCCTGCTTGAGGGCGCGAGCGGAGAACCGCATGGTGGCGCCACTCTCGAGGTCACCACTGCCAAGGGGCTCCCCGACAGGAGCAACAGCCACAGGCGAAGAGGTAGAAGCACCCTCAGACGCCCCCGCACCCGCATCCGCACCCTGGTCCGAATCCACGCCCTCAGCGCCCTCGGCGTCGCCATCGGTATCGCCGTCACCCTTAGCCTCGGCCAAGGCATCGACCTCGCTCTTCGGGACGACACCGGTCACATGGACCGAGGCAGCGGGCCCGGCAACGGCCCCGCTCCAGTCGGCGGCACCACCACCGGAAGCCACGGGCGGCACGACGGACGGCTCCACATGCTTGCCATCCGTCTCCTCGACACCCTCCACATCCTCGACCGGATCCGGCTCCGGATCGGCAGGCTGGAACCCACTACCAAGGGGCAACTTGGGCACGACACTGGGCACGCTCCCCGAAGGCGGACCCACAGACACCGGCGGAGGCGGGGGAGCGGAGAAGGACGGCATGGCGGGCGGCGGCGTGGAGGCAGCCGGAGCCGCAGCCTCCGCACCAGCCGAATCAGCCGAAGCCTCCGAACCAGCCGAAGCCTCCGAACCAGCCGAAGCGCCGGCATCCGAACCAGAAGACGTGGATTCAGCCGGAGCGGCCACGGGCGGAGCCGGAGCGGACACAGGCGGAGCAGGGGCAGCCGGAACGGAGGCGGACGGCGTGGAGACAGGCGGCGCCGAAGGCGTCTCCCCCGCACTGCCCGAAGCGTTCTGCGTGTACCAGGCGGGCGGCGCGTAGTCGATGGTGAACTCGCCCGTCGTCTCGGCAGCGGACTCCGCGTCGGACTGATCATCGACGGGTGAGTCCCAGCCCCCGCGGATCTCGTCCCGATCGCTGTTCACAATGCCTCCTGGTGTGGTCGAGCACCCTCGTGCCGTGGTGGGGGGCGACCGTTCCTGTCGTCCGATCCGCCTGGCTCTCCCCGTTGCCGGACGCGCACCACCCGTTCGAGGGTTCCGGCGATGCGCCCTGTCCCAGCCTAATCATCAAAACCACCAGTACGGCAGGGCAGTCCACCCCACCCATGCTGTCCATTGCGTCACGCCCCACCCCGGAGCGATCCACGTACATCAAACCGTGACGGACAAATCACTCAACGGCCGACACCTCACCCCGAATTGCCGGAGGCGGCGCCGACTCAGTCCATCCGCCGAGCGGTACCCAACAATCCGGTCTCGGCGTCGGTGGCCTGCGTCATCACGTACTGCCGGTCACGGTCGGCACACCACAAGGTCACCCCGTCGGCCAGCGTCGGCAGCGACTCGACGTCCCCACCCGGCAACCCGAGCAACCGCCCGATCTGCACCGCTTCATCCGGCGACACCCGCTGCACCCCCATGAGCCGCGCCTGCCGCACGAGCCGAGGCGCGACGGGACTCAGATAGGGCAGCACCGTCAGCACGGACTGCCAGGGCGCGGACACGACCCGCCCCCGAGGCGGCCGCATCCCGCAGTCCCGCACCACAAGCACCGGACTCCCCGCGGAAGCCCCCAGAGGCGGCACCCGCCCCACGTCATGCACACCCATCCCACTGGGCCCCACCCCGAGCGCCCGCACCAACGGCTCCCAGGCCCCACCCCGCCCGGTCTCCACAGCCACCCGCGCCCCGGTCGCGGCCGCCCGCAACGCGATGACCTGCGCCGTCCACAGTCCACCGAGGAAGAGGATGTCGTACGGAGTGGGGCGATTGACGCCGAGCGTCGCGGGGCTGCCCTGTGCGTCCACGCCGATCACGACCCCGTCGTCCCCGATCGGCAGTGCCAGCGCGTCCACCTGCTCCGCGGAGAGCGCGTGTCTGCCGTGCCGAGGACCGATCAGCCCGAATCCACCCCGCAGGGCAGCGGTGAACGATCCCCTGGCCGGGACACCCGGGGAACCCGTGACCGGAGGAGTCGAGACAGCCATCAACGAGCACCCCCGAGCGGCAGCGTCGCCAGCATCCCCGGCAACTGTTCGCGGTCCAGCCGTACCAGGCCCGTCCCGGCCTGACGGGCAGCCTGCTCCAAAGACCGCCGCGCGGCCACCAGTTCGGCGTCCCCGCGGCCCGTCACCCGCAGATGACCGCGCAAGGCGATCTCCTTCCGTGCACCGCGTCCGAGCGTGAGGCTGAAGGTCGTGGTCAGCGCCGGAACCGCAGTGAGAAGGGCTACGACCTGCGGCAGCGCGGGTCCCCCGGCCCCTCCCAACTGCGGCCAGCGCGCCACCCAATAGGTGGTGTGGCGCCGGTTGTCACACCGCCAAGCGCGCGGGGACTCCTCGGTCCTGCGCTCCGGGACCCCGGCCCGGCCGGCCTGAGCCGTCACCAGGGGATTGGCACAGGCGGAGGTCGCTATGGCGGAGGCCACCTCTTCCTCGTTCAGGACGGTCACGTGAAAACCCGCTCCTGTGAGTCGACTCGCGAGTTGGTCCGCGACACGCACCACGCACTTCTGTGCACCGGCCAGACCGCCCCCGCGCGCCGCCACGGCCTCGGGGCAGAGTTCCGGGTCGAGTTTGAGGGCGACCCAGGTGATCCGCACCGCGGGCGCCCCCGTGAGGGCCTGCAGCGGTGCGTAGTTGCTGACGGCCAGGGACTGTTGCGGAAGGTGCAGCGCGGGGGCGGGCTGGGTGTGCAGAACGATCTGGGCGGACTCGAGCCGGATGCCGTCCACTTCCAGCGCGTCCCGCACCAGGTTCACCGGCAGCGGCTGCCTTCCGCGGTCGGCCCGCAGGGCGGTCACGTCCGATTCCACCTGCAGCACCGCGGTCACGAATGTCCCGTCGCCGATCATTCCGACCTCGCGACGGTCGCGGCCGCTGTAGGCGTACGTACGGAGGGCAGCGTCACACTCGACCGCCGGGGCGAAGGCGGGGTCGGTGCCCGGCGGTACCGATCTCTCCGCGGCGCTGCGTTGCCGGGCCTTCAACGCCCGTGCGGTGCCCAGCCATTCATGCACCGGGCGCCCACGGCGACGTACGACGGCCAACAGCACCAACACCGCAGCGACCACGGATGCCAGGGCGAGAGCCAGCGGACCGATGATCCAGGCCGCGACGAGCAGAGCGGCGGCGAGCTCCAGCAGAACGAGTCGCAGCAGGCGGAACGAACCCGACTTGCCCGCGACCGGCCGCAGGTGGAGCGTGGCGGCGGGGCCGGGAACCCCTGACGTATCCGGCAAGCCGCTGCCAACCCGTGGCGGCGTCCGAGTGGCGGACTCCGTACGTCCTCCCCTCCGCCTGCGCGACGTCGAAGCCACCAGCCCCACCCCCGTAACTCTCCCGAACCGCCTTCATGAGCAAGGTGCTTGGACCTCAATAACCTCACCCAGCCCGCACGTGCGATTACTCAACAGGCATAGTAGGGGCCCGGCCCGACAACGGAGAGCGCGGGCATGGGCACGACCCGCCACCGCACGAGGAGCAGCAGCCACTCAGGTCGCTCACGGGGAGAACCAGACACGCATGGCATCACGACGGGACGAACTCAACGCGTACATCTTCGCGAAGCGCCGCACGCTGGCCGCGTTCATCCAGCCCTCACCCTCGGGCTCCGAGGAAGGAGCGCCTCGCCCCCTGCGCGCGGTGGTGCCCGGCCTCATCGTCGCGGTGATCGTCCTGGCGGTCTTCGGCGCGTGGGGGATGTTCCGGCCGGCGGCCAAACCCGGCTGGGACAAGCCCAAGGAACACGTCATCATCGCGAGCGACTCGACGACTCGTTACGTCGTCCTGAAAACCCACGGCAAATCCCAACTGCACCCGGTCCTCAACATGGCGTCGGCGAAGCTCCTTCTCGACTCGGGCAAGGGCGAGGTCATCAACGTCGACGAGTCCGTGCTCGACAAGGGCACGATCCCGCACGGCGCCACCATCGGCATCCCGTACGCCCCCGACCGGCTGCCCTCGGCATCGGAGGCCGGCTCCGCCAAACGCTGGGCGGTCTGTGAACGCCCGGTCGAGGGTGGCAGCAGCATTCAGAAAGCGGCGTTCGTACTCGGGGAGCGTGACCGGAACAGGACCGAGGGCCGTGAACGTCTGCGGGGCGGCGAGCTGTTGTACGTCATGGGACCGGACAAGACGCGCTACGTGGTCGACGCCCACGGCAGGGCGTACCGGATCTCGGAGAGGGAGGAGCGTGGGCTCCTGCTGCGCATCCTCGTGGGGTCCGGGCGTGAACCGCAGCGGGTCTCCAAACAGTGGCTCGACACTCTGCTTCCCCGAGACGCGATCGCCTTCCCCGAGATCGACGGCCCCCCGGGTGCGGACGCGAAGGTGCCGGGCCTGCGGGACCACGCGGCTGACAAGGTCGGCATGATCCTCAAAGCGACGGACGGCGAAGGGCCTCAGCACTACGTGGTTCTCCCCGGGCGGATCGCCCCGGTCTCCGACTTCACCGCGAAACTCCTCCTCAGCAGCCCCGACCTGGTCACCCTCGGACAGAACGGCCGGGCCCGGCAACTGAGCGCCGCGGCCTTCAGCCCCGGGACGAAGGAGTTCGGGGCGGAGTACAGATGGCCGCGTGAGGGGCCCAGGACCGCCAACGAAGCATCCACCACGCGCGGCAGCCGCAACACCGTGTGCAACGTCCTGCGCGACGTCGACGCCGACGACGGCGCGACGACTCTCAGCACCTGGGCAGGCACCGACTTCCCGGCCCCGCTTCCGACCGGCTCGTCCAGCGCGTACGTCACGCCGGGCTCGGGCCAGCTCTACCGGCAGTTCCTCGGCTCCGAGACGAAGGCCGGCGGTGTCTTCCTGGTCACCGACACGGGTCTCCGGTACGCGATGCAGTCCAACAGCGACAGCGCGACCGAAGACGCGGGCATCGGCACCTCCGCGAAGCAGCGCAAGCAGCAACAGCAGGAGGCGCAACAAGCCCAGACACGCCTCGGATACGGGGACACGGACGTGACCCCGATCCCAGCGGCCTGGTCCAAGTTCCTGCCCACCGGGCCGCGACTGTCGACGGCCGCGGCACGACAGCCGCAGGGCTCCTGAGGCATGAGGGGACGTTGCATGACGAACGGTTCCGTTGCTTTCTCGCGCGGCTGGCGCGGCACGAGAAGGGCGGCCGGGGCAATCACGGCTGCTCTGACCCTTGCAGTGGCGACGCCGACACCGGCCGACGCCGATCCGGCGTCGTCCGGACAGTGCACGTTCCCCTCCAAGCCCTACGAGGGGCGCCCCTGGTCCCTGCAACGCGTGCTCCTGGACGAACTGTGGCTCCAGTCAACGGGGAAGGGGGTGCGCGTAGCGGTGATCGACACCGGTGTGGACACCAAGAACCCGCAGTTGAAGCCCGCCGTGGACGCGTCCCGTGGCCGCAACTTCCTCCCCACCAAGGACGACAAGGGAGAGAAGATCGAGCGCGGCAAGGCGAACGGCACGACGGACGCGGTCGGTCACGGCACCCGCGTCGCGGGCATCATCGCGGCACGCCCCGCCAAAGGCACAGGCTTCGTGGGCCTCGCACCGGACGCGACGATCATCCCGATCACGCAGAACGACGCGGAGGGCCACGGCACCGCGACGACACTCGCGAAAGCCATCGACCACGCGGTCGACGCCGGCGCGGACGTCATCAACATCTCCCAGGACACCGCCAACGCGGCGAAGCCCGCACCGGAGCTGAAGCGGGCAGTGGACAGGGCGCTCGGCCAGCGGCGGGTGGTGGTCGCCTCGGCGGGCAACGACGGCCTGGGCGGCAATATCAAGAAGACCTACCCCGCGTCCTACGACGGTGTGCTCGCGGTGGCGGCCTCGGACCGCAACAACGAACGAGCCGCCTTCTCCCAGTCCGGCGACTTCGTCGACGTGGCGGCCCCTGGTGTCGACATGATCTCCACGGTCCCGGGCGGCGGCCACTGCGCCGACAGCGGCACGAGCTTCGCGGCCCCGTACGTCGCCGGCCTCGCGGCCCTCATCAAATCCAAGCACCCCACCTGGTCTCCACGTCAGATCACGGCCCAGATCCAACAAACAGCGGAACGGTCGGTACCCGGCCACGACCGCTTGGTGGGCTGGGGCATAGCGGACCCCGTGCGCGCATTGACGGAAGACAACCATCGGCTTGAGACACCATCACCCCGAGGAGGCGTCACTGTGGGAGAGGCGCCTACCCCTGCGAAGCTGCACCTCGGCGAGACGGCAGAGGAACGAACGGCGCGCATCGCCACCTACGTCGCTGTAGGCGCTGTGATCGTCGTGGTGGGGCTGGGTGGAGCAGGTGTGGCCGTGCGGGATGCGCGCCGGCGTGATCGCGGCTAAGTATTACTACCGCAGCTGACCCCACTTGCGTTCGAGATCTTTCTGGTTCGGGCAGTTCACAGTGCCAACCGCTCGTTGACGAGTAGCGACGCGCTGCAGGGTGGTCGACGACCCCCACCACTCTCTTGTGGTTGAGAAAGCTGGCTTTGCGTCGATCACAGACGGCAACGCTTGTTCCAGGCTGAAGATCATCCCATGCGGCCGCAGCTCTGAACTTCGGTTGTCACGTCGTCCGCCATCCTGCGCCCGGCTGTAGACGCGTCGCTGAAGCCAGTGGCTGTTCCATCACGGAATCCATGCCGCCATATGGTGCGGCAGTGCCAGTCATACGTTCCAGTGATGCAATCGCAGATTTCCCCAGAGGGGAATGAGGTGATGCATTTGAATCCTCACGCGGCAGGATTGACACAGGCCGGTCCGGTTTGTCCGTATCCACGTGATGATCTGACGTTATAGCTTCAATACCCCCCGCCAAGTCCACCCGGAGGCCAGTACGGCACTGGCGAGAGGATCGGTCACCTCCCGCGTGTCGAAGCGATACACCTCGACCTGGCGCCTCTTGCCGTCGGCTCCTTGCACAGTTTCCCGCTGGCGAAATACGGCGGGTGCGTGGCCGCGACCGTATTGGGAACTTGAGTTTGTAGCCGAACGATTCTCCCATCGCTCCTGCAGGACGCGCACCTCGTGCTTCTGAGGGACCAGGCGCATCCTGATTTTCATTTTCAAGCCCACCCTCGCGATCTGGCACTCCGCTACCAGATCGGCTTTCTCGGCGGGCAGGGCATTGCGTACACGATACGGCACATCAGGTCCGTTAAGTGCGAGTAGCGCGGCCCGGACTTCTATCGGATGCAGCGACGCTGCATCGCTGTTGGGGAACTGTGTACCGGTCAGCTTGCTCCAAATTCCCACGACTAATCTCCCGATTTCGCTTCCGATTCCGAATCCGGACGGACTGTGCGGACGAATTTCTGGAAGTCAATCAAGACTGTGTCATGCTGATTTTCGGTGGCCGTCAGGGTAAGCTGGACGGCTATACGTTTAGCTATGGGATTCTCCTTGTCCGCGAGTGTCAAGTAAACCTGCGATTGGGCAAGGTTCTGACGCACTCCATTGATGGTGGCCGCGAAAAGCAGCCGTTGAATCAGGGCGGGTTCCTCGCGAGGTCCGGCTTCGCGACGAGCGGTCAAGGTCACACCTTCAGCGACTCCGTGCAGGTGCTCAACCGATTCATCTGCTAGGTCTGACAGAGTGGTTTCGCCCGATAGCGCTTTGCTGTTTATGGTGATGTTGGCCGCGAAGCCTGAATCCGGCACAGGGAGCATTGCGGCGAAATCTGTGATGCCATTGATAAACATTTTCGGGTGGGCCGGGACCCAGCCGTCGGGCAATCGAAACTTGACAGGTGCACGCGTCATGATCAGGTGAATCCCTCTGCAAGAGGAGTCCGCTAAAGCAAACCGGTGACAGAGTCCTTAAGGGATCCCAGGCCGTCGCCGACTGCGTCAATTCCGTCGCCGACTGCGGAGACCCCTTCGCCCAGCGCGTCAGCGGCGTCGGAAGCGGACTTGGTGAACTTGTCAGGGTCAACAGTGATTTCAACTCCCAACGCGCCACCGATGATAGGCGAAGCGCCAGCTTTTCCTCCGAGGTGGAACGTGCCGTCATCGTCCTTTTTGTATCCCCACCAAGCTTCGGCGCCCGGGCCGTACCAGCCTTCGGCAGTCCCGCCGATTCCAACGCCGGCTACTTCCCCTCCTCCCGCAAGGGTTCCCTTCGCTGCGGCGAACGCCTTCGCTCCGACGGTGATCTCTTCCTTAGTGGCTTTGACGTTGACTCCTGCCTCTCCTCCGGCGAACCCTTCGGCGCGCCCGTATCCGGCGGCGTAAGGACCGTATTCGGCGCGTCCTTCGGTCAGAGCCCGCAACCCTACAGAGGCCTCTGCCTTACCGACGGCACCCTCTGCGTTGAAACCGTAGTTCGCAGTAGCCCTGGCACCGGCGTAGCCGTCTGCTATGCCGGCGAGTTTCCAATCTCCGCGAGTCAGCGTCCCCTCGACAGTCGCGTGTATCGCATCGGCGTATGCCTTCACGGCGGCCTGCTTGCCATACTTCGGATCGGAGGTGACCAGGAACCCTGCGTCGAGCAAGGACAGCTTGACCTTTCCGTCGGCTTTCCAGCCATCATTCTGCGTTCCCAAGTTCTCCCGGTGTGCGTATTTCTTTATGTCACCCTGAGCCTGACCATTAAAGCCCTGAAGGGTGCCGTCACTGACATCCCCGTCTATCGCTACACCTTGCAGGGCTGTCTGAACATCTTTGTCGGCATCACATACGTCTTTCACGATCTGGTCGATGCGTTCTTGCCACGAATTGGCAGCATTCTTTGCGCTGTCCTGGTACCCGGGGTCATGAAGGTAGGCGGTCAGTTGCGCCGCAGTCAGTCTCTTGGTGTCATAAGACACGGCTCCCTGGTCGGAAATCTTCATGCCGGCTTCGATTGCGTCTTCACAAGCGGTCTTGAGGTTGCCGCGTAACGCGCGGAACAGACCCTCTGCCTCCCGGAGAAGGGACGCGATGGCTTTTGCTTCTTTCTGTGCTTTCTTAAACTCCTTGAGGGTTACCTCGAAGCGCTTATCTGCGGCTTCCGCACTCAGGCCCGTCCAGGTTGTCCCCATCGAAATCCGCCGTACGTCACGCTTGTAAGTCATTTCTTGGCCGTGCAGCTTCTTCGCTGCCATTTCCTCCCAGCGGTCGGCAGCAGTGCTCAGTACTGACAGATCTGTCTTCATGATTTCGCTGTAGGTTGGCATTTGTCCCCGTTGGCTGTGTGGCGGCGGTGGGCTGCGGTCAGTAGGAATTCAGGGCGGATGAGTTCCGCACCCCGGACTCAACTGCCCTGTCTGTCGCGGTCAGCACATTGTTGTTGCTCCGCAGTGCTGCTTTCTCGGACGACAGGCGGTGCATGAGGTTCCGCACCTGGTCGCCCCAGATCTTGTGAGCTTCTTTCAGCGCACCGGATGTAAGCCACCCGCCATCCGCCCTCAGAGCCGTCACGGCGGTCCTCGTCTCTTCGTCAGCCCACGCGCCCGCCGCCTTGGTGCCCGGCTCGATGTGATCCTCGATTGCTCGGGCGGCCGCTTGCTTCTCGGCCGGGGAGGATGCCAAATCTGGTGGGCTGTGCAACGGGCTGCTTGGACTCGGATTGTCGGGAAGGGCATTCAACTGAGTCCCGACAGGACGCGTACCTCCTCCGTCATCCGTTGTGTTGTGTGCCCCTGCCTTCATCAAGTCGTCCCATCTCTCGACTAGTTGTGCTGCGTGGTGTCCGGCGGCCTAGGCAGCCGTTGGGAGTGATACCGCAGCATCGCTGCGGCAGGCACCGAGCGTCAGGATGTCTGCGTATCGGAGCAACTTAACAACGTGCCGTGCTGTGGGCGGTGTTGTGGTGCGCCTGTCCGGCTGTGTTGGCCGGTAATGGTTCCGCGACGAGCCTGTATATAACTTGTGGGTGGTTTTTGGGCGCGTGTGTGTGCCACTCACTGGCTGAATCACAACTGCCCCATCGAGCAAGCCCGTTGGGGTAGCGATGCGTAGTGGTTAGAGTGGCGTGGGGGGTATCTGTTGACCACCAGCCACCGCGATCTTGAGGGTCTCGGGCAGGCAGGTAACGGGGAGGGAAGGCCTGGTGCTTCCTACGCACGGGCATGGGGAAACCGCGCCATCTGCAGGCGCCGATGTCAAGCGCGGGCTGGAAGCGTTGAAGACGTTCCGGCGGCGCATCAACACGCTTCTTACTGAGTTCGAGGGTTCGGCCGGCAGCGCGTCGAAGGTCGGCGCGCAGAAGGTCTCTCGGGGATCCTTCAGCGGCGCCGGCAGCGCCTTTCCCGAGGCCGACGCTCTGTACTCGCAGTACGACCAGGTCCACGAGCGGCTGACCTCGCTCTCCAAGATGCTCGGAGACCAGATCGACGCCATGGGGATCGCTGTGCACGGCGCCGACGTCGGCTTCGACAACATCGAAGAGGACCTGCGGCAGCGCTTCTGGGCAATCCAGACCAGAGTCGGCCACCAAGAGATGCCGGACGAGCGTCAACGCGGTGGCAAGCCCGACGCGCAGGGCGGCCACGGCAGCGACAAGTCCGATGCGGGGTGGTCCTAGTGAGCTTCGAAGGACATCGCCTCAACGACATGATCGACTTGGTCGATCAGGCCAAACCGGAGGACATGGAGAGCGCCGGCAAGGCGCTGCAGGGAGCGCGGAACGCGATCGCTGCTGCTGCCCGGGAGCTCGGTCAGCACATCGACCGGGTCGACTGGGAGGGAGAAGCGGGCGAGGCATTCCGCAAGTGGGGCAAGAACCTGGTCAACGACACGCACAAGCTCTCGGACTTCGCCGCTGCCGTGAGTGTGCATATGCAGTCGGCGGGGGCGGGGTTGGCGTCCGTACGCGCCTCCATGCCTCCTCGGGACAACCGTGCCGACCCGAAGGCCGTGGAGGACATACCCGCTCCGAAGCGGGTCAAGGGGAACGAGGAGTACGGCGCTGCCGTCAAGGCGGAGAAACACCGTCAAGAGGCGATCAACCAGATGAACCGGTTGGCGTCGTTCTACCAGGTGTCCCGGGAAGGCATGGCGAGTCAGGAGCCGCCCTCGTTTTCGGCTATGCCAGAGGTAGGGGTGCCGGAGCCGGTCGTGGATGATGGGTTCTTTTCGCCCGCGGCGGGGCAGGGTGGACAGTCCTCGACTGCTCCCGCCCCCGTCAGCGGTGGCGGGGCTTCAGCAGGCTCCCCTCCTCACTCCCCTGGCCCGGCTCTCCCCGGAGGGCCGGGCTCGGTGGACGGCCCTTTGCCGACTCACCGCGAAGGGCCCGGCCCAGTCGTCGCTCCGGAACGAGTGGTGGGCACAGAGATCGACAGCGTTCATACGTTGCCTCCGCAGACCACTGCTCCTCAGCCCGGGCCTCCGTCTCCGACCCCGGGCCCAACGCCCCATGAGGGGCTCCCGGTTCCCCCGTTCGGGAGCGGGCGCTCGACCCTCATGCCTGGTGACCGCACCGCACGCGGACCGGCGCCTGCGGCGAGTTCGAAGCAGACTCCGCCAGCGCAGGGGCGCACGGGGCCGAGCGGCCCCGGAAGAGCGCAAGACAGCGCCGGGCGCGGTCCGACCACGCCGGTCGGCCGCAACGCCCCTGTCGGTCCGACCGCACAAGGGCGAAGCAACAGCAACCCCGTGACGTCCGGGCAACCACCCGTGGGACGCGGCCTCACCGGCGGTACTCCGAGACGTCTCGGCGAAACGGGCCCGAGGCCCGGTATCCCGAACGTGACCGGCTCACAACAGGGGCAAGGCGTAGTCGGTGGTCGGCCCAGCCCGGGGCCGACTTCCGGGCTGAGGGATCCCAGAGTGCCGCAAGGGCCCGTTATCGGTACCGAGGGTTCAGGCGGCTCCCGCGCCACGAGCGGCGGTACCGGCCAGCGTGGGCTCGTGGGCATCGCTCCGCAGGGCAACGGCGCCAAGGGGCAGGCCCCACGCGGGGTCGTCAGCAACCCGGGCGTCGTGGTCGGTGCTCCCAAGGGCCGTGAGCGAACCGCAGGAAACCGTGGAAGCGGCTTCACCGCCGGAGGTGCTGGTCTCATCCGAAACCATGTCGGCGATCGTGGACGCTCCGATCGGGAGGACGGGGTGGGAACACCACGGCCCCATGATGCGGGCGAGGGCTCAGAGGCACATCTGCCCGCGGGGCGACGCCATGTACCACCAGTGATCGACTAACCCGTGGGCGAGGAAGTGCAGGACATGGAGTCGGGACTCGACCGACGTGGCAAGCGGGACCTCACGAGGATGAGCCGTAAACAGAGACGGCTCATCGCTGTGGGCCCGGCGATCGGCGCATTCACGCTTCTGTCAGTAGGGGTGATTCCGGGTGCGGCTGCCGACGACATTGAGTCGAGGCAGTGGTACTTGGAGGCGATGGAGGCCGAGAGACTGTGGAACGCCAGCACTGGTGAAGGCATCAGGGTGGCAGTCATCGACTCAGGAGTTTCCGAGACCTCCTCCCTGCAAGGCCGTGTCGTGCCGGGGAGAGACTTCTCTGGAATTCCCGGCGGTCCGTTGGACGACTACGACAGCCACGGGACCACAATGGCGGAGCTCATCGCGGGATCCGGTCGGGAAGGGCTGAAGGGACTGGCCCCGGGGGCCAAGGTCATCTCCTTCCGGGTCGGCATCGGGGAAAAGTTCAAAGGCACTGCAAAGAGCGGGATTCCCGAAGCCATTCGCGCCGCAGCCGACAGTGATGCCCGGATCATCAGCATGTCCTTCGGTGGAAAATACTTGCGACCCAGTGAAAAGAAGGCGGTGGAGTACGCGCAGTCGAAGGGTAAGTTGATGTTCGCAGGCGTCGGAAATGATGCGGAGCGTAACAATTACATCGGATACCCGGCCGCGTACCCGAATGTGATCGGAGTGTCTGCCGCAGACAAGACGGGTAAAGTCGCCAAGTTCTCTGAACACGGACAGTACGTCGACCTCGCCGCCCCCGGCCTCGACATCCCCCGCTGGTGCGACAAGACCTTCCGCTCCTATTGCGATGAAGGAGGCGGCGGTACCAGCGCCGCCACCGCCATCGCCTCCGCCTCCGCCGCCCTTGTCTGGTCCAAGCACCCCGACTGGACCGCCAACCAGGTCCTCCGCGTCCTCATCGACACCGCCGGCCGCGACTGGCCGAAGGACGAGCCCAGCGACTACCTCGGCTACGGACTGATTCGCCCTGCTCGCAATGTCGTCAAGGGCGAGGGGAAGCCCGGGCCCGCGGACGTCGATCCCATCACCAACAAGAAAACCGCCGTGGACGGTGCCGGTTCCGATGGCGGCGGTGGCTCGAAGCCCGACGCGTCGTCGCAGCCCGCGAAGGAGGCGGCCTCGGTCGGCAAGGAGACCTCCGCCGCCGAGCAGTCATCGGATGAGGACAGCAGCGACTGGCTGTGGCCGGCCTTGGGCGGCCTCGCCGCACTTGTGGTGATCGGCGGCGGCGCTTTCGCGGCGAAGCGCGCTCGGCACCGCGCCTGATCTCGGTACGGCAGGTTCGACAAGACCCGATACATCTCAGCGAGATTTCACGAAGGGAGTCCAGCCATGTCTGACGGCCGGAAGTTGAACAACGAGCAAGTGGCGCTTCTGAAGAAGGAGATCGTGGGAAAGTACGACTCGGTCCAGAAGCAGCTCAAGCGCCTCCAAGGGACCCTGGACATGATGGAGACCCACTGGCAGGGCATCGGCGCACACGCTTTCGACGGGAAGCAGAGGGAAATCAATGAGCAGATGAGGGCGATCGGCAACATTTTGGTGGACTTCCTCGACGGCATCAGTGGCAACGAGAAGCTCACCGAGGGACTCGAGGACCAGATCCGGTCGACGATGACCGGTATTGACGTCGAGTACGGCGCCAAGCAATCGGCCATCAGCAGTTACTGAATCGGTGGGCCGATCGGCCGTTCGATTTTGCACATCTACTGAGAAACGGGGCAGGGCATGGCAAACGTCCACTTGAACGAACTCGCCGTCAAATACAGCGGACTTGACGCGATCGCCACCGAACTCGGCATCCAGGCCAAGCAGCTGGAAGCCGACCTCGCGGACATCAAGCGCGCCGTGGCCAAGGTGGCCGAGGGCTGGGAGGGCGAGGCGCACAAGGCGTACCTCGTGAAGCAGGAGGCGTGGGACAAGCACGCCCAGGCGATCCACCGCGCGCTCGTCGACATCGGCCAGAAGGTCGGCCAGGCCGGCGGTGACTACCGGGGCGGCGACCTGAAGGGTGCCAGCTACTTCCAGTGAAGCTGGGGAGTCGCTTGAACAGCGGAGAGGGTGGACGCGCGCGGGAGGCGTCCACCGTCTTGTCCGTGGGCCCGGCGGAGTGACACCACGCGTCACTCCGCCGCCGCGACACCTCCATTGCGCACCGAAGGCTCCAGATCGAACTCCCCGTCCCGCGCACCCAGGACGAACGCCCGCCACTCCGCCTCCGTGTACCGCAGCACCGTCTCCGGTTCCAGGGACGAGCGCATGGCCACGGCACCGTCGGGGAGATAGGCGATTTCGACCCGCTCCTCGTGCTCTTCGGTGCCCGGTGCGCTGTGCCACTCGACGTCTGAGATATCGAGGGCGTAGAGCTCTTCCTTCTCGCGTTCCTTACGGGCCTTGTCCTGAGCCGCGGATTCGGATGCGTCTGTCATGGCGGAGAGGTCCCTTCACAACGTACGAAAGAGCTGTGCGCCCACCCTACTTGGGGTGTTCCCGCGCTGTTCAGAGGTTGCGCTCAGAACTCCCCGGCCACCAGCCCTGTCTGTACCATCGGCTTCCCCCGCTTCCGCGACACGAAGATCCCCCGGCCGACCGGCATGGGCCTGGGCCGTACCCCGCCCAGGATGTCGCCCTCGTCCGGATCACCAGCCAGAACCACTCCCTGGGCCCCGAGCTCCTTCACCCGCTGCATGAACGGTTCGTACGACGCCCGGCCCGCACCCGCCGTCGACCGGGCGATGATGAAGCGCACCCCCACGTCACGGGCGAACGGGAGCAGTTCGGTAAGGCCGCCCAACGGGTTGCCGCTGGACGTGGACACCAGGTCGTAGTCATCGACGATCACGTACACCGTGGGGCCCTGCCACCAGCTGCGGTCGCGGAGCTGGCGCGCGGTGACGTCCGCGGGCGGGGTGCGTCGCTGGATCAGGTCGGCGAGCGCCGCCATGTGGTGGTCCATGGCGTTGGACATCGGGATGTACTCGGCAAGGTGGGAGGCCGGGACGGCGTCGAGGAGGGAGCGGCGGTTGTCGACCACGAAGAGCTTGCAGACGTCGCCGCTGTAGCGCTCCGTCAGCCGCTTGATGAGCAGCCGCAGCAGATTCGACTTGCCGGACTCGCTCTCTCCGAAGACGAGGAAGAACGGGTCCTGCTCGAAGTCCACGAAGACCGGCTCGAGGCTGTTCTCGTCGAGGGCGAAGGACAGGCCCCGATCCGGGAAGACGTTGCCTGGGGGCAGCTCGCCGGCCGGCAGTTCTCGCGGCAGCAGACGGACCGCGGGAGCACCTGGAGCCGTCCAGTGGCGGGCGACCTCGGTGGCCATGGCTGCCGTGGCCCCGGCGAGATCCGCGTCGGAGGACAGCCCGTCGATGCGGGGAACGGCCGCCATGAAGTGCTGCTTCTGCGGCGTCTGGCCGCGACCGGGCACTCCCGCGGGGACGTTGGCGGCGACCTTCCGGTCGAACTCGGAGTCCATGGTGTCGCCGAGCCGCAGTTCGAGACGGTTCATGAGGTGGTCCTTGAGGTTCGCGCGGACCTCCATGGACCGTGACGCGGTGAGGATCAGGTGGACGCCGTAGCCGAGGCCGCGCGCCGCGATGTCGAGAACGGCGGGCTCAAGACCCTCGTACTCGGAACGGAAGTTGCCCCATCCGTCGATGATCAGGAAGACGTCGCCCCAGGGCTGGTCCGTCACCGAGATCTCGCCCCGGGCTCGGCGTGCCCGGAAGTCGGCGATCGACGCGATGCCCGCCGTACGGAAGTACTCCTCGCGCCGGGACAGCACGCCGTACACCTCGGCGACCGTGCGGCGTACCCGCTCGGGGTCGAGGCGCGAGGCGACGCCACCGACATGGGGGAGCCCGGCGACGGAAGCCATCCCGCCACCACCGAAGTCGAGGCCGTACAACTGGACCTCGTACGGGGTGTGGGTGAGGGAGAAGGCCGCAATCAGCGAGCGCAGCAGGGTCGACTTACCGGACTGCGGTCCGCCGACGATCTGCATGTGGCCGGCCGCCCCGGCGAAGTCGCACCACAGGGTGTCGCGGCGCTGTTCGTACGGCTTGTCGACCAGGCCCAGCGGGATGACGAGCCGTCCCGCTCCCTCGTAGCCGGGCTGGGTGAGGCCGCGCCCTTGCACCGCCGTGAGCCCCGGGAGCAGCGTGTCCAGAGACGGCGGGCTGTCCAGCGGCGGCAGCCAGACCTGGTGGGCGGCCGGGCCCTGTGCCTCCAGGCGGCGCACGATCACATCGAGGACGGTGTCGGCGAGCGCGTCGTCCGTCTCAGGCCCCGTGGCGGCACGTGGTTCGGGCACGGTCACGGCCGCGTAGTGCACCGGCACTTCGGCCGCGGTGAACAGCACCGGTCGGCGGTCCACGGGGCGTGAGCCGCCTGAAGGCGCGGCCTGCCCCGATCCCGACCGGTACACCCCGGAGACGTACGCCGCCTTGAAGCGCACCATTTCGTCCGTGCCGAACTTCAGATAGCCGGACCCGGGCACGTTCGGCAGGTGGTACGCGTCCGGCACCCCCAGCGCCGCGCGCGACTCGGCGGCCGAGAAGGTGCGAAGCCCGACGCGGTACGAGAGGTACGTCTCCAGACCCCGGAGCCGCCCTTCCTCCAGGCGCTGCGAGGCCAGCAGCAGATGCACGCCGAGCGAACGGCCGATGCGGCCGATCTGCACGAACATGTCGATGAAATCGGGCTTGGCGGTGAGCAGTTCGCTGAACTCGTCGATGACCAGGACGAGTGAGGGAATGGACTGGAGCGGCGAACCCGCCGCCCGGGCCTTCTCGTAGTCGTGGATGTTCGCGTAGTTGCCCGCGTCCCGCAGCAGTTCCTGCCGGCGGTTCAGCTCGCCCCGGATGGAGTCGCCCATGCGGTCGACGAGGGTGAGGTCGTCCGCCAGGTTGGTGATGACCGCGGCGACGTGCGGCATCTGCGCCATGCCCGCGAAGGTCGCACCGCCCTTGAAGTCGGCGAGGACGAAGTTGAGGGTCTCCGAGGAGTGCGTCACGGCGAGGCCGAGCACCAGCGTGCGCAGCAGCTCCGACTTGCCGGAGCCGGTGGCTCCCACGCACAGCCCGTGCGGGCCCATGCCCTCCTGCGCCGCCTCCTTCAGGTCGAGCATCACGGGGCGGCCGTCCTCGCCGACGCCGATGGGGACGCGCAGCCGTTCCGCGAGCGAGCGGGCGCGCCACGTCCGCCTCGTGTCGACCGAGTCGGCGTCACCGAGGTTGAGCAGGTCGGTGAACTCCAGATTGGCCAGCAGCGGCTGGTCGTCATCGCCTCCGGACGGCACGCGCAGCGGGGCGAGCTGCCGGGCCAACGCCTCGGCCCCCTCGTACGAAAGGACATCCGGAGTTCCCTCGTACACCAGGCCGTGGTCCGACTCGATCCGCAGCGCCCCGGGACGCACCGAGAGCGACAAACCGCCACGCCCGTGCGCGAGTTCGCCCGGCACGACTTCCACGACCGTCACCCCCTGCAGTCCTTCGGGTGAGGCGAGCGCCGCCGTCGGAGGCAGCGACAGGCCATCGAGTACGACGACGATGTGCGGCTCGTCCGGCAGCGGGGACCCCTCGGGGTGGAATCGCGGCCGCCCCTGCAGCCGGGCGGTGAGCATGGCCTCCAGTTCGACCGCGTCACCGGTGATGAGCCGACGGCTGCCCGCTCCGTCCGCGGCTCCCGGGACCTGGCTGTGCGGCAGCCACTTGGTCCACTCCCAGGCGGGTGCGGCGGCCGTGCCCGCCCCGACAGCGATCACCAGGTCCTGCGGGGAGTGCAGCGAGGCGAGGGAGGCGGTGAGCGCACGCGCCGTGCCCCGCACCGTCTCGGGCTCCCCGCTGACCGTCACGTGATAGAAGGCGCGCAGTGAGATGGCCATGGGCAGGTCTTCCAGCGTGCTGTGTGCGGCGAGGAAGCGCTGCATCGCGCCCGCGGTGAGCGGCTCCAGCTCGTCCACCGGCCCGGTCTGCGGTGGCACGAGGGGAGTGGCGAGCGCCTGCGGGCCCAGACCGATGCGCACCTGTCCGAAGTCCGCGTCGCCCGCGCGCCGCTCCCAGACCCGGCTGCCCTCGGCGACCAGGGCCCACAACTGCTCGGGGGAGGGGTGGAGGTAGTACTGCGCGTCGCGCTGTGCCCGCGCCGTGTCGACGGCGGCACGGCGAGTCTGCTTCAGGTATCCGAGGTAGTCGCGCCGCAGGTCGGCCAACTGCCCCTGGTTGCCCCGGCGGTAGCGGATCAGCATGGCTACCGACATGGCCACCGTCGACGCCACCATTACCATGCCCATGACCTTCATGAACGGATGGGCGCTCGGCATGAAGAAGAACACGACGGAGCCGCCCATGCCGAGCATGGGCAACAGCTGCATCATCGCCCCCTCCTGCTGCCCGCGCGGCAGCTCGGGCGGGGGCTGCAGCACGACCTCGTCGGTGGGGACCGCGGAGGGCAGCGTGCGAGGCGGGCGCTTCACGACGATGTGGCTCACTGAGACCAATTCCCTTGTAGGGGCGGGCGTTCGGTCCGCCGCCCGGTGGCCGGGCGATGCGATCGCCGTGTGATCCTACTGACACCGCCAGTCACCACTCGGGGATAGGGTGCCGGATGTGCACATGAGTGGCGGTTGAACCGGCCAGTCGGCGTGACGGGTAACTGCCCGAAGTATGGGGGCATTTCGGGGTATGCAGCGGGGGGACGGCCCGACAATCAGCCAGGTGGGCCGGTTTCTGCGCGCCGCGCCGCGCGATGCGACACAGTCGGTGAACAGTACGTGGGCGCCACATCAGCACCACAGGCACCGGAACCGACCGCGACCGACGGCGACAGCGGCATCAGCATTGAGGGGGAGCAGCAGGTGAGCACGACGGCCTCCACGAGGGCCACCGGATTCGGGCGGCAGGGCAGCGGAATGCCCCCTGAGAGCGCATCCGGACGCGGCTCGGGCGCCGGCCCCGGCACGGCCTTCGGCTTCTGCCGGGTCACCATCGTCGCGCCCGACAGCCGTATCGACGTGGCGCTGCCCGACGACGTTCCTGTCGCCGACATCTACCCCGAGATCCTGCGGCTCTCCCGGCAGAGTCCGGCCGAAGGCGCTCCGGTCGGCTATCACCTCGTACGACGCGACGGCACCGTCCTGGACAGCGCCCGCACCTTCGCCGCCCAGCGCATCCTCGACGGCGAACTCCTCACGCTGCGTCCCTTCTCCGAGTCTCTGCCACCCGCGGTCTTCGACGATGTGTCCGAGATCGTGGCGTCAGCGGTGACCCGCGACCGCGTGCTGTGGACCGGCGACCTGACGCGAGGCGCCGGGCTCATCGGCGGGACCGTACTGTCGGCCCTCCTCGCCTACGTGGCCTGGGCCGCTGCCCCACGCCATGACATGCACGGACTGTCGGGCATCCTCGCCGCCGTCGCGGGAGTTCTGCTGCTCACCCTCGCGGCAGTCCGCGCGCGGGTGTACGACGACCGGGCATCGGCCCTCGCCCTCGGCCTCGGCGCGCTGCCGAACGTGGCGGTGGCGGGCTCCGGGCTGCTCCCCGTGGCTGACGGGCAGGGCGTGGGCAGGCTCCAGCTCCTGCTGGCCTGCGCCGCCGTCCTGACAGCATCCGTGATCCTCGGCATGATCTCGCCACGTGGCGACGGCCCCTTCGTCGCCTTCGTCTTCGCCTCCGCGGTCGGTCTGCTCGCCACGTTCCTTGCGGCGCTGTGGCAACTGGAACCTGTTGAGACAGCCGCCCTGTGTGCCCCGCTGGCTGTGGGGGCGCTCGCCTTCCTGCCCGGACTGTCCATGCGGTTCGCCCGGCTGCCCATCGGCTTCGAACCTCCGCACGGCACGCGCGGCAGTTACGGGACGGATCCCGCGCCGCAAGAGCCCGTCGACGCCGATCGCATCACCGCCCAGGCCCGCCGAGGCCAGGAACTCCTCGTCGGGCTCGTCGGCGGTTGCGCGCTGGTGGCGATCGGCTCCACCGCGGTACTCGGCTTCTCCGAGGAGACGTGGGGACAGGTGCTGGCCCTGGCCACGGGTGTCGCGATGCTGATGCGAGCGCACCTCTTCCGCTACACCGCGCAGGTCGCCGCCGTGCTGTTCGCCGGCCTGGTGGCCCTCGTCCTGCTCGGTATCGGCCTCTGCCTCGACCTGCCCTCAGGCTCGGCCGGTGACAGCGGGGCGCTGGAGCTGCGGACCATCTGGCTCGCCGCGGTGATCGCGGTGGTGGCGACCCTGGTGACCGGCATCGGCCTGGTCGCCTCACGTACCGGTGTGACGCCTTTCTGGGGCCGGTTCCTGGAGATCGCCGAGACCTTCGTCCTGCTGACCCTGGTGCCGCTGACCCTCGCGGTCTTCGACGTCTACGCCAAGGCCAGGGCCATGACCAGCTGAGCCCCGCGGCGCCCCGACTCATTCGTACCCGCGTAGAAAGGCTCGACCAGCGTGAGCTTCGGCCCGCCCCCGCCCTTGACCCAGCCCGTGCCGACGGCTGCCGAGGGAAAGAAGCGCCGCACAGCGATTGTCATCGGCGTGCTGCTCACGCTCACCGCCGCGCTGTGCGCAGGTGGCTGGGTCCTCTGGGGCCCGGACGGCGACAGCGCGTCGAAGCAGCGCACGGCCTCGGCACCGCTGCCCCCCGACGCCATCAGGGAGACCGTGGAGACGCCTCCCAGGACCCCCGAGGGCGGCACCGTCGCCGAGTACATACACAAGACCCTCAAGGATGGTGAGACCGCCCCGGCGAAGGGCGCCTGGGCGACGGAGAAGATCGTCGCGAAGGGCATCGCGAACGTCGTCAAAGGCTTCAGGATCGGTGACTCCGAGAAGGTCTGGCAGCTCGACTTCCCCGGTCCCATCTGTGCGGTGACCCGGCACGTCAGCGTGGACGGCCGGACAGCGGTCGCCTTCTCGGGAGAACGGCCCGAGAAGGGCAGCGACGGCGAGGACGTCACCGCCCCGTGCGACCGGGTCGCGGTGTTCGACGTCGACACGGGCAGGAAGCTCTGGGACAAGAAACTGCCCGGCGAGAGCGCCCTCGCGATGAGCGTCAACGTGACGATGACACGGGGGGCCGTCCTTGCCGCCACCGGGCAGGTCTCGGTGGCGTACGACATGACCAGTGGCAGGCGGCTCTGGACGGACACCGACGCCTCGAAGTGCACGGACATGGGGTACGCCGGGGGCAAGGGTCTGATCGCCCTCGTCCAGTGCGGCGACTCGGCGGAGCCCGAGTTCCGGATCCAGAAGATCGCCCCGCGTACGGGCAAATCCCTGTGGACGTACACCGTCGCCGAGGGGATCGAGGGAGTCCACCTGGCCTCTTCGTCACCGCCCGTCATCGCCGTCGCGTCCGGAGACATGGGGTCCACCCATCTGATCGTCCTCAGCGGTGACAAGGGCAGACAGCGCGGCACGATCCCGCTGGAGGGTGATCGCTACGTCCACGGCTGCGACGAGGTCTTCAGTGCCGAGGTGGAGCGCTGCACCGGGGTGGTCGTCGGCAAGCGACAGCTCTACATGGCGACAAAGCCGCGAGACTTCTCCCCGGAGACGGCACGCGGACGGGTGGCCAACGAAGTCGTCTCCTTCGACCTCGCGACCGGGAACACCGTGCGTAAATTCGACGCGAGGCCCGGCCGCCCGATGTTCCCGCTGCGGATGAGCGGCGACAAGGTGATCGCCTACCGGGAAGCGGCGAGCGCGCCCTCCGCCGCCGTCAGCCTGGACCCGGACACCGGGAAGGAGACCCTCCTGTTGCTCTTCGGGGAGGACGAGGCGCCCGCGATGGACGGTCTGGAGCCGCCGCTTGTCGTGTACGAACGCGGCCGTATCTTCCTCGCCACCACAAGCGTCACGCGGAGTGAGGGCGACGGCCCCAACCAGTGGGTGATGAGAGGATTCGAGAGCAGCGGCTGACCGACGGCGTCGGCGGGCCGGGTGCTCCCGGGCCCGCGCCGAGCCCCACAAGCCGACTGGTACCCTGTGAAACAACCGCCTGTCTGCGCACCCGCGAATCCCCAGGGATCCGAACCCGGCCTGCACAGACCCGGCCCGACCCCCGGATCCGCCAAGGACTCCGGGCCCGGGACCGCGCCCGGCGGCCCATTCCGGCCTCCCGAGTCACGGAAGCTCCCCTGAGATGTAGACCAGGGGCACTCGGAGGCACTCGAAGACATCACGAGGAGTACGCGTGTCGCTCGACGCCGCTACGAAGAAGCAGATCATGACCGAGTTCGCCCAGAAGGAGGGCGACACCGGCTCCCCCGAGGTTCAGGTGGCGCTGCTCTCCCGCCGCATCTCGGACCTGACCGAGCACCTCAAGACCCACAAGCACGACCACCACTCGCGTCGTGGTCTGCTGATCCTGGTCGGCCAGCGTCGCCGCCTGCTGCAGTACCTGGCCAAGAAGGACATCCAGCGCTTCCGCGCCCTGGTCGAGCGCCTCGGCATCCGTCGCGGTGCGGCGGGCGCCAAGTAAGACGGCGTGAAGGGAGCGGTTCCCACTCGAAGCACTCGAAGGGGGCCGCTCCCTTTGCTGTACATGCGCGCTGTCACCGGCGCTTTGTACTCTGGTGACACCAGCACGAAGACAAGCACGTCCCCGAGGGTGGCAAACGCCCCGGGGCGTCAGAACGAAAACCCCCACGAGGGAGAGGCGCACGCAGCCGCCGCCGGTCCTCGGTAGTGGCCCCCGGGAGCATCCCGGGTGCTTCGATCGAAGACCGGCCCGCATCCACGGCGCGCTTCTCCGCACAGTCCCCGTCCGCCAGAGGACGCATGGGACGCCGCCCCCGGGTCACACGGGTCCAGGGGCGAGAAGACGAAACGTAGACACGTAGGAGAACAGTGGAGAACGAGACCCACTACGCCGAGGCCGTCATCGACAACGGCACGTTCGGCACCCGCACCATCCGCTTCGAGACGGGCCGCCTGGCCAAGCAGGCCGCCGGCTCCGCCGTGGCGTACCTGGACGACGACACCATGGTGCTGTCGGCCACCACCGCTTCCAAGCGGCCCAAGGACCAGCTCGACTTCTTCCCCCTGACGGTGGACGTCGAGGAGCGGCAGTACGCCGCAGGCAAGATCCCCGGTTCGTTCTTCCGTCGTGAGGGCCGTCCCTCCGAGGACGCGATCCTGACCTGCCGCCTGATCGACCGCCCGCTGCGTCCTTCCTTCAAGAAGGGCCTGCGCAACGAGATCCAGATCGTCGAGACGATCATGGCGCTCAACCCCGACCACCTGTACGACGTCGTCGCGATCAACGCCGCCTCCTGCTCCACGCAGCTGGCCGGCCTGCCCTTCTCGGGCCCGATCGGCGGCACGCGCGTGGCGCTCATCAAGGGCCAGTGGGTCGCCTTCCCGACGCACACCGAGCTCGAGGACGCCGTCTTCGACATGGTCGTCGCCGGTCGCGTCCTCGAGGACGGCGACGTCGCGATCATGATGGTCGAGGCCGAGGCCACCGAGAAGACCATCCAGCTCGTCAAGGACGGCGCGGAGGCCCCCACGGAGGAGGTCGTCGCCGCCGGTCTCGAGGCCGCGAAGCCCTTCATCAAGGCGCTCTGCAAGGCCCAGTCGGACCTCGCCGCGAAGGCCGCCAAGCCGACCGGCGAGTTCCCGGTCTTCCTGGACTACGAGGACGACGTCCTCGAGGCCCTCACCGCCGCGGTCAAGACCGAGCTCGCCCAGGCGCTCACCATCGCCGGCAAGCAGGAGCGCGAGGCCGAGCTGGACCGCGTCAAGGAGCTCGCCGGCGAGAAGCTGCTCCCGCAGTTCGAGGGCCGAGAGAAGGAGATCTCCGGTGCGTACCGCGCGCTGACCAAGAAGCTGGTCCGCGAGCGCATCATCAAGGACAAGGTCCGCATCGACGGCCGCGGCATCACGGACATCCGTACGCTCGCCGCCGAGGTCGAGGCCATCCCGCGCGTGCACGGCTCGGCGCTGTTCGAGCGTGGCGAGACCCAGATCCTGGGCGTCACCACGCTGAACATGCTCCGCATGGAGCAGCAGCTCGACACCCTCTCCCCGGTGACGCGCAAGCGCTACATGCACAACTACAACTTCCCGCCGTACTCGGTCGGCGAGACCGGCCGCGTCGGTTCGCCGAAGCGCCGCGAGATCGGCCACGGCGCGCTCGCCGAGCGCGCCATCGTGCCGGTGCTCCCGTCCCGCGAGGACTTCCCGTACGCGATCCGTCAGGTCTCCGAGGCCCTCGGTTCGAACGGCTCGACGTCCATGGGCTCGGTCTGCGCCTCCACGATGTCGCTGCTGAACGCCGGTGTGCCGCTGAAGGCCGCCGTCGCCGGTATCGCCATGGGCCTGATCTCCGAGGAGATCGACGGCCAGACGCACTACGTCGCCCTCACCGACATCCTCGGTGCGGAGGACGCCTTCGGCGACATGGACTTCAAGGTCGCCGGCACGAAGCAGTTCGTGACCGCGCTGCAGCTCGACACCAAGCTCGACGGCATCCCCGCCTCGGTCCTGGCCGCCGCGCTGAAGCAGGCCCGTGACGCGCGTCTGCACATCCTCGACGTGATGAACGAGGCGATCGACGTTCCGGACGAGATGTCCCCGAACGCGCCGCGCATCATCACTGTCAAGATCCCGGTGGACAAGATCGGTGAGGTCATCGGCCCCAAGGGCAAGATGATCAACCAGATCCAGGAGGACACCGGCGCCGACATCACGATCGAGGACGACGGCACCATCTACATCGGTGCCGCCGACGGCCCGGCCGCCGAGGCCGCCCGCGCCACGATCAACGGCATCGCCAACCCGACCATGCCGGAGGTCGGCGAGCGCTACCTGGGCACCGTCGTGAAGACGACGACCTTCGGCGCGTTCGTCTCGCTCATGCCGGGCAAGGACGGTCTGCTGCACATCTCGCAGATCCGCAAGCTCGCCGGCGGCAAGCGCGTGGAGAACGTCGAGGACGTCGTCGGCGTGGGTCAGAAGGTCCAGGTCGAGATCGCCGAGATCGACTCCCGCGGCAAGCTCTCCCTCATCCCCGTCATCGACGGCGAAGAGGGCGAAGACCAGAAGGACGACACCGACAAGTGACGTCGCGTAGCACCACGACGACGGCCCGCCCCTCTTCGGAGGGGCGGGCCGTCGCCCGTACCCAAACCCTCATCAAGGGCGAGCACGGCATCGGCACCGTCCGCAGGACGACCCTCCCCGGCGGCCTGCGCGTCGTCACGGAGACCCTGCCCTCCGTGCGCTCGGCCACCTTCGGAATCTGGGCCAACGTCGGATCACGCGACGAGACCCCTTCGCTGAACGGCGCCACGCACTACCTGGAGCACCTCCTCTTCAAGGGCACCAAGAAGCGCAGCGCTCTGGACATCTCCGCCGCGCTCGACGCGGTCGGCGGCGAGATGAACGCCTTCACGGCGAAGGAGTACACGTGCTACTACGCGCGCGTGCTCGACACCGACCTGCCGCTCGCCATCGACGTCGTCTGCGACATGCTGACCGGCTCCCTCATCCGCCAGGAGGACGTCGACGCCGAGCGCGGCGTCATCCTCGAAGAGATCGCGATGACCGAGGACGACCCGGGCGACTGCGTGCACGACCTGTTCGCGCACACGATGCTCGGCGACACTCCCCTCGGCCGCCCGGTCCTCGGCACCGAGGACACGATCAACGCCCTCACCGCGGACCGCATCCGCCGCTTCTACAAGAAGCACTACGACCCGACCCACCTCGTGGTCGCCGCCGCGGGCAACGTGGATCACAACAAGGTCGTACGCCAGGTCCGTGCCGCCTTCGAGAAGGCCGGCGCGCTCCAGCGCACCGACGCGGTCCCGATGGGCCCCCGTCAGGGCTCCCGCGCCCTGCGCACCGCGGGCCGCGTCGAGGTCATCAACCGCAAGACCGAGCAGGCCCACGTCATCCTCGGCATGCCCGGTCTGGCCCGCACCGACGAGCGCCGCTGGGCCCTCGGCGTCCTGAACACCGCCCTGGGCGGCGGCATGTCGTCGCGCCTCTTCCAGGAGGTCAGGGAGAAGCGCGGCCTGGCCTACAGCGTGTACTCGTACACGTCGGGCTTCGCCGACACCGGCCTCTTCGGTGTCTACGCGGGCTGCCGCCCCAGCCAGGTCCACGACGTCCTGAAGATCTGCCGCGACGAGCTCGACCAGGTCGCGGAGCACGGACTGACGGACGACGAGATCACCCGGGCGATCGGCCAGCTCGCGGGCTCCACCGTCCTCGGCCTCGAGGACACCGGCGCCCTGATGAACCGCATCGGCAAGAGCGAGCTCTGCTGGGGCGAGCACATGTCGGTCGACGACATGCTGGCCAAGATCTCCGCGGTCACCCCCGACGAGGTGCGCGAAGTGGCCCGCGACGTGCTCGGCCACCGCCCGTCCCTGTCGGCCATCGGCCCGCTCAAGGACAAGCAGGCGGCCCGCCTCCACGAAGCGGTCGCGTAGGTAGCGCAGTCCCCGCAAGGGACCGACGTAAGGAATGAAGGACATGAGCAAGCTGCGCGTGGCGGTCATCGGCGCCAAGGGCCGTATCGGCTCCGAGGCCGTCAAGGCCGTCGAGGCCGCCGACGACATGGAACTGGTCGCCGCCCTCGGCCGGGGCGACGATCTGGAGTCGCTGGCCGAGGCCGGCGCCCAGGTCGCGGTCGAGCTGACCCATCCCGACTCGGTGATGGAGAACCTCGACTTCTGCGTACGACACGGCATCCACGCCGTCGTCGGTACGACGGGCTGGACCGACGAGCGCCTCGCGCAGCTGCGGACGTGGCTGGCCGCGTCCCCGGAGACGGGCGTGCTCATCGCCCCGAACTTCTCCATCGGCGCGGTCCTCACGATGAAGTTCGCGCAGATCGCGGCGCCGTACTTCGAGTCCGTCGAGGTCGTCGAGCTGCACCACCCGAACAAGGCCGACGCCCCCAGCGGCACCGCCACGCGCACCGCCCAGCTCATCGCCGAGGCGCGCAGGGCGGCGGGCAGTGCCCCGCAGCCCGACGCCACGACGACGGCCCTGGACGGCGCCCGCGGCGCGGACGTGGACGGCGTGCCGGTGCACTCCGTGCGCCTGCGCGGCCTCCTCGCACACCAGGAGGTCCTGCTCGGCGGCGAGGGCGAGACCCTGACCGTGCGCCACGACTCGCTGCACCACAGCAGCTTCATGCCGGGCATCCTGCTCGGCGCGCGCCGCGTGGTCAGCACCCCGGGGCTCACGTTCGGCCTGGAACACTTCCTGGATCTCGGCTGATCCGGGGAGCGGACCTCATGCGCGCGAAGATCACCTACGCCGTCACGGCTGCCGTCCTGGTCGTCTACTTCGTCCTGGTCGGCAGCCGCGGCGTGCTCCTCATAAAGCACGGCACCGCGCTCACCGTCACCTTCGGTGTCGCGGTGCTGATCCTGCCGGTCATCGGCGTCTGGTTCCTCTGGAAGAACACCCAGTTCGTCCAGCGCGCCAACCGCCTCGCCGCCGAGCTGGAGGCCGAAGGCGGCCTGCCCGTCGACGAGTTGAAGCGCACGCCGGGCGGCCGCATCGACCGCGACTCGGCCGACGAGGTCTTCGCCCGCCGCAAGGCGGAGACGGAGGACTCACCGGACGACTGGCGCTGCTGGTTCCGGCTGGCCGTCGCCTACCACGACGCCAGGGACACCCCCCGCGCGCGGAAGGCCATGCAGCGGGCCATCGCCCTGCACGCGGGCAAGCCGGTGAACGTCTGAGCCGGCAGGCGGTTAGGCGGTGGGGCTGTACTCGGCGGCGGGCCGGAACTCGTCGGCCCACACCTCGATGGAGTCGGCCGCGCGGTTGAACGCCTCGTGCCGTGCCAGGAAGTCGGCGTTCCGGTCGGTGAGGAGCAGCTGCCGCGCCTCGACGGCCTGCTGATCACGTCGTACGAGGATGAGTGCCTGCCCTTGCACCGTGCGGGGCAGACCCAGCCAGCGCACGGGCTGCTGCGCGGTCCGCACCGCGGAGATGCGGCTCCAGGGGAGCGTCTGTGTCGTCAGGAAGCCGACCTTGCGCAGTCCGTGGGCGCTCACCCAGATGCCCATGCGCAGCAGCCGCAGGGAACTCACGATGACGAGGGCGGCGAGCCCGGCGCAGATCGCGGCGCCCGCGAGGGAGTCCGCGAACGCGATGACCACGGCGGCGAAGAGGACGAACGAGGCGAGCAGCAGCAGAAGTGCCGCGGCGCCCACGCGCCAGGGACCGGGCCGGTAGGGCCGGCGCCAGTGATCGCGGTCTTCGAAGGGCAGCGCGGTGTCGGCGGCCACGTCGTCGAAAGTGCGGTCCGCGGTCAGGAAGGGCAGGGGCACGGGCTGATCCTCACTCGATCCACACATGGGCTGTGCCCGGTGAGGCTATCGAGCCGTGCCCCCTGCTACCACCCTTGGGGGTCCGGACGAGTCAGTCCGGACGACGGTCGGCGCCGGTCAGCGGCCGTCGGCAGCTTCGGACTGCTGCGTCTGCGCCGGTGACTGGTCGGCCGACATGGCGGGCATCCCGAAGAGCAGGGATCCCACAAGCCCGGCCACCACGGTCAGGCCGATGAGCGTGCGGCCCACGATCTGACTGGCCGATGCGCGCTCACGGGGTGGGGGAGTGACGTTACTGCGGAACTTGTCGGCTTCGGCGATGAAGGCGAACGGAACGGGCTCTCGCCGACGGAACATGGGGCGCGCTTCTCCTCACGGGTCTCGAACGGAGCTCTGTGGACTCTGTTGTATAGACAGACGCGTGAAACGCCCAAAAGGTGCCCTGTTTCAGCAAATTAGTCGAAGAATGTGCTGGCGATTCACCGAACGGCCGATTGTCGGGGCCTACCCGCGAGCGGGCGAGGCACTGATGTGCGGGTGGACCGAGCGAAGTGTCCGTATTGCGGCACTTCGTGAAGTTCATCTAGCCTGATCAAACGGACCCGGCACTGCTTGAACCCCCGAGCAGGCAGTGCCGGGCTCCACACTTGTCAGGTCCGCACACATCCCCCGAGGGGCGACCCCGCGCTGAGCAGCGAGTAGCGTGTTACCCATGGCTCCGACCTCCACTCCGCAGACCCCCTTCGGGAGGGTCCTCACCGCCATGGTCACGCCGTTCACGGCGGATGGCGCACTCGACCTCGACGGCGCGCAGCAGCTCGCCACTCATCTGGTGGACGCAGGCAACGACGGCCTCGTCGTCAACGGCACCACCGGTGAGTCCCCGACCGTCAGTGACGCGGAGAAAAACGATCTCGTACGAGCCGTACTGGACGCCGTCGGAGACCGCGCCCACATCGTCGCCGGCGTCGGCACGAACGACACCCGCCACAGCATCGAGCTGGCCCGCGCCGCCGAGCAGGCGGGCGCCCACGGCCTCCTGACCGTCACGCCGTACTACAACAAGCCCCCGCAGGAGGGCCTGTTCCGGCACTTCACGGCCATCGCCGACAGCACGGAGCTGCCGGTCATGCTCTACGACATCCCGGGCCGCAGCGGCGTACCGATCAACACCGAGACGATGGTCCGCCTCGCCGAGCACCCCCGCATCGTCGCCAACAAGGACGCCAAGGGCGACCTCGGCCGCGCCAGCTGGGCCATCGCCCGCTCGGACCTCGCCTGGTACTCCGGCGACGACATGCTGAACCTGCCGCTGCTGTCCGTCGGCGCGTGCGGCTTCGTCTCGGTCGTCGGCCACGTCGTCACCCCGGAGCTGCGCGCCATGCTGGAGGCGCACCTCACGGGTGACGTACAGAAGGCCACGGAGATCCACCAGAAGCTGCTCCCGGTCTTCACCGGCATGTTCCGTACGCAGGGCGTGATCACGACCAAGGCGGCGCTGGCGCTCCAGGGCCGTCCCGCGGGACCGCTCCGCCTCCCCCTGGTGGAGCTGTCACCCGACGAGACGGCCCAGCTCAAGATCGATCTCGCCGCCGGCGGGGTACAGCTGTAACCACAGACTTCACAACTGAATAAGCGGAACACGCGGGCGCGCGGCAGCAGCCGACGGCCGCCCGCACCCCACACAACAACTGCTAATGCACGAACGTCATACGCGCCACGTGCCCCGGAGGTACGTGGCGCGCGTGGTGAGGAGAGTCTTTTGAGTCATCCGCATCCTGAACTCGGCGCCCCTCCGAAGCTCCCGAAGGGCGGCCTGCGGGTCACCCCGCTCGGCGGCCTCGGTGAGATCGGCCGCAACATGACCGTCTTCGAGTACAACGGTCGCCTGCTGATCGTCGACTGCGGAGTGCTCTTCCCCGAGGAGGAGCAGCCCGGAATCGACCTGATCCTGCCGGACTTCACGTCCATCAGGGACCGCCTCGACGACATCGAGGGCATCGTGCTCACGCACGGCCACGAGGACCACATCGGCGGTGTCCCCTACCTCCTGCGCGAGAAGCCGGACATCCCGCTGATCGGCTCCAAGCTGACCCTCGCGCTGATCGAGGCGAAGCTCCAGGAGCACCGCATCCGGCCGTACACGCTGGAGGTCGTCGAGGGCGACCGCGAGCACCTCGGCCCGTTCGACTGCGAGTTCATCGCGGTCAACCACTCCATCCCGGACGCCCTGGCCGTCGCCATCCGCACCCCCGCAGGCATGGTCGTCGCCACCGGTGACTTCAAGATGGACCAGCTGCCGATGGACGGCCGCCTCACCGACCTGCACGCGTTCGCGCGGCTGAGCGAGGAGGGCATCGACCTCCTCCTCTCCGACTCGACGAACGCCGAGGTCCCGGGCTTCGTCCCGCCCGAGCGCGACATCTCGAACGTGATCCGCGGTGTCT
The DNA here is from genome assembly GCF_055597165.1 of Streptomyces sp. NPDC039480. Classification (NCBI taxonomy): domain Bacteria; kingdom Bacillati; phylum Actinomycetota; class Actinomycetes; order Kitasatosporales; family Streptomycetaceae; genus Streptomyces; species Streptomyces sp. NPDC039480. The sequence goes on along the minus strand of NZ_JBVITX010000010.1, from coordinate 1,388 downwards.
TCGCCGGCGCCCAGAAGCGCATCATCGTCGCGAGCTTCGCCAGCCACGTGCACCGCATCCAGCAGATCCTGGACGCCGCGCACGAGTACGGCCGCAGGGTCGCCTTCGTCGGCCGCTCGATGGTCCGCAACATGGGCATCGCCCGAGACCTCGGCTACCTCCGGGTGCCGCCGGGCCTAGTCGTCGATGTCAAGACGCTCGACGACCTGCCGGACAGCGAGGTCGTCCTGGTCTGCACGGGTTCGCAGGGCGAGCCCATGGCCGCGCTCTCCCGCATGGCCAACCGCGACCACCAGATCCGCATCGTCCAGGGCGACACGGTGATCCTGGCGTCGTCGCTGATCCCCGGCAACGAGAATGCGGTGTACCGCGTGATCAACGGCCTGACCCGCTGGGGTGCGAACGTCGTCCACAAGGGCAACGCCAAGGTGCACGTCTCCGGCCACGCCTCGGCCGGCGAGCTCCTGTACTTCTACAACATCTGCAAGCCCAAGAACCTGATGCCGGTCCACGGCGAATGGCGCCACCTGCGCGCCAACGCCGAGCTCGGCGCCCTCACCGGCGTCCCGCACGACCGCATCGTGATCGCCGAGGACGGCGTCGTCGTCGACCTCGTCGAGGGCAAGGCGAAGATCGTCGGCAAGGTCCAGGCGGGATACGTCTACGTGGACGGCCTCTCCGTGGGCGATGTCGGCGAGCCCGCTCTCAAGGACCGCAAGATCCTGGGCGACGAGGGCATCATCTCGGTGTTCGTGGTGGTGGACTCCAGTACGGGGAAGATCACCGGCGGTCCGCACATCCAGGCGCGCGGCTCCGGCATCGACGACTCGGTGTTCAGCAGTGTCGTCCCGAAGGTCCAGGAAGTCCTGGAGAAGTCGGCGCAGGACGGCGTCGTCGAGCCCCACCAGCTGCAGCAGCTCATCCGCCGCACGCTGGGCAAGTGGGTCTCCGACAACTACCGCCGGCGCCCGATGATCCTGCCGGTGGTCGTGGAGGTCTGACCCTCCTGACCGCGCCTTCTTCGGAGCGGGGCACCTCGATTTGCATCGGGGCGCCCCGCTCCGTTAGGTTTACGGCTCCGCCTGCGAGGGAACCCGGAGCACTCAGGTGCCTTGGGACCACCCGAACGGGGCGGGAAATCCGACTCAGAATCTCTGATAAAGTCGGAACCGCCGGAAAGGGAAACGCGAAAGCCGAAAGGCGGAGCGGGAACCGGAAAGGCACCGAGGAAATCGGACACGAAAGAGTCTGATAGAGTCGGAAACGCAAGAACGAAGAACAAAAAGAAACACTGAAGGGAAGCGCCCGGAGGAAAGCCCGAGAGGGTGAGTACAAAGGAAGCGTCCGTTCCTTGAGAACTCAACAGCGTGCCAAAAGTCAACGCCAGA
>NZ_JBVITX010000009.1:0-423817 GCF_055597165.1 Streptomyces sp. NPDC039480 | reverse complement strand
ACGGCGAACTGATGGCTCGCCTCTCACTTCAGCGTCAGTCGGACAGCCTCCACAAACCTCCCCATAGTGCCATCAGACAGGGCGAAACGCTCAGTCAGAGCCTGTCTTTGAACGTTCACGGGAAACGGAGACACCGCCCCACCCGTTCGGCCCAGCACCGCTCGCCGTGCCCCTCGTGGCGTCACAGGCTGTGAGTCCACCTGAGACCCGAGCAGAGAGACGAGGGGGTGGTGGCCATGAGCAGCGCCAGCGCGCCGCACCGGCCCGGCCACGGAACACACGAGCCGCACCCGACCCGGGAGAGCGGGTGGGCCGCGGGCGGCACCATGTTCGCCGGCGTCCTGATGATGGTGAACGGCATCCTCGGCATCTTCGAGGGCGTCGCCGGCATCGCCAAGGACGACGTCTACGAGCGCATCGGCGACTACGTCTACAAGTTCAACCTCACCACGTGGGGCTGGATCCACCTGGTCCTCGGCATCCTCGTGGCCGTCGTCGGCTGGGGCATCCTCAAGGGCGCGAGCTGGGCGAAGGCCAGCGGCGTCGCGCTGGCCGCGCTGGCCATCGTGGCGCAGTTCCTGTGGCTGCCGTACACGCCGATCTGGGCGCTCATCTCGATCGCGATCGGCGTCTTCGTCATCTGGGCGCTGTGCAACGACCGCTCGGACGTCGCCGGGCCCTGAGAAGCCGTCCCCTGGCTCTCAGAACCGCGCCGGTCCACCGTTCGCCGCGACCGCGTCCCCCACCGCCCGGATGAACGCCTCCGCCCGGGCGCCGACGCCCGCCGTCCGGTGGATCAGCGCCACGTCCGCGGACGGCACGTCCCGCAGGGGTACGAACGTGACGTCGGGCCGCGCGTAGTACTTCTCCACGGACGCGACGACCGGTGAGATGCCCTGGCCCGTCGCGACGAGGGTCATCAGCTCCTGGAAGGACGCGACGGCGCGGCCGCGGTGGATCTCGCGGCCGCTCGGCGTGCGCGGCGGCACGTGGAAGTCCCACCAGTACGCGGGCGCGCCGTTCACGACGCCGAAGAACGTCTCGCCCGCCAGCTCCTCCAAGGAGACCGATGTGCGGCCGGCGAGCGGGTGGCCGAGCGGCATCGCCAGCATGCGCGGTTCGTTGATGACGACCGGGCCGACCGTGAGGTCCGGCTCGTCGACCGGCAGGCACGTGAAGAGCAGGTCGACCTCGCCGCCGCGCAGCGCGCCCAGCGGGTCCTGGAACTGGGTCTCCCGCATCCGCACCTCGACGTGCGGGCAGCGCTCCCGGAACATCGCCAGGATCGGGGCTGTCAGGGTGCCCGCGCCCGAGCCGAGGAAGCCGACGTTCAGCTCGCCGTCGACGCCGCGTGCCGTGTCCTTGGCGCGTGCCACGGCCGCCTCCATCCGGGCGTGGAGGGGCGCCAGGTCCTCGTACAGCTGACGGCCCAGCGGGGACATCCGCACCACGCGGCTGGTGCGCTCGAACAGCGGGGCGCCGATCCTGCGCTCCAGCTTCTTCAGCGTCTGGCTGACCCGGGCCTGGGAGAGCAGCAGGCGCTCGGCGGTGCGGCCGAAATGCAGCTCCTCGGCCAGGGTCAAGAAGGTCTCCAGCTCTTGCCGTTCCACCACGTACCCCCCGGTACCTACCGTCATACCTGCTGTGACCTGCATCGATAAGCCTGAGCGCGTCGATCGTTTCACGGATCGCCGTTGATGGGGGATCGCTTCCGGCGGATCTTTGAGGAGTCAGGACGGCGGCCCGCCGGACGGACACCCTCTCTCTTCAACCGCCAGGAGATCGCCATGATTTCGCGTGCCCGCACCTCCCTCGCCGTCACCGCCACCGCCGCCGCCCTCGCCCTGACCACGACCCTCGCCGTGACCGGTGCCGAGGCGTCCCCCGAGCGGCCCGCCGCGGGCCCGTCGTGGACCGCGGCCTGGGCCGCCGCCCCGCAGCGCCCCAGCACCGGCTTCAAGCCCAACTGGTCGGAGGCCGGCTTCGACGGCCAGACCCTGCGCCAGGTCGTCCGCGTCACGGAGGGCGGCGACAGGGCCCGCATCCGGCTCTCCAACGCGTACGGCACCTCCCCGCTGAAGGTCGCGGGCGCCACCATCGCCCGTACGAAGAAGGGGGCGTCGGTCGAGAAGGGGTCGGTCAGACGCCTCACGTTCGACGGGAAGCGGTCCGTCACGATTCCCGCACGTGGCCAACTCTCCAGTGACGCCGCCGGGTTGGAGCTCGATCCGTTCGAGTCCGTCACCGTGACCCTGCACCTGGCGGGCACGACCGGGCCCGCCACCTTCCACGCGCAGTCCTTCGCGACCAGCTACCGCGCGGACGGCGACCACTCCGCCGACACCGCGGGCCGGGCCTTCGGCGAGTCGACCGAGTCCTGGTACTACCTCGCGGGCGTGGACGTGGACGGCGAGGCGCGGCAGCGGCGTGACGGCGTCGTCCTCTTCGGCGACTCCATCACCGACGGCTTCGCCTCCTCCACCGACCGCGACCGCCGCTGGTCAGACGCCCTCGCCGAACGCCTCGACAAGGCGGACAGGCCGAGGCCCGTCCTCAACGCCGGCATCGGCGGCAACCTGGTCCTCAACGACTCGGCCTGGTACGGCGAGAAGAGCGCCAACCGCTTCGCGCGGGACGCCCTCGACCTGCCCGGCGTCGGCACGGTCGTCGTCCTCGAAGGCCTCAACGACATCGGTTTCAGCGAGACCGACAAGCCCACCTACAAGCCGGCGCCCGTCGTCTCGTCCCGTGAACTCATCAACGGCCACCGCGAGTTGATACGTCAGGCGCGCGCCAAGGGGGTCAGGATCGTCGGCGCCACCCTGCTCCCGCTCGGCGGCTCCGACCACTACGGCGAGCGCGCGGCCGCCGTGAGCGACGAGTTCAACCGGTGGGTACGGACGTCCGGCGAGTACGACGCGTACGTCGACTTCGACAAGGCCCTCGCCGACCCGAAGGACCCGGAGCGCATCGCGCCCGCGTACGACAGCGGCGACCACCTGCACCCGAACGACGCCGGTTACCGGGCCATGGCCCGCGCGGTCGAGCTGGACGCGCTGTGAGCGCCGTCGAAGCCACCACGGCCCGCACCTCGGCCGGCAGCGTGCGCATGACCCGGCGCCAGAGACTCGTCCTGACCCTCCTCCTCGGCTCCCAGTTCATGGTCGCCGTGGACTTCTCCATCCTGAACGTCGCCCTCCCCGTCGTCGGGGAGGGGCTCGGCTTCTCCCTCGCCCACCTCCAGTGGATCTCCACGGCCTTCGCGCTCGCCGCGGCCGGCTGCACGCTCCTCTTCGGGCGTATCGCCGACCTTTTCGGGCGGAAGCGGCTGTTCGTCGGGGGCATGGCGCTCCTCGGGCTCTCCTCGGCCCTCGGCGGCCTCGCCACCACGCCGGAGGTCCTGCTCACCGCCCGGGTGCTGCAAGGCCTCGCGACCGCGGCGGTCACCCCGGCGGGGCTCGCCCTGCTCACCACGGCGTTCCGCGAGGGGCCGCTGCGGGACCGGGCGCTCGGTCTCAACGGAGCGCTGATGTCCGCGGGCTTCACCACCGGCGCCGTCCTCGGCGGGCTCCTCACCGAACTGCTCTCCTGGCGCTGGGCGTTCCTCATCAACGTGCCGGTCGCCGCGGCCGTCGTCGCCCTCGCCCCGCCCCTCCTCACCGAGTCGCGCATCGTCTGCAGACACCGCCTCGACCTGCCCGGCGCGGTCACCGTCACCGGCGGGCTCCTCGCGGTCGTCCTCGGGCTCACGTGGGCGGGCGAGAGCGGGTGGGGCGACCCCGGCGCACTCGCCGCGCTGCTCGTGGGCGCCGCCCTGCTGGTCGCCTTCCGGTTCGTGGAGCGGCGCTCGCCCGCGCCGCTCGTGCCCGTCCGCATCCTGCGCCGCCGCACGGTCGTCTGGGGCAACACGGCGGGGCTGATCGCCTTCGCCACGGAGACCTCCCTGGTGTTCCTCCTGACGCTCTACCTCCAGGAGGTCCTCGGGTACTCGGCGCTCGCCACCGGTCTCGCCTTCGGCGTCCTCGGGCTCGGCACGGTGGCCGGGGGGCTGCTCGGCGGGCGGGCGGTGAGCCGGTTCGGCGGGCGGGCGGCGATCCTCGGCGGGGGCGCGGTGCAGGCCGCCGCCACACTGTCGCTGGTCGCGCTCGGGACGTCGGGCGGCTGGCTGTACCTGCTGCTGGCCGCCACGTTCGTCGGCGGCGTCGGCAACATGGTGCTGATCGTCGGCTTCATGGTGACCGCCACGTCGGGGGTCGCCGACTCCGAGCAGGGCCTGGCGACCGGTCTGGCGACCATGACCCAGCAGGTCGGCATCACCCTCGGGATTCCGGTGATGAGCGCGATCGTGGCGGCCCGGACGGGGGCGGGGGCGGGTGCCGGTGCGGGTGCTGATCCGCAGGCCGTCCTGTCGGGGGTGAGCGTGGCGGTGGCCGTCAACTCGGGCCTGGTGCTTGCCGCTTCACTGCTCGTCGCGCACCGGCTGGGGCGCGGCACGGGCCACGCCCGGGAGCGGGAGCGGGAGAAGGAGCAGGGTCACTCCGTCGTGTAGTAGCGGTAGAACGTCACCGCGAAGACTCCCGCCGCGACCACCAGCGCCATCACGGTGGACCGCAGCACGCTCGCCCCGCCGAGGCTGTAGAGGAAGCCGAACGCGATCCCCGCGAACGCCGTCCAGGACAGCGCGCGCATCTCACGCGGAAGCGCGGGCGCCATCCGGTGCAGGGCGAACATGAGGGCGGCGAAGATCAGTCCGGTCACCACCCCGAACAGGACGTTCCCGGTGGTGATCGGCCCGCCGTCGCGCCGGATCGCGCAGGCCCAGAGGCCGTAGACGATCCCCGCGAGCAGGGCGAGACCGGCCCAGCGGGACGCGGAAGCCGGGGTCGCGCGGGCGCCGGGTGCGGTGCCCGGCGTGGGCTTGTAGTGAGCGTGAGTGGGCGCGGCATGTGCCATGACGGTTCCCTCCTCTGCACCGGGCGTACGTCAGTGATCGCGGTACGCGCACGGGTCGTGGTCGTGGTCGCAGTCCCGGTGGTCCCGGTGGTCCTTGTCGCGCCACTGCGGGCACGGGTCCTGGGACGACGGGCAGCTCGGCACGTGCCGGCCGTCGGTGTCGATGTACGCCGCGCTCGCCCAGCCGCGGACGCCCTCCAGCCAGTACCAGTGCGGGTCGCCGTGCACGGTGGTGCCCTTGACGGCGCACTTGACCCGGTCCTCGCTGCCGTACGGCAGCTTCGCGAGAACCGTGCCGCGGGTGCTCGGCTCGTCCCTGACCTTCAGGTCGGGGCCGGAGACGACAGTGCCCCAGATGACGCTGTCGTCGTTGTGGGCGGGACTTACGGATGCGGGACTTACGGATGTAGTGGCTGTGGCGGTGGCGGCGGTTCCTGCCGTCAGTACGGCCGCCGCACAGGCCGCCCCCAGGCCCAGAGCGATTCGCATGATCAGCCTCCTGATCCCCTCATCCAGGAAACACCCGTTCGGCCCAGCGCTCCACCGGAGGCCGTTCTAGCCTGGAGACCGATGAGTTTCCGGGGCGGACCCGGCCTGCCCCTACGACACTCCTTCGCGGAACCCCTTGCGAGAAGGCGGGCGGACATGAGCGGCACGGCCATCGAGACCGCGGGTCTGGTGAAGACCTTCGGCGACAATCGCGCGGTCGACGGAATCGACCTCACCGTCCCGTCCGGCACGGTGTACGGCGTGCTCGGGCCCAACGGCGCGGGCAAGACCACGGCGGTCAAGATGCTCGCCACCCTGCTGCGCCCCGACGGGGGCGAGGCGCACGTCTTCGGCCACGACGTGGTCCGCGAGGCGGATGCCGTGCGCAGCCGGGTCAGCCTCACCGGGCAGTACGCGTCGGTCGACGAGGACCTGACCGGCACTGAGAACCTCGTCCTGCTCGGCCGCCTCACCGGGCACACCAGGAAGGCGGCGCGCGACCGGGCCGGGCAGCTCCTCGAGGCGTTCGGCCTGACGGACGCGGCCGCCCGGCAGGTGAAGAACTACTCGGGCGGCATGCGGCGCCGTATCGACATCGCCGCGTCCATCCTGAACACCCCCGACCTGCTCTTCCTCGACGAGCCGACGACGGGCCTCGACCCCCGCAGCCGCAACCAGGTCTGGGACATCGTGCGCGCGGTCGTCGGGCACGGCACGACGGTCCTGCTCACCACCCAGTATCTCGACGAGGCCGACCAGTTGGCGGCCCGTATCGCCGTCATCGACAAGGGCAAGGTCATCGCGGAGGGCACCAAGGGCGAGCTCAAGGCGTCGGTCGGCGCGGGCTCGGTGCACGTGCGGCTGCGGGAGGCCGCGCGGCGCGAGGAGGCGGCCCGGCTGCTCGGCGCGGTGCTCGACGCGCAGGTGCAGCTGGAGCCCGACCCGGTGGCCCTGACGGCCCGCGTCGGCACCCACGGCGGGCGGAACGGCAGCGGTGCGGCCGAGCAGGCCTCGCGGGCGCTGGCCGAGCTGGCCCTCGCCGGCATCACCGTCGACAACTTCTCGCTGGGGCAGCCCAGCCTCGACGAGGTGTTCCTCGCCCTGACCGGCGCGGACGCCGACCACCGGGCACCCATGACGGGAGACCCGAAGGACTCGAAGGACCTGAAGGAAGAGGCCACGGCATGAGCGCCCCAGCCCCCACCGAGACCCAGGAGCTCGCGCCCGTCAGGACCGAGTCCCTGGCCGAGCTCCTCATCGCCACCGAGCGCCCGGCCAGGCCGACCGCGCTCTCCGCCTGCCTCACCTTCGGCTGGCGCGCGATCCTCAAGATCAAGCACGTGCCGGAGCAGCTCTTCGACGTCACGGCGTTCCCGATCATGATGGTGCTGATGTACACGTACCTCTTCGGAGGAGCGCTGGCCGGGTCGCCGAGCGAGTACATCCAGTACCTGCTGCCGGGCATCCTCGTGATGTCCGTCGTCATGATCACGATGTACACGGGCGTCTCGGTCAACACCGACATCGAGAAGGGCGTCTTCGACCGGTTCCGTACGCTGCCGATCTGGCGTCCCTCGGTGATGGTCGGGTACCTCCTCGGCGACGCCCTGCGCTACGCCATCGCCTCCGTGGTGATCCTGACCGTCGGCCTCATCATGGGTTTCCGGCCCGACGGCGGATTCCTCGGCGTGGTCGCCGGGATCGCGGTGCTGATCGTCTTCTCCTTCGCGTTCTCGTGGATCTGGACGATGTTCGGGCTGCTGCTGCGCACGGAAAAGTCGGTGATGGGCGTCAGCATGATGGTGATCTTCCCGCTGACGTTCCTCAGCGACATCTTCGTGAAGCCCGAGACGATGCCGGGCTGGCTGCAGGCCTTCGTCAACAACAACCCCATCACCCATGTCTCCTCGGCGGTCCGCGCCCTGATGGACGGGACGTCGCCGACGACGGAGCTGGCGTGGACGTTCGGCTGGGCGCTGCTCCTGGTGGCGGTGTTCGGGCCGGTGACGATGCGTCTGTACAACCGCAAGTAGCGGGTGTTGGCCGCTTGTGCGGCTGACTTCGTTGCCCCATATGCAGTCGCCCCGGTCGCGCCCCGCGTGACCGGGGCCTTGCCTTGGACGCGTGCCGAAAAGCGTCCGCCCCGCCCCGCACGCCTCCCGCGTCCGTGCCGCCCTGTCCGCGGTGCTCCTCGTCCTCGCCTGCCTCCTGGTGCCGCTCGGGGCGCTCTCCGCCTGGGCGAAGTACGAGATCGGGGACCGGGACAGCTACGTCGCCACGATGGCGCCGCTCGCCTCCGACCCCGCGGTGCGCGCGGCGGTGGCGGACGCCGTCACCGACTCGGTGATGGAGGAGATCGACGTGGGCCCGCTGCGGGGGGCGGTCGAGTCGTTCGTACGGGACGCGGTGCGGTCGTTCACCGAGACGGGGGCGTACAGGACGGCCTGGAACGCGGCGAACCGGGGGGCGCACGACGCCGTGCAGTCCGCCCTCAACAACGACACGAACGGCGAGGTCACCATCGACCTCGCGCCCATCACCGAGCAGATCAAGCGGCAACTGGAGGACGACGGCGTGCCGTTCGCGTCGAAGATCCCGGTGCGGCACACGGAGGTCACGGTCCTGGAGTCCGAGGACCTCGGCCGGCTGTGGAAGAGCTTCCACGCGCTGCAGGTGGCGGGGGTCTGGCCCGCGGTGGCGGCGGCCGTACTCGCCGTCGCCGGCGTCGTCCTCGCCGCCCGCCGCCGCCGGGCGGTCCTCGCCACGGCACTCGGCATGGCCCTCGCCGCCGCGCTCCTGACCACCGCCGTCGCAATCGGCCGCGCCCTCACCCTCGACGACCTCCCCCCGGACATCTCACGCGCCGCCGCGGGCGCGGTGTACGACGCACTGACGGAGACCCTGCGGGTGACGTCTTGGGTAATCATCGCGACGGGACTCGTCGTGGCTCTGGCGATGTGGCTCGCACCGCGCCTGCGCGACCGCCGTCACAGATCTGCGCACGCGGAAACCCCTGGACGGTGACCGGGCCCGCCGAGGCAGCCCCCGGCGTGACCTGGCGGGTCGAAACACGGCGATCAACGTCACCGTGGCCGCGTGGCCCGTACCGCGCCTGCACTACCGGCGTCACAGGCCTGCGTACGCGGAAACTCCCGAACGGTGACTGCCCGCCGAGCCGGCCAGCCGGCGCGGCCCGTGCGGGGCGAGGCGATCGATGTCGCCGTGGCCGCGTGGCTCGCGCCGCGACTCCGCGACCGCCGGCACGGGTCTGCGTACGACGCGGAAACTCGCGGGCGGTGACTGCCCCCGGCGCGGCCCGTGCGGGGCGAGGCACAGGGATCAACGTCGCCATGGCCGTGTAGCTCGCGCCGCGCCTGCGCGACCGGCGTCACGGGTCTGCGTATGACGCGGAAACCCCGGGCGGTGACTGCCCCCGGCGCGGCCCGTGCGGGGCGAGGCACAGCGATCAACGTCGCCATGGCCGCGTGGCACGCACCGCGCCCGCGCGACCAGCGTCACAGGTCTGCGCACGACGCGGAAACTCCCGGGCGGTGACTGCCCCCGGCGCGGCCCGTGCGGGGCGAGGCACGGCGATCGGCGTCGCCGTGGCCGTGTGGCTCGCGCCGCGGCTCCGCGACCGGCGTCGCAGGTCTGCGTACGTCGTGGAAACTCGCGGGCGGTGACCCGGCCGGGTCGATTACCGTCACCGGTCATGTGTACGCCCGGGCCTGCCGCCGTTCTCCTGGCTCCGCAGCCGCGTGGCAGCACCGCCGTGTTGCTTGCCGAGGCGGCCGTTCGGCGGGGTCTTGGTGTGTCGGGGTGGCTGCCCGTCGCGGCCCCGGGCCCGGGGCCGGCCGTGCACTGGTTCGGTGGGCCCCTCGCCGCCGACCGGGTCGCCGGCCGCGCCGGTATCGCGTTGCTCGAACCGGCCGACGGCTGGCTCGCTGCCCTGCCGTACGACCTCACATGCCGCCGTGTCGACATCACGACGCTCGGTGAGGCGCGGGGGCTGCGGCGGGTCGCCTTCGTGAAGCCGCCGTCGGAGAAGTCGTTTCCGGCGGCCGTGTACCCGGACGGCTCACGGCTGCCGCCTCCGGACGATGCGGCCCGCCTCACGGACGACACCTCCGTGCTCGTCTCTGACGTCGTCGACTTCGCCGCCGAGTACCGGTGCTTCGTGCTCGACGGGCGGGTCGTCACCGGCAGCCGGTACGCCGTCCACGGGCTGCTCGGCCCCGGGCCGCTCACCGACGCCGCCCGCGCCTTCGCCGGGCGGGTCCTCGCGCACTGTGCGGGGGCGGGGCCGCGGCTTCCCCGTGCCGTCGTCCTGGACGTCGGGGTGCTGACCGACGGGCGGTGGGCCGTGGTCGAGGCCAACATGGCCTGGTTCGCGAACTGTTATGCCGCCGACCCGGACCGCGTCCTCGACGTCGTCCTCGCGGCCACGGGACCGCTCGCCGCCGTCGCCCCCGCCGACCGCCCCTTCCTGCGGTACCCGCCCGATGGGCAACCGTCGCAGGTCCCACCCCGTCTCTGAGGGAGGATGCGCCCGGCGGGAGCGACAGCCACCACAGCCACCACAGCCACCGACGACGAGAGGCCGTCCCCTTGGACAGTGTGGACAGCGTGAACGACGTCAACAGCACGGCCGCCGCCGACGAGGACCGGGACGAACCGGCGCCGCGACGGCGAGCGGGGCGGGCCGCCGCGTGGGGTGCCGGGCTGCTGCTCGCCGGGGTGAGCGCCGTCATCGGGTTCCGGATCGCCGACTCGGACGGTTTCACGCCCGTGCCGCAGCTCCTCGCGTTCCTGCCCTGGCTGCTCGCGCCCGCAGGGGCGGGGCTGCTGATGGCCGTGCTCGCGCGGTGGCGGATCGGCATGCTGTGGGGCGTCGTCGCGCTCGGCCTCGTCGCCTGGTACATGGAGCCGTACGGGAACACCGACGCGCCCCGCGGCTCCGCAGTCGCCGAGCTGCGCGTCCTGACGTCCAACGTCGAGTTCGGGCAGGGCACGCCGGGCCTGGTCAGGGCCGTCCGCGAGGAGCGGCCCGACCTGCTGTTCGTGGAGGAGTGCGACCCGGCCTGCTCGGCCCTGCTCCGCAAGGAGCTGCCCCGCGCCGACTACCCGCACCGCGAGGCCGTCGAGGCGTACGGCGCCGAGGGCTCCGTCATCCTCTCCAAGTTCCCGCTGAAGAGCGCGCCCGGCGTCGAGGCCACCCTCGGCATGCCCGGCGCCGTCGCCGACGTCGACGGACACCCCGTACGCGTACAGCTCGCGCACCCCATGCCGCCACTGCCCCGCGAGGTCGGCCTGTGGCGCTCCGAGCTGCGGAAGCTCCAGGAGTACGCGGCCGCAGGAGACGGGCGGCCCACCATCGTCGCCGGGGACTTCAACGCCACCCAGGACCACGCCGCGTTCCGTGCGCTCCTGGACGAGGGGCTGCGCGACGCCGCCCGTCTCGCCGGGTCCTCGCGCACCCCGAGCTGGCCCGCCGCCGCGCCCGCGCCGCTCGGCGCGCAGATCGACCACGTCCTCGCCACCCCGGACTTCGCCGCCCGCGACGCCCGCTTCCTGGACATCGGCGACACCGACCACCGCGCCCTGGCCGTCACCCTGACCCTGTACAAAGCCGAAACGGAGCGTTGACAGGGGCACCCTCCGAGCCTTGATCGCCCGGCCCGGGAAAGCAACGTAAAGCACCGATAATGGGCGCATGCCCCGAGAGTCCCGTACCGCCCGTCCGGTCTCACTGAGCCCGCTCACCCCACCCGACTGGCTGGTCAGGTCCCTCAAACCGCAGTCCGCGCCCATCCCCTGGGCGGCCGTGGCCCGCGCCTCCGTGGCGATGGCGCTTCCCCTCGCCGTCGGCATCCTCGCGGGCAAGCCCACCTATGGCGCGCTCGCCTCCATGGGCGCCCTCTCCGGAGTCATCGGCGACACCGCCGACGCCTACCGCATGCGGATCTTCAACATCGCCGTGCCGCAGCTCTTCGGCGCCATCGGCGTCACCCTCGGCTCGCTCGTCTTCGGGCACGGCTGGGTGGCGGTCGGCGCGGTCACGTTCGTGGCGCTGGTCTCCGGGATGATGTCGACGATCGGCGCCGTCGCCTCCGTGTCGGGCCTGCTCCTGCTGCTCAACTGCGTGGTCGGCGCCGGGCTGCCCATGCCGGGGGAGTGGTGGCTCGCCCCGGCCCTGATGACCGGCGGCGGGCTCCTCGTCCTCGCGCTCGCCCTGCTCGCCTGGCCGCTGCGCTCCGGTGTCCCCGAACGCTCCGCCGTCGCCGCCTCCTACCGCTCGGTGGCCGCGCTGCTGGACGCGGCGGGCACGGACGCGTACGGCGACGCGCGCACCGCCGTGACGACCTCCCTGAACCAGAGCTACGACCTGGTCCTCGCCCGCCGCACCCGCGATCACGGCCGCAACCCCGAACTGGTCCGTCTCGTCGCCCAGTTGAACGCCCTCATCCCGATCGTCGAGGCCGCACCCGCCGCCGACCAGGCCGCCCGCCACGCCTGCGTATGCCTGCCGCCGGAGGTCCCGGCCGCCGTCCGCGCGCTCGCGGACGCGGTGGAGCGGGGCGCGACCGCGCACGCCACCGGCAGCGCGCCCGCCACCCGTGCGGCGGCCCTCATCCCCCGCCCCCATGTCGACGCCGCCCACGCAACCCGCGCCCTCGACCACGCCGTGCTGCACGCGGCGGAGACCCTCGCCGACCCCGACCCGCTCGGCGTCATCGCGGCCGACGACCGCCTCGGCCGCCCCGCCGCCCTGCGCGTCCGCGCCCGCCGCGCCGCCCGCAACGTCGTCCTGTCCGGCACCTCATGGCGCTACGGCCTGCGGCTCGCCCTCTGCATCGGCGTCGCCCAGGCCCTGGTCTCCCTCGTCGAAGTCCCCAGGTCGTACTGGGTGGCGCTCACCGTCACCTTCGTCCTCAAGCCCGACTTCGGCTCGGTCTTCTCACGCGCCGTCCTGCGCGCGCTCGGCACGGCGGCCGGCCTGGTCGTCGCGGCGGCGGTCCTCGCGGAGGTCCCGCACGGCTGGTGGGACGTCCCGGTGATGATGCTCCTGGCCCCGCTGATCCCGGCCCTCACCACTCGCGGCTACGGCTACCAGACCGCGGCGATCACCCCGGTCATCCTGCTGCTCTCCGACATCCTCAACCACCAGGGCCTCGGCCTCGTCGTGCCGCGCCTCGTCGACAGCCTGATCGGCTGCGGCATCACGCTCGTCGCCGGATATCTGCTCTGGCCGGAGAGCTGGGGCACCCGGATCGGCGACCGGCTCGCGGACGCGGTGGCGGACACCGCGCGGTACGTGGAGTGCGCGTTCGGCACGGACGGGGAACCCGCCGAGCGCGCCCGTATGCGCCGCGGTCTCTACCGCGACCTGTCCGTCATCCGCTCCGAGTTCCAGCGTGCCCTGACGGAACCGCCGCCCACCGGCACGCGGGCGGCCGCCTGGTGGCCGCTGGTCGTCGCCGTGGAACGCATCCTCGACGCCACGACGGCGGCAAGGGTCCGCATCCGGCACGGAGCGGAGCCCCCGACTCCGCCCGAGGTGGCCGAAGTAGCGCACGAACTGAACGCCCTGGCGGACCGCCTGCGCAAGTCGGTAACCCTGGAGAAGGGCCACGTGACCTTTACGGACAGCTCCAAGGAGAGCGTCTTGGAGCCCCTACGCCAGGAGGTGGGCGCGGCACGGGCGGTGGCCTCACCGAAGGGTAGGTAAAAGGGGCGCGGGGAACTGCGCGACCAGCCACAAACCGGCCCGCAGCTCCCCAACAACCGAAAATCCCTTACAGCACCGCGCTCAGCGGGCGCCAACCTTGTGCAGCGCCTTGGCGAACCCATTCGCCCAAAGCTGCTCGACCTTCGAGCGCTCCGCCGCATCGGGCTGCGCATTCGTGCAGGAAGGCCCGGGCCCACCGCCCGACATGAGCTGGCTGCACGGCCCGTCGTACGTGTCGGGCAGCCCGAGCACGTGCCCGGTCTCGTGCGCGGTGACGCGCGTCGAGTCGTACTCCTGGTTCTGCGCGTGGTCCAGGAAGATGTAACCCTTCCCGTGCCCGTCCGTGCTCGCGTACGAGCCGCGCGGGTCATTGCCCTCGCGGTACTCGAAGCTGGCGCCCGAACTGCCTTCCTGGAGCTTTACGTTGGAGACGGCCCCGTTCCATATGGACGTGGAACTGGCTATCTGCCGGGCGAAGGAAGGGGCGCCGGACGCGTCGTACGTGACGGTCACGGACTTCGCTCCGGGGTTGGCCGCGCGCTTCTCGGCGACCGCCTTCACGACGGCTTCGAAGAACGCCTTGTTGGCCTTGGCCTCCGCGGCCGATCCCTCGTACCGGGCGTACGAGGAGAGGCCGGAGCCGGCAGGGGCGGTCGGCGCGGCGGAGGCCGAGGCCGAGGTCGCGCCGAGTCCGGCCACGGTGAGGCCGAGGACGGCCGCGACAGACAGGTAACGCTTGTTCATGTGTGGGGGGCTCCCTACTCGTTCCACGACCGCGTGGGGCAGTCGATGAAAGGTGAACGGTTCGGTACCGGTGAGTGTCGGGGAGCATGTGACGCGTGGGGATGATGGCAAGTCGCGATAGCTCGGAGCTATCGCCGGGACCCGGCCTGCCCAGATCGGCCGGTTCTCATGGGGTTTGAGCGTCTGGTGCGGCGGCCGTACCGCCTCTACGCTCAACGGCCATGGAGCTCGAGGTCAGGCACCTCCGCGCGCTGTGCGCCATCGCCGACACCGGCAGCCTGCACAAGGCCGCGCGGCAGCTCGGCATGAGCCAGCCGTCGCTGACGACACAGCTGCGGCGCATCGAGCACGCGCTCGGCGGCCAGCTCTTCGCCCGCGAGCGCACCGGCTGCCGCCCCACCCAGCTCGGCCGGGTCGTCCTCAGCCGCGCCCGCCCCCTCGTCACGGAGATGCGGGCGCTGGTCGCCGAGACGAGGGCGGCCGCGACCCGCACCGCCGAGGGCCCGCAGCTGCGCATCGGCTCCACGGCGAGCCGTGCCATACCGGGCTGGCTGCGCAGGCTGCGCGCGCGGCTGCCCGGGACCGAGATGTCCCTCCAGATGGACGTGTCCGCGAACGCGCTGCTGCGCATGGTGGAGACCGGCCAGCTCGACATCGCCTTCGTGCACGAGGTGGAGGGCTGCCCGCTGCGGATGCCGGAGAGCCTGCGAAGACGGATACTCCTCGATCGGGAGCCGCAGTTCGTCTCCCTCGCCGCCGACCATCCGGCGGCGGACCGTCCCGTCGTACGCCTCTCCGACCTCGCGGACGACCGCTGGATGGTGGACCCGACGGTCGACGGCGAGTGGGACGGCCTGCGCCGCGTCCTGACCGCGGCCGGGCTCAACCCCCGTGTTCTGCACGGGGATTACCTCACCGCGGCGTCCCTCGTCGCCACCGGCGAGGTCGTCGCCCTCTGCCAGCCGACGTCACGCGGCAGAACCGACATGGCCGTACGCCCCCTGTACGGCGACCCCCTCGGCGTGCGCCTCATCCTGACGGCGCGCACCGAGGAGGAGCTCGACGCGGTGTACGGCGAGCTGGAGGCCGCCTACTGGGAGGCGGCCCGGCAGGCACCCGCGTACACGGAGTGGCTGCTGCGGGCCGGCGACGCCCGCGGGACGACCGGCGGAACACTGGTCCCGGCCACCCGCTGACGTTCACCGACCCCCACTACCGCTTTCCGGCGTATCAGACGCCGATGTCGCGGCCGTCCTCACGCCACACCGCGACGACCGACGGGCGGACGATCTTCCCGGGTCCGTCGGGCCAGGCGC
Organism: Streptomyces sp. NPDC039480; assembly: GCF_055597165.1. Classification (NCBI taxonomy): domain Bacteria; kingdom Bacillati; phylum Actinomycetota; class Actinomycetes; order Kitasatosporales; family Streptomycetaceae; genus Streptomyces; species Streptomyces sp. NPDC039480. The sequence continues at coordinate 408,586 of NZ_JBVITX010000009.1, read as the reverse complement.
TCGCCGGCTTCTCCACCGACGCGCCGTCGACCTCGCCCGGGTGCTGCACGGCGACGAGCACGCGTCGCTCCTGCACGATCGGGCCGCAGGTCTCCGCGCCGGTCGGCATGGTCAGGAACTGCTTGAGCTCGCCGCGCCGGTCACCGCGCGTGGCGACGCCGAAGAGGCCGTCGTGCGAGCCGAGCTGGTTGCCGTCGGTGGAGATCCACAGGTTGCCGTGCGGGTCGAAGGCGACGTTGTCGGGGCAGGAGATCGGGGAGACCCGCTCCTTGGGGAAGCCCGCGAAGTACGTCGAGGGGTCGTTCGGGTCGCCGGCGACGAGGAAGAGCGACCAGCCGAAGGTGGTGGCGTCGGCGCGGTTGCGGCGCTCGGTCAGCTCCAGGATCTGCCCGTGCTTGTTGAGGTTGCGCGGGTTGGCCTCGTCGGCACCGGCCTTGCCCGCCTTGCCGCGGTCGGAGTTGTTGGTGAGCGCCACGTACACCTTGCCGGTGTGCGGGGACGGCTCGATGTCCTCGGGGCGGTCCATCTTCGTGGCGCCCACCTTGTCACCGGCGAGGCGCGTGAAGACGTACACCTCCTCGGCGGTCATGCCCTCGACGTGCGAGACGGCCTTGCCGCCGGGGCCCGCGGTGGCGAGCGGGATCCACTTGCCGCTGCCGTCGAACTCCCCGTCCTCCGGCAGCGTCCCCTTGCCGTCGATCTCGGCCGCGGGCGAGTCGCCGGTCAGCTTGGCGACGTAGAGGGTGCCCTCGTCGAGGAGCGTCAGGTTGTGCTCGTGGGCGGCCCGGGAGGCGCCCTTGGCCATGCGCTTGCTGCTGACGAACTTGTAGAAGTAGTCGAACTTCTCGTCGTCGCCCATGTAGACGACCGGGCGGCCGTCGTGCGTGAGGCGCGGCTGCGCGGCCTCGTGCTTGAAGCGGCCGAGCGCGGTGCGCTTGCGCGGGGTCGAGTCGGGGTCGTACGGGTCGAGCTCGACGACCCAGCCGAAGCGGTTGGCCTCGTTGGGCTCCTGGGCGAGGTCGAAGCGGCGGTCGAACCGCTCCCACTTCCGCTCGGAGGCGGCGCCGGTCACGCCGTACCGCTTGAGGCGGGCGGTGGTCGTCGGGTCGGTCACCTTCTCCGCGTTGGCGAAGTACTGGTTGAAGTTCTCCTCGCCGTGCAGCGTCGTGCCCCACGGGGTGGTGCCGCCCGAGCAGTTGTTGAGGGTGCCGAGCACGGTGGTGCCGCGCGGGTCGGCCTTCGTACGGACGAGCTCGCTGCCGCGCACAGGGCCGGAGAGCCGGAAGGGGCTGGTGGCGGTGAGGCGCCGGTTGAGGTGGTGCCGGCTGACGGCCCGCAGCTTCCCGCTCTTCCGCTCCCCCTCGACCACCACGACGGAGAGGCCGTGGGCGGCCCAGGCGATCTCGACCTGCTCGCGGGTGGGGTTCTGGGGGTCGTACCCCTTGAACATCAGGATCTCGTCCGTGTACTCGTGATTGGCCACGAGCACCTGCCTCCCGGGCTCACGCCGCAGCGGGAGCAGACTCAAAAAGTCATTGTTGTACCCGAACTGCCCGGCCTGCGCCTTGGCGGTCTGCTTCGACGCGTCGAAGGCGGGTGCACCGCGCAGGATGGGCTCGCCCCAGCGGATGACGACTTCCTGCTCGTAGCCGGCGGGGATGGTGACGGTGTCGGCGGTGTTCGGGGCGACGGGTGCGAACCGCAGCCCGCGCGCCCCCTTGCTCTTCCTGTCACCGGTACGGCCGGTGGGCGCGGCGGCGGCTGCCTGCGGGGCGCCCGGGTCCGCTATGACCGCACCGCCCGCGGCGGCGGCGACGGTCACCACGGCGGCGGCACGCATCATCGAACGGCGGCTGAGCGCACCGGCGATGACGTCCCCGACGTACTCGTTCTCGCTGGTGTTCGGGACCTCGCCGAAGCAGGCGTCACCGCAGCGGAATCGGCAGGTCAGGGCGGAACGGCCGCCGCTCCCCTGATGCGAGGTGATGATCGGCAGCAGCTTGCGCACGTGTCCTCCGTCGTCTGGCATGGCCTGTTTTCGCCGTGACGCTATGGGCGGTATTCGGCATAACGACGGCCGGAGGGTGAACGGAGAGTGAATCCGCGACGCACGGGAAGAAGTTGAGGCCAGGCCGGCGGGTGAGCCGATGTGGGCGGAGGAGGAGTCCCGTGCCGGTCGATGACCCTGCCCAAGATCGCCCACAGCGGCGGCTAACCTTACGTGTCCGCCCTGGCCAGGGATTTTCGGGAATCAACTCACGCGAAGGGTTGCGCACATGGGCATTCTGAACCGCCTGCGGAACGCGTTCGGACGATCACGCAAGGAGAGCGTTCCGGAGGCACGGGAGCCTGAGCGTGCGACTGCGCCGGACCAGGATGCGGCACCCTCGGAGCCGGTGACCCTCCCGTCCCCGTCCCCCGAGCCGACCCCGCCCCCCAAGACCTCGGTCCCGTCCCCGAGCCCGGAACCGTCCCCCTCCACGGTGGACGACCTGGTAGCAGCAGCATTCGACAACGTAACGGTCCCCCAGCAGTCGGCGACGCCGAGCACATCGACGCCGAAGGCGGACCCGAAGCCGAAGGCTGAGACGGCTCCCGAGCCGAAGGCGGACCCGGAGCCGAAGGCGGACCCGGAGCCGAAGGCTGAGGCGGCCCCCGAGCCGGAGGCCGCCGCCGCCCCTACGGCCGACGAGCCGCAGGCCAAGGCCGAGCCCGCTCCCGCCCCCGCGGCGGACGAGCCGGAAGCCGCCACCGCCCAGGACGACGGGGCCGACCCCGTCACCGCTGTGGGCAATCGTCCCGCTGGGCGGGACGGGTGGGCACAGCCCCCGGCGCCGAGCACCGATGACGAAGGCGCCCCTGAGGCCGACTCCGAGCCGAAGGCTCGGGCCACCCCCGACGCCGACCCCGAGCCGAAGGCTCAGGCGACCCCGGACGCGGGCGGCAACCACACCACCGCCAACGGAAAGCCCGCCGTCTCCGCAGCAAAGGTGAGGTCCAAAGCCCCGGGGCTCGCCAACGCCTACAAGGCAGCCGCCACCGCCCTCAAGAAGCGCAACCTCACAGGAACCCGAGCCCAGGTCTACCTGGTCCTCGACCGCTCCGGCTCCATGCGCCCGTACTACAAGGACGGCTCAGCCCAGAGCCTGGGCGAACAGGTCCTCGCCCTCTCCGCCCACACGGACCCCGAAGCCACCGTGCACGTCGTCTTCTTCTCCACGGAGATCGACGGCACCGGCACCCTCACGCTCCCCGAGCACGAGGGCCGCATCGACGAGCTGCACGCCGCCGCGGGCCACATGGGCCGCACCAGCTACCACCGAGCGATCGAAGAGGTCGTAGCGCACTACGAGAAGTCGGAGCACAAGGAGAACGGCACCCCCGCCCTGGTGATCTTCCAGACGGACGGCGCCCCCGACGCGAAGGGCCCGGCGACCCAGGCCCTGAAGGACGCCGCCGAGCACCCGCTCTTCTTCCAGTTCGTGGCCTTCGGCGAGCACGACGCGAAGGGCTTCGACTACCTCCGCAAGCTGAAGGCCGACAACGCGGCCTTCTTCCACGCGGGCCCGACCCCCCGCGAGCTCACGGACAAGGAGCTGTACGAGGGCCTGCTGGCGTCCTGGCGCCCGTAACCCGACCGACGTACGCCATCCCAGGGGATGGACCGGAAGCCACCGGTTGTGCCGGAAGCCTCCGGTCCACCCCCTGGAATCGAGGTGAGTGGATCTTCACAGGGCCGTTAGGATTTCGACCATGGCGGCCACTGGATCCGAGAAGCAGGGGACGAGCGAAGACGCGAAGGCGTTCTACGTGACGACCCCCATTTACTACGTCAACGACGCTCCTCACCTGGGCCACGCCTACACGACCGTTGCAGGGGACGTGCTCACGCGCTGGCACCGTCAGCGCGGCGAGAAGGTGTGGTACCTCACCGGCACGGACGAGCACGGTCAGAAGATCATGCGCACGGCCGAGGCGAACGACGTCACCCCCCAGGAGTGGTGCGACAAGCTCGTCACCGAGGCCTGGAAGCCCCTCTGGGAGCACCTGGACATCGCGAACGACGACTTCATCCGTACGACGGAGAAGCGTCACACGGACCGCGTCCAGGAGTTCGTCCAGGATCTCTACGACAAGGGCGAGATCTACAAGGGCGGCTATGAGGGCCCGTACTGCGTGGGCTGCGAGGAGTACAAGCTCCCCGGCGACCTCATCGAGGCCGAGGACGGCACGAAGCTCTGCCCGATCCACAAGAAGCCGGTGGAGCTCCTCAAGGAGGAGAACTACTTCTTCAAGCTGAGCGAGTACGGCGACAGGCTCCTCGCCCTGTACGAGGCGAACCCGGGCTTCATCCAGCCGGAGTCCGCGCGCAACGAAGTCGTGAACTTCGTCAAGCAGGGCCTCCAGGACCTCTCCATCTCCCGCTCGACGTTCGACTGGGGCGTCAAGGTCCCCTGGGACGACAAGCACGTCATCTACGTCTGGGTCGACGCCCTCCTGAACTACGCGACGGCCGTCGGGTACGGCGCGGACGAGCAGAAGTTCGCCTCGACCTTCCCCGCCGATGTCCACCTCGTCGGCAAGGACATCCTCCGCTTCCACGCGGTGATCTGGCCCGCGATGCTGCTCGCGCAGGGCCTGCCCGTGCCCGGCAGGATCGCGGCGAACGGCTGGCTGATGGTCGGCGGCGAGAAGATGTCGAAGTCGAACCTGACCGGCATCAAGCCGCAGGACCTGACGTCCCACTTCGGCGTGGACGCGTACCGCTGGTACTTCCTGCGCGCGATCGCGTTCGGCAGCGACGGCTCGTTCTCGTGGGAGGACTTCTCCGCCCGCTACACCAGCGAGCTGGCGAACGACTACGGAAACCTCGCCTCGCGGGTCGCCGCGATGGTCGGCAAGTACTTCGGCGGCACGCTGCCCGAGGCCACGGCCGCCGGCGAGGCCGAGCAGGCGGTCCAGGACGGCCTCGCCAAGGCCGTCGCGACCGCCGACCGCGCGATCGGCGAGGAGCTGGACTTCCAGGGCGGCATCCTGGCGATCTTCGACTTCGTGAAGCAGGTCAACGGCTACATCACGGAGCAGGAGCCGTGGAAGGTCGCCAAGGACGACAGCCCGGAGGGCAGGGCCCGCCTGGCGACGATCCTCTACACGGCGGCGGAGTCCCTCCGCGCCGTGGCGGTCCTCCTCAACCCGATCATGCCGGACACCTCCCAGAAGCTCTGGGACTCCCTCGGCGCGGAGCCCCTCCTGGGCACCCTCGCCGACCAGGACGTCCGAGCCGCCGGCACCTGGGGCACACTCCCCGCGGGCGCGACGGTCACAAAGGGCGCGGTCCTGTTCCCCCGCCTGGAGGAAAAGCCGACCGCGTAGCGGTACGTTACGTTTCGCGGGAAGTCCCGCCACCTCCCCGGTAGGCACGGGGAGGTGGCGGGACTTTCTGATGTACGGCGTCAGGCGCCGTCGCCCACGAACAGATCGTCCGCCTTGGCCGCGTGGACCGCCCGTTCCGACCAGACCTTGAGCTGCTCCAGGTCGGTGCACGCGATGACCCGTGCACGGACGGCAGGAGGCACGTCGATGCCCCGCCAGGAGAGAATATTGAGGATCGCCTCGGCACGCTCCTCGGCCCGGCCCTCTTCCCGGCCCTCTTCCCTGCCCTCTTCGCGGCCCTCTTCGCGGCCCTCGGCCCGGCCTTCAGCCCGGCCCTCCTCCCGCTCCTTCACCGCGAACGGGTGGTCGAAGAAGTACTTGGTCGCCGTCATCAGTTCCTCCCAGATCTCCTTCGCCCGGGGGTCCACCAGACCGGACCGGGTGAGCTGTGCGAACATTCCCGCCGCTTCGCGGTCGATGGTCTCCAGAGCCGCAGCCAGTGCCCCCAGTATGGCGGCGGAACCCGGTCCTCTTCCATGCGTAATCGCCGAGAACACCGCAAGGGGGACATCCCTCTCGGCCTCATGCCGGTCCGTGATCACCGGCACGTTGTCCGGCCCCAGGACCAATGGGCGAACGGTGAGCGAGGACCAGCCCGGGAGCCCGAACTGGATGGGCTTGGCGGCCCAACGAGCCGTCGCCGCGCTCTGCGTCACGACGATCAGCACCGGCTCGCAGTGGTACTTCTCGTAGAGGTACGAGAGGTAGTACGGCCAGCTGCCGCGCTTGGAGTCGTCCTTCTTGCCCTGCGACTCGATGACGAACAGGTAGTTGCCGTCGTCGGTGTCCACCCTCAGCAGGGTGTCGCAGCGGCGCTCGACCGGTTCGATCTCCGTGAGGTCCACGTCGAGGGTCAGGATGTCCCGGGGTTCCGGAAACGGAACGTGGAGTAGACGTTGCAGCGATCGGACCAGCAGAGCTGTGTCTTTCTGGAAGATCCGGTGCATCGCTTCGTGTGACGAGCCGACCATCGGTTCTCCTTTCTGTTCGGCATGATCAACGAGCTATGCCGCACTTAGTTCGCACCAGACGTGCTTGCCGCGTTCCGTGGCCCCGGCCCCCGGGTACCAGCCCCACCCGTCCGCACAGGCCCGCACGAGATCGAGCCCGCGCCCCTGCTCGTCACCCGCGTCGGCGGTGCGCGGGGGCGGGGCGGGCGGCGTGGGGTCGGCGTCCCAGGCCCCCACGCGGAGGACTCCGTCGCGGTAACGGACGCGAAGGGCGGCGGGGCCTTTGGTGTGCCGTACGGCGTTACTGACCAGCTCGGTGGCCAACAGCTCAGCCACGTCACTGAGTTGCGGCAAGCAGTGCAGGCTGAGGATGAGGCGAAGGGTGCGACGACAGATCGTGACGGCGCGCAGATCGTGGGGGATGTACAGGGTGTACTCCCACGGCTCGCTTGAGGGCATGCGAGAACTCCAACGGGTGATGGGGAGTTGACGGAACGCGGCAGTGGCAGGGCGGTGGCATGTCACCTCCGCCATGGCATGACGGGGTGGTGCGCTTCCGGGCTCCCGGTCTCGCAGCGTGTGCGACGCGTCACCGAAGGTAGACCTCAATATTTAGGTGCCGCAAGTCGTTGTCGTACTCTGGCACCCGAACGAGGCACTCCGGCAGACAAGTTGTCCATAGGAGCTAGTGCATGGCGTTGCGGGCTCACCCCACCGCTCGACAAGTGCGCCTGGGTACCGAACTGCGCAGACTGCGCGAGGCCGCAGGCATGACCGCGCGGGACACTGCTGCGCTGCTCGGCGTGAATGCGGCACAGATGACACACATTGAGTCCGGGCTGTCAGGCGTGAGCGCCGTACGGCTGCGTCGCCTCGCGTCTCATTACGCCTGCACGGACGAGGCGTTGGTTGACGCCTTGGTGGCTATGGCCACAGGCCGGACTCGCGGTTGGTGGGATGCCTACCGAGGGGTCCTGCCGCAAGCGTTCCAAGACCTAGCCGAGCTGGAGCACCATGCAACGTTCCTGCGCGAAGTCGTCGTCACCCACGTGCCTGGCCTGTTCCAAACTGCTGACTACGCCCGCGCGGTGTACTCCTACGTGAACCCCGGGATGCCAGCCAGCGAGCTGGAGCCCCGCGTAGAGCATCGCATGCAGAGGCGCACGGTCATCGAAGGTGACAGCCCCACTCCGTACGAAGCCATCGTCCATGAATTCGCTCTGCGCATTCGCGTATCCGACCGCCGTGTTGCACACGCTCAGTTGCGGCAGGTCCTGGACCTGACAGAACACAACCGCGTCGGCGTGCGCATCATCCCCGTCGACCAGGATCACTTCGCTGGTGCCGGAGTCTCGATGATGTACGTCGGTGGCCCGGTGCCCAAGCTGGACACGGGGCTACGCGACGCACCGATTAACAAGGGCCCCATCGATGCCGAAGCACAGCTGCAACGGCTGCGGGTCCTTCTCGCCAAGGTAGAGAAGGCGGCGCTCAGCCCTACGCAATCGCGTGACTTCATCCACCGCCTGTCGAAGGAACTGTGAGAACTCAATGACCCAGAAATTGCGCTGGCAGAAGTCCACCTTCTCCGACGGCAGTGATGGCGACACCTGCGTAGAACTGGCCGTCATTAGCAGAGCCATCCGCCTTCGCGAAAGCGACGACCCCACCAAGGAACTGCACACCACCCAGACCGCCTTGGCACACCTCCTGCTCACCCTGAAGAAGGGCGACCAATGAACCCCACCGCCTGGCAGAAGTCGTCCTACTCCGGCAGCGGTGATGGCAACGCCTGCGTGGAACTGGGCAGCACCGGAACCCACATCCACCTCCGTGAAAGCGACGAACCCGGCGTCGAACTGACGACTTCCCCAACCACCCTGGACCTGCTCCTGCGGACCCTCAAGGCGAGCCAACAATGAACGCCACCCGCTGGCAGAAGTCCACCTTCTCCGGCAGTGGAGACGGCAACAACTGCGTAGAGCTGGCCAGCACCGACAAACACATCCGCCTCCGCGAGAGCGAAGCCCCGGACACCGAGCTCATCACCTCCCCCGTCCCCCTCGCCGCCCTCCTCCGAGCCGTGAAGGACGGGGCCGCGCCGAGGCGGGGGACGACCAGCTCGGCCCCGTACTAGGAGGCGCCGCTCAGGCGTACGACCCCACCAACCGCGCCAACTGCCGCCCCACCACCCGCAACGGCTCCTCGCTGCGGCTCACCTGGGCCGTCACCTCGGCGCCCTCCAGCGCGCCGATCACGGTCGTCGCCACCTCGCGCGCGTCCTGTGCCGCGAACCCCGCCCCGAGCAGCCGCTCCTCCACGATCCGCTCCCAGCCGCGCAGCGCCTCCGCGCACACCCGCTGGATCTCCGAGTCCGTGCCGAGCGTCTCCAGTGCCGCCGCCGTGACGGGGCAACCGTCGACCCAGCCCGACTCCCGCAGCCCCACGGCGAGTTCACCCGCGCATCGCTCGATCGCGGCGCCCGGGGCGTCGTCGCCGGCCAGCCCCGCCCGCAGCAACTCCGCGAACTCCTCCGCGCTGTAGGCGATCGCGGCCACCGCGACGGCCTCCTTCCCGCCGGGGAAGAAGTGGTAGACGGAACCGAGCGTGGCCTCCGCCTCCTTGGCGATCTGCTTGATCCCTGTGCCCACATAGCCCTGCCGCTGAATCAGACGGGCAGCGACGACGACGATCCGGTCGCGGGTGGTGGGAGCGCTCTTCTCGGGCATGGCCCCACCCTATCTCCTATTAGTTAGAGCGTTCGTTCTAGAGGCGTGCTACCTTCTCTCCACCGCGCTAGATAGAGCGATCGTTCTAGTAACTGCTAGTAACTGACTGGAGTCATCCATGCCCTCCGCATCGCAGCCCGCATCGCAGTCCGTCACCGTCATCGGTCTCGGCCCCATGGGCCAGGCCATGGCCGCCGCCTACCTCGACCGCGGCTATGAGGTCACCCTCTGGAACCGCACCCGGTCTCGCGCCGACGCCTTGGTGGAGCGCGGGGCGGTCTTCGCCGACAGCACCGAGAAAGCCCTGCTCGCCAACGAGTTGGTGATCCTCAGCCTCACCGACTTCGACGCCATGTACGCGATCCTGGAGCCCGCCAGAACCGCCATCGCAGGCCGCACCCTCGTGAATCTCAGCTCCGACACCCCGGAGAAGGCCCGGGCCGGCGCCCGCTGGGTGAGCGAACTCGGCGGGACGCACCTGACCGGCGGCGTCCTGGTCCCGCCGCCCCTCATCGGCACCGCCGACGCGTCGACGTTCTACAGCGGCCCCCGCGAGGCGTACGACAAGCATCGCGCCGCCCTCGAAGTCATCACCGGCAACTCCGACTACCGGGGCGAGGATCAGGGGCTCGCCGCGCTCATGTACCAGCTGAACATGGTCATTTTCTGGCCATCAATGATCGCCTACTGGCAGGCCGTCGCCATGGCCAACGCCCACGGCCTCACCGCCGCGGACATCGCCCCCTTCGCCGCCGAGAACTTCGCAGGCATGGGCCACTTCATCGACTTCTACGCGCCCCGCATCGACGCGGGCAACCACGCCGGTGACGTGGACCGCGCCTCCATGGGCCTGGCCAGCATGGAACACGTCGTCCACACCGCCGCCGACGCGGGCGTCGACACCGCGTTCCCGGCCGCCGTGCACGACGTCTTCCGCCGTGTCGTGGCGGCGGGGCACGGGGCTGACAGCTTCTCGCGGGCCGTGGAGCTGATGGCGAAGAAGGCGGCGAAGAAGGAGTGAGAGGCGCCCTCGCGCTCAACGGGACGCGGTTCAGGCCCGGTACGACTGCCCACTGAAACGAGGGGTATGTCTCACGGTGAGCTAAGTCATGCGGAGAGGAGGCTTAAATTGACGCCGCCTTCACACCCGCCTACGTAAGCTTCACGACATGGCCACGACTCCCTCCCCCGACCGCCGGCGCAGCGCCGACGAGGTCAATGAGGACATCCGTGCGCTGTGGCTGCGCGCAGGCGGACGCCTCCGTCCCGACGAACGCGCGCTGTACGAACAGCTCGTAACGGAGTGGGCAGAAGCAGAAGCCAACTCCTCCCCGACCCACGCAGCTTGAGCCGAGCCCCGTAGGAGCGCGCCTGAGAACGCAGCCCCAGGGGCGCGGGGCTGTGACATATGCGGCTCCGCCGCGTGGGCGCGCCCAGCCACAAAGCACCCGCACGCGAACGACAAGCAAAAGGCCCCGGAACCAACGGTTCCGGGGCCAGTTACGTAACCGCTACTGCGCCGCAGGCTTACGCAGCGAGATGTTGAGCTCCCGCAAGCGGGACTCCTCAAGCTCCGTCGGCGCCCCCATCATCAGATCCTGCGCGTTCCCGTTCAACGGGAACGAAATCGTCTCGCGGATGTTCGGCTCGTCGGCGAGGAGCATCACGATGCGGTCGACGCCCGGCGCGATGCCACCGTGCGGCGGCGCGCCGAGGCGGAACGCGCGCAGCATGCCCGCGAACTCCTGCTCGACGGTCTCCGCGTCGTAGCCCGCGATCTCGAAGGCCTTCAGCATGACCTCGGGCTCGTGGTTCCGGATGGCGCCGGAGGAGAGCTCGATGCCGTTGCAGACGATGTCGTACTGCCAGGCGAGGATGTCGAGCGGGTCCTTCTCCTCCAGGTCCTTCATGCCGCCCTGCGGCATCGAGAAGGGGTTGTGGGAGAAGTCGATCTTGCCGGTGTCCTCGTCCTTCTCGTACATCGGGAAGTCGACGATCCAGCAGAAGCGGAAGACGCCCTCTTCGAAGTGACCCGCACGCTTGGCCGCCTCGACGCGGACCGCGCTCATGATCTTCGAGACCTCGTCGAACTCGCCCGCGCCGAAGAAGACGGCGTGGCCGGCCTCCAGGCCGAGGCGCTTGGTCAGCTCCGCCACGTTCTCCTCGGTGAGGAACTTGGCGATCGGGCCCGTCAGCGAACCGTCCTCGGCGACGCGCACCCAGGCCAGGCCCTTGGCGCCCTGCTCCACGGCGTAGTCACCGAGGCCGTCGAAGAACTTGCGGGACTGCGACGCCGTGTCCGGCACCGGAAGGGCGCGCACGTGCTTGCCGGCGAACGCCTTGAAGTCCGAGCCCTCGAAGATGTCCGTGATGTCGTGCAGTTCGAGCTTGGCGCGCAGGTCCGGCTTGTCGTTGCCGTACTTCAGCATCGACTCGCGGAACGGGATGCGCGGGAAGGGGGACGTCACCTCGCGGCCGCCGCCGAACTCCGTGAAGAGCTCCGTCATCAGCTTCTCGATGGGCTGGAAGACGTCTTCCTGCTCCACGAAGCTCATCTCGACGTCGAGCTGGTAGAACTCGCCCGGCGAGCGGTCCGCGCGCGCGTCCTCGTCGCGGAAGCAGGGCGCGATCTGGAAGTAGCGGTCGAAGCCCGAGATCATCAGCAGCTGCTTGAACTGCTGCGGGGCCTGGGGGAGCGCGTAGAACTTGCCCGGGTTCAGACGGGAGGGGACGACGAAGTCGCGCGCGCCCTCGGGGGAGGTCGCGGTGAGGATCGGCGTCGCCATCTCGTTGAAGCCGAGGGCCACCATCTTGGAGCGGATCGAGGCGATGACGGCCGACCGCAGCATGATGTTGCGGTGCATGCGCTCGCGGCGCAGGTCCAGGAAGCGGTACTCCAGGCGCCGCTCCTCGTTCACGCCGTCCTCGGCGTTGATCGTGAAGGGGAGGGGGCCCGCGGCGCCGAGCACCTCGACCTCGCTCGCCTCGATCTCGATCTCGCCGGTGGGCAGCTCCGGGTTCACGTTGTCGGCGCCGCGCGAGACGACCTTGCCGTCGACGCGGACGACCGTCTCCTTGGAGAGCTTGTCGAGCGTCTCGGCGGCGGGCGTGCCCGGACGGGCCACCAGCTGCGTGATGCCGTAGTGATCGCGGAGATCGATGAAGAGAATGCCGCCCAGGTCTCGGCGATTGTGCAGCCAGCCGCTCAGCCGGACGTCGGTGCCGACGTCAGAGGCGCGGAGCTCGCCGCAGGTGTGGGACCTGTACCGATGCATCGTCGTTCATCCAGTCTTCGCGAATAGGGGAGAGAGCAGACCCTCACAAGGCTACCGCCCGGCCGAGGATCGGTTTCCGGATATCTCCGGGGGCCACCCGCCCGGGGGCAGGTTGCCGCCGGGTTCGGTGGCGCCTTGCCTGTACATCTTCCTAAAGTGGGTCAATGCGCACCGACGATCCCCTTCTGCAGGTGGGGGATGAATCCCTGCCACCCGTACGGGACGTCCTGGCCGCCATCGCGACCGGCCTTTGGCGCTGGGACAACGCATCCGGGACCGTCACGCTCGACGCCGAGGCGGCCCGGCTCCTCGGTCTGCCCGCACGCGCCCAGACCCTGTCGGAGGCGGGCGTACGCTCCCGCTTCCACCCCGTCGACTGGAACGAGATCTACGGAACCGTCCAGCTCGCCGTCGCCGAGGGCACCCTCGCCGAGGCCCGGCTGCGGATCATGGACGAGACGGGGCGCCGGGTCCTGCGCACCGTGCGCAGCCGCTCCAAGCCCGTCATGCACGGGGCGACCGAGGCGTACGAACTGGTCGGCACCCTGCAAGAGGTGACCGAGCCCGCGCCGGGCACCGCCGCCCGCACCCCCGTCACCGGCGACTGGCGCCGCTCCCGCGAGGCGTTCCTGCTGGACGCGGGGCGGGCGCTCGCCGAGGCGCGCTCCACGGAAGAGGTGCTGCGGGTTGCCGCCGGGCTCTCCATGCCGGGGTTCTCGCCGGACGGGCTCGCGGTCTTCGGGGTGGAGGGCGAGCGGCTGACGATCATCGGGCACCACGGGCACCAGCCCGGCGACGACGGGCCCTTCTCGGCGATGCCGCTGGACACCGACTATCCGGCCGCGGAGGTGGTGCGCACCGGCCGCGCCGTCTACCTCTCCTCCCCGGAGGACTACCGCAGGCGCTATCCCGCCTCCTGGCCGCTGGCCAGCCGCTTCGAGCGGCAGTCGTGGGCGTTCCTGCCGCTGACCGTCGCGGGCCGCACGATGGGCGCGTGGATGGCCGCGTTCACGTATCCGGTGTCGTTCACGCCGGACGAGCGGTCCGTCCTGACGACGGTGGCGCGGATGCTGGCGCAGGCCCTGTCGCGGGCCGGGGTCGCGGAGTCCGAGCGGGAGCTCACGGAGGGCCTGCAGCGCTCCATGCTGCCGATGCTCGGCCCGCAGATCCCGGGGATGAGCGTGGCGGCCCGCTATGTGCCGACCGGCGGCGGGCTTCAGGTGGGCGGCGACTGGTACGACATGATTCCGCTGCCCAGCGGCCGTATCGCCTTCGTCATCGGCGACGTGCAGGGGCACGATGTGCGCGCGGCGGGTCTGATGGGGCAGTTGCGGATCGCCCTGCGCGCGTATGCCTCGGAGGGGCACCGGCCGGACGCCGTCCTCTCGCGGGCGACGCGCTTCCTGTCGGGGATCACCGAGTCCATCACCTTCGGGTCCAGCGGCACGGGCGCCGACACGGCCACGGAGTACGACCCGCGCTTCGCGACCTGCCTGTACGTGGAGGCCGACCCGGCGACCGGCGTCCTGGAGATGGCCCGCGCCGGGCATCCCGAGCCCGCGATACGCATGGGTGACGGAACGGTTCTGCAGCGGCCCACCGCGGGTGGGCTGCCGCTCGGCATCGACCCGGACGCCGACTATCCGACGACCCGGCTCGTCCTGGAGCCCGGCGAGACCATGCTGATCTGCACCGACGGCCTCATCGAGACCGGGGGCCACGACCTGGACAGCGGCTGGTCGCGGATCCGGTCGATCCTGGAGGAGTACCCGGGCGAGGACGCGGGCGAGGGCGAGTCCGGCGGCCTGGAGCAGCTCGCCGACTCGCTCGTGCAGGCCGTGCACGGGCCGTCGTCGCATCACACGACGGGTCCGCTCGCCGATCGCCGCGAGGACGACATAGCGATACTGCTGCTGAGCCGCACGAGCCGGCCCGAGCAGCGCACGGATGCGCGTCGGACGGTCCTGACCATCGCCCAGGCCGAGCCGGAGCGCATCGCGGGGGCCCGCAGGCATCTGCGGGACCTGCTGCACGACTGGGCGGACGACGACCAGGTCGACTCGGCGGTCCTGATGGTCTCCGAGATGCTCACGAATGTGCTCGTGCACACGGATGGGGACGCCCTGATGGTCGCCGAGGTCACCGGGGAGCCGGGGGGTCGGCGGTTGCGGGCGGAGGTGGCGGACGGCAGCGATGATCTGCCGCATAAGCGGCAGCCGGGGGAGCTTGCGTCTTCGGGGCGTGGGCTTGTTCTGATGGAGTTGCTCGCGGGGGCGTGGGGGGTGGATCCGCGGGGCGACGGGAAGAGTATTTGGTTCGAGCTTTATGAGGGGGAGGGGGAGGGTGGGGTGGGGTAGCGGTGTCGTTGTTGGGTGCGGCGTCGTTGGGGGTGTTCGCGCAGTTCCCCGCGCCCCTGAACCGGCGCCGTTGTTGCCTGCGGCACCGCTGTGGTTGCTCGCGCAGTTCCCCGCGCCCCTGAAACAGCGCCGTTGCTGCCTGCGGCACCGCTGTGGTTGCTCGCGCAGTTCCCCGCGCCCCTGAAACAGCGCCGTTGTTAGCTGCGGCGGCGCTGTGGGTGTTCGCGCAGTTCCCCGCGCCCCTTGCGGGGCGCTATGGCGTGGCGGTGTAGGTGCCTCGCAGTTCTGAGGCGATTCCGAAAGCTGCGGCCGTCAGGGGGACCGCCAGGAGCATGCCCAGGATGCCGGCGACCGAGGCTCCTGCTGTGATTGCCAGCATTACTACCGCCGGGTGCATCTGGACCGTGCGGCTCTGGATCATGGGCTGGAGGATGTGGCCTTCGAGGACCTGGACCGCCAGGACCACGCCGAGTGCCCATAGAGCGATCACGACACCCCGGTCGGCCAGGGCGACCAGGACGGCGACGGCGCCGGACAGGAACGCCCCGAGGTAGGGGATGTAGGCGCCGACGAAGACGAGTGCGCCGAGGCCCAATGCGCCGGGGACGCCGAGGATCAGCAGGCCGACGGTGATGCAGATGGCGTCGATGAACGCGATGATCGTCGTGCCGCGCATGAAGCCCTCGATGGCCTCGAAGGCGCGGCGGGCCATGGCCTCGATGATGCCGGCGGTATTGCCGGGGGCGAGAGTGCGCAGCGTGGTCATCGCGCGGTCGGAGTCCCGCAGGAAGAAGAAGACGAGCAGCAGGGCGAGGACGGCCATCGCCATCATCTCGCCGACCGTGCTGATGCCGCTGATCACCCCGGACGCGGCGGTCCCGCCGAACTTCCCGAAGAGCTCCTTGGCGTTGGACGCCATGTCGTCGAGCGAGGTGCCCGCCGCCCCGAAGTACTTGGACAGGTCGGTCGCGGCCTGCTTGAGCGAGGCGATGATCTGGTCGCCGCTGTCGATCAGCGCCTTGACCACGATGTAGGTGGCCCCGCCGACGACGGCGACGACGGCCGCGCAGGTCAGCCCGGCGGCGAGCGACCGCTGGACCTTCATCCTGAGCAGGCGCCGGTAGAGCGGCCCGAGGAGCGCGGTGCCGAGGAGCGCGAGGAGGACGGGTGTCACGGCCGTCTTGAACGTGACGCAGAGCCAGATCCCCACGGCCGCCACGCCGGTGACGAGGAGGACGACGACGCACCAGGCGGCGGTGCGGCGCGCGGGCTCGGGCAGGAGGGTGCTCACCCCTCCTACCCGAACACGGCGTCACCGGCCGCGCGAGTTATGTACGGCCAGGGACGGGACCTACATGCCGTGCACTGCGGGGACGGAGCCCAGCCGGCCCCTCTGGAAGTCCTCGAAGGCCTGCTGCAGCTCGGCCTGACTGTTCATCACGAACGGTCCGTAGTGAGCCATCGGCTCCCGGATCGGCTGCCCGCCGAGCAGCACGATCTCCAGGTCGGGGGCGTGCGCGTCCTGCTTCTCGTCCGCGCGGACGGTCAGCGAGGACCCGGCGCCGAAGACCGCGGTCTGCCCCATGTGGACCGGGCGGCGCTCGGCACCAACTGTGCCGCGCCCGGCGAGGACGTACGCGAGTCCGTTGAAGCCCTCGCGCCAGGGCAGCGTCACCTCGGCGCCGGGCCGCACGGTCGCGTGGATCATCGTGATCGGCGTGTGCGTGATGCCGGGACCCTCGTGCCCGTCGAGCTCACCGGCGATGACGCGGAGCAGCGCGCCGCCGTCGGGCGTGGAGAGCAGCTGGACCTGGCCGCCGCGGATGTCCTGGTAGCGGGGGTCCATCATCTTGTCCTTGGCCGGCAGGTTCACCCACAGCTGGAGGCCGTGGAAGAGACCGCCGGACATGACGAGCTCCTCGGGCGGCGCCTCGATGTGCAGGAGGCCGCTGCCGGCCGTCATCCACTGGGTGTCGCCGTTGCGGATGGTGCCGCCGCCACCGTTGGAGTCCTGGTGCACAAACGTTCCGTCGATCAGGTACGTGACCGTCTCGAAGCCGCGGTGCGGGTGCCAGGGCGTGCCCTTCGGCTCACCCGCCTCGTACTCCACCTCGCCCATCTGGTCCATCATGATGAACGGGTCGAGGTACTTGTAGTTGATCCCCGCGAAGGCCCGGCGCACCGGGAACCCCTCGCCCTCGAAGCCGCTCGGCGCCGTGGTCACGGCGAGCACGGGGCGCGGCGTCGCGTCGGCGGGCGCCACCACTCGGGGCAGGGTCAGCGGGTTCTCGACAGTCACTGCAGGCATGGTCGGTACCTCCTCGTTCACTGACTTTAGTTGAACGTAGAACTTTCTGCCACTCACAACGAACGGAGCCCGGAGGGCATTCCCTCCGGGCTCCGGTGCTGGCCAGAAACGATCTACGGACTACCCGTACATACGGCGCATCGCGAAGTCGACCATCTGCTCCACGGCCTTCGCGTCGAAGACCATGCGGTGCTCGCCCTCCATGTCGAGGACGAAGCCGTACCCGGTCGGGAGCAGGTCGATGACCTCCGCGCCGGTGATGACGAAGTACTTGGAGTCCTTGCCCGCGTACCTGCGCAGCTCCTTGAGGGAGGTGAACATCGGGATCACGGGCTGCTGGGTGTTGTGCAGGGCGAGGAAGCCGGGGTTGTCACCGCGCGGGCAGTAGACCTTCGACGTGGCGAAGATCTGCTGGAAGTCCTCGGCGGACATCGACCCCGTCGTGAAGGCCCGCACGGCGTCCGCGAGGGACGGCGGCGAGGGCTCGGGGTAGAGCGGAGGCTGCTGGCCGTAGCCACCGCCGGGCATGCCCTGCATCTGCTGCGGCGGCGGCTGCGCGCCCGGCGGGGCGTACTGCTGCTGGGCGCCGGGATTCTGGTCGTAGCCGTACATGCGCGTAAGCGTACTGAGTCACGGACATCACAGATGGCCGCTTAGGGGTTGCGTCTTATTACCGACGGGTAGCATCATCGTAGCTACTTGCTGGTATTCATCCACTTTCCTGCTTACGGAGCCTTCGCCATGGGCCACTACAAGTCGAATCTCCGCGACATCGAGTTCAACCTCTTCGAGGTGCTCGGCCGCGACAAGCTGTACGGCACCGGCCCGTTCGCGGAGATGGACGTCGACACCGCCAAGAGCATCCTCGACGAGCTCCGCCGCCTCGCGGAGAACGAGTTGGCCGAGTCCTTCGAGGACGCCGACCGCAACCCGCCGGTCTTCGACCCGGCGACGAACACCGCGCCCGTCCCGGCGTCCTTCAAGAAGAGCTACCAGGCCTTCATGGACTCCGAGTACTGGCGCCTCGGCCTGCCCGAGGAGATCGGCGGCACGACCTCCCCGCGCTCCCTGATCTGGGCGTACGCGGAGCTGCTGCTCGGCTCGAACCCGGCGGTCTGGATGTACTCGTCCGGTCCCGCGTTCGCCGGCATCCTGCACGCCGAGGGCAACGAGGCGCAGAAGAAGATCGCGCAGATCGCCGTCGAGAAGCAGTGGGGCTCGACGATGGTCCTGACCGAGCCGGACGCCGGTTCGGACGTGGGCGCGGGCCGCACGAAGGCCGTGCAGCAGGAGGACGGCTCCTGGCACATCGAGGGCGTGAAGCGCTTCATCACGTCCGGTGAGCACGACATGTCGGAGAACATCCTCCACTACGTCCTCGCCCGCCCCGAGGGCGCGGGCCCCGGCACCAAGGGCCTCTCCCTCTTCCTCGTACCGAAGTACGAGTTCGACTGGGAGACCGGCGAGCTGGGCGAGCGCAACGGCGTCTACGCCACGAACGTCGAGCACAAGATGGGCCTCAAGGCGTCCAACACGTGCGAGATGACGTTCGGCGACCAGCACCCCGCCAAGGGCTGGCTGATCGGCGACAAGCACGACGGCATCCGCCAGATGTTCATGATCATCGAGTTCGCCCGCATGATGGTCGGCACGAAGGCCATCGCGACGCTCTCGACGGGCTACCTGAACGCCCTTGAGTACGCCAAGGAGCGCGTCCAGGGCCCCGACCTGGCCCAGTTCATGGACAAGACGGCCCCCAAGGTCACCATCACGCACCACCCGGACGTCCGCCGCTCGCTGATGACGCAGAAGGCGTACGCGGAGGGCATGCGCGCCCTGGTCCTGCACACCGCGGCCGTCCAGGACGAGATCCAGGTCAAGGAGGCGGCGGGCGAGGACGCGTCTTCGCTGATCGCCCTGAACGACCTGCTCCTGCCCATAGTGAAGGGCTACGGCTCCGAGAAGTCGTACGAGCTGCTGGCCCAGTCGCTCCAGACGTTCGGCGGCTCGGGGTACCTCCAGGAGTACCCGATCGAGCAGTACATCCGGGACGCCAAGATCGACACCCTCTACGAGGGCACCACGGCGATCCAGGGCCAGGACTACTTCTTCCGGAAGATCGTCCGCAACCAGGGCGCCGCGCTGAACGGCCTCGCCGAGGAGATCAAGAAGTTCCTCGCGGTCGGCACGGGCGGCGAGACGCTGGCCGGCGCCCGCGAGGAGCTGGCCAAGGCCGCCGTCGAGCTGGAGGCCATCGTCGGCGTCATGCTGACCGACCTCGCGGCCACGGAGAAGGACGTGAAGTCCATCTACAAGGTGGGCCTGAACACGACCCGCCTCCTGATGGTCTCGGGCGACGTAGTCGTCGGCTACCTGCTGCTTCGGGGCGCCGCAGTGGCCGCCGAGAAGCTGGCCACGGCCTCCGCGAAGGACAAGACCTTCTACGAGGGCAAGATCGCGGCCGCGAAGTTCTTCGCCACGAACGTCCTCCCGACCGTCGCCACGGAGCGGAAGCTCGCCGAGGGCGTGGAGCTGGACCTGATGGAGCTGGACGAGGCGGCGTTCTAGTTCGACCTGCTTCGACCAGACTTCTCTCGCACGTCAGCGCGATGCCGCCACCTGATCCTTTCGGGTGGCGGCATCGCCGTATGGGCTGGGTACGCTGAGTAAGTGGCCGAGGATCCCGTCCATGGGAGGAACCATGACCGCCGAGGCATTGCCCGACTCGCAGCACCGGCAGCCGGAAGGTTCCAGCCGTCGGCAGCCGAGCCGTTCCAAATGGCCGGTCCCGCCCCCGGACGGCTACACCGTGGACGACTTCTTCGCACTTGACGACCTCCCGCCGCACACCGAGCTGATCGACGGGAGCCTGGTCTTCGTGAGTCCGCAGCGCGATTTCCACACGCTGGTGATGTACCTGCTGGAGCACGGCCTGCGTCGCAGCCTCCCGGAACATCTGCGGGCGCGCCGCGAGATGGCCGTGGTGCTGGGAAAACGCAACGCTCCTGAACCTGACCTCGTCCTGGTCAAGGCGGAGGCCGTCAAGAGCCGTCGGTCGACCCGTTTCGCAGCAGCGGACGTGGTCCTTGCCGTTGAGGTCGTCTCCCCCGACTCCGAAGACCGCGACCGCGACACCAAACCGCACAAATACGCCGCAGCAGGCATTCCTCACTTCTGGCGCGTGGAGATGGAGGGCGAAGACGATCTGCCCGCCGTCTACACATACCAGCACGACACCGTGACCGGGGCGTACCTCTCCACCGGCGTTCATCACGACCGCCTCAAGCTGTCCGTCCCGTACGACATCGACATCGACCTCACCGAGATCGACCGCCTCTGATCGCCCCGCCACCCGAGTGGCGACGCCATTAGGCTGGCTGGCATGCGCACACCCTCCGGGCCCTTCGACCGTGGCCACACCGAAGACCTCATGACCTTCCTCGCGGCGAGCCCCACGCCGTACCACGCCGTGGCGAGCGCCGCCGAGCGGCTGGAGAAGGCCGGTTTCCGGCAGGTCGAGGAGACCGAAGCCTGGGACGGCACGACCGGCGGGAAGTACGTCCTGCGGGGCGGCGCCATCGTCGCCTGGTACGTCCCCGAGGGTGCCGCCGCGCACACCCCCTTCCGGATCGTCGGCGCCCACACCGACTCCCCGAACCTGCGCGTGAAGCCGCAGCCCGACGCCGGCGCCCACGGCTGGCGGCAGGTCGCCGTGGAGATCTACGGCGGCCCGCTCCTCAACTCCTGGCTCGACCGGGACCTCGGCCTCGCCGGACGCCTCTCGCTGCGCGACGGCACCACTCGGCTCGTGAACATCGACCGGCCCCTCCTTCGCGTGCCCCAACTGGCCATCCACATGGACCGGTCCGTGCACACCGAGGGGCTCAAGCTCGACAAGCAGAAGCACATGCAGCCCATCTGGGGACTCGGCGACGACGTCCACGAGGGCGACCTGATCCGCTTCCTGGAGGACGAGACCGGGCTCGGCGAGGGCGACGTCACCGGCTGGGACCTCATGACGTACGCCGTCGAGGCGCCCGCCTTCCTCGGCCGCGACCGCGAACTGCTCGCGGGCCCCCGCATGGACAACCTCCTGTCCGTGCACTCCGCAACCGCCGCCCTCACCGCCGTCGCCGCCCAGGACGAGCTGCCGTACATCCCCGTCCTCGCCGCCTTCGACCACGAGGAGAACGGCTCGCAGTCCGACACCGGCGCCGACGGCCCGCTGCTCGGCAGCGTCCTGGAGCGGTCCGTGTTCGCGCGCGGCGGTTCGTACGAGGACCGGGCGCGGGCCTTCGCCGGCACCGTCTGCCTCTCCTCCGACACCGGCCACGCCGTCCACCCCAACTACGCGGAGCGGCACGACCCGACGCACCACCCCCGCGCCAACGGCGGCCCGATCCTCAAGGTGAACGTCAACAACCGCTACGCCACGGACGGTTCGGGCCGCGCCGTGTTCGCCGCCGCGTGCGAGAAGGCGGGCGTCCCCTTCCAGTCGTTCGTCTCCAACAACGCGATGCCGTGCGGCACCACCATCGGCCCGATCACCGCCGCCCGGCACGGCATCAAGACCGTCGACATCGGCGTCGCGATCCTCTCCATGCACAGCGTGCGCGAGCTGTGCGGCGCGGACGACCCGCACATGCTGGCCAACGCGCTGGTGGCGTTCCTGGAAGGCTGACCTTCCGAATGGCTGTGTGGCTGCAACGCACCCGGGTACACGGTGACTTCGTAGCCACTACAGCAGGGAGGCGGTCCTCATGGGCCTGGGCGGATGCATCATTCTGATCGCCGCGGGTGCCATCCTCACGTTCGCGACCGACTGGGAGATGGAGGGGGTCAACCTCACCGTCGCCGGAGTCATCATGATGGCCGTGGGGCTCATCGGTGTCGCCGTCTTCACCAGCATCGCCCGGCGCAGGCGGGCGGTCGTCCCGCCGGTCGCGCCCACCACCACCGTGGTCGACCCGGAGCAGCAGCACCGCGGCTACTGACATGTCCGCTCTGCGGCGATTCGGGGTAGTCATGGCGCCATGAGACTTCTCGTGCGCGACCGTGTCTTCGGCATCGGTGACGACTACTGGATCGAGGACGACAGGGGCCGCAAGGTCTTCCTCGTCGACGGCAAGGCGATGCGCCTGCGTGACACCTTCGAGCTGAAGGACACGCAGGGCAGAGTCCTCATCGACATCCACGCCAAGATGCTCGCCCTGCGCGACACGATGGTCATCGAGCGGGCCGGCGAGCCGCTCGCCACGGTGAAGCGCAAGCGCCTGTCACTGCTGCGCAACCACTACCGCGTCGAACTGGTCGACGGCACCGAGCTGGACGTCAGCGGCAAGATCCTCGACCGCGAGTTCGCCATCGAGTACGAGGGTGAACTCCTCGCCGACATCTCGCGCCGGTGGTTCCGCGTCCGCGAGACGTACGGCCTCCACATCACCCGCGACGACGCCGACCCCGCACTGCTCCTGGCCGTGGCGGTCTGCGTGATCCGCCTGGCGGAGAAGGAGCGGGGCGACGACTGACTCCAGAGGCCCGCGCCCAGCCACGACGCACCCGCAGCCCCGAACAAGACGGCACCCCCCACGGCGCGTGGGTATCCGTGACTCAGAGACGACGCGGCGGCGCCTGCCCCAAAAGGCGATCCTTCAACGCCGGAAACTGCTCCCGCGTCGCCAAGACCTTCCCGAGGTCGAGATCGACGGTGAGGACCTCCTCACCACCCCCCGCCTCGGCGAGCACCTCACCCCACGGATCGACGACGACACTGTGCCCGGCCTGCGGCACCCCCGCATGCGTCCCACCCGTACCGCACGCCAGGACGTACACCTGGTCCTCGACCGCCCGCGCCCGCGCGAACAGCAGCCAGTGCTCCCGCCGCCGCTCCGGCCACCCCGCCGGCACCACGAACATCTCGGCGCCCGCGTCGACCAGCCCCCGGAAGAGCTCGGGAAAGCGCAGGTCGTAGCAGGTCGCGAGGCCCAGCGTGGCGTCCGGCGTGCGGACCGTCACCAGCTCCGAGCCGGCCCCCATCAGGACGGCCTCGCCCTTGTCGAAGCCGAAGCGGTGGATCTTCCGGTAGGCGGCGGCGAGCTCACCGGCCGGGGAGAAGACGAGGGAGGTGTTGTAGAGCGGTCCTTCCGGGTCCCGCTCGGGGATCGAGCCCGCGTGCAGCCAGACGCCCGCGTCGCTCGCCGCCTTCGACATGGCCTCGTACGTCGGGCCCTCCAGCGGCTCCGCCTCGCTCGCGAAGGACTCGTAGGCGAAGGCGCCCGTGGTCCACAGTTCGGGGAGGACGACGAGGTCCGGACGCTCCCGGTCGGCGACCTCACGTACCAGCGAAGCGACCCGCGCCCGGCGGGAATTGACCGGTTCGCCCTCGTCTACGGCGATCTGGATGAGAGAGGCGCGCACACTACCACCGTCCTGGCATTCGAGCTGTCAATGCAGGCCTACGATCGTCACACGAAAGCACTGCCGGGGTGCCCGTGGGCAGCGTAACTTAGCTGACCAGACACCCACCGCCCGCGTACGACCGTCGAGGGGTCCCGTGAGTCTCCATCCCAGCCTGCAAACCTACGCCGACGCCTGGACGCATTCCGTGGAAGCGATATCCGAGCTGGTGGCGCCGCTCGCCGAGGGAGAGTGGAACTGGGCCACCCCCTGCCCCGGCTGGTCGGTGCGCGACATCGTCTCCCATGTCATAGGCCTCGACTGCGAGATGCTGGGCGACCCCCGTCCGATCCACACCCTGCCCCGGGACCTGTTCCACGTGCAGACCGAGGGCCAGCGGTACATGGAGATGCAGGTCGACGTGCGGCGCCACCACACCGCGCCGGAGATGACCTCCGAGCTGGAGTACACGATCATCCGCCGCACGCGCCAGCTGCGGAACGAGTCGCGGGACCCGAGCACCAAGATCCGCGGCCCGCTCGGCTCCGAGCAGACCCTCGAACTGGCCATGCGGCTGCGCGCGTTCGACGTGTGGGTGCACGAGCAGGATCTGCGCACCACGCTGCGCAAGCCGGGCAACCTCGACTCCCCCGGTGCGTACGTCGCCCGGGACATGCTCCTCCTGGGGCTCCCCAAGGTCGTCGCGAAGAAGGCGGGCGCGCCCGCGAACTCGGCGGTCGTCTTCGACGTGAGCGGGCCCGTCGAGTTCCTGCGCACGGTCCGCGTGGACGCCGAGGGCAAGGGCACCGTCGACGGCGCCCCCTCGCTCGGCCCGCTCGCCACCTTCGGCCTCGACTGGGAGACGTACTTCAGGCTGGCCTGCGGGCGCGTGTCGTACGCGGCGGTCGCCGACCGGATCAAGGTCGAGGGCGACCACGAACTGGCTGACGCCATCCTGCGGGACTTCGCGGTCACGCCGTGACCGGTTCGCCCCCTGCTTCACGCCGGGACGTGCACGGCCTCGACCCGGCTGGCGACGAGCTGTTCCTGCTCCCTGCGCACCGCCCGCGACTTGAGCCGCAGGATCTGGCAGAGCCCGAACGCCTCCAGCACGAACACCGCGGAGAACGCGATCCGGTAGTTGTCGCCGGTCGCGTCGAGCAGTACGCCGATCGCGAGCAGCGTCGTCATGGAGGCGACGAACCCGCCCATGTTGGTGATGCCCGACGCCGTGCCCTGCCGCTCCGGCGGGTTCGCGGGCCGCGCGAAGTCGAAGCCGATCATGGAGGCGGGGCCGCAGGCGCCGAGGACCGCGCACAGGACGATCAGCAGCCACATCGGGGCGTGGTCGCCCGGGTAGACGAGCGTGGCGCCCCAGGCGGCCGCCGTCGTCCCGATGGTGCCGAGCGCCAGCGGGAGGCGCGCGGCGTGGTGCCGGGCCACGATCTGGCCGTAGACGAGGCCGATGACCATGTTGGACAGCACGACGAGCGTGAGCAGTTCACCGGCCGCCGCCCGGGACAGGCCCTGCGCCTCGACGAGGAACGGCAGGCCCCACAGCAGCAGGAACACCATCGCGGGGAACTGCGTGGTGAAGTGCACCCACAGGCCGAGCCGGGTGCCGGGCTCCCGCCAGGACAGGGCGATCTGCTTGCGCACGAAGGCCGCGCCGCTGTGCCGCGCCGGCTCCGGTTCGTGCCCCTCGGGATGGTCCTTCAGGAACAGCGTGAGCAGGACGAGGACGACGACACCGCAGAGCGCGCTGCCCGCGAACGCCGCGGTCCAGCCGACGGAGTGCAGCAGCCGGGCCAGGACGAGGGTCGACACGAGGTTGCCCGCCATGCCGACGAGGCCCGCGAGCTGCGCGACCATCGGGCCGCGCCGGGCCGGGAACCAGCGCGTGCCGAGCCGCAGGACGCTGATGAAGGTCAGCGCGTCGCCGCAGCCGAGCAGGGCACGGGACGCGAGCGCCATCGCGTACGAGGGGGAGAACGCGAAGCCGAGCTGGCCGATCGTGAAGAGGACCACGCCGATGGTCAGCACCTTCTTGGTGCCGAGCCGGTCGACCATGAGGCCGACGGGTATCTGCATGCCCGCGTAGACGAGCAGCTGGAGTATGGAGAAGGTCGACAGCGCCGACGCGTTGACGTGGAAGCGGTCCGCGGCGTCCAGCCCGGCGACGCCGAGCGAGGTCCGGAAGATGACGGCGACGAAGTAGACGGCCACGCCGATGGACCAGACGAGGACGGCCTTCCTGCCGCCGACGGGGTCTCCCCCAGCTCCCCCAGAGCTTGGGGAAGGGTCGCCGGGAAGGGGCTCGGGGCGGGCGGCGGAGCTCATCGGACCTCGCCCCGCGCCAGGTTCTGGAACCAGCCGACGTGCCGGGTGACCACGGCGACCGCCGCCTCCGCGTCGCCGCGGCGCAGCGCGTCGAGGATCTCCTCGTGCTCGGCGAGCGTCTTGGCGATCCGGTCGGGGTGCGAGTGCATCACGGCGACGCCCATCCGCAGCTGCCGGTCCCGCAGCTGGTCGTAGAGGCGCGACAGGATGTCGTTGCCGCCGCTGCGGACGATCTCCGCGTGGAAGCAGCGGTCGGTGACGGCGGCCTCCGCGAGCTCGCCGGCGGCGGCCTGCGTGCGCTGCCGGGCCAGGAGCTCCTCCAGGCGGCCGATCAGCCCCGCGGGCGCGGGCACCGCCTTGCGCACCGAGTGCGTCTCGACGAGCAGCCGCGTCTCGACGACGTCCGCGATCTCCTGGGCGGAGACCGGCAGGACGAGCGCGCCCTTCTTCGGGTAGAGCCGCAGCAGCCCCTCCACCTCCAGCTTCAGGAGCGCCTCGCGCACCGGGGTGCGGGAGACCCCCACGGCCTCGGCGAGCTCGCCCTCGGTGAGGAGCGTGCCGCCCTCGTAACGGCGTTCGAGGACGGCCTGCTTGACGTGCGTGTAGACCCGCTCGGCGGCGGGCGGGGGCTTGATGGAGGTGACGGAGGTCAGAGGCGTGATCGCGGCGGCCGGCATGCGCACAGCATAGATACAACAGGTATACGCCGGAATCCCCCGTCCACATGACGGGCACCCGTCACGGGAACGGTGGGTACCCGCCCCGGGATTGGTGGGCACCCGTCCCGGAACGGTGGGCACCCGCCCCGGAATTCACGGCCGTTTCGGCACATCCATCCGGCCCTCTCACTCGTCTACTGAGTGAGCGGCACCCTCATGTCAGCCGCAGCCCATGGGCATTTGGAGTACTTGACTTGAATACCGGCATTAAGGGCGTACGTCGCGCATCAGCCGTCCTCGTCACGACGAGCGCGATACTGGCCGGCGGCGCCCTCACCACCCCGGCGGCCCACGCGGCCGCACCCCCGAAGCCGTCCATCGTCGCCAAGGGCGGCTATGTGATGAACAACGGCAACGGGAAGACCCTCTTCACCAAGTCCGCCGACACCCGTCGTTCCACCGGTTCGACGACGAAGATCATGACGGCGCGTGTGGTGCTCGGCCAGCGGAACCTCAACCTGGATTCCAAGGTCAAGGTCGAGAAGGCCTACAGCGACTACATCGTCCGCAACAACTACGCCTCGTCGGCCCGCCTGATCGTCGGCGACAAGGTCACCGTCCGCCAGCTCCTGTACGGGCTGATGCTGCCGTCCGGCTGCGACGCCGCGTACGCGCTCGCGGACAAGTTCGGCAAGGGCACCACCCGTGCCGCCCGCGTGAAGAACTTCATCGGCCAGATGAACTCGACGGCCAGGTCCCTCGGCCTGTCCAACACGCACTTCGACTCGTTCGACGGCATCGGGCACGGCGCGAACTACTCGACGCCGCGCGACCTGACGAAGCTCGCGAGCAACGCGATGAAGTACTCCACGTTCCGCACGGTCGTGAAGACGAAGTCGACGACGCAGAAGGTCACCACGAAGTCCGGTGGCTACCGCAACATGTCGTGGTCGAACACGAACAACCTCCTCGGCTCCTACCGCGGCACCATCGGCGTGAAGACGGGCTCCGGCCCGGAGGCGAAGTACTGCCTCGTCTTCGCGGCGACCCGCAACGGCAAGACGGTCGTCGGCACGGTCCTGACCTCTTCCTCGCTGAACAACCGCACCGCGGACGCGAAGAAGCTCCTGGACTACGGCTTCAAGGTGGCGTGACACCACGAAGAACGTGAAGGGGCCTGCCGCGTGATCGCGGCAGGCCCCTTCTCGTGCGTCCTTACGACGTCCGTCCCTATGCCCAGGTCATGAGCCGCTTCGGCTGCTCCAGGATCGCCGCCACGTCGGCGAGCACCTTGGATCCCAGCTCCCCGTCCACCAGGCGGTGGTCGAAGGACAGCGCCAGCGTCGTCACCTGGCGGGGCTTGACCTTGCCCTTGTGGACCCACGGCTGGAGCTTGATCGCGCCGACCGCGAGGATCGCGGACTCGCCCGGATTCAGGATCGGGGTGCCCGTGTCGACGCCGAAGACGCCGACGTTCGTGATCGTCACCGTGCCGCCCTGCATGGCCGCGGGCGAGGTCTTGCCCGTCCGCGCCGTGCCGACCAACTCGCCGAGCGCCTCGGCCAGTTCGGGCAGGGTCTTCGCGTGCGCGTCCTTGATGTTCGGCACGATCAGACCGCGCGGGGTGGCCGCGGCGATGCCGAGGTTCACATAGTGCTTCTGGACGATCTCCTGATTGGCCTCGTCCCAGGCGGCGTTGATGTCGGGATTCCGCCTGATCGCGACCAGCAGGGCCTTGGAGATGAGCAGCAGCGGATTGACCCGCAGGCCGTCGAAGGCCTTGTCCTGCTTGAGCTCCTCGACCAGCTTCATGGTCCGCGTCACGTCGATCGTCACGAACTCCGTGACGTGCGGCGCCGTGAACGCCGATTCGACCATCGCCTGCGCGGTGACCTTGCGGACGCCCTTGACCGGGATACGGGTCTCGCGGGCGGCGTCGCCGCTCACCACGGGAGCGGGAGCGGCCGCGGGCGCGGGCACCGACGCCGGCGCGGCCGTCGGCGCGGGCGCCTCCGTCACCACCGGCTGCGGGGCCGGGGCCACCGCCGCGTGCACGTCCTCGCGGGTGATGATCCCGTCGGGACCGGACGGCGTGACCGTCGTCAGGTCCACGCCGAGGTCCTTGGCGAGCTTGCGGACGGGGGGCTTGGCGAGCGGCCGGGCACCGCCGTGCCCGTTCAGGGACGGTGACTGCGGTGCCGGGACGGCCGGAGCCGGATCGGCCGCAGGAGCGGCGGGCGCCTCCGTCGCGGCGGGCTTGCGGGCGCGTCGCTTGGTGGAGGACTCGGCGACCCCGTAACCGACCAGTACGGGCTTGCGGCCCTGCGGGGCGTCGGCCTCGGACTCGGCGGCCTCGGGCTCGGGGGCCCGCACCGGCTCCTGCACCGGCGTCGGCTCGGGCACCGCCGCCTGCTCGGGCGCCGCCGAGGCACCCGCGCCGCCCGACACGTCCACCGCGATGATCACCTGGCCGACGTCGACCGTGGTGCCCTCCGGGAACCGGAGCTCGCGTACGACACCGTTGAACGGAATGGGGAGCTCGACCGCGGCCTTCGCCGTCTCGACCTCGCACACCACCTGGCCGTCGGTGACGGTGTCGCCCACCGCCACGTACCACTTGAGGATCTCCGCCTCGGTGAGTCCCTCGCCCACGTCGGGCATCTTGAACTCGGCAAGAGCTGTGTCTGTCATCGTCGTCACGACCCTCTCCCCCTCAGTACGCCAGCGAGCGGTCGACGGCGTCGAGCACCCTGTCGAGGCCCGGCAGGTACTCCTCCTCGAGCCGCGCCGGCGGATACGGCGCGTGATAGCCGCCGACCCTGAGCACGGGCGCCTCCAGGTGGTAGAAGCACCGCTCGGTGATGCGCGCCGCGATCTCCGCGCCCGTGCCCAGGAAGACCGGGGCCTCGTGCACGACGACGAGCCGCCGCGTCTTCTCGACCGAGGCCTGCACGGTGTCGAAGTCGATCGGCGACATGGAGCGCAGGTCCACGACCTCCAGGGACTTGCCCTCCTCCTCGGCGGCCGCGGCCGCCTCCAGGCAGACCTTCACCATCGGGCCGTACGCCGCGAGCGTGAGGTCGCTGCCCTCGCGGGCGACGACGGCCTTGTGCAGGGGGCCGGGGAAGGCGTCCTTGTCGACCTCGCTCTTGTCCCAGTACCGCCGCTTCGGCTCGAAGAAGATCACCGGGTCGTCGCTCTGGATGGCCTGCTGCATCATCCAGTAGGCATCCGCCGAGTTCGACGGAGAGACCACCTTCAGGCCCGCCACGTGCGCGAAGAGCGCCTCGGGCGACTCGCTGTGGTGCTCGACCGCGCCGATCCCGCCGCCGTACGGAATGCGGATGACGACCGGCATCTTGATCTTGCCGAGCGCGCGGGCGTGCATCTTCGCGAGCTGGGTGACGATCTGGTCGTACGCCGGGAAGACGAAGCCGTCGAACTGGATCTCCACCACCGGGCGGTACCCGCGCAGCGCGAGGCCGATGGCAGTGCCGACGATGCCGGACTCGGCGAGCGGGGTGTCGATGACCCGCTCCTCGCCGAAGTCCTTCTGCAGCCCGTCCGTGACGCGGAAGACGCCGCCGAGCTTGCCGACGTCCTCACCCATGATGAGGACCTTCGGGTCGTTCTCCAGCGCGGTGCGCAGCGATTCGTTGATCGCCTTGGCGATGGGAAGTTTCTGGACAGCCATGGTTACTTGCCCTCCCCGCCCGCGGGGGCGTCCGCGAACGACGCCTGATAGGCGGCGAACTGGGCGCGCTCCTCGTCCACGAGCGCGTGCCCGTCCGCATAGGCGTTCTCGAAGATCGCCATCAGATCCGGATCCGGCATCGCCCGCACCACCTCTCGCACTCGCTTGCCCAACGCTTCGCTCTCGTCGTCGAGTTCCGCGAAAAATCCCTCATCCGCGTGACCTTCGGACTCGAGGTAGGCCCGCAGCCGCAGAATCGGGTCCTTGGCCTCCCAGGCCACCCGCTCGTCGTCGTTGCGGTACTTGCTCGGGTCGTCGGACGTGGTGTGCGCGCCCATGCGGTAGGTGAACGCCTCGATCAGCGCCGGGCCCTCGCCCGCGCGCGCCCGCTCCAGCGCCCACTTGGTGACCGCGAGACAGGCCAGCACGTCATTGCCGTCGACCCGCACACCGGGGAAGCCGTAGCCCTGCGCGCGCTGGTAGAGCGGCACCCGGGTCTGCTTCTCGGTGGGCTCGGAGATCGCCCACTGGTTGTTCTGGCAGAAGAACACGACCGGGGCGTTGTAGACCGCGGAGAAGGTGAACGATTCGGCCACGTCGCCCTGGCTGGAAGCGCCGTCTCCGAAGTACGCGATCACGGCCGAGTCCGCGCCGTCCTTGGCCACGCCCATCGCGTAGCCGGTGGCGTGCAGGGTCTGCGAGCCGATGACGATCGTGTACAGGTGGAAATTGTTGCTGTTCGGGTCCCAGCCGCCGTTGTTCACGCCGCGGAACATGCCGAGCAGGTTCGTCGGGTCGACCCCGCGGCACCAGGCGACCCCGTGCTCGCGGTACGTGGGGAACACGTAGTCGTCGTCGCGGGTGGCCCGGCCGGAACCGATCTGGGCGGCCTCCTGGCCGAGCAGCGAGGCCCACAGGCCCAGCTCGCCCTGGCGCTGGAGGGAGGTGGCCTCGGCGTCGAAGCGGCGGGTGAGGACCATGTCGCGGTAGAGCCCGCGCAGTTCCTCGGCGGTGATGTCGGCGACGTACGCGTCGTACACCGCGTTCTTCGCGTTCTTGACCCGCTTGCCCTCGGGCGTCAGCAGTTGTACGAGCTCGGGCTCCGTGCTTTTCTGCGGCGCGGGCTTCTTGGCGCTTGCGCGCTTGCCGCCGCTCGTCGTGCTGCGGCGCGGTTTGCGCGCGGCGGTGCTCTCCACGGTCACGTGTGCTCCTCCGTCGGTCCGGCCCCCGGGGTTACCGGGAAAGCCAGTACGGCTCGCCTGGTCCGTGCCCGCGCACGGGGTGGGTGCGACTCAGCCGGGAAACAGGCGTGACAGGTGTCCCGGCGAACGCCCTGCACAAAGCACGTTACCCAGTGCGTCCCAATTCTGTGAAACCCCATCTGACCTGCGAATTTGCTTGGATTTCCAAGTATCCGACTGCTTGGATTTCCGAGTAAATCGAGAAAGTCGGGAACACTTCCTGGTCACAGCACTGATCACAGCCTGGCAGGGGGCCGGAACACCGGCACGTTATCCCGGCCACCCCGGGCATTGGAAGGGTTCCGCCCGGGCACCCGAAGAGATCGTGTGTGAGACTGGCTCCGTGCGCGAAGACGGAAAAATTACGGTTTTCCTCCTCGACGACCATGAAGTGGTCCGCCGTGGAGTCCATGAGCTGCTCTCCGTGGAGTCCGACATCGAGGTCGTCGGCGAGGCCGGCACCGCGGCAGACGCCCTGGTCAGGATCCCCGCGACCCGGCCCGACGTGGCCGTGCTCGACGTGCGCCTGCCGGACGGCAGCGGTGTGGAGGTGTGCCGCGAGATCCGTTCGCAGAACGAGGACATCAAGTGTCTGATGCTCACCTCGTTCGCCGACGACGAGGCCCTCTTCGACGCGATCATGGCCGGTGCCTCCGGATATGTCCTCAAGGCGATCCGCGGCAATGAGCTCCTCAGCGCCGTGCGGGACGTCGCCGCCGGCAAGTCCCTGCTCGACCCCGTCGCCACGGCCCGGGTCCTGGAGCGGCTGCGCGACGGCAACAACGCCAAGGGCGACGACCGTCTCGCCAACCTCACCGACCAGGAGCGGAAGATCCTCGACCTGATCGGCGAGGGTCTGACCAACCGCGTGATCGGCGAGCGGCTGCACCTGGCCGAGAAGACGATCAAGAATTACGTCTCCAGCCTGCTGTCCAAGCTGGGCATGGAGCGCCGCTCCCAGGCGGCCGCCTATGTGGCGCGCATGCAGGCGGAGAAGCAGCACTGAGCAGGTGACCCGGCGGGTCGGACGGCTTGGCCAGGGACTTACGTCCCCGGTTCATGAGGGCGGGGTCCTCTTTTCCTGCGCCCCGCCCGTGAACCATGGTGGGGAAATGCCCACCGATGACGAGCTCGCCCTCGAACTGCTCGGCCGCACCGACTACGGCCGAGTGGCGACCAGCATGCGCGCGCTGCCCTTCCTCGCGGCGTCCCGGCACATCGTGGTGGACCGGAAGGTGCTGCTCCGCATGCACCGTGGATACGGCTACCACCAGGCCTGCGCCGGCAGCGTCGTCGCGTACGGCGCGGACAACCTCAATACGACGACCGTGCGCGACCTCCGCTGGACCGTGCAGCTCGTCGGCCTC
The DNA here is from genome assembly GCF_055597165.1 of Streptomyces sp. NPDC039480. Lineage (NCBI taxonomy): Bacteria > Bacillati > Actinomycetota > Actinomycetes > Kitasatosporales > Streptomycetaceae > Streptomyces > Streptomyces sp. NPDC039480. Next base: position 375,837 of record NZ_JBVITX010000009.1, on the reverse strand, counting down.
TGCGAGGCGGTCGAGCCGACCGCGGCGGAACTGGAGCTCTTCGGCCGCGGGCCGCGCTTCGTGGACGGCGAACTCTTCGACCCGGTCTACCTGCGCATCGAGCCGCAGTTCTGCACGGTCCACACCCTGCGGGCGGGCGAGGACCGGCACCTTCAGCACGTGCTGTAGACCCCGGGCCGCCGCAGGGGGTCAGAGACCGCCGCCCCCGTTGTCGCCCCCGCCGTTCTCGGCACCCTCGTCGTCGCCCTCCGGCGGCGTCGGGTCCTGGGAGGGCTCCGTCGGGTCCTGGGTGGGCGTCGTCGGGTCCTCGGTGGGCTGCGTCGGATCCTGGGTGGGCTGCGTCGGGTCGTCGGTCGGCCGGGACGGGTTGCCCGTCGGTCCTGTCGGGTTGGTCGGCTGGTTCGTCGGCGGGTCGTAGTCCGTCTCGCCGCCGGTGCCGGTGCCCGGGTCCGCCGTCTCGTCCGACGTCTTCTCGTCCGCGCTCTTGCTCGGCTCCTTCGACTGCGACTGCTTCGTCGCGGGAGTCTTCGGCGGGTCCTTCTTCTCCTTGTTGTCGGTCGCGCTCAGCGCGAACGCGACGCCCACCGCGATCGCGATGATCGCGAGCACGACGAAGAGCAGCATCTTGCCGCGGCCGCCCCTGCCGCCGCGCGGCCCGCCGTCGAAGCCGCCGTCGTCGCCCGGCGGACGCAGCATGGGGCTCGGGATCTGCGCGGTCCCGGAGTCCGGGTGCGCCATCGCGGTGGTGCCCGCGACGCCCATGGCGGGGGTGCGGCCGCCCTCGTGCGTCTCGACGGGCCCGGTGTTCCAGGTGCCCGTGTGGCTGCCCTGCTCGTTCAGCATCTGGAGCCCGTACTGGACGAGGCCGCGCATCTCCTCGGCGGTCTGGAACCGGTCGTCCGGGTCCTTCGCGAGGGAGCGCATGACGAGCCCGTCCAGCTCCGGCGGCGCCGCGTCCGAGACCTCGGACGGCGGCACGGCCTGGTCCTGGACGTGCTGGTAGACCACGGAGAGCGGCGTCTCACCGGTGAACGGGGGCCGCAGCGCGAGCAGCTCGTAGAGGAGACAGCCGGTCGCGTACAGGTCGGACCGGTGGTCGACGGCCTTGCCGAGCGCCTGCTCGGGCGACAGGTACTGGGGCGTGCCCATGACCATGCCGGTCTGCGTCATCGTCGACTGCGCACCGTGCAGGGCGCGCGCGATGCCGAAGTCCATCACCTTCACCGCACCGGTGTTGGTGATGATCACGTTCGCGGGCTTGATGTCGCGGTGCACGATGCCGTGCTGGTGCGAATACGCCAGCGCCTCGAGCACACCCGACACGATGATCAGAGCCTGCTCCGGACCCGGCGCCTCCGCGTTGAGCAGCAGCTCGCGGATCGTCCGGCCCTCGACGATCTCCATGACGATGTACGGGACGACGCTCGGCCCGACGACGTCTTCACCGGAGTCGTACACCGCGACCACGGCGTGGTGGTTGAGACCGGCGACGGACTGCGCCTCGCGCGTGAAACGGGCCTTGGAGACCGGGTCCTCGGCGAGGTCGGAGCGGAGCAGCTTGACCGCGACCGTACGCCCGAGACGTACGTCCTCGGCGGCGAAGACCTCGGCCATGCCGCCCCGGCCGAGTCTGTGCGTCAGCCGGTACCGGCCGTCACCCACAAGCCCGCCGTTGCCCCACAATTCAGGCGCGTCTGACATACCGCCGCCAGTCGCCTCGGGGTCGGACGGGCCCTGAGCGCGCTGCGTCTGTGCCATCAGTCCTCGCCGTCGTTTCTGGTCGTGGTACTTGGTACTGAGTACGTCGCGGTACGGGGTACTCCGACGGGCCACGCTACAGCCTTCGCGCCACCCGCCGGTTCGAGGTGGACCGGACATCAAAGCCGTCCCCGGGTCCCGCGCGCAAACTTGTAACGCTTCCGAGACGCTTCTTGCGCGTACGGTCACGGAACGGGCACCGAGCTTGACGCGTCATCGTCCTCGGGCAGACTTGGCCTGGAATAGCGGTTATCGATCACCAGCCGCGGAGCCGTCCGGCGGCCGCGCCAATGGGGGACGCACGAGATGAGCAGCCAGGACGGCGCACAGGGGCGGTACGCGGGGCGTTCGCTGGCCGGTGGCCGCTACCAACTGCGCGATCTGCTCGGCGAGGGCGGCATGGCGTCGGTGCACCTCGCCTACGACACCGTGCTCGACCGCCACGTGGCGATCAAGACGCTGCACACCGAGCTCGGCCGTGAACAGTCCTTCCGCGAGCGCTTCCGCCGCGAGGCCCAGTCGGTGGCGAAGCTCACTCACACGAACATCGTGTCGGTCTTCGACACCGGTGAGGACGACCTCGACGGCACGACCATGCCGTACATCGTCATGGAGTACGTCGAGGGCAAGCCGCTCGGCTCCGTGCTCGACGCGTCCGTCACGCAGTTCGGCGCGATGCCCACCGACCAGGCTCTGAAGATCACCGCCGATGTGCTGGCCGCGCTGGAGATCAGCCACGAGATGGGCCTGGTCCACCGCGACATCAAGCCGGGCAACGTCATGATGACCAAGCGCAACGTCGTGAAGGTCATGGACTTCGGCATCGCCCGTGCCATGCAGTCCGGCGTCACCTCCATGACGCAGACCGGCATGGTCGTCGGCACCCCGCAGTACCTCTCCCCGGAGCAGGCGCTCGGCCGCGGCGTCGACGCGCGCTCCGACCTGTACTCCGTCGGCATCATGCTGTTCCAGCTGACCACCGGCCGGCTGCCGTTCGAGGCGGACTCGCCGCTGGCCATCGCGTACGCGCACGTCCAGGAGGAGCCGGTCGCCCCCTCCTCGATCAACCGTTCCCTGCCGCCCGCGGTGGACGCGATCGTCGCCCGCGCGCTGAAGAAGAACCCGAACGAGCGCTTCCCGACCGCCGAGGCCATGCGCGACGAGTGCCTGCGCGTCGCCCAGTCCTTCCAGGCGGCGGCCCCCAGCATCGTGCCGGGCGCGCAGACGTCGAGCGGCGCGGGCGTCGGTTCCGCGGTGTTCCCGCCGGTCGACGCCTCGCTGCCGCAGCAGACCGGCGGCGTCCAGACGCCGTACCAGCCGGGTCAGCCGGGACAGCAGGGGCAGTCGGGGCAGTACGGCCCGTCGACGCCGACGCCCGCGCCGACCCCGACGCCCGGTTACGGCTACCCGCAGCAGGGCGGCTACCAGACCCCCTCGCCCACCAACGCGTACGCCCCGCAGCAGGGCGCGCACACCCCGCCGCCGTACAACATCTCGCCGCAGCCGGCCACGGCGACGTCCCCGTCCTCGGGCGGCCGAGGTGGCGGCAAGCGCAAGAACATGCCGGTGATCGTCGGCTCGATCGTCGTCGCCCTCCTCGCCATCGGCGGCCTGATCACCGCCGTCTCGCTCAGCGGCGGTGACGACGGCGGCAAGGAAGCCTCCGACGACAAGTCGAAGCAGCCGGTGGCGGGGCACAAGGGCCCCAACCGGAACATGACGATGGAAACCGACGAGTGCACCGAGCCCGACGTGGGCTACAACGACGAGGAAAAGATCAAGGTCCCGGACTTCACGTTCAAGGACTGGCAGTCCGCCCTCTCGTGCCTGCAGGCGGCCGGCTGGAGCTTCGACAAGCGCAAGGTCGACGAGAACGCCTACGGCGAGGACACGATCATGCGGCAGACCCCGAAGGAAGGCACGGAGGTCGACCCGAAGGGCCTGGAGATCCAGTTCGACGTCTCGACGGGCAACCCGGCGTAGCGCGGGTTCCGCTCACTCTTCTACGCCGAGGGGCTCGGTACGCGGGATGCGTACCGAGCCCCTCGGCGTAGCTGTTCGTGCGTGTGCACCGAGCCCCTCGGCGTCACTGTTCGGACGTGCGGGCGGGTGGGCCGACTACAGGTACGGGCCTCCCGTGCGGCCCGCGATGCCGCCGCTCTCGTCCTCGTCGTCGCCGCCACCCACACCCGGCGGCAGCGCCCTGCGCATCGACTCCAGCTGGGCCCGCGCCGCCATCTGCTGCGCGAACAGCGTCGTCTGAATCCCGTGGAAGAGGCCTTCCAGCCAGCCGACCAGCTGAGCCTGCGCGATCCGCAGCTCCGCGTCGCTCGGCGTCGCCTCCTCGGTGAAGGGCAGGGAGAGCCGCTCCAGCTCCTCGACCAGCTCGGGGGCGAGGCCGTCCTCCAGCTCCTTGACCGAGCTCGCGTGGATCTCCTTGAGGCGGACCCGGCTCGCCTCGTCGAGAGGAGCCGCCCGCACCTCCTCGAGCAGCTGCTTGATCATGCTGCCGATGCGCATCACCTTGGCCGGCTGTTCGACCATCTCCGTCACCGGGACCTCGCGGGATTCGTCGTCTCCGCCACCACCGAGAGCCATTCCGTCCTGGCCCACGACCAGGACCTGGGGGCTCTCCGGCGACCGTTCGTTCCTCGGCATCTCCATGCCGCCATTCTCTCGCACGCGTACATCACACATCGGTGGTGCCCCCGTTCGGGACTGATCCACCCTCAGCCGCGGCGCAGCCGCAGCCCGAGGAAGCCGAGGCCGAGGCCGATGAGGACCAGGCCCGCGCCGAGGGGCAGGACGCGGAGGTTCGGCAGGACGGGCCCGACGGGCGGCTGTCCCGCGGGCTCGAACGCAGAGTCCCGGTGCGCCGCCGGAGTCGGCATCGGCTGCTGCGGGGGCGGGGGGATCCGGGGCGGGGTGTAGGGGCGGGGCGGCAGGTCGGGGGGCAGCGGCTGGGCCCGCCCGGGCCGCTCACGGCCCTCGCCCGGACGGCTCCCGGCACGGGACGTCTCGTCGACGCTGGTGACGGGGCGCCGGGGCGGGGCGTCGGCCGCGTACGAGACGAGGCCGGGGAAGACCGCCGCCAGGACCGCGCAGAGCGCCGCGACGAGGAGGATGGGGCGGACGGGGCGACGGATCGCCCAGGAAGCCTGCATCGAGCTGACCCCCTCCCGCTGCCGGGTCGCCGAGATCAAGGCCGGGCCGCCGAGATCAAGAAGGATCACTGCATCAGCATCAAGCGTCACATGGCGCTATGAATCCGGCATCTCGACCCGGCGACCCGGCATCTCGGCACGGCGACCCGGCGCCCCGGCATCTCGGCACGGCGACCCAGCATCTCGGCACGGCGACCGAGGGCACTTGGCCTTGCGGCCAAGGGGCTACCGGGTGAGGAGCACCTTGCCGATGTGGCTGCTCTCCTCCAGGACCCGGTGCGCCGCCGCCGCGTCGCTCATCGGCACCGTCCGGTCGACGATGGGCCGCACATGGCCCCCGCCGATCAGCGGCCACACGTGCTCCCGCACCGCCGCGACGATGGACGCCTTCTCGGCGGCCGGGCGACCGCGCAGGGAGGTCGCGGTGACGGCGCCCCGCTTGTTGAGGAGCGCGCCGATGTTCAGCTCGCCCTTGGCGCCGCCCTGCATGCCGATGATGGCGAGCCTGCCGTTGACGGCGAGGGCCTTGACGTTCCGGTCCAGGTACTTCGCGCCCATGTTGTCGAGGATGACGTCCGCGCCCGCCCCGCCCGTGGCCCGCTCGATCTCCTCGACGAAGTCCTGCTCGCGGTAGTTGATGAGGACGTCCGCCCCGAGATCACCGCAGAACGCGAGCTTCTCCTTGGTGCCCGCCGTCACGGCGACCTTCGCGCCGACGGCCTTGGCGAGCTGGATCGCCATGGTGCCGATGCCGCTGGAACCACCGTGCGCCAGCAGCGTCTCGCCCGGCCGCAGGTGGGCGATCATGAAGACGTTGGACCAGACCGTCGAGGTCACCTCGGGCAGCGCGGCCGCCGTGACGAGGTCGACGCCATCGGGCACGGGCATCAGCTGACCGGCAGGCACGACGACCCGCTCCGCGTATCCGCCGCCGGAGAGCAGCGCGCACACCTCGTCGCCGACCGCCCAGCCGGAGACGCCGGGGCCAAGCGCGGCGATCCGGCCCGAGCACTCAAGGCCGGGATACGGGGAGGCGCCGGGCGGCGGGTTGTAGAACCCCTGCCGCTGCAGCAGATCGGCGCGGTTCACAGCGCTCGCCACCACGTCGACGAGCACCTCGCCCTCACCGGGCACGGGGTCGGACACCTCGGCCCAGACGAGCGCTTCAGGACCACCGGGTTCGGGAATCGTGATCGCATACATACGGCCGAGGCTACTCGCGTCGCCCACTCCCGCATTCGGCACGCACCCGTCGGCGTCGGGGCGTGGCGGGCCGTGGCCGGTCGGTGGCAGGGCAGCGGCAGGTCGGTGGCAGTGGCTTCGGTCCGGGGCGGCCGTGGTGGCCGTGGTGGCCGTAGTGGCCATGTCAGTTCGGTGGCAGGGGCTTCAGGTCCGGGGCGACCGTCGTGCCGGGGGAGGCGCGGACGATGGTGATCAGACGGTCCGTCAACTGCAGCTTGCCGACCGCCGGATCGTCGTAACCGAGGACCCGGTGCCCGCGTACGACGCTCACCACCAGGTCGTCCGTCTCCCGCACGCTGCGGCCCACCTCGGCCTTTATCACCGGCCGCTCGACGAGATCGAGCCCGCTGCCCTGCTGGATCAGGTCCTCCATGACCATGCCCGCGCTCGGGCTGAGCACGGAGAGCCCGAGCAGCCGCCCCGCCGCACTGGCGCTGGTGATCACGGCGTCCGCGCCGGACTGGCGGAGCAGCGGCGCGTTCTCCTCCTCGCGGACCGCCGCCACGATCTTCGCCCCGCGGTTCAGCTGACGCGCGGTGAGGGCGACCAGCACCGCCGTGTCGTCGCGCTGGGTCGCGATGATGATCTGGCGGGCCCGCTGCACCTCGGCGCGGAGCAGCACGTCGCTGCGCGTCGCGTCGCCGATGACGCCCGCGTACCCCTCCGCCGTGGCCGCGTCGACGACCTTCGCGCTGGGGTCGACGACCACGATCTGGTCCGGCTTCAGGCCGGTGGCGCAGACGGTCTGGATCGCGGAGCGACCCTTCGTACCGAAGCCGACGACAACAGTGTGTTCACGCAAGTTGGACCTCCAGCGGGACAGACGCCATTCCTCGCGCGTCCGTTCCGTGAGCACTTCGAGGGTGGTGCCGACCAGGATGATCAGGAAGAGCACGCGCAGGGGCGTGATCAGGAGGATGTTGGTGAGCCGGGCACTGTCGCTGTACGGGACGATGTCGCCGTAACCGGTGGTGGAGAGCGTGACCGTCGCGTAGTACGCGGAGTCGAGGAAGTCGACGTGCTGGTCCGAGTTGTCGTGGTACCCGCTGCGGTCCATCCATACGAGGAACGTCGTCAGGGCGAGCACCAACAGCGCCATCGCGAGACGCCGGGTGACCTGCCGCAACGGCCGTACGACCGCACGCTGGGGCAGTTTGATCCGGTAGGTCGCGTGGTGCTCGTCGGGGTGACGCGCGATGGCGTCATGCCCGGGAAGTTTCACGTGAAACGCTCCTCGCCGTCGTCTACGGCTGCTTCGGCTCCGGTACGGGAGCGGGTGCCAGTTGTGGTGCCGGGCCCGTCCACTTCGACCGGCCCACCGTACAAATCGGTGTCCACACCCGTGCCCACATCCGGCACCGCCCATGGCAGGTCCAGGACCTCCAACTCCTGTCCCCTGCGCGCCCCGCCGGGCGGCACGACCGCGAGCCCGTCGGCCGCCGCGATGCCGCGCAGCATCGCCGGACCGTTGAAGTGCAGCGGCACGGCCAGGTCGCCGCGCAGCGCGACGGGGACGAGGCGGGTGTCGTACGGGTGCCCTTGGACGGCGTCGCGCACGGGCGCGGTGTACGTCGAGGGGCCGCCGCAGCCGGACACGCGCCCGGAGAGCGTGCGGAGCAGGGGCTCGGCGAGGGTCAGCAGCCCGGACACGGCGGCGAGCGGGTTCCCTGGCAGACCGACGAGGTGCTGTCCCGGCCGGATACGGGCCAGCAGCATGGGGTGCCCGGGCCGCACCGCGACCCCGTCCACGAGCAGGTCGGCACCGATGCGGCGCAGGGTGGGGTGCACGTGGTCGACCGGTCCCGACGCGGTGCCGCCCGTCGTGACGATCAGCTCGGCGGTGGACGCCGTGATCGCCCGGTGCAGGGCTTCGGCGTCGTCCCCGAGGCGCCGGACAGCGGTCACTTCGGCACCGAGGGAGTGCAGCCAGGGCGGCAGCATGGGGCCGAGCGCGTCCCGGATGAGGCCGTCGTGAGGGAGGCCCTCCGTCAGCAACTCGTCGCCCAGGACCAGGACTTCGGCGCGAGGCCTGCGGACCACCGGCAGCGTGTCGTACCCGGCGGCGGCGGCCAGGCCGAGCACGGCGGGCGTCACCAGGGCGCCGGCCGGCAGCAGGTGGTCTCCGGAGCGGCACTCCTGGCCGCGCGGACGGATGTCCTGGCCGGGGACGACCGCGCGCAGGGCGTGGAGCTTGCCCTTGTCGTCGGTCCGGCCGTGCTCGCTGCGCAGCACCGCGGTGGCGTCCTGCGGGATGCGGGCGCCCGTGGCGATGCGCACGGCCTCTCCGTCGGTGAGCGCCTCGGGGCGGCCGTGCCCGGCGAGGATGCCGTCGGCCCGGCCGTCGGCCCGTACGTGCCAGGGGCCCGGGCCCGCGACGACCCAGCCGTCCATGGCGGAGGTGTCGAAGGACGGCAGGTCCGTCAGGGCGGTGAGCGGCGCGGCGAGGATCAGACCGAGGGCCCGGCCCAGGGGGGCGGGGACGGGCTCGCTCCCGGGGCGGGGGACGGCCCGCTCGGCACGGGCGCGAGCGGCGGGCCAGGGTGTGATGTCGCGGTGTTTGGTGTCGCCGGGGGTGGTGGGGGCGGGGGTGGTGGGGTCGGCGGACCGGGAGGCGGGGGTGGATGCGGCCGACCATGGCCCTGAGGCGGACTCGGGCCTCGGGCTCGACCCTGGTCCCGGCCCCGGCCCCGGTCCTGGCCCCCGCCCCGGGGGTGACGCTGATGCCGATGCGGAGGGCGAGGCCGATGCCGGCGCAGCGGAGGCTGCCTGGGAGGCGGAGGCCGAACGGAAAGCGGCGTCGGCGTGCCCGGCGCGGTCCCCGTTCACCAGGGCAAGCGCCTCTTCGAGCTCGGCGTCCGGCGCGGGCTGCCCGGTCATCCGGCGTCCGGAGGCGTATGGGAGGGGTCGGGCTTCGCGTCCTGCCGGTCCTCGTCCGCCCAGCGGGCCGCGAGCGCCACGGCCTTGCGCGTCGCCTCGGCCACCGCCTCCGCGCCGTCGGCCGCGCCACCCGTGGCGGAGGCCCGCGCGGCCGCCTGCGCCGCCGCGTATCCGACGAGGAAGGTGGTCAGCGGTGCCGCCGGCCTGGCCACACCGTGCGCGGCGTCGCGAGCGAGGTCGAGGAGGGCGCCGGTGTCGACGTCCAGCTCGATGCCCAGCTCGTCCTTGACTGCGGAAATCCATTCATCCAACACGTTGCCATGCTCCCTGATGCGCGCCCGGGCGGTGGCGATGTCGTCCCAGGTGTCGCAGTCGAAAGCGGCGACGGGATCGGCGACCCGCGTGAGGGCGAGCCGAGCGGTGAGCCGCCGCAACGGCAGCCCGACGAGCGCACGGGTCTCCCTGTGAGGATCAGCGGCGTTCCCGGCGTGAGCGGTGTTCCCGGCCTCAGTGACGTGGGCGGCGTCAGCGGCGTTCCCGACGTGAGCGGCGTGGGCGGCGTTCCCGACGTGAGCGGCGTCAGCGGCGTCAGCGGCGTCAGCGGCGTTCCCGGCGTGAGCGGCGACAGCAGCGTGAGCGGCGTCATGTGCGATCGCCGCGATCTCCCGCCGGAGGGCGTCCCGCCGATAGGCCGCGACGAGCGGCTGGTCACGGCCGTCGGGGTCGGTGAGGACCGCCCCGTCCGCGCCGCTCTCGTCGAGGGCGGCGAGCAGGCCTCGTACGGTCTCCGCGCCCAGGAACGGCAGGTCGGCGGAGAGCACCACCACGCGCTCCGCCACGGTGTGCCGGAGCCCCGCGTCGAGCGCGGCCAGAGGGCCGCCGCCCGCGGGCTCCTCGCGCGCCCACACCACGGGCCGCCCGGTCGGCCTCGGCGCGGCCACGACGACGGTGGTCCAGGCACCGGAACAGGCGGCCAGGACACGGTCGATCAACGTCCGGCCCCCGACCCGCACCCCCGGCTTGTCCGCACCGCCGAGCCGCGCGGCGCCGCCCCCGGCGAGCACCACGGCGTCGTACGGCCCGGCCTCGGCGTACGGCCGGGCCTCGGCGTAGGGCCCGGCCTCGTTTGTGGTCACCCTCCGAGTATGGGCGCACGAAGGATCATTGACACCCCTGAAAAAAGCCCTAGGGGAAAGGCGCTTGCGTCACGCGGACGCAAGGCCTGCTCACACCGACCGCAACAACACCGCCGGCTGCTCGACACAGTCCGCCACATAGCGCAGGAACCCGCCCGCCGTACCGCCGTCGCACACCCGGTGGTCGAAGGTGAGCGACAGCTGCACCACGTGCCGAACCGCCAACTCCCCCTGGTGTACCCACGGCTTGGGCACGATCCGACCCACACCGAGCATGGCCGCCTCGGGGTGGTTGATGATCGGCGTGGAACCGTCGACCCCGAACACCCCGTAGTTGTTGAGCGTGAAGGTCCCTCCGGTGAGCTCACCGGGGGTCAGCGAGCCCGCCCGCGCGCACTCCGTGAGCCGGATCAACTCCGCGTTGATCGACTCCGTCGACCGCGACTGGGAGTGCCGCACCACGGGAACGACCAGCCCCCGCTGGGTCTGCGCGGCGAAGCCGAGGTGGATGTCGGCGAACTGCCGCACCTCCCTCGCCTCCATGTCCACCGAGGAGTTGAGCTGGGGGAAGCGGGTCAGCGCGGCGACGCTGATACGGGCGAACAACGCCAGCAGCGACACCTTCTGGCTGCCGTCGCGTTCCGTCATCGCCGCGTTCATCGCCTTGCGGGCCGCCAGCAGCTCCGTCGCGTCGGCGTCGACCCAGCAGGTCGCCTCCGGTATCTCGCGTCGGCTGCGGGCCATCTTGTCCGCGACCAGGCCCCGGATACCGGTCAGCGGGTGACGGGATTCGAGGCCCGCCTTAAGCGGCTCCTCACCTGCCTCCACCTGGCGGCGCGCCTCGGCCCGCTTCGCGCGGATCTGCTCGTCGTCCTCACGGACCGCCGCCTTGGTCACTGCGGTCCTGTTGGCGGCGATGGCCGACTCGACATCGGCCCGCGTGATCAGCCCGTCCGGGCCCGAACCCACCAGGTGCCGCAGCTCGACCCCGTTCTCCCGCGCCAACTTCCGTACGAGAGGAGAGATCACCGGAACGGGCCCGTCCGAGGGGACCGAACCTGCCGGGGAAACCGAACCGTCCAGGACCTCGACCTGGGACGGCTCAGGTGAAGCGGAGTGCACCGCCTGCACCGGCTGGACAGGCCGGACCCTCCTGCGGCGCGCCGGCGCCGCCCCCGTGCCGTACCCGACCAGCACGTTCCCCGAGGACTCCTCGGCGGCCGTCTGCAGTGCCCGCTCGGCGGGCTCCTCCGGAGCCCGGGACCCGACCGCCTCCGCCGGAGCACCCACCGCCACCGTCAACAGCGGTGCCCCTACCGGCAGTTCCACGCCCTCCTCGCCGAAGCGAGCCGTGACCACGCCTCCGTAGGGGCATGGCACCTCGACCATCGCCTTGGCCGTCTCGACCTCGACGACCGGCTGGTCCACGGCGACGACGTCACCGACCTCGACGAGCCAGCGGACGATCTCCGCCTCGGTCAGCCCTTCCCCGAGGTCGGGCAGTTTGAATTCCATACTGTTCACATCAAGAGCAGGGGCCATCAGCTTTCCGCCTCCCACTGGAGCCGCGCGACCGCGTCCAGGATCCGGTCGACACCGGGCAGATGGTGCTTCTCCAGCATGGGCGGCGGATACGGGATGTCGAAGCCCGCGACCCGCAGGACCGGCGCCTCCAGGTGGTGGAAGCACCGCTCGGTGACCCGCGCGGCGATCTCACCGCCGGGGCCGCCGAAGCCCCCCGACTCGTGCACGACGACCGCCCGACCCGTGCGCCGCACGGATGCGGCGACCGTCTCGTCGTCGAAGGGCACGAGGGAGCGCAGGTCGACCACTTCGAGGTCCCAGCCCTCGGCGCGGGCGGCCTCGGCCGCCTCCAAGCAGACGGGCACGGACGGGCCGTACGTGATGAGCGTGGCGCTGCGCCCGGTGCGCCGCACGACCGCGCGGCCTATCGGTTCAACGCTCTGCGGTGCCTCCGGGTTCCAGTCGGCCTTGGACCAGTACAGGCGCTTCGGCTCCAGGAAGACGACGGGGTCGTCGGAGGCGATGGAGGCGCGCAGCAGGCCGTAGGCGTCGGAGACCGTGGCCGGCGTGACGACATGGAGGCCCGGTGTCGCGATGTAGTACGCCTCGGAGGAATCGCTGTGGTGCTCGACGCCGCCGATGCCGCCCCCGTAGGGCACGCGGACGGTGATGGGCAGCGGCATCGCGCCGCGCGTGCGGTTCCGCATCCGCGCCACGTGGGAGATCAGCTGCTCGAAGGCGGGATACGCGAAGGCATCGAACTGCATTTCGACGACGGGCCGCAGGCCGTACATCGCCATGCCGACCGCCGTGCCGAGAATGCCCGCCTCGGCCAGCGGCGTGTCCGTGCAGCGGTCCTCGCCGAACTCCTTGGCGAGCCCGTCGGTGACCCTGAAGACACCGCCGAGCGCTCCCACGTCCTCTCCGAGGACGTGCACGGACGGGTCCGCGGCCATGGAGTCCCGCAGCGCGCGCCCGAGCGCCTGCGCCATGGTGGCCGGTTTGGTGGCGGGCCTCGCCGCGACCGTGGTCATCGCGTTTCCTCCTGGGCGTCTTCCGAGGCCACTTCCAGTTCGGCCCGCAACTGCGCCGCCTGCTCGCGCAGTTGCGTGGTCTGCTCGGCGTAGACGTGCGTGAAGAGGTCCATCGGGTCGAGCGTGGGGTCCTGGTTCATGCGTTCGCGCAGGTCGGCCGCCATGGCCTCGGCGTCGTCGCTCGTCTGCCGCTTCGTCTCGTCGTCCAGGAGTCCGCGCTCCGTCAACTCCCGCTCCAGGAGCAGGATCGGGTCGTGGTCACGCCAGGCGTCGACGTCGGTGTCCTGGCGGTAACGCGTGGCATCGTCGGCGTTCGTATGGGCTTCCATGCGGTACGTCACGGCCTCGACGAGCGTCGGACCACCGCCCCGCCGCGCGCGGGAGACCGCTTCGCTCAGGACTTCGTGCATCGCCGCCGCGTCGTTGCCGTCCACCAGGCGTCCCGGCATGCCGTACCCCACGGCCTTGTGGGCGAGGGAGGGGGCGGCGGTCTGCTTGGCGAGCGGCACGGAGATCGCGAAGCCGTTGTTCTGCACGAGGAAGACCACGGGGGCCTGCCACACCGCCGCGAAGTTCAGTGCCTCGTGGAAGTCGCCCTCACTGGTGCCGCCGTCGCCGACCATGGCGAGCGCGACGACGTCGTCGCCCTTGAGCCGGGCGGCGTGCGCGAGTCCCACGGCGTGCGGGAGCTGCGTCGCGAGAGGCGTGCTCAGGGGCGCTATGCGGTGCTCGCGCGGGTCGTACCCGGTGTGCCAGTCGCCGCGCAGCAGCGTCAGCGCGTCCGCGGGGTCGAGGCCGCGGGCGACGACGGCGAGCGTGTCCCGGTAACTGGGGAAGAGCCAGTCCCGCTCCTCCAGAACGAGCGCCGCGGCGACCTCGCACGCCTCCTGACCGGTGCTGGAGGGGTAGACCGCCAGCCTGCCCTGCTTCGTCAGGGCGGTCGCCTGGGTGTTGTAGCGACGGCCGCGCACCAGTTCCCCGTAGAGACGGCGCAGCAGCCCCGGGTCGGCCTTCTCGGCGGCCTGGGTGCCGAGGACGCGGTACGGCTCCGCATCCGGCAGCAGCGGCGCGGGGTCGGTCCTGGGCTGCCAAGCGGGGGGCGGGGCGGGCCGGTAGGCACCCCGCTGCTCCATGACCGTCATGACGGCACCTCCTGGGGAAGCGGTCTCCTCGTGGGAGTGGGCAAACGAGGCGCGCCGACGTGATGCGCCTCACCTACCGATTGTTCGGTCGACGGCACATTTTGGCTACAGGCACCTCCAGGCTGTGGACAAACGGTTCTGCACAGCCTGGGATGGACGCAGTACGTCCATGGTAGGGAGGCGGGGGGACATGGCATCTGAACGAATGGCCGACGGCCACGACGGCGCGCTCCCGGAGCCCCGCATTCCTGAACCGCGGCCCTCCGAGCGTTCCTCCGAGACCCGTGCCCCAGAGCCCCGCGTCCCCGAACCGGCGATCCCGGATCCCCGCCCCCTGGACGCCATAGACCGCGACATCCTGCAGATCCTGCACACGGACGGTCGCGCGTCGATACGTTCCGTGGCCGAGCGCGTCCATGTGTCCCGGGCCAACGCGTACGCGCGCATCAACCGCCTCATCGACGACGGCGTCATCCGGGGTTTCGGCGCGCGGATCAACCACGAGCGCGCCGGTCAGGGCGCGTCCGCGTACATCACGCTCAAGATCGTCCAGAACACTTGGCGCACGGTGCGCGAGCATCTGCGCGCGCTCCCCGGGGCCTCCCACATCGCGCTCGTCAGCGGCGACTTCGATGTCCTGCTCCTGGTGCACACGCCGGACAACCGCGCACTGCGGGAGCTGGTGCTCACCCGGCTGCAGTCCATCCCCGAAGTGCTCAGCACCCGTACGTTGCTGGTCTTCGAGGAGGACGACATGGAGCCGGACGGCTGACTCTGTCGGCGGTCGGGGCTCAGCGGTCGGCGCGCAGCCCCGCGAACGCCAACTGCACCACCGCGTCGGCGATCTGCTCGCCATTGGCGGCGCCCCGGCTCTCCGGCCGGTACCACTCCACGATGGAGTTGATCATTCCGAAGAGCAGCCTGGTGGCCAGCCGCAGGTCGCCGTCGGAGCGCAGGTCACCGTCCGCGGCGGCCTCCTTGAGCAGCTCGGCCACCTGCTGGTCGAACTCCCTGCGCCGCTCCATGGCCCACCGCTCGGTGTCCGTGTTGCCGCGCACCCGCAGCAGCAGCGTCACATAGGGCAGCTCGGCGACCAGCACCTCCACGGTGCGGCGCGTGACGTACTCCAGGCGCTCCACCGCACTGCCCACGCGCGCGTGCTCCTCGGCGAGGATGCCGAAGAGCCCGTCGAGGGCCCGGCTCACCGCACGGCGCAGCAGCTCCTCCTTGCCCGCCACGTGGTGGTAGATCGACGACTTGGAGATGCCGGCCGCCTTGGAGAGGTGCTCCATGGAGGTGCCGTCGTAGCCGCGTTCGTTGAAGACCCGGACGGCCACGCTCAGCAGCGTCTCCGGGGTGTACGTGTCCCGCCGGACGGTGGTCATGAGTACTCCTCTCGCACGGCCTGGCGCCGCAGTGCCTGGGAGGGCGCGTAACGCCCGGTGGGGTACTCGTCGTGCAGGGCGTCGAGCGCCTCGGCCACGCGGTACGTGGTGAGGCGGCCGCCCCATTCGATGGGTCCGAGCGGGTAGTTGACGCCGAGGCGCATGGCGGTGTCGATGTCCTCGGCGTCCGCCACCTCGCGCCCGACGGCGTCGAGGGCGAAGTCGACGAGCATCCACACTGTGCGGGCCACGATCATCCCCGGGGTGTGCCCGATGACGCTGACCTTCTTGCCGAGCGCCTGGAAGAGGCCGATCGCCTCCTTCAGAGATCGCTCGCTCACCCTGCTCGACGGGGCGAGGGCGATCCTCGTCGCGGTGCGGTAGTCCAGGGCGAGGTCGAAGTGGATCGTGGGCTCCGCCGCGACGTCGGCGGCCGTACCGTCGGCGAGGGCCAGCCGTGTGCCGTCAGGGAGCTCGATGAACCCTGGGTAGCTCGGCACACCCTTGCCGCGGCCGACCCGTACGCCCGCCGCCCCCATCAGGTCGATCAGCGCGTCCGCCGGGAACAGATCACCGTGCACGGCGACAGACGCCGGGGCCTTCTCCGGCGGCGCGGTGTGCGGTTCCACGCGCGGGGCGTCGTCTCCGTACGCGTACCAGCCCTGCCCGGACTTCCGCCCGAGACGGCGCGACTCGACAAGGCGGCGCTGCGCCAGCGAAGGCGTGAACTTGGGGTCCGTGTGGAAGGCCTCCCACACGGAGCGCGTGACGGCTTCGTTGACGTCCTGGCCGATGAGGTCGGTGAGCTCGAAGGGCCCCATCTTGAAGCCGCCGCACTCGCGCAGGACGGCGTCGATCGTGGCCGGGTCGGCGACCCGCTCCTCGTACAGGCGCAGCGCCTCGGCGTAGAAGGGCCGCGCGATGCGGTTGACGATGAAGCCGGGGGTGTCCGCGCAGCGCACCGGGGTCTTGCCCCAGGCCTTCGCGGTCTCGTACGCGCGCGTGGCCGCCGACTCGTCCGTCGCGAAGCCGCTGACGACCTCGACGAGGGGCAGCAGGGGCGCCGGGTTGAAGAAGTGCAGGCCGACGAAGCGGCCCGGTGCGCGCAGGGCGCCCGCGATGGCGGTCACGGAGAGGGACGAGGTGTTGGTGGCCAGCAGACAGCCCTCGGCGACGACGTCCTCGAGGTCTTGGAAGAGCCGCTGCTTGACGTCCAGTTGCTCCAGGACCGCCTCGACGACGAGGCCGCAGTCGGCGAGCTCCGCGAGGCTCTCGGCGGGAACGAGCCTGGCACCGGCCGCGGCACGGTCCTCGGCCGTGAGCCGGCCCTTCTCGACGAGCCGGTCCAGACGGGCCCCGATCGCCTCGGCAGCCGCCTGAGCGCGGTCGGGCACGGCGTCGTACAGCCGCACGGGGTGGCCCGCGACCAGGGCGACCTGAGCGATGCCCTGCCCCATGGTTCCGGTACCGACCACGGCAACGGCGCTGCTGAGCTCGAGTGCTGTCATGCTCGCGATCCTCCCGCACGGCCCGTCGGCCGCAGGGTTCGGGGGTGGCCGCGAAGAAGTTGTCCACAGGTTCGGCGGACCCCCTTGTCCCGACCGATCGTTCGGTTACTCTAGCTCTGTCAGAGCGTTCCTGCCCACCGTCCCTGCCCAGCTCGCCAGCTCGACGAAGAGCTGCCCGAGGAGGAGTTGGTCCCGTCATGGCCGCCGAAGTCACCGCGCACCAGCTGATCGCCAAGCACCGGCCCACCCTCGACCAGGCGCTGGAGACCATCCGCACGCGTGCGTACTGGTCCCCCCACCCCGAGCACCCGAAGGCGTACGGGGACGGCAGCCTGAGCCTCCCCGAAGGAAAGGCCGCCTTCGACGCCCTCCAGGGCACCCGCTTCGACCTCGACCAGCCCGGCACGGACGACTGGGTGGGCGGGGAAGTCTCTCCGTACGGCCCGGAGTTGGGGATCACCTATCCCCACCCGGACATCGACACCCTGCTCCCCGCCATGCGTGCCGGAATGCGCGCCTGGCGCGACGCGGGCGCGGAAGTGCGCGCGATGGTCTGCCTGGAGATCCTGTCGCGCATCAGCGCCCGTACGCACGAGTTCGCGCACGCGGTCATGCACACCAGCGGCCAGGCCTTCATGATGGCCTTCCAGGCGGGCGGCCCGCACGCCCAGGACCGCGGCCTCGAAGCAGTCGCTTATGCGTACGTCGAGCAGACCCGCACCCCCGACGCCGCCGAGTGGACCAAGCCCCAGGGCAAGCGCGACCCGATCGCGCTGAACAAGCGGTTCACGCCCGTCGCCCGCGGCATCTCGCTCATGATCGGCTGCAACACCTTCCCGACGTGGAACGGCTATCCGGGCCTCTTCGCCTCGCTCGCCACCGGCAACCCCGTCCTGGTCAAGCCCCACCCGCGCGCGGTGCTGCCCCTGGCGCTCACCGTGCGGATCGCCCGCGAGGTCCTCGCCGAGTCGGGCTTCGACCCGAACCTCGTCTGTCTGGCCGTCGAGCGACCCGGTGAGGGCATCGCCAAGACACTCGCCGTGCGCCCCGAAATCAAGATCATCGACTACACGGGATCGACGTCGTTCGGCGACTGGCTGGAGGCCAACGCCCGCCAGGCGCAGGTCTACACGGAAAAGGCCGGGGTCAACACGGTCGTCGTCGAGTCGACCGACAACTACAAGGGAATGCTGGCCAACCTCGCCTTCTCCCTGTCCCTGTACAGCGGCCAGATGTGCACCACCCCGCAGAACCTGCTCATCCCGCGCGACGGCATCGAGACGGACGCCGGCCCCAAGTCGTACGACGACGTGGTGGCGGACATCGCCTCCTCGGTGACCGGCCTCCTCGGCGACGACGCCCGGGCGAACGGCGTCCTCGGCGCGCTGGTCAACCCCGACGTGAAGGCGCGCCTGGAAGCAGCCGCAGGCCTCGGCGAGGTCGCTCTCCCCTCACGGGAGATCGTCAACCCCGAGTTCCCGGACGCCGTGGTGCGTACGCCCGTGATCGTCAAGCTGGACGGCGCCAAGCCGGACG
Source organism: Streptomyces sp. NPDC039480 (assembly GCF_055597165.1). Lineage (NCBI taxonomy): Bacteria > Bacillati > Actinomycetota > Actinomycetes > Kitasatosporales > Streptomycetaceae > Streptomyces > Streptomyces sp. NPDC039480. The sequence continues at coordinate 357,531 of NZ_JBVITX010000009.1, read as the reverse complement.
CCGAGGCTGCCTACCTGAGCGAGTGCTTCGGACCGGTCTCCTTCGCGGTCGCCGTCGACTCCGCGACGGACGCGGTGGAGCTGCTGCGCCGCACGGTGCGCGACAAGGGAGCGATGACCGTCGGGGCGTACACGACGTCGGAGGAGATCTCCGCCGCCGTGGAGGAGACCTGCCTCGAAGAGTGCGCCCAGCTGTCCCTGAACCTCACGGGCGGCGTCTATGTGAACCAGACAGCGGCGTTCTCGGACTTCCACGGCTCGGGCGGCAACCCCGCGGCGAACGCCACGCTGTGCGACGGCGCGTTCGTCGCCAACCGCTTCCGGGTGGTGGAGATCCGCAAGGACGCGTGACGCATGGCATGCGATGCGTGAGCGCGTGACGCGTGAGCTCTGACGCGTGGCGGGTTCAGGCCTCCGGCCCAGGAGGCCTGCCCGCCGACCAGTGGAAGAGCGCCATGCCGACGCTCGTCGCCAGGTTGTAGCTGGAGACCTGGGGGCGCATCGGCAGGGACACCAGCTGATCCGCGCGCTCCCGCAGTGCGGCCGACAGGCCGCTGCGCTCGGACCCGAAGGCGAGCACGGCGTCGTCCGGAAGCTTCAGCCCCCTGATGTCCACGCCCTCCGCGTCGAGCGCGAACACCGGGCCCGGCGGCAGCTCGGCCACGTCCACGCGCTCCACGGCGGTCGCGAAGTGCAGACCCGCACCGCCCCGCACGACCGTGGGGTGCCAGGGGTCGAGCGTGCCGGTCGTGACGACGCCGGTCGCCCCGAACCCCGCGGCGAGCCGGATCACTGCGCCCGCGTTGCCCAGATTGCGCGGGTCGTCGAGCACGACGACCGGCGTCGGCCTGGGCGTACGCCCCAGTGTTTCGAGGTTCTCCGCCCGGGAGGGGCGCACCGCCAGGGCGGCCACCGCCGTGGGATGCAGCCGCGGCACGAGGGCGCGCAGCCGCTCGTCCGGGACCTGCGCAAGGAGCGCGTCGAGCGCGTCCTTCACGTCCGGCGCCAGCTCGTCGGCGAGCGCCAGGACGGCGGTCCGGTCACTGGTCAGCGCGACCGGTACGCGCGCGCCGAAGCGCAGCGCATGCTTGATCGCGTGGAAACCGTCGAGCAACACGGAGTTGTCGGCGAGCCCATGCCAAGCGCGTACGGCGCCGTCGGGGTCCACCCCATCCGTCCTGTTCATGGAGTGAAGCCTACGCGCGCGTGCTCGGTGGGCTCCTCGCCCCGCTTCCCGCCCTGGGAGCGCGGATCCGGCACGGCATCCTTGAGAGACCTGCCGGATCCGACAGACCTGACAGCCCGCAGACGGGAAACCACCCCTCCACGCGCGCGTGCCGCCCAACCGCCCAGCCGCCGCAGGAACGACGTCGGCAGGAACACCGCGTCGGCCGCGATCATCGCGAGCGAGAAGAACGGCAGCCCCAGGACGACCGCGATCACCGCGTGTTCGACGATCATGACCGCCAGCAGGACGTTCTTGACCCGGCGGTTGAAGAGGGTGAAGGGGAAGGCCACCTGCACGGCGACCGTCCCGTACGTCACCAGCAGCACCATGATGCCGCTGGAGGAGAGCACTTCGGAGAGGGCGGGCCACGGGGAGAAGTAGTCGAGGTTCAGCGGGTAGTAGACGGCCGTGCCGTCCTGCCAGCGGCTGCCCTGGATCTTGTACCAGCCGGCCGTCGCATAGATCAGACAGGCCTCGACCATGATCACCAGAAGCCCCGCGTTGTGGGCCAGATTCGCCACGACGTCGAGGAGCTTGCGCAGCTCGCTCCGCGGAGCCCGCTGCCCCACGGCCCACCACAGGCCGTGCACCAGCCACATCCCCCAGAAGAACAGCAGCCACCCGCCGCTGAGCTCCCCCATGAACGTCACGGTCGACAGCCCGAGCCCGAAGACCCACCACAGAGCGGCCCCCACCCGGTCGACCGGCACGGTCGCGTCCTCCGCGTCCTCCGCGGCCGCCACGCGCGCGCGTGCACGTACGCGTGCCGCACGCCGCGCGTCCAGCGACCAGACCTGGCCGCACCGGGTGAAGACCAAGTAGGTGGCCATCAGGTGGATGACGTTGTCGCCGCCGTCCCCCATGAAGATGCTGCGGTTCTGCAGCGACAGGACGCCGACCATGAAGAGCACGGACATCGCGCGCGTGTGCCAGCCGAGCAGCAGCAGGGCGCTGCCGACGACCGCCAGCGCGTAGACGATCTCGAACCAGACCTGCCCGCCCGACCACATCAGGGCGGTGAAGGCGCCGTTGCTCGCGATGAGCTGCTGCGCCATGTCCCAGCTCCAGGGGCCGTCGGGCCCGTACAGCTCATGACGGTGGGGGAGTTCGCGCAGCAGGAAGAACAGCCAGGTGGCGGCGAACCCGATGCGGATCACAGCGGTCTGGTACGGACCGAGGGCGAACCCGGTCACCTTGTCGATGCCCAGCGTCTTGCTGCGGCCCAGCGTCTTGCCGTGGCTCACGGTCGGTGGGCGTTCGAAGCGGATCACCGGTTCATCCCCTCCGCATGCGCACGCACGCGGTCCCGCTCATCGGCGGGCTGAGGGGCGTCGGCGAGCGGAAGATCATCGGGCTTCACCGACCACCAGGGGAGCACCCGGTAGGCCGGTTTGAGGGAGACCTTCTCGTCGCTCCACTTCGGCGGCCGCACGTTGGTGGTCTTCGAGCGCAGTTGCACGCGCGCTATCTCGTCGCCCTTGCCGCCCGGCTCCTCCCGGTCGAGCCGCATGTACGCGATGCGGCGGATGTAGCGCTCGGAGAGCTGGCCCCGCAGGCCGACGGGACGATTCTGCGAGTCGTGCGAGCCCACATAGAAGTCCCAGGCCCGTCGGAGTTCGTTCTGCTGCGTGTGACTGGGCAACAGGCTTCCGTCGATGCCGGCGCCGTCCTCGGCGGAGAGTTCGTACCAGTCCGTGGTCCGTACGCCCCCTTCGGCCGTACGGAGCTCGGCGCGGGCCTGCACCGCGACGTTCTGCTGCAACGGGTTGGGCGCGAACAGCTTCCAGTTCTGCTCGAACTCGGGGTAGATCCACTCGTCGATCACGTCCCCGTGCTGCTTGGTGAGCGTGTTCGACGGTGCGACGTGGAGGAAGAGCATCCCTATGTGGACGCAGGCGGCCACCGCGACGACCACCAGGGCACACGCGGCGGCGATCTGATACCCGAGCCTGAGTCCGGCGATCCCGGGCTCGGCCGATTCCGGCTCGGGCTCGGCCGATTCCGGCTCGGGCTCGCCGGGCCCGGCGGCCTCGCCGCCCGGACCCTTGTCGTACCCGTCCATTCCGCCCCGTTCCCCGTTCCCGCACCGAACCCTGCCGCCGGAACGGTACTCAGGCCCGACCGTCACGCACAGCGTCCGTGAAGTTATCCACAGGGTTGACACCTTATGGCGGAGGGCCGCACCATTGAATTCAACGAACCGAACGATCGGTCGGGCGGTTCGCTCAGGGTCGAGGGGGCCGAGAGATGCCGACAGCAGCCGCACACCAGGCGGCGGGGACGGAGCCGGACAAGGCCGTGCCCGCCGCGGACTCCACCGCGCGCACGGCGGAGCACCAGGCCGCCTTCGACGCGGCGGTCGCCGCCGACGAGCGCATCGAGCCACGCGACTGGATGCCGGACGCCTATCGCGCGTCCCTGGTCCGCCAGATCGCCCAGCACGCGCACTCCGAGATCATCGGCATGCAGCCGGAGGCCAACTGGATCACGCGCGCCCCCTCCCTGCGGCGCAAGGCGATCCTCATGGCCAAGGTGCAGGACGAGGCCGGCCACGGCCTGTATCTGTACAGCGCGGCCGAAACCCTCGGCACCAGCCGCGACGAGCTGCTCGACAAACTGCACTCCGGCCGCCAGAAGTACTCGTCGATCTTCAACTACCCCACGCTGACCTGGGCGGACGTCGGCGCGATCGGCTGGCTCGTGGACGGCGCCGCGATCACCAACCAGGTCCCCCTGTGCCGCTGTTCGTACGGTCCGTACGCACGCGCGATGGTCCGCGTCTGCAAGGAGGAATCCTTCCACCAGCGCCAGGGTTACGAGTCGTTGCTCGCCCTCAGCCGCGGCACCCAGGCCCAGCACGACATGGCGCAGGACGCGGTGAACCGCTGGTGGTGGCCCTCCCTGATGATGTTCGGCCCGCCCGACGACGAGTCCTCGCACTCCGAGCAGTCCATGACGTGGAAGATCAAGCGCCACTCGAACGACGAGCTGCGCCAGCGCTTCGTGGACATCTGCGTCCCCCAGGCCGAATCGCTCGGCCTGACACTCCCCGACCCGGACCTCGTGTGGAACGACTCCCGGGGGCACTACGACTTCGGCCCCATCGACTGGACCGAGTTCTGGGACGTCCTCAAGGGCAACGGCCCCTGCAACGACCAGCGCATCACCCAGCGCCGGCGCGCACACGAAGAAGGCGCCTGGGTCAGGCAAGCCGCCGCGGCGTACGCCGAGAAGCAGGCGCCCGGCAAGCAGGGCACCACCCACCACACCCCCGGCACGCCCGGCGACCCCGCACAGCACGGAGAGGCGACAGCATGAGCAGCTCGACCGACTGGCCACTGTGGGAGGTGTTCGTCCGCTCCCGTCGCGGCCTCTCCCACACCCACGCGGGCAGCCTGCACGCGCCGGACGCCGAGATGGCCCTGCGCAACGCCCGCGACCTGTACACCCGCAGGAGCGAAGGCGTCTCCATCTGGGTCGTGCCGTCCACCGAGATCACCGCCTCCTCGCCGGATGAGAAGGACTCCTTCTTCGAACCGGCCGGTGACAAGCCCTACCGCCATCCGACGTTCTACGAGATCCCGGAAGGGGTGAAGCACCTGTGACCGCCACCCCGACCCCCGCCCCCACCGCGGCCGACGCCAACGCCGACACCGCAGCCGCGCCCCTCCCCCCCCTGGCCCTCGGCGACGACGCACTCGTGCTCTCCCACCGTCTGGGGGAGTGGGCAGGACACGCACCGGTCCTCGAAGAGGAGGTCGCCCTGGCGAACATCGCCCTCGACCTGCTCGGCCAGGCCCGCATCCTGCTCTCCACCGTCGGCGACGAGGACGAGTTGGCGTACCTCCGCGAGGAGCGCGCCTTCCGCAACCTCCAACTGGTCGAACAGCCGAACGGCGACTTCGCGCACACCATCGCCCGCCAGCTCTACTTCTCCACCTATCAAACCCTGCTGTACGGCCAGTTGGCCGCGGGAGACGGCGAGTTCGCCCCCTTGGCCGCGAAGGCCGTCAAGGAAGTGGCCTATCACCAGGACCATGCCGAGCAGTGGACCCTGCGGCTCGGCGACGGCACACAGGAGAGCCACGAGCGCATGCAGCGCGGTCTCGACGCGCTGTGGCGGTTCACCGGCGAGATGTTCCAGCCGGTCCCCGGCCTGGACGCCGACTGGCAGACAATGCGGGACAGCTGGACCACCTCGGTGACGGCGGTCATCGAGCGGGCGACCCTGACCGTGCCCGCAGGACCCCAGTCCGGCGCGTGGACGGCGGGCGCCGGCCGGCAGGGCCTGCACACCGAGCCGTTCGGCCGGATGCTCGCCGAAATGCAGCACCTGCACCGCAGCCACCCGGGGGCGTCATGGTGACGACCGCGCCCACCGCGCTGGAGGCGGAGCTCCTGGCCCTCGCGGGCTCGGTGCCCGACCCCGAGCTGCCCGTGCTGACGCTGGGCGAGCTGGGCGTGGTGCGCGGCGTCCGGATCCTCGCCCCCGGCAAGGTCGCCGTCGAGCTGACCCCCACGTACACGGGCTGCCCGGCGATAGAGGCCATGTCCGCCGACATCGAGCAGGTGCTGCGCGACCGGGGCATGGTCGACGTCGCGGTGCGGACGGTCCTGTCCCCCGCCTGGTCGACGGACGACATCAGCGCCGAGGGCCGCCGCAAGCTCGCCGAGTTCGGCATAGCGCCCCCGCGCTCCCACACGGCGGACGGCCCCGTCCCCCTGAGCCTGTCGATCCGCTGCCCGCACTGCGGCTCGACCGACACCGAACTGCTCAGCCGCTTCTCCTCCACGGCCTGCAAGGCACTGCGCCGCTGCGTCTCCTGCCGCGAACCCTTCGACCACTTCAAGGAGTTGTGATGGCCCGCTTCCACCCGCTCCGGGTCGCGGCGGTCGACCGGCTCACCGACGACTCCGTGACGCTGACATTCGCCGTGCCGCCACCGCTCCGCGAGGAGTACCGCTTCGCGCCCGGCCAGCACCTCGCCATCCGCCGCTTCGTCGACGGCACGGAGATCCGGCGTACGTACTCGATCTGCTCCTCCGCCCCGCCCCCCGAGTCCCCGGCGGGCCCCGCCGCCCTGCGCGTCGGAGTGCGCCTCGTCGAGGACGGCGCCTTCTCCACGTACGCCTTCAAGGAAGTCGCCATCGGCGACGAGCTGGAGGTCATGACCCCGGCCGGCCGCTTCACCCTCGATCCCGCCCCGGGCCGCTATGCGGCGGTCGTCGGCGGCAGCGGCATCACCCCGGTGCTCTCGATCGTCACGACGCTCCTGGAGCGCGAGCCGAAGGCGGACTTCTGCCTCATACGCAGCGATCGCACCGCCGCCTCGACGATGTTCCTCGAAGAGGTCGCCGACCTGAAGGACCGCTGGCCCGACCGGTTCCAGCTGGTGACCGTGCTCTCCCGGGAGGAGCAGCAGGCGGGTCTCGGTTCCGGACGGCTCGACGAGGAGCGGCTGTCGACGCTTCTGCCCGCGCTGTTGCCGGTGTCGGACATCGAGGGATGGTTCCTGTGCGGGCCGTTCGGACTGGTGCAGGGGGCGGGGCGGACGCTGCGCGGCCTCGGCGTCCCGCGCAGCCGCATACACGAAGAGATCTTCCACGTGGACGACGCGGGCGTACCCACCACACCCCCGGTCCCGGCGCCCGCGCACAGCACGATGACAGCGACCCTCGACGGCCGCTCGGGCACCTGGCCCGTGCTGGAAGGCGAAACCCTCCTCGAAACGGTGCTGCGCAACCGTGCCGACGCGCCCTACGCCTGCAAGGGCGGGGTCTGCGGCACATGCCGGGCGTTCTGTGTCTCCGGCGAAGTGCGGATGGACCGTAACTTCGCGTTGGAGCCGGAAGAGACGGAGGCCGGTTATGTGCTGGCCTGCCAGTCCCGTCCGGCGACGGACACGGTGGAGCTGGACTTCGACCGCTGACCCTGCCTGCCCTGGCGTGAACCGGGTCGGCCCAGGCCCGCACACGCTGTCGCACAGTGCCTCGCCGCGATGCCCCGCCGCGCCTGTTCCCTTCCGATAGAACCTGTTCTATCTTGACGGCCCGTCAGATACAGGGTCGGCCGGGGCACGGGAGGACGGACAGTGGACTTCACCTTCACCGAGGAACAGCAGGCCGTGGTCGAGGCGGCGAAGGCCCTCTTCGCCGACGTCGTGCCGGACGGAGTGCAGAGCCCCGCCCGCACCCCCGGCGCCGTCGCGGAGGACTTCGACCGCGCTCTGTGGTCCCGGCTCGCCGACGCCGATCTCCTGGGCGTGCTCATCGACTCCGAGCACGGCGGCGTGGGCCTGGACCCCATCGCCCTGTGCCTGGTCCTGCGCGAGTCCGCGAAGGTACTGGCACGGGTGCCGCTCCTGGAGAGCAGCGCCGCCGCGTCCGCCGTACAGGCCCATGGCGGGACCGAGTTGAGGCGGAAAATTCTCCCTGCGGCCGCCCGTGGTGACCTCGTCCTGACGGTCGCCGCCCACGGCCGCACCGGACACGACCCGGCCGAGCTGGCCGTCACCGCGCAGCGCGACGGCGACAGCTGGGTCCTGGACGGCCTCCAGACAGGCGTGCCCTGGGTGCAGAACGCCGACCTCGTCGTCGTCCCCGCCCACACACCGGAAGGACACACCGTCCTCACGCTCGTCCCCCGCGGCCACGAGGGCCTGACCGTCGCGGAGCAGATCTCCACCAGCGGCGAACGCCTCGGCGAACTCCACCTGGAAGCCGCCCGCGTCGCCGCCTCCGACGTCATCGAGGCCGACGGAGCCTGGGACCGGCTCCGTGACCTGCTTGCCACCGGGACCTGCGCGCTCGCCCTCGGCCTCGGCGAGGGCGTCCTCCGCATGACCGGCGAATACACCAGCAAGCGTGAGCAGTTCGGCCATCCCGTGGCCACGTTCCAGGCGGTGGCCGTGCAGGCCGCCGACCGCTACATCGACCTGCGCGCGATGGAGGTCACCCTCTGGCAGGCCGCCTGGCGCGTCAGCTCAAGCGCGGACAGCACCCTGCCCGTGGCGGGAGACGTGGCCGTCGCCAAGATCTGGGCCTCGGACGGCGTACGAAGGGTCGTGCAGACGGCCCAGCACCTGCACGGCGGCTTCGGCGCCGACACGGACTACCCCCTGCACCGCTATCACGCCTGGGCCAAGCAGCTGGAGCTCTCCCTCGGCCCGGCGGCGGCACACGAGGAGGCACTGGGCGACCTCCTGGCCGCCCACGCACTGGGCTGAGCACCCGGCTCGCTCACCGAAGTCCCTCAGACAACGGTGCCCGGCTGGCCCTTGTCGTCGACGACGGGGCGCCCGGCGGCCGCCCACGCCTCCATGCCGCCCGCGACGTTCACCGCGTCGATGCCCTGCTGTCCGAGGTACATGGTGACCTGGGCGGAGCGTCCGCCCGACCGGCAGATCACGTTGACCTTGCCGTCCTGCGGAGCCGCCTCGGTCAACTCGCCGTACCGGGACACGAACTCACTCATCGGAATGTGCAGCGCGCCCGCGGCGTGACCTGCCTGCCATTCCTCGTCCTCCCGGACGTCCAGCAGAAAGTCACCGCTCGCGAGGTCGTCGATGCCGACCGTGGGCACCTGAGATCCGAAAACCATGCCCCCGACGCTACCCGACAGGCAGCGCCGTCAGTCCCGCAGTCGCGCCAGCTCGGCCTCGCGCTCGGCGACCTGGGCGAGCAGCTGCTCGGCGATCTCGTCGAGCAGCGTGTCCGGGTCGTCGGGAGCGAGCCGCAGCATCCCGCCGATCGCGCTCTCCTCCAGCTCCTTGGCGAGGACCGACAGGAGCTCCTTGCGCTGGGCCAGCCATTCGAGCCTGGCGTACAGCTCCTCGCTCCGGGTCAGCCGCTGCTCCTCGGGCACCGGACCCGCGGCCCACTCCTCGGACAGCTCCCGCAGCATCACCTCGTCACCGCGGGCATAGGCGGCGTTGACGCGCGTGATGAACTCCTCGCGCCGCTGCCGCTCACCCTCCTCCTGCGCCAGGTCCGGATGCGCCTTGCGGGCCAGCTCGCGGTAGAGCTTGCGGGCCTCCTCGCCGGGACGCACCCGCTGCGGCGGCCGCACCGACTGATCGGTGAGCATCGAGGCGGCCTCGGGGTAGAGCCCCTCGCCGTCCATCCAGCCGTGGAACAGCTCCTCGACGCCGGGCATCGGCATCACCCGGGCCCGCGCCTCCTCCGCCTTGCGCCGGTCCTCGGGGTCGCCGGTGCGGGCGGCGGTGGCCTCGGCGATCTGCGCGTCGAGCTCGTCGAGCCGGGCGTACATCGGGCCGAGCTTCTGATGGTGCAGGCGGGAGAAGTTCTCCACCTCCACACGGAAGGTCTCCAGCGCGATCTCGTACTCGATCAACGCCTGCTCGGCAGCGCGCACAGCCTTCTCGAGCCGCTCCTCGGGCCGCCCCACAGAAGGACGCTCTTGAGCGCCCGGCTGTTCCTGAGCGGCAGACTGCTCCTCAGCGGCGGACTGCTCCCCGGCTGCCCCCTCCCGGGAACCCGCCTCGGCCCGCTCCTTGAGCCGCGCCTTCAGCTGGTCCTTGAGCCGCCCTTCAGGGCCCGCCTGCCGCACTCCCTCTCGGGGAGTCTCAGGAGTCTCGGGCTGCGTCGGCTCGGCTTCCGGGATCGTCACTCGTCCAGCGTAGGCCACGGGGCGCCCCGCCCATGAAACCCGCACCGCCCAGCCCTGAGCGCGCCCGCTTCACACCCCCGTCTCCGCCGCCAGCCGCCCCTCCTTGACCGCCCTCACGAGCAGCGCGTGATCCGCCTCCGTGCGGTCCGCGTACGCCGTCGCGAACCGCGCCATCGCCTCGTCCAGCTCCTCGTTCTTGCCGCAGTACCCCGCTATGAGGCGCGGGTCCGCGCTGTGCGCGTGCGCGCGGGCCAGCAGGGCGCCGGTCATACGGCCGTAGTCGTCCAGCTGGTCGGCGGCCAGCGCGGCCGGGTCGACGCTGCCCTTGCGGTTCCTGAACTGCCGTACCTGGAAAGGCAGTCCGCCGATCGTCGTCCACCCGAGCAAGAAGTCGCTCACGACCTGCATCCGCTTCTGCCCGAGCACCACCCGGTGCCCTTCGTGCATGGTCTCCGGAGCCTTGAACCCGGCCGCCGGCAGATGCGGCAGCAGGGCGGAAGGCCTCGCCTCCTTGACCTGCAGCACCAGCGGCTCGCCCCGGTGGTCCAGCAGCAGCACCACATACGAGCGGAGCCCGACACTGCCCGTGCCGACGACGCGGAACGCCACGTCCTGGATCGCGTACCGCGCGAGCAGCGGCAGCCTGTCCTCGGTCAGCGTGTCCAGATACTCCCCGAGTGAGGCGGCCACCGAGGCGGCCTCCGCGTCCGGCACACGCCGCAGTACGGGCGGAGCGTCGACGAACCGCCGCCCCTCGGAGCCGTCACTGCCCTCGACGGGCTCCGTCGCCTTCGCCGCGAAGCGGGCGCTCGTGTTCTGCCGGGCCTTCTCGGAGACCCGCTCCAAGGTGCCGAGGAGATCACGCGCGTCCGTGTGCGAGACCAGCTCCTCGTCCGCGATGGCGTTCCACGCGTCGAGGACGGGGAGCTTGGCGAGGAGCCGCATCGTGCGGCGGTAGGCCCCGACGGCGTCCAGCGCCGCCTCCTCGCAGTCGTCCTCTCCCGCACCCGCTTCGCGTCCCGCGAGCACCAGGGAGACGGCCAGCCGCTTGAGGTCCCACTCCCAGGGGCCGTGCACCGTCTCGTCGAAGTCGTTCAGGTCGATGACGAGACCGCCGCGCGCGTCCCCGTAGAGCCCGAAGTTCGCCGCGTGCGCGTCGCCGCATATCTGCGCGCCGATACCGGACAGCGGGGTGCGCGCGAGGTCGTACGCCATGAGTCCCGCGGAGCCCCGCAGGAACGCTAAGGGCGAGGCGGCCATCCTGCCGACCCGGATCGGCGTGAGCTCGGGGAGCCGGCTGCGACTGGACTCCTCCACGGCGGCCACGGGGTCCGGCCGCCCGCCGTCCACCGCGAACTCCGCGTGCGCGGAGCGGGGCACCTGCCGGCGGAGCGCCTTGCCCTCTGCCTTCGGCGACCCTTGCGCGGGCCACTCGGCGAAGCCCGCCACTCGCGGCAGCCGCTCACTCCGCCGCCCCGGCCGCTCACGCTGCCCCGACGACCCCTGCCCCTGCGACTCCCGCTCCCGCTGCCCGGGAACCTTCCCGTCGAGCTCCACCACGCCCATCGCCCCCGCCGGCTGTCGGCCAATCCCAGATCCGGCCTCGACCGTACCGCCGCTCGCCGAACGCCGTGAGGGCCTGTGGATAACTTCGGTGACATACATCACCGCACCACGCCACGCCCGCGACATAGGCCTCATTCGCCCGCGACATACGCCTCAAAGGCACAAAAAAGAAGCGGCCCCCTTCCGGACTTTCGTCCGGAGGAGGACCGCTTCCTCGTGGTGCGCGAGGGGGGAGTTGAACCCCCACGCCCTTGCGGGCACTGGAACCTGAATCCAGCGCGTCTGCCTATTCCGCCACCCGCGCATGGGTGTTGTCTTTGGGTCTCTCACTGTGTGGTGCGAGCGCCTGCCGACATCCAGAAGATTAGCACGCTGCAGCGGGTGGATTCACATCCGTTCGGGGCGGGCACCTGGCCTCAGAAGCTTCGCCCCGGCCCCGGCCGGGTCCCACCCGCCCCTCGGGCCGAATCAGTCGCGCCCCGCACCCAGGCCACGTCTTCACCCGCCCCGGCCGCGCTCGCCGAGGTCCACAGCCAGGTGCGGGACACTGGCTTTGGGCCCCCTCTACGATCCGTTGTAAAAGGAGGCTCGAGCAGACGTCCCGAGCAGCTGCCCGTACGGGGTTCCCGGGGCCACAGATCAGGGTCCCGTCAGGGGTCCTGCGAGGATCCTTGGACGCCGGCGCGGGCATGCCTTGTGAGAGGCGACACTCGTCGACTGGGCGGACAGGGGGAACCAGCCGATTTCCCGGCGCGTGGATACGATCAGTAAGCAGTACCAGGATGACTACGACGGAGGAGGTGCCCCATGGGAGTCCTGAAGAAGTTCGAGCAGCGACTCGAAGGTCTGGTCAACGGCACCTTCGCCAAGGTGTTCAAGTCCGAGGTCCAGCCTGTCGAGATCGCCGGCGCACTCCAGCGGGAGTGCGACAACAACGCGACGATCTGGAACCGCGAGCGGACCGTCGTCCCCAATGACTTCATCGTGGAGCTCAGCGCCCCCGACTTCGAGCGCCTGAGTCCGTACTCGGGCCAGCTCGGCGACGAGCTCTCCAGCATGGTGCGCGACTACGCGAAGCAGCAGCGCTACAGCTTCATGGGCCCCATCAAGGTCCACCTGGAGAAGGCCGAGGACCTCGATACCGGTCTCTACCGCGTGCGCAGCCGCACACTCGCCTCCAGCAGCTCCCAGGGGCCCGAGCCCGCCTCGGCGGGCCCCGGCGGCCTGACGGCCCCCGGCCGTGGCGCGGGCGGCGGTGCGGGCGCGGCCGGCGGTTACGGCTACCCGCAGCCCCCCTCAGGAGCTCCCGGCGGCGCGCCTCCCATGCCTGCCGCTCCACCGCCGGGCGCGGGTCGCCCCGGTGGCCAGTCCCCGGCTCCGACCAGGCCCCCGGGCCCCGGTGCCGGACCACTTCCGGGCGCCCAGGTGCGGCGCTGGATCGAGATCAACGGCAATCGCCATCAGATCTCCCGCCCGACGCTGGTGCTGGGACGCAGCACCGACGCCGATGTGCGGATCGACGACCCCGGCGTATCCCGTCGGCACTGTGAGATCCGGACCGGAACGCCCTCGACGATCCAGGATCTCGGGTCTACCAACGGCATCGTGGTAGACGGGCAGCACACCACCCGCGCTACGCTCCGCGACGGCTCGCGGATCGTCGTGGGTCAAACCACCATCGTTTACCGGCAAGCCGAAGGGTGAAGCGGGGGCAATGTCAGAGCTGACCCTGACGGTCATGCGGCTAGGTTTTCTAGCTGTTCTGTGGCTGTTCGTGATCGTGGCCGTCCAGGTCATCCGCAGCGACCTGTTCGGAACGCGCGTCACACAGCGCGGTTCGCGGCGGGAGCGGCCCCAGCAGGCCGCCCGCCAGCAACAGGCCGCACCTCCTCAGCAGCGCCAGCAGCAGAGCGGTGGAGGCCGCCAGCGGCGCGGCGCCCCCAGCAAGCTCGTCGTCTCCGAGGGCATCCTCGCCGGGACGACGGTCGCGCTGCAGGGGCAGACCATCACGCTCGGCCGGGCGCACGACTCCACCATCGTCCTGGACGACGACTACGCCTCCAGCAGGCATGCCAGGATCTACCCGGACCGTGACGGCCAGTGGATCGTCGAGGATCTCGGGTCCACCAACGGCACGTATCTCGACCGGACCCGACTCACCACCCCGACGCCCGTTCCGCTGGGCGCGCCGATCCGCATCGGCAAGACCGTCATCGAGCTGCGGAAGTAGTACTACGTCATGACAGAGCGCGAGCGGAGCGAGCGAGCCGGAACGGCTGTCCAGGCACTGGACGCCGGCGCGCTCCCGACCGGAGGGTGGGCACCGTGCGGATGTACCCGGAGCCGACGGGCGAGGTGCGCATGAGTCTGTCTTTGCGCTTCGCCGCCGGATCGCACAAAGGCATGATCCGGGAGGGGAACGAGGACTCCGGTTACGCCGGCCCGCGTCTCCTCGCGATCGCCGACGGCATGGGGGGCCAGGCCGCGGGCGAGGTGGCGAGCTCCGAGGTCATCTCGACGCTCGTCACCCTCGACGACGACGTGCCGGGCTCGGACATCCTGACGTCCCTGGGCACCGCCGTGCAGCGGGCCAACGACCAGCTGCGCATGATGGTCGAGGAGGACCCCCAGCTCGAGGGCATGGGGACCACCCTGACCGCCCTCCTGTGGACCGGCCAGCGCCTCGGTCTCGTCCACGTCGGCGACTCGCGCGCGTACCTCCTGCGGGACGGCGTCCTCACGCAGATCACCCAGGACCACACCTGGGTGCAGCGCCTCGTCGACGAGGGCCGCATCACCGAGGAAGAGGCCACCACCCACCCGCAGAGGTCCCTCCTCATGCGCGCGCTGGGCAGCGGCGACCACGTCGAGCCCGACCTGTCGATCCGGGAAGTCCGCGCCGGTGACCGGTATTTGATCTGCTCGGACGGTCTCTCCGGAGTCGTATCGCACCAGACCATGGAGGACACCCTCGCGTCCTACCAAGGTCCGCAGGAGACCGTGCAGGAGCTCATCCAGCTCGCACTGCGCGGCGGCGGCCCCGACAACATCACGGTGATCATCGCCGACGTCCTGGACATCGACAGCGGTGACACCCTCGCGGGCCAGCTGTCCGACACCCCCGTGGTCGTCGGCGCGGTCGCCGAGAACCAGCTCCAGGCGCAGGACGACGGCGCCATGCAGACCCCCGCGGGACGGGCCTCCGGACTCGGCCGCCCGGTCCCGCCGCAGGCCCCTCACGGGCAGGGTGGCGGCTTCGGCCCGCCCGGCAGCGGCGACACCACGGGGTACGTGCCCGAGGGCAGCTTCGGGGCGTACGACGACGATGACTTCGTGAAGCCCGGCGGCGGCCGCAAGTGGCTCAAAAGATCGCTCTACGGAGCGCTCGCGCTCGCCGTCATCGGCGGCGGTCTCTACGGCGGCTACCGCTGGACGCAGACCCAGTACTACGTGGGCACGAAGGACGAGCACATCGCCCTGTACCGCGGCATCGACCAGGACCTGGCCTGGGTCAGCCTGTCGAAGGTCGAGAAGGACCACCCCGAGATCGAACTCAAGTACCTGCCGCCGTACCAGCGCAAGCAGGTCGAGGGGACGATCCCCGAGGACAATCTCGACGCCGCCCAGAGCAAGATCGAGGAGCTCGGCGTGCAGGCTTCCGCCTGCAAGAAGGACGCCGAGCGCCGCGAGGTCGAGCGCGAGAACAACGCGAAGACCGGCGAAGGTGAAGCGGGCGGCGCGACCGGACTGCGCAAGGCGCCGACCCCGGACCCGACCACGCCCGGCCAGATCACCGAGAACGACCAGAACGACAAGAACAGCACCACCGACAAGAACAAGTCCAAGACCGCACCGACTCCCACACCCGGCCCCAGCCTCTCCGAGGATGAGCAGAAGCTGGTCCCGCTGTGCGGTAAGCAGTAAGCAGCCGTTGGGGGCCTCTGCACGCCATGAGCAGTACTACACACACGTCGACGATCGGCGCGATCGGAGCGCCGAGCAGGCGCAACACCGAGCTCGCGCTGCTCGCGTTCGCGGTCGTCATCCCGCTGTTCGCCTACATCAACGTAGGCCTGGCGCTCGACGGCAAGCTGCCGTCCGGCATGCTCGGCTACGGCCTCGGGCTCGGGCTCCTCGCCGCGGTCGGCCACATCGTGGTCCGCCGTTTCGCGGCCTACGCCGACCCGCTGCTGCTGCCGCTCGGCACGCTGCTCAACGGCCTCGGTCTGGTCGTCATCTGGCGCCTGGACCAGTCCGAGAAACTGCAGCGCCTGGCCAAGCTCGCCACGGGCACGTTCAACCCGTCGGCGCCGAAGCAGCTGATGTTCTCGGCCATCGGCATCGCGCTCTTCGTGGGCGTGCTGATGCTGCTCAAGGACCACCGCGTCCTGCAGCGGTACACGTACATCTCCATGGTGACCGCGCTCTTCCTGCTGCTCCTGCCGCTCGTGCCCGGCCTCGGCCGGAATGTGTTCGGCGCCAAGATCTGGATCAGCGTCGCCGGGTTCTCCATCCAGCCCGGTGAGTTCGCGAAGATCGTCATCGCCATCTTCTTCGCCGGCTATCTCATGGTGAAGCGTGACGCGCTCGCCCTGGCCAGCCGCCGCTTCATGGGCCTGTACCTGCCACGCGGACGCGACCTCGGCCCGATCGTCGTCGTCTGGGCGATGTCCATCCTGATCCTGGTCTTCGAGACCGACCTCGGTACGTCGCTGCTGTTCTTCGGCATGTTCGTCGTGATGCTCTACGTCGCCACGGAGCGCACCAGCTGGATCGTGTTCGGTCTGCTGATGTCCGCGGTCGGTGCGGTCGGCGTGGCCACCTTCGAGCCGCACGTGCAGCAGCGCGTGGACGCCTGGCTGAACCCGTTCGCCCCCGAGACGCTGGCGCAGACGGATCAGATCGCCCAGTCCCTGATGGCGTTCGGCTCCGGCGGTGTCCTCGGCACCGGCCTCGGTCAGGGCAACTCCGACCTCATCGGCTTCGCCGCCAACTCCGACTTCATCCTCGCCACCTTCGGCGAGGAGCTGGGTCTGGCCGGCGTCATGGCCATCCTGCTGATCTACGGCCTGATCGTGGAGCGCGGCGTCCGCACGGCGCTCGCCGCCCGCGACCCGTTCGGCAAGCTCCTCGCGATCGGCCTCTCCGGAGCCTTCGCCATCCAGGTCTTCGTCGTCTCCGGCGGTGTCATGGGTCTCATCCCGCTGACCGGTATGACCATGCCCTTCCTCGCGAACGGCGGTTCGTCCGTGATCGCCAACTGGGCCCTGATCGGCATCCTCATCCGGATCAGCGACACCGCGCGCCGCCCGGCCCCGTCCCCCGCCCCGAACCCCGACGCCGAGATGACCCAGGTGGTCCGACCGTGAACAAGCCCCTGCGCCGGATCGCGATCTTCTGCGGGCTGCTCATCCTCGCCCTGCTCGCCCGGGACAACTGGCTCCAGTACGTCCAGGCCGATTCGCTGGCCAAGCATGAGAAGAACCGCCGCGTCACCATCGAGCGCTACTCCCAGCCGCGCGGCGACATCATCGTCGACGGCAAGCCCATCACCGGCTCCAAGGCCACTCCCGACAGTGACCTGAAGTACAAGCGCACCTGGAAGGACGGGCCCATGTGGGCCCCCGTCACCGGTTACTCCTCGCAGCGCATCGGCGCCAGCCAGCTGGAGAGCATCGACGACGGCATCCTCACCGGCAACGACGACCGGCTCTTCTTCCGCCGCACGCTCGACATGCTGACCGGCGAGAAGAAGGAGGGCGGCAATGTCGTCACGACCCTCAACTCCGCCGCGCAGAAGGCCGCGTACGACGGTCTGAAGGGCCGTGGCAAGGGCGCCGTCGCCGCGATCGACCCGTCGACGGGCGCGATCCTGGCGCTGGCCTCCACGCCCTCGTACGACCCGGGTGACTTCGCGGGCAACACCAACGAAGAGGCCAAGAAGTTCATCAGCCTCGACAAGGACAAGGACAAGCCGCTGGTCAACCGCGCGCTGCGCGAGACCTACCCGCCCGGCTCCACCTTCAAGGTGGTCACGGCGGCGGCCGCCCTGGAGCACGGCCTGTACGACGGCATCGACGAGAAGACGGACTCGCCGCTGCCGTGGACGATGCCGAACACCACGACCCCGCTGAAGAACGAGAACAACATCCCCTGCAAGAACGTCTCGCTGCGTGAGGCGCTGCGCATCTCCTGCAACACCGTCTTCGGCAAGATCGGTTCCGATCTCGGCAAGGACAAGATGCTGGAGACGGCCAAGAAGTTCGGCTTCAACTCCGAGCAGTTCGTCCCGGTCCGGTCGAACGCCTCCAACTTCCCCGAGGAGATGGACAAGCCGCAGACCGCGCTGTCCTCCATCGGCCAGTTCGAGACGGCCACGACGCCTTTGCAGATGGCCATGGTCACCGCGGCGATCGCCAACGACGGCACCCTCATGGAGCCGTACATGGTCAGCGAGCTGCAGGCGCGCAACCTCGACGTCATCGAGAAGCACTCGCCCAAGGAGATGAGCGAGCCGCTCTCGAAGGAGAACGCCCAGAAGCTCCAGGAAATGATGGAGACGGTCGTCAAGACGGGCACCGGAACCAAGGCGCAGATCCCCGGCGTCACTGTCGGAGGCAAGACGGGTACGGCGCAGCACGGCGTCGCCAACAGCGAGAACCCGTACGCCTGGTTCATCTCGTACGCGAAGACGGACTCCGGTTCGCCGGTCGCCGTCGCCGTGGTGGTCGAGGACAGCGATGCCGACCGCGGAGACATCTCCGGTGGTGGCCTCGCGGCGCCCATCGCCAAGGACGTGATGAAGGCAGTCATCGACAGCAAGAAGTGACCCCCGTCACGACCCCTCCACATCGGTGCACGTTGCGGTACCGGTCCGGTATCGGGTGACGGTCGCGGCCGGGTCACGCAAGTGGAGCCGGGTACCGTATGCCCGGACAGCACACCGCCGGACCACACAACGGTGCGGTCGGGACCGACGGAGAGGGCTGGAATAGCTATGGAAGAGCCGCGTCGCCTCGGCGGCCGGTACGAGCTGGGCCAGGTGCTCGGCCGTGGTGGGATGGCGGAGGTCTACCTCGCGCACGACACCCGCCTCGGTCGCACCGTGGCGGTGAAGACGCTGCGAGTCGACCTCGCCCGCGACCCGTCGTTCCAGGCCCGGTTCCGCCGTGAGGCCCAGTCTGCCGCCTCGCTCAACCACCCGGCGATCGTCGCGGTCTACGACACCGGCGAGGACTACGTGGACGGGGTCTCCATCCCGTACATCGTGATGGAGTACGTCGACGGTTCCACCCTGCGCGAGCTCCTGCACTCCGGCCGCAAGCTGCTGCCCGAGCGGGCCATGGAGATGACGATCGGCATCCTCCAGGCCCTGGAGTACTCGCACCGCAACGGCATCGTGCACCGCGACATCAAGCCGGCGAACGTCATGCTGACGCGCAACGGCCAGGTCAAGGTCATGGACTTCGGCATCGCCCGCGCCATGGGCGAGTCCGGCATGACCATGACGCAGACCGCCGCGGTCATCGGCACGGCCCAGTACCTCTCGCCGGAGCAGGCCAAGGGCGAGCAGGTCGACGCCCGTTCGGACCTCTACTCCACCGGCTGTCTCCTCTACGAGCTGCTCACGGTCCGGCCGCCCTTCGTGGGCGACTCCCCGGTCGCGGTGGCCTATCAGCACGTGCGGGAGGAGCCGCAGGCCCCGAGCGTCTTCGACAACGAGATCACGCCCGAGATGGACGCGATCGTCCTCAAGGCGCTCACGAAGGACCCGGACTACCGCTACCAGTCGGCCGACGAGATGCGCGCCGACATCGAGGCCTGCCTCGACGGCCAGCCCGTCGCGGCCACCGCCGCCATGGGCGCGGTCGGCTACGGCGGGGCCGACGGCTACGGAGCCGACCAGCAGACCGCGATGCTCCGCCCGCAGAACGGCGGCGGCCAGACGTCGATGATGCCGCCGGTCAACCCGGACGACGGCTACGACGAGGGCCGCGGCCGCCGCCAGAAGAAGAGCAACACGTCGACGTGGCTGCTCGTCATCGCCGGCATCCTGGTCCTGGTCGGCGCGATCCTCATCGGCAAGTACACGTTCGGCGGGGACGGCGGCGGCGACGGGACCATCAAGGCCCCGAAGCTCATCGGCGAGACCGAGGCCGAGGCGAAGCGGTCCGCGAAGAACGTCGGCCTCGAGTTGGAGGTCGGCGACCGCAAGGCGTGCGCGAAGTACCCGAAGGGTGAGATCTGTTCGCAGGACCCGGGGGTGAACGCCGACGTCAAGAAGGGCGACACCATCACGGTGACCGTCTCGACGGGCACGCCGAAGATCATCGTTCCGGACGTCCAGGGCCTGAGCTACGAAGAAGCCAAGAGCCAGCTCGAGGGCAAGGGCTTCACGAACGTCAAGAGGGAACTGCAGGAGTCCGAGCGGTCCGCAGGCACGGTCATCGGCCAGGACCCGAAGGGCGACAGCAAGGCGGAGAAGAGCGAGACCATCACGCTCACCGTCGCCCAGGAGAAGAAGCTGGTCAGCGTCCCCGACGTGACCGGCCTCGACTACTCGGAAGCCGAGAAGCGGATCAAGGAGAGCGGCTTCACGGCCGCCCGCCTGGACGTCGCCAGTGAGGACGTCGACGAGGGCAAGGTCATCAAGACCACGCCCGCCGCCGGCACGCAGGCCGAGCCCGGCTCCACGGTCAACGTCCAGGTCGCCAAGGAGGCCGAGGAGGCCACCGTGCCGCCCCTGACCGGCCAGAAGCTGAAGGACGCCCGCAAGGCCATCGAGGACGCGGGGCTGACGGTCGGCTCCATCACGGGGCCGCAGGACGACGACGCCCTCGTGGTCCTCTCCACGCCGAACGCCGGTGAGAAGGCGGAGCCGGGCACCGCGGTCAACCTGACCACCGCGGGCGGCGGCGGAGGCAACGGAAACGGTGACAACGGCGGCGGGGACGGTGGGTTCGGCGACATCATCGGCGGCATGTCCGACCGGGACAACCGCGACCACCGTGGCCAGCGGGACGAGTGGGGCGATCCCTTCAGGGACTGACCCCGGCTGAGCCGAGAAGCAGTACGAAGGAGCCCCGGTACCGATCAGCGGTACCGGGGCTCCTTCGTGTGCGCGGGAGGGATTCTGCGTCTGCGCGGGACGGGGCTACTTCAGCTCCGCCGGCGGCGTCCGCTTGCTGTCGACCTTCTCGACCCGCTCCAACTCGCCCCACACGACGTACCGATGGCGTGACGTGTACACCGGCGTGCAGGTCGTCAGCGTGATGTAGCGGCCCGCCTTCTTCCGACCCGACTCCTTCGGGATCGGGTCGAGGACCTTCACGTTGTACTTCGAGGTCTCGGGCAGCGTCGCGTACACCTTGTAGACGTACCACTTGTCCCGGGACTCGAAGACGATCGCGTCGCCCTTCTTGATCTTGTCGATCTTGTGGAACTTCGCGCCGTGGCCGTCGCGGTGCGCGGCCAGCGAGAAGTTGCCCTTCTTGTCCTGGGGAAGGGCCGACTTGACCGGCTTCTTGTAGTAACCCGCGATGCCGTCGTTGAGCAGCTTGCTGTCGGTGCCCGCCTTGACGAGGATCTCACCATCGCCCATCGCGGGTACGTGGAGGAAGCCGATGCCGTCCTTGGTGTCGAGGCCACCCGGACCACGGCCCTCCGCCCAGTGGTCGCGCACCTGGTTGCCCTGCCGGTGCGCCTCGCGGTCCGCAATGACGTTCGTCCACCAGAGCGAGTAGGCGACGAACAGGCCGAGCACGAGGCCCGCGGTGATGAGGAGTTCGCCGAAGACGCTGACCGCCGTGGCGATCGGGCCGCGGCCGCGCCGCCGTGGTGCGGGAGCGGGAGAGGAGGCCGGCGCCTCGGCCTGCTTCTCGTCGTCGGTCGTGGCTGCCACTGGATCTGCCCCGTTCTCACCGTTCTAGTTCACGAGCGCGCTCGGTTTTCCCTTGTCGCGCGGCCGTTCCTCGACCATCTTGCCCCAGACGATCATTCGATACTTACTCGTGAATTCCGGGGTACAGGTGGTCAGTGTGATGTACCGGCCGGGTTTGGTGAAGCCCGAACCCGGCGGGACGGGCCCGATCACGCTCGTGTTGCTGGGCACGGTCTGCGGCAGGATGCTCGCCATCTTGTAGACGAAGTACTTGTCCTGCGTCTCCACGACGATGGGGTCGCCCGGCTCGAGCCGGTTGATGTAGCGGAACGGCTCACCGTGCGTGTTGCGGTGGCCGGCCACCGCGAAGTTGCCCGTCTTGGCGTCCGGCATCGCGGTCTTGGTCGCGCCCTCGTTGTAGTGCCCGACCATGCCGCGGTCGAGGACCTTCTGCTTGTCGATGCCCTCGGCGACCGGCACGACGACGTCGAGCCGCGGAATGTGCAGCAGCGCGAAGCCCTGCCCCGGTTCAAAGGTGCCGGGCTTGCCCTCGCCCTTGGCCCAGCTTTCCTGGAGGTCGTGTTTGGCGCCGTCCGCCTGCTGTTGGGCACGGATGTTCGTCCACCACAGCTGGTACGTCACGAAGAGGAGCATCAGGACGCCGACGGTGATGAAGACCTCGCCGAGCCCCCGGCTGATCACCGCTCCCGGTGACGGCCTGCGGGCACGCTCCGCGCGGCGGGCCTCGACGCGCGTGAGCGGTGCGCCCGGGCGGGGCTCCACGGGGCGCGGGGCCCCCTTCTTGGCGGCCTTGCGGCGGGCGGCCCTGCCCTCTGTGGGGAGGCCGGGGCCCGGTGGTTCCACTATTCGTCGCGTGTCGGCGGTCCGCAGCCCGATCGTCTCGTCGTCCCGGACCGGCTCGTACGGGGGCGGCGTGGGATCCGCGGGCGCGCTGCGGAACCACGGAGACGGGTGCTCCCCCGGGGGCTGATACGAGCCTCCGGAGGAGCCGCGCTCGGGGCCCGGCGCCGTCACGCCGTGGCCCTGCCCACCACCGGGGCGAGCCCGCTCGATCGGGCGACGGCGCCGGTGTCGCCGCACTCCGCCAGCCAGTTGGCGAGCATGAGGTGGCCGTGCTCGGTGAGGACCGACTCGGGATGGAACTGCACGCCTTCGACGGCGTGGTCACGGTGGCGCAGACCCATGATGATGCCGTCCTCCGTACGCGCGGTGACCTCCAGCTCCGCCGGTACGGTGGCGGGCTCGGCGGCCAACGAGTGGTAGCGGGTCGCCGTGAACGGGGACGGCAGGCCCGCGAAGACGCCCTTGCCCTCGTGGCGGACGGACGAGGTCTTGCCGTGCAGGAGCTCCGGGGCGCGGTCCACCACGCCGCCGTACGCCACCGCCATGGACTGCATGCCGAGGCAGACCCCGAAGACGGGCACGCCTGTGGCGGCGCAGTGCCGCACCATCTCGACGCAGACGCCCGCCTGTTCCGGAGTGCCGGGGCCCGGCGACAGCAGGACGCCGTCGAACCCGTCCTGCGCGTGCCGCAGCTCGACCTCGTCGTTGCGCAGCACCTCGCACTCGGCACCCAGCTGATAGAGGTACTGGACGAGGTTGAAGACGAAGCTGTCGTAGTTGTCGACCACGAGAATGCGGCTGCGGCTGCGGGCGCCGCCGGCGGTGCTCACTGGCCGTCCACGGTGACGTCGTTGAAGGGCAGCAGCGGCTCCGCCCACGGGAAGACGTACTGGAACAGCACATAGACCACCGCGAGGACGAGCACCAGGGAAATCAGTGCCCTCATCCATACGTTTCCCGGCAGATGCCGCCAGATCCAGCCGTACATGCCGTCCCTTCCGTCGCGTACGACCCGGCCTCCCGCGCCGTACCGCACCAGACTAACGGCGCAGTGCCTCCGGTTTCCCTGCCTCCACGGGCTGGGTCGCGTCCAGATGCGCCCAGGCGATCAGCCGGTGGCTGTGGCCCCACTCCGGTTCACAGGTCGTAAGCGTGAGGTAACGGCCCGGGCCGTCATAGCCGGACTTGCGCGGCACGGGGTCGATCACGTCGATGTCGCCGGGGAGCGTCTTGTACGGCTTCTTGTCGATGCGGTACGTGAACCAGGTCGCGCCGTCGGTCAGGACGACGGCGTCACCGGGGCGCAGCTTCGGGAAGTCCTTGAAGGGGTCGCCGTAGGTGCGGCGGTGGCCCGCCACGGCGAAGTTGCCCTTCTGGCCGAGGCGGGCGGTGGAGGCGTAGTGGCCGAGGCCCTTCTTGAGGACGTCGGTGCCGGTGCCGTGGAGCACGGGCTTGTTCCACGTGAAACCGAAGCGCGGGATGTACATGACGGCGAAGGCCTTGCCGTTCCTGTAGGGGCCGGGTGCCTGCGGCGAGGTCTCGGTCGGCTTTTCGTCCGTCCCCGTCGAGACCGCACCCTGCGCCCACCGGTCCTGCAGCTCGTCGATCTGGCTGTCCATGGCGTTGTCGGCCTTCACGCCGGTCCAAAATAGGACGTAAGCGACAAAGAGCACGATCAACGTGCCGACGGTGATGCACAGTTCGCTGAACGTCCTGACCATCACCCGCACGGACACAGGACCCCCCAGAGGCGGCTATTCCACGGTCAATCCGCAGTCATCCCGCGGTCATTCCACCGGCTTCGCGTGGTGGAGATCCACTGTGCCCGAGTAACCGGGAAGAGTCACCGCTCCGTCGTCATCCACTTTCCAGCCGAGGCCGTAGGCGTTGACGTACAGCATGTAGTTCTGGATCTCGGGGGACGCCGAGAGGGCGGTCCTGAGCTTGTCGGGGTCGCCGACGGCGGTCACCTTGTACGGCGGGGAGTAGACGCGGCCCTGGAGGATCAGGGTGTTGCCGACGCAGCGCACGGCGCTGGTGGAGATCAGGCGCTGGTCCATGACCTTGATGCCTTCGGCGCCGCCCTGCCAGAGCGCGTTGACCACGGCCTGGAGGTCCTGCTGGTGGATGACCAGGTCGTTGGGCTGCGGCTCGGGGTAGCCGGGGAGCTTGGCGGTGGCGTTGGGCGGGGCGTCGGCGAGGGTGACGGTGATCGCCTTGCCGCTGAGCTTCTTGGTGCCGGCGTTCTCCTCGAGCGCCTTGAGCCGGGCGCTGTCCGCCTTGGTGCCGCCGCCGTCGCGTTCGGCGAGCGATTCGACGTCGTCGCGGAGGGCGCCGTTGGACTCGTCGAGCTTGCCGTTCTTGTGGCTGCGTTCCTGAATGAGGTCGGAGAGTTTCAGCAGGGAGGCGTCGGTACGGATGTTGGTGCCCTTGGCCGTGTTGAAACTGGTGAAGAAGATCAGCCCGGCGAGTGCGAAAACAGCACCCGTAAGCACCCGAACCGGACGCCATCGGGGGCGACGACCGGCACCTTTGTGAGGGTCGGCAGAATTGCTCAACGTACCCTTATCTCCTTCAGCGCCTTGGAAGCACTACGCTAACGGACGCCCGGGGGAGGCTTCAGCTCCTTAGTAGTGCCCCGCCAGGCGCCAGACCACAGTTACCTGCGCGGCCACGCAGCGCATCGACAGGAGAGACCCTCGTGCCGAAGTCACGTATCCGCAAGAAGGCAGACGACTACACTCCGCCGCCCGCCAAGAAGGCGACGACCATCAAGCTGACGAATCGCAGCTGGGTGGCTCCGGTGATGCTCGCGATGTTCCTCATCGGGCTCGCCTGGATCGTCGTCTTCTACGTCACGGACGGCAAGCTGCCGATCGACCCGCTGGGCAACTGGAACATCGTGGTCGGCTTCGGCTTCATCGCGGCCGGCTTCGGCGTCTCCACCCAGTGGAAGTAACCCGCCGGAAGCAAGTCCTGCCCTGAGTTATCCACAGCGCTATCCACATGAGTGGAAAAAGGCTGAAGATCTGTGGATAACCCTCAGCCGGTTGACGCCGGTGTGACTGACCCACCGGGTCTCTCTCCTCGCGTGCCCCTTGTCCTTCCTGGGAAAACCCAGGTCAGTGACAAGGGGCACGGTTGTTCCCCACGGCATGCACAAGATCCGGCACACGCTGTGGACAACCCGGTACGTCAGGTGAGCTCCGCGGTCCGAACGAGGACCATGACCACCGTCGCGACGAGCACCAGCGCACAGCTGCCGTACTGGATGAGGCTCCGCCGCTCGCGGGGCGCGTGGACCATCGCGTAACCGACGATGACGCCCCCGACGAGCCCGCCGACGTGGGCCTGCCAGGCGATGTTGGGCCACCAGAAGGTGATCACCATGTTGATCGCCAGGAGAGCGAGGACCGGCCGCATGTCGTAGTTCAGGCGCCGCATCAGGATGGCGGTCGCGCCGAACAGACCGAAGATCGCTCCGGACGCCCCCACCGAGGGCCGGAACGGCTCTTCGAGGAGATACGTCAGCGCGCTGCCCGCGAGGCCCGAGACCACGTAGAGCGTGAGGTAGCGAACGCGGCCGAGGGCGGCTTCGAGCGGGCCGCCGATCCACCACAGGCTGAGCATGTTGAAGGCGATGTGCATGACGCTGCTGTGCAGGAACATCGCCGTCACGAGGCGGTACCACTGCCCCTCGGCGACGCCCTCGACCGTGCCGAACTCCGGCACGAAGGCCCGCCCCAGCAGATCGAAGCGGTCGGTGAAGCGATCCCCGACAGCGAGCTGCACCAGGAACAGGGCGAGATTCAGCCCGACCAGGATCTTGGTGACCAGGCGCGGGTCGGCGGTGACCGCGCCGCCCGCGACCGTACGCGGCTGGGTGGCCGTCGGCGCGTGACCGGTGCCGGAGCCGGTGCGGACGCATTCGGGGCACTGGAAGCCGACCGAGGCGCTGATCATGCACTCGGGACAGATGGGGCGCTCGCAGCGCGTGCAGCTGATGCCGGTCTCACGGTCCGGATGCCGGTAGCAGCCGGGGAGGCCCGACGCACCCTGTGGCTCCTGCGGGCTGCCTGGCGCCTGGTCCATGGGGTCCCCTCAATCTCCGTACGAAGGCACTGTGACGGCACATGTGGCAACGCGCCGCCCCGCCCTTCCTTACGGATGAGCGGGGCGGTTTGGTTCCCTCGCGAATACGCGCGGTACGCGTGGGTCAGGCGTCGCGGGTCTCGATGACCACGGACTCGATGACCACGTCGTTGACCGGGCGGTCGGTGCGCGGGTTGGTCTGGGCGGCCGCGATGGTGTCCACGACCTTCTTGCTGGCGTCGTTGGTGACCTCGCCGAAGATCGTGTGCTTGCGGGTGAGCCACGCCGTCGGCGCGACAGTCACGAAGAACTGCGAGCCGTTGGTGCCCGGGCCGGCGTTGGCCATCGCCAGCAGGTAGGGCTTGTCGAAGGCGAGGTCGGGGTGGAACTCGTCCTCGAACTCGTAACCCGGACCGCCCGTGCCGTTGCCCAGCGGGTCACCGCCCTGGATCATGAAGCCGCTGATCACGCGGTGGAAGACCGTGCCGTCGTACAGACGGTCCGTCGTTTCCTTGCCGGTCTGCGGGTGAACCCACTTGCGCTCGCCCTGAGCGAGCTCAACAAAGTTCTTGACCGTCTTGGGCGCGTGATTCGGCAGAAGCCGGACCTCGATGTCGCCCTGGTTGGTCTTCAGGGTGGCGTAAAGCTGCTCAGCCACGATCTGCCTTCCGTTGTCTTCTGTGACACCCCGATCCTCGCACGGACCGGATTGGGACGAGTAGCCACCGACTGGGCGCGCGCCGAAGCGATCCATGGCATTGTCGGCCGAGAACTCTTGTTGCACCAATTAGATCGAATTGAACGGAACAGAGATTGGCCGGCGTCAGCTCCCGTGACCCGGATGCCCGCCCTCGCATGCCTTGGAACGATCCGGAAGGCATGATCGCTGAAAGGGTGGAAAGGTGACATACCTATACGCCACCGAGGAGGAGGATCCCGTGACCCGCATCGACAGCGTGCGCGCCGCGACCGGCTCTGCCAAGGACAGCGTGCGTCACGCCGCGGACGCGGTGGCGCCTTACGCCGACACGGCCAAGGACCGGGCCACCCACTACGCCCACGAAGCGCGCGTACGGCTCGCACCCAAGGTGTCCCTTGCCGCCCAGCAGGCCGCTGAGCAAGCCCGTGTCCAGTACAGCGCCCACGTCGCCCCCCGCGTCGAGCAGGCCCGCACGCATGTGCCGCCCAAGGTCGACCACGCCGCGCACGAAGCCGCCGTCCGCACCCGCAAGGCTGCCCGCCAGGCCGCCGACTACTCCAGGCCCCGTATCGAGCAGGCGGTCGCCGTCGCACAGCCCGTGCGCGACGAAGCCGCGTCCCGTGGCACGGCGGCGCTCGCCGCGCTGCGCGGGCAGGTCTCCGCGAAGGAGATCCAGCGCCTGGCCCGCAAGCACCAGCGTCGCGCCAGGGCAGGCCGTCTCGCCAAGAGGCTCGCCGTGGTCGGCATCCTCGCGGGCGGCGCGGTGGCCGCCTGGAAGTGGTGGGACAAGCAGGCCAACCCCGACTGGCTGGTCGAGCCGCCCGCGGCCACGGAGGTCCCTGACAGCACGCCGCTGACCTCCGTCGACGGCAGCGCTCAGGCCGCCCTGGACCCGGAGGTGCAGGCCAAGCAGGCCGAGGCGGAGGCCGACACCAAGGACGGGGACAAGCGGAGCTGACGCCGCGGCCCCGTACACGGTGAGACGCCGTGGGGCGGGGGCCGTCCGGCCTCCCGCCCCGCCGGTGTTTCACGTGAAACAACGCCACGGAGCCGCACTCCGACCCCCTCCGCCCCGCGCCACCCGCGCCGTCGCGGGTTGGTGCCCGCCGAATCGGGAACTGCACCTGGCATGGCTGCGAACGAAAGCTTGAACCACGACGAGGCCCCCGTACTGGAGGCCCTGGAGCGGTACCACGAAGCCGACGAGCTCGCCTTCACGCCGCCCGGCCACAAGCAGGCCCGCGGCGCGGACCCACGGGTCACCAAGGTGCTCGGAGAAGCGGTGTTCCTCGGAGACGTGCTCGCCAGCGGCGGGCTCGACGACCGGCTGAGCCGCCAGCAGATCCTGGAGCGCGCCCAGCGGTTGATGGCCGACGCCGTGCACGCCGAGCACACCTACTTCTCCACGTGCGGCAGCTCCCTGTCGGTCAAGGCGGCCATGCTGACGGTGACCGCGCCGCACCGCCGTCTCCTGGTCGGCCGTGACGCCCACAAGTCCGTCATCGCGGGCCTGATCCTGTCGGGTGTCGAGCCGGTCTGGGTGAGCCCCGCCTGGGACCCCGAGCGTCACCTCGCCCACCCGCCGACGGCCGAGTCGTTCGAGAAAGCCTTCGAGGCCCACCCCGACGCCGACGGCGCCCTGGTCACCAGCCCTACGCCCTACGGCTCCACCGCCGATCTGAACGGCATCGCCGACGTGTGCCACCGGCGCGGCAAGCCCCTCATCGTCGACGAGGCCTGGGGCGCCCACCTGCCCTTCCACGACGAGCTGCCGACCTGGGCGATGGACGCGGGCGCCGACATCTGCGTCACCAGCGTCCACAAGATGGGCAGCGGCCTGGAACAGGGCTCGGTCTTCCACCTCCAGGGCGACCTCATCGACCCCGCCGTCCTCGCTTCCCGGGCCGACCTGCTGGGCACCACCAGCCCCTCCGTCCTGCTCTACGCGGGCCTTGACGGCTGGCGCCGCCAGATGGTCCAGCAGGGCGAGCGGCTCCTCGACGACGCCCTCCGGCTGGCCGCCGACACCCGTGCGGCGATCAATGACATCGACGGCCTGCACGTCGACGGCGCCCAGGACTACTGCGGTCCCGGCCGGGCGGCCGACCTCGACCCCCTGCCCATCGTGATCGACCTCTCCGCGCTGGGGACCACCGGTTACCGCGCCGCCGACTGGCTGCGCACCCGGCACCACATCGACATGCACCTCTTCGACCACCGCAGGATCAGCGCCCAGCTCACCTACGCCGACGACGAGTCCTCCGTCGCGCGCCTCCTGGACGCGCTGCGTGACCTTTCCCGGCACGCCGCCGACCTGACCGACGCACCCGGGGTAGACATCCCCGACCCCGGTGAGCTGCGGATGGAACAGGCATCGCTGCCGCGCGACGCGTACTTCGCGCACCTCGAGGACGTGCCCGTGGAGGAGGCGAAGGGACGCATCGCCGCAGAGATGATCACGCCGTACCCGCCCGGGATCCCCGTGGTCCTGCCAGGCGAGCGCCTGACGGAGCCCGTCCTGAACTACCTGCGCTCGGGCGTACGAGCAGGGATGAACCTCCCGGACGCCGCCGACAGCTCGCTGACCACCGTCCGCGTCACCGCCTGACCATGGGCACGGACCAGGACATCTCGGCCTTCACCGGGCTCACGAACCCTTCCTTGTACGTGGTCACCGCGGTGGCGGACGGGCAGCGCGCGGGCTGCCTGGTCGGCTTCGCGAGCCAGTGCTCACTTCAGCCGGCCCGTTTCGCCGTGTGGCTCTCCAAGGCCAACCACACCTACCGTCTCGCCCGGTCGGCACGCACTCTCGCGGTCCACCTGCTGTCCCGGGACCGGCACGACCTCGCGGAGCGGTTCGGTTCCCTCTGCAGCGACCGGACGGACAAGTTCTCCGACCTGGACTGGCACGAGGGACCGGAAGGGACCGTGATCCTGTCCGACGCCCTCGCCTGGTTCGTCGGACGTGTCCACGACCGATTCGACGGGGGCGACCACGTCGCTTTCGTACTCGACCCGATCGCCGCCCGCACCACGGCCGACACCGACGAACAGCCGCCGCCCCCGTTCGCCCTGGACGACGCGAGCGACATCACCGCCGGCCACCCGGCCTGACGCCCACCCCGACCCGCCCCACCCCGTACGCAAAAAGCCCCTCTGACCAGTGTTTCCACAGGTCAGAGGGGCTTTTCGGATGTGGAGCCTAGGGGAGTCGAACCCGAAATTGTTACCTTCCTGACCTGCGGAAACGCCGGAGAATCGGACATTAAGCCCCGTTTCCATCCTCCTGCGTCCTGCTCCATCCCCCTCGATCAGGCTCCCGTGCTGACGTGTCAGCACGGGCCTGCGGGTCGTTGCCGAAGGGAATCTGGTCCGCCTCCCAACCTGCCCATCCCCTTGCTGCACATGGGAGTTAGGCACTCTCAGGATATCCTCGCAGGTGCAAAGCCCCTGGGCGTGAAACGCGGCCCTCTCGCCGACGTCAGTTCCCGTCGAAAGCGCCATCCGTTGCCCCGTCCGGTCCCTACCTCCGCGCAGGCCGTTCGCGACCGCTGCACCGTCAGGTTAGGGCGCGGGCGACGAGGAGCGCCGACGATCAGGCGCGTTCGGCGCTGAAGTCGTGAGCTGGGCTGCCGCGCCACTCCACCCACCGTCGATCGTCCAAAACGGTCTCAGGGTCGGCGATGCCAGCGCCTTCGAGGAACACGACCAGGTCGCGGTCGCTGTAGGCGACGCCAAGGACCTCGTCCCGGCCGTTCCCGTGCACGGTGACCCTCCGACCACCCGCACTGGTGGGCCGGTGCACGACAATCGGTGCGTTGGTCACGCCTCCCAGCGTGCCCCCGGCTGTTCCGCGGGGCGAGTCGGCCGGGCAGTCAGATGATCTCGGGGCAAGCCCTACGGCGCATCGCCATAGAGGGGCGGAAAGGGAGCTATCTCCCCGTCCGTGTGCACGGTCGTTCTATGCCGCAGCGCTTGAGGCCGCCCGGCTGCGCGGAGCGAGGGTCTGCCCCATCGCCCTCTCGATCGAGATCCGGATGACCACCCGCTCTGGATCGGGTGCCGGCGTGCGCCCGTATCGCTCTCCGTAACGGGCGACGGCGTCCTCGACTGCTGCGGCGTCCGTGCAGACTTCGGCCACTCCTTCGAGAGTTGCCCACCGGCCGCCGTCCACTTGGCACACCGCAACTCGGGCCGCACTACCGCCTGCAAGGACGTTAGCGACCTTCCGGCTAGATTTGCGAGTGATAA
Organism: Streptomyces sp. NPDC039480; assembly: GCF_055597165.1. Taxonomy (NCBI): domain Bacteria; kingdom Bacillati; phylum Actinomycetota; class Actinomycetes; order Kitasatosporales; family Streptomycetaceae; genus Streptomyces; species Streptomyces sp. NPDC039480. The sequence continues at coordinate 326,322 of NZ_JBVITX010000009.1, read as the reverse complement.
CTCGCGCCACCCCAGCGGCGGCATCAACCGTCACGCCGACGGGCACAACGTGCGGGCGGCCATCGGGACGCAGAGTGGTCAATGTGCACAGATGGTACTCGCTCCAAAACGCAAGGTAGTCATCCGGCTGGCTCAGTATCGCGTTCGGCATGCCTGAAAGCGTAAAGGCGCCGCTTGTCCGAACTGCCCCAGAGTGACCATGGCCACACCCGCCCTGAGCAGCCGATTAGCCCTTTTCGATGCCCTATGTCGCAAGTCCCTCGACGGGAAAAGTCTCGGATTGATAACGGACTTGCCCTCGCATTCTCGACCTTGAAGCGTCCACGCCAGAACCGAAAATGCCAGCTCAAACCGCATGCCGAAGAAGAGGCCCGGCCGATTTGGCGCGTTTTGCCGGATCGGGGCTACCTGCTAGCTACACGGATCGGCCCTACTTTTTAGGCCACGTCTTGTCTGAGCTGTCACGTACTGTCCAAAGAGGTTCCCGGAGGTTCCGTTCAGGCAGCTCTCCGGGGGCTTCTTGGTGCGTTCGCGTAAGTGACATCCGAGTGGGCGAGTCGATGTGCAGACCAGGCATCCGAGCCTGCTTGACGGCTTGGTGGAGCACTCAGAGATGTTCGACTGCGGTCGTTTCCGGCACCGGGAACTGGACGCCATCGACACGGGCGCGATGCCGCCCGGGCTCGGGGGAGCAATCACTGCCGGTTGAAGGGGATTACTTAATGTGGTCAGAAGGTCGAGACGCGGCGGAGTCGAGGGTGCCTGCGCAGGGCGGGGCCAATCGTGGTCGCCTTGGGCGCTGGCGCACGGCCGCGAATCGGACCGTGGAGGGGGATCTGCACCGCCTGATTCGGCGTGAGCTGCAAGCCCTCGGGGTTACTCCCCCGCTCGACGTCGAAAAGCTCTGTCAGGCGCTCAGTCGACGGCGCGGGCGCCCCCTGTACCTCCGAGAGGCACCGCTGAAGAAGCCCGGGCCCTCGGGCGTCTGGGCTGAGTACGAGGACTACGACGTGATCCTCTACCAGCGGGAAACGACGCGGCTGCATCAAGAGCACATCATCCTGCATGAGGTGGGTCATATCCTCGTAGCGGAGCATGAAGAAGCTTCGGCGAAACCCGCAGGGGCGACGACGGCCGCCGCACCGATGGACGACGCCGACGCGGGGGCAGCGGTCTCTGTTGAGGGTTGGGCCACTCTGTTGCCGGTGTTCGAGCCCGAGGCGATCAAGCGCGTTGCCCATCGGTGCTCGTACGACGACGACGAGGAGTGCTCCGTCGAACTGGTCGCCACCATCGTCCTGGAATGGTCATCCCTGCTGGACGACGCCACCCCGCTCTCGGACGACCCGTCCCTTCGCCGTGTGGAAGCAGCTCTCAGTGACCGGCGAGGATGGCTGTAACCCGTGGAACTGCTACTCCTGGGGCTCGTCGCCGCCCTCGTCTGGAAGCTCTACCAGCTGAAGCGATCCCCCCATGACGCACCCCTGCGTTCTGTCACCCTCTGTCTGTTCTGCGCTGCGCTGTCGTACCCCGTAGCTATGCCCGGCGGCGCGTCCGGTGTCGACACGGTCGCCGGCCACGGGACGGCGAAGCTGATCCAGAACGTGCTGTTGCTTCTGACGGTCTACTTCCTCATGTGCTTCTACCTCTACTCCGCTGCGGACGAGATAGCGGGGCGTCGGCGAGCACGCAGGGAAGCCGTACTCGTCGGGGTCGTCGCGGTCGCGATCACCGTGGCCGCGGAGTCGGTACCGCACGAGGTCTTCGCGGGCAGTTTCAGTACGGCCGACATGACGATTCCGCAGATCGCCTTCTTCTACGGCGGCGCCGGGCTCTACCTCATGTACGCCCTGGGCATGACCTTTCGGTGGACTCGCCGCTACGCCCGCATGTCCCGACGCCCGCACTCCACCGGCCTCTGGATGACGGCGGTCGGCCTGGGGGCGATGGCCGTGGCCTGCGCCATCCGCGCCGTCATCGTCGCCGTTCGTTGGGCCAACGTGGACGTGCCCAACCCGGTCATGGCGGCCGTGGCCTTCCTCCTGGTGGCGTCCATCCTGCTGTTCGCGGCAGGCATCACGTACTCCGGAGCGCGAGCCCGGATCTCCTCCATACGGCTTTGGCTCCGGCATCGGCGTGATCACCGTCGCCTCGCCCCTCTGTGGGAGCTGCTGGCGGAGGCGTACCCCAAGAATGTGTTGAAGCCAGCGTCCCCGGCTGCGCTGGACCGATGGCGGGCCAGAGGCGTGCACAGGCGCTACCACCGCCGCATCGTGGAGATCCGTGACGGTCTGGTGGACATCAGCCCCCACCTGCTCGATGAGGACGAGGACAACGCGGTCCTCAGCATGGACCCCGCCGAGCTTGCTGCCCTGCTTCGCCGAGCCTCGGCGCGGATCGGGGAGGGCGTACCTGCACCGCGTCGCCCGTTCCCCCTCGCCATGGCTCTGGGCAGCGACCGGCAGTCGGATGTGAAACAACTGATTGCGGTGTCTGACGCTCTGCGTGATGCCGCAGGACCCGTACTGGTCAAGGAGACAAGATGTTGATCACCGGAGGACGAGTTCTTGTCGGCTCAGGGACCTACCTGGAAGACGGGGCAGTTCTCATCGAGGGCGACTCGATCACTGCTGTCGGACCGCGCGAACAGATCGTGGAGCGGGCCGGCTCCGACGTTCCCCACTTCGCATTCGACGGAACTGTTCTGCCGGGGCTGATCGACGCGCATGTCCACCTCGCCTTCGACGGCGGCCCTGATCCGGTTTCCACGCTCCAGGGCTCGACAGATGAGGTCCTGTTCGAGGACATGCGCCGTCGTGCGGAACAGCTCCTGCGCAGTGGCGTCACCACGGCCCGCGACCTCGGTGACCGGAGTGGTCTGGCGCTTCGTCTGGCTGCCGAGATCAACGATCGTCGTACGCCGGGGCCAAGGATCGTGTCCGCGGGCACACCCGCGACCACCGTGGGCGGGCATTGCTATTTCCTCGGCGGAGAGGTCTCGGGTGAAGCCGAGATCCGTGACCTCGTCCGTCGCAACCTCGCAGCGGGGGCCGGGGTCATCAAGGCCATGGTCACCGGCGGCGGCCTGACGAAGGACGGCCCCAAGAGCCACCAGTCCCAGTTCACCGCAGAGGAACTGGCCGCCCTGGTGGACGAAGCCCACAAGGCAGGTGTCCCCGTCGCGGCCCACGCGCACGGTGCCGACGGCATTACCGCGGCCGTGGAGGCCGGCGTGGACACGATCGAGCACTGCACGTGGATGACGAGTGGTGGCCTCGACTTCCGGCCGGACGTGGTGCAGCAGATCATCGACCGGGGTATCACAGTCTGCCCGGCGGTCAGCCCTCACTGGCAGATGCTCCCGCGCTTCTTCGGTGAGGAGCGCGCCGCCGCGATGTTCGATCTGGTGCGGCGGATGGCAGACGCTGGCGTACGCCTGGTGGCCGGAACGGACGCTGGAGTGCAGCGGGCGGGCTTTGACGGCCTGGTCCCGGCCCTGACGTTCTACTCCCACCTGGGCCTGGCGAGTACTTCGATCATCGACATGGCGACGTCAGAAGCAGCCACGGCCTTGGGTCTGGGCTCCACGACGGGGCGAATCGCTCCCGGCTACCGCGCGGACCTCCTCCTCGTCGACGGAGACCCGCTTTCGGACCTCGGTGCCCTGAAGGACGTCCGGGCTGTATTCGCCTCCGGCCTGCGCCACGAGCCCAACACAGCCGCAGAGTAAAAGTAGCTGTTCAGTGCCCTGTTCCGGCGACTCCTTGAGTCCCGGGGACGGGGCACTACTCGTTGGCGTCGGGGTCGGCCTTCTTCTCGAACTCGGTCGCGAGATCGTTCAAGATCGAGAGGACGTCGTCCGGCAGGCCCTCCGCGCCAAGGCCGCGGGCCCTGACTCGGCCCACCTTCCCGCTCTTGGCAGCCGACATAAGGCGCAGTCCTTCGTACACCTGGCGGGCGACAGCGTCGTCCGGCTCGAAGTACAGGCGCGTGACGCCAAAGAACTGGGCGAGACCTTCTAGAACGACCGGGGCAGGAGCTTCGGCTTCGTCGGTTCCTGTTCGAAGGGCCTCGACCCTCTCGGCCGTGGTGACCTGCGAACCCGCGTAGGTGTTCACGGCCTTCGCGATCTCCTCGTCTCCAGGCGCCGCCCCCGACGGGTACGAACGCTCCAGGAGAAGGGTGATCTTTTCAGCGAGCGTTCGGGGCGGCGTCTGGACCACCGCAGCGGCGGCAGCCTCGCCCTCCGCCTCTTCGCCCCGAGCCTTGGCCATTGACCGCTCCTGCGCTCGCTTCACCTCGTCCACGGTGACGCGATACGCCTTCGCCAGGTCAGGGAGGTACCTGTCCTTGAGGCGCCGGACGCCATTCTCCGCGCCGGCCACTGGGCCGTCGCTCTTGGTGCCGATGACTGCTGCCATCTCGTACCGGTAGAGGCCGGCGTCGCACCGCAAGTCGGTGAGGTCGGGCAAACCGTCGCGCGGGAACAACTCGTCCAACGGCTTCTTGAGCACTCCAGCCAAGGCGGGCAACTTCTCCTGGTCCGGGACGCTTGCGCCCAGCTCCCACCCCGCCACCGTCGAGTCCGCAGCCCCGAGCGCAGATGCCACATCGGACTGGGAGATCTCGGCGGCTCGACGTACCGCGCGCACACGGGCTCTATCGAAGCGTCGGGCTGGCATCAGACCTCGTTTTTTGGGCGAACCGAAGAAACATCGGAGCGTTGACTTTTTATGGGAACCGCGATAGCTTCAGTTTAGCGAAAAACGAGGGCGTTCGCACCCCCTCTGCCTTCGCTCACCTGCCGTATCCGCCTGAGGACCGGCCTGGTGGAGAGGGGAAATCGCGCACGCCTCGTGCGCTTCCTTCCCCCTCAAAACGCCATCGGCGCCCGAGAGTTCGCACCTCCCGGACGCCAGACAGCTCGTGATCCGCTGCCCCCTACAGGGCCCGCAAGATCACCAACACAGCCACTCCGTGTCCTTTCGCACGGCACTGCGGAGCGGCGTACCACATAGAGGAGTGTCGCATGTCCCCCACTGCGGACTGCAACCCGAAGCCTGGGATCGCTTCGGGACCGGCTGAACGGCTGGCTGCGCAGCTGACGTCCATGCTGCCCCCCGAGGCCGCCGTCGTACATGTCCGTCTCCAGGGCCCCCGGACCCTGTGGCCCCACCTGGGGCTCACCGCCGTGAACGAGCGTGGACATGCACTTCGCGTACCCCGAGCCAAGGCGCTGACCATCGCGCGGTGGATCATCCGCTCGTTCCCGCAGGCCGGGTGGGCAGCCTCCGGCGGCCAGACGTTCGACCTGCGGACGGCTCAGCTGCGCGGGTTGGACGCGTGATGTCGGCCCTCGCACCGGCGAACGCAGGCCCGGCCGCCCTCGGACCCACCGAATTGCAGGGGCTCGCCGCCGTGATGAATCTGCTGGCTCAAGCAGGCGGAATCGATGCTCTGCTGGGCAACCGTCACTCGGAACCTGACGATAAGCGTCTCCACATCGGATATAGCGAAGCGGCCGAACGGCTGAATATTCCGGAAAAGTGGCTGCGCGAGCGGATTTCCAGGCTGCCCCATCGGAAGTTCGGCAAGTTCGTCCAGTTCGCAGAGGAAGACCTCCGCGCGATTTCGGACATGCATTTCGTGAACCCGGGCAGCGAAGCCGAAAAGGAAGGCGCTTCGGCGTTGACTTCGCTTCAGCCTTCCAAGCGTTCGCGCAAGCGTTTCTGACCTCCTCTTGCGTTCGAGCGTTTGAAAGCGCTTGGCGCCGTGAACATCGCGAGACACACATGAGCACTGCCATATACAGTCTCATCGAGGCTGCACGTCAAGGGGATTGGTCTCCTCTTATAGAAGAGTCGAGGAAGGCCCCCGGGAAGCACTGGGCAGAAGAAGCCAGGTGCTCGAACCAGGACATCAACATCTTCGTTCCGCCTGGGGATGGGCCTCGCGAAGATGCCGAGGCCGTGAAGAACAAGCTTGGCACGTCCCTCAACAGGCCACGCAATCTCTGCGCAGCGTGCCCATTGGCCGTGGCCGCTCGATGCCTGGTCGAATCACTCAAGGACGACGACGAGTTCGGTATACGGGCTGGTCTCCTGGCATCGGAGCGGTCCCCACTGCGCGCCGCGTGGCAGCAGCGCGCGAATGAAGAGGCCGTGCAGAGTGCCCTCCAGGGCTGTACCGCGGCTCTCAGCAAGGTCGAGCGGGAAGCCGTAATCGCTCGGTTCGCGACAGACCCGTCACTTGAGCCCTCGGCTGTGGCCCGGGGACTCGGTGTCACTCACGAGTACCTGCTTAAACTCGCGCGCCGCTACCGACAGAAGTCGAAGTCCCGGCCGGCTCCGCTGTCTGCTCACAGCGTTGACGCCGCCTGACGCGCCTCCGTGAGGAAACGATTCTTCTAGCAAGGCCGCCCTTGCAATTCCGGGAGTTCTCCCCATGCCTCAGAATGATCCCGCTGCTTCGCCGTGCCTGAATCTCGGCACTGCGATCCGCGAAATAGCGCCCACGGCCGTCCTCGTGCGCATTTATCCAGTCAGCCGCTCTGTTACCCACCTCTTTGAACCGGACTTTTACCGCATGCTCATTGACCGCCGAATCGAGGACCGAGTGGCACACATGATCCGGCGCACCTTCGGTGACGCTGCCGATTGGCGCCGCGCTCATGATTTCTACCTCCCAACTGAAACGTTGTACCTGACCCCCGAACCACTCCAGAACGGGTACGTCCCAGAAGACGATCGCTCCTTTGGCCTTGCCCAGATTCGTCGTATAGCGATAGTTGGCAGGGATCACTGATGAGCGACATAGCAACCGAACTCGTCTGGTCCCGTTCCAAGTCGCGCAGGGGCTCACGTCTCGTCATGCTCGCACTCGCCCGTAAGGCCGACGACGAGGGCAGGGCCACGCTGACCTTGGACGAGATATCCAGGCTTACCAAACTCACGGCTCGCTCTATAACGAAGTGCCTTGGGGAGCTGGCGACGCTCGGCGAACTGAGCCACCAGCGCGGAGGGGGAGCATCGAACCCCAACAGTTACTCAATACTCCTGTTCAACAAGGGTGCTGCACACCCCACTGATTCAGCGAAAGAACTTCCTACTCCGCTTCCCGAAGCGCCCGGAGAGGGAACAAGGTTCCAGGAAGTATCTTCCCAAAACTCTGCCTTGACGGCTGAAAGTGGGAAGTCTCTGCACGGCGACTTGGAAGTTTCTTCCTCACGTGCACGTGGTGGTAATACTCCCTACGGGAGTATTACCACCACCAAAGAGCAAGCTAGCTTGCCCGGGGCGAGTCGAGAGAACCGGTCTACCAACCAGGACTCGGTCAAGGTGCCGGAGGGCGCCAAAGCTCTGGTAACAGCCATATCGAACGCCGGAATGCTCGTCGGCTGGCGGCTGACCGATTCGGAATGGAATCGGGTAACAGCTCTCGCGGCTCGTTGGGGAAATGACCGGCTGGTCGACATGATCGCGCGCCGGTGGAACGCCGAACGACCGCCGAAGTCGGCCCGCTACCTACTCCGCATCTGGGCGGATCTCCCCTCGCATGCCCCCGTGGCGGCACCGCAGGGAAACGTCGTTCCCCTGCGGCGACAGCCCGGTACCTGGGTGCCATTTCAGCCCTCCGAGCCCAGCGCTTACCAGAACGGATTTTGATCATGGCAGAGCCGGAACGCGTGGGCAGCGCCAGGTCAATGCGCGCCATGGAACGAATACTCGCTGCTAAAGGAATCCAGGTCGTGGCCGATACCCCCGCCAACGAGTCACCGGAACAGAACCCGGGAGACCACGATTGGCACCGCCGTGCTCGGGCCGAATACGCGCTGAACCGCTGGCGGACCGCTACCCCTCCCCGTTTCAGCGACGCTGAAGCGACGATGCCGGAAGTCATCTCCTGGGCCGATCGCGCTCTCGCGAACAACGGCGCCGCTGGCGCTCTCCTCCTCACTGGCCTCACGGGGACGGGCAAAACCCACCAGGCTTACGGAGCCCTGCGGAGGATCGCGGCCGGCGGCCCGGACCGGTACGAGCTGATTGCCGTGAACTCGGCGGACATGTACGGCAACCTGCGCCCCTCACAGGTCATGGGCGCGGCGGAACGGGAGCTGCGGCGGCTCAGCGAAGTGCAGTACCTGCTGCTGGATGACCTCGGTACGGCGAAAACCTCGGAGTGGACCGAGGAGGTGACGTATCGGCTCATCAACTACAGGTACAACCACTGCCTCCCGACGATCATCACGTCCAACCTGCCTGCCAGGGATGAGAACGGGCCGGACCTGACCAACTTCGTCGGCGCTCGGGTGGCCAGTCGCCTGGCCGAAATGGTGACGAGCCTCGTCCCCATGATCGGTGCTGACCGGCGCCGGGGCGGGAGGGCAGCCTGATGCCCGTCCGACTTCGCGGAGCGTCCCAAGACGCCGCAGTGTTGTCCACAGCCTGTGCATACGTCGGGCCCCGTAGTCGCTATGCGAACCCGTTCAAGGTGGGTGACCGGGCTCCGTCCCTGATCGGCCCGCCGATGGACGCGGCGGAGGCCGTGGACCTCTTCGCCGCCACGCTTAGAGGCCCGGTGGGCCGCTGCTACGCCGCCCGGTACGCCCGAGCACTGCGCGGCCTCGACCTCATGTGCACGTGTCCTCTCGACGTGCCGTGCCACGCCGATGTTCTTCTTCGCCTCGCCAACGACTCCGGCGACGGCAACACGATCCGCACCCGCTATGCCCTGGAAGGCCCCCGATGAGTCACCCGATCATGTTCGCTGCGGCCAAGCGCCTCACGACCGCCGAAGAACGGCGCACGGCCGCTCGGGAGAATGCCTTCCGCACCTGGGGCCCGAGGTCCATCACGGCGGCGTCGAAGTACGCGCGCCGCCTCCTGGGCGACGAGGCGGTCACCCTCGACTGGGAGGTCCTGGGGCTCCTGTCCTTCGAAGAACACCTGCAAGCCCTCGCTTCGCTCGACACCGTGGGCGGCCAGCACCTGGAGCTGTACTACACCGACCAAGGTGGCACGGAGCGCATCGTGCTGCGGGTGTCGTGCGTGAGCTGCCCGAGTCAGCACGTGCACGAAGTGACGTCCCTGGAACAGCTCGGACATCTGCTATCCCAGACCCCGGCCTGGCAGTCCATCAACCCGCGTGACGGAGGCAACCTCTGATGTCTCACGCGCACATAACGTCGACGGTGGGCGAACGGCAGGGCGTCTACAACCTCCGCGGGATGACCGCCTGGGACCGCTCCGCGATCATCCTGCTCGGCGCGGCCGGCTTCGCGTTCTCCTACGACGCGCTGCGGCAGATCGCCATTGCGATCCACGCACGGGAGACCCTGAGCTACCTGTTCCCCGTGTTCATCGACGGGTTCATCGCGTACGGCGTCCGGGCGATCGTGCTCCTTCGCCACGAGCGCTTCAGCGCTCGTCTTTACGCCTGGGTTCTCTTCCTCGCGGCCACCGGAGCGAGTCTCGGCGCGAACGCCCTGCACGCCATTACGCTGAACCACGGTCCGCAGGCCGGACGGTCCGCACTGCACCTCACGGACAGCGTCGTCGGCGTGCTGTCGACTCTCGCACCGCTGGCACTGGCAGGCTCCGTACACCTCTACATCCTGATGGCGCGGACCGCCGAAATATCGGTCCGGGACGACACAGGCAGCGGTCCGGGACCGGTCCCCCGAGACCTCTCACCACTCGACAGCTCCGCTGCCCAACCGGAGCTCCGTCCGCTGGAAGCAACGGCGAGGGTGGCCACGCGAACCATCACAGCTCGTCCGTCCGCAGCGGACGACTCTGCCGACACCCGCGTAGACCTGCGGAAACACGAGGCCCCCCAGACCGCGGAGCCGCCTACGGACGAGCCAAGTAGCCATTCGTCCGCAGGTGCGGACGGCGCACGGACGGAGCCGGACCGGACGGACGGACCGCCTGCCACGGTCGCGGACCGCGGGGCGGCCACGACGAACCCGGCGACGGCCGAACCCTCCGCCCCGGCGACGGTCCGCCCCCCTGCGGACGGCGAAAAGTCCCCCGTCCGGGACGGCTCCGACATCCCGGACGACCGGGAGGCCGAGGACGAGTGGCTGGAGGACCTGTTGCCGATCGCACGGGCCGCTTCCGAGAAGGCCGGACGGATCAGTCGTGACGCCGTGAAAGCGGCCGTCCGCGCACACCAGCCGCTCGGCAACGACCGCATGGGCGTACTGCTGGCGCGGCTGAAGGAAGAGGAGGACGAGGCCGCGAAGACACCCGCCGCTGCCTCCAGCGCCCTCTGGTGATCTCATCTCATAGGCGCCCCACGGCCTTTGCGGTTTCTCGCCGTAGAGGCCGTGGACGGCTCGCTTGATCAGGAAGGAATGGCCATGTGGCGACGTCGACAAGGGACGGTTGAAGACGCGGTTCGATCCGACGCTGTGCAAGCAGCGTCCACGCTCGCGCTGCACCTCCAGAACGGTGGTGACTTGGCGCCGATGCGGGTGGACGACCTTCCCCTCGCGGACGGGGAAATCGCCCTTGCGGACGTGACATGCTCGGTCGCCCGCTTCTACGGAACCGACATCGTCGAGCCACGGCCGGCTGGCTACTTCGAGAATCACCCGGCCTTCGGCCGACGCTGGGTGCCCAACCGTCGGCTCGACGCCCGGCGGCTGCGTGAGGCTGAGGCGAGATCTGTGCCGCAGTGGCGCGATCACACGACAGCTCGGGTCGTGCTGACCTCCGCGGGAGTTCGACTCAAGCCGTTCGGGTCGCCTGCCTGGCTGCCGTTCGACCACGCCCTTCTGTCCGAGGTCACCACAGGGCTGCCTGAAGTCGTTCTCTCGTACACCGTGTGCGCGCCGCTGCTCCTCGCCGGGCCGCCCGCGCCATGGCTCGGCGTAGCGATCGCGCATCTGCGCGGCACCACCGCATAGAAACCAAGCCGCCGGAAATCCTCCCCACCCCGGAAGTCGGAACCTAATTCCTAGAATTAGGTTCCGACTTTTTTCTTGATTCGAGTTGTCCGCGAACCCCTGCAAGGATTCAGGCACGGCCAACGCCGCAAGGCACTCCTTGACCAATGGAGACCTATTTACCGGCCGCCCTTTAACCACGCGAGGGGTTGATGACCTTGATATGAGAGACAGCTTCAGTCGCGAACTCGGCTGTGTCAGAGCTGACCGCGACGCAAACGCGCTCGGAGATCAGTGCCGCTCGCACATCTCTAAGTTCCTCGGATAGGACCGCGAGGACCCCGGCCTTATCCTCCAATTCTCCGGCAGAAGCCGGTAATAGCCGCAGGAGTCCCCCCTCCTGCGAAGGGGTGTTGCGGTCCCTCCCCGCCCATACGGGACCGCAACACCCGCCCCCACGATCCCTTCTGCGGGGTCTGCCGAATCGTCGGCGCCACTGCCCTCTGTCCTCGTCAGGCGGAGTTTCCTGCTTTCACAGACGGACACGCACGGCAGTTTCGGCCACCCATCAAACCGATTTCCGCAAGGAGCATTTCCGTGCCTACCACCCGATTTTTGAAGCGCTCCATGCCCATCGCGGTCGGTGCTGCGCTCGCCGTCGCCGCCATGTCTGCCGCCCCGGCCTCCGCAAGCTCCGGGTGGTGGGCCTCCAAGGGCCACGGCGCTGAGGGCTTCTACAACCACGTCGACCGCTCGGTCACCGCATGTGACACCAAGACGGACGGCTACAAGGCGGCGGTGCAGATCCTCGCGAACGACGGCCGGGTGCTCCAAACCGTCACCGACAGCTACAACGACGGCCGTTGCTCCTGGAAGAGGCCGACTCTCTTCGATGGCACGCACAAGATCAGGGTCTGCGTGAAGAAGGGCAAGGCACGCCCCGTGAAGTGCGGCGCCGCCCACACATTCGCTGTCTGACCCTCCCCCCTCCTGCGCACGATTGTGGTTCCCGCATGTCCCGATCCAGCCGTTTCATACCTATATCCACCGCATTGGGGATAGCCAGCTCCCTGGCCGTCCTGTCGACCGGCTGTTCCAGCTCGACAGACCACCCGCCCAAGGCCGCGGCCACACAGCCGCGCTCCGTCTCGGCAGGCATAACAGACACGGCCTCGCCGAGCGCGGCAAGCCCCGCGCCGCCGCCAAGTGCCTCCATCCCGAAGGACATCGAACGCAAAGCGCGGGCCTTCACCACGGCCTACGCCGAGCACGACGCACGCGACGGCAAAGACAAGTCGTACGCCGACGCTGGCGCTCGGGCGGCCCGGCTCGCAGCAGGTGAACTGGTGGGCATTCTCGGCCAGAAGCGGCCGAGCCAGAACACCGCGTGGGCGGCGCTTCGTGCCGAAGAGGCACGGCAGTCGGTCAAGATCACCTCGGTAGTGGTCCCCGACGGCGCACCGGCCGTGACGAAGTCCTCCGCTCTCGTTCGCGTGGGCTACACCCTCACGACGACCCCGCAGTCCGGGCACGCGCGCCGCAGCAACGAACAGCTCGCCCTCCGCCTGGAGCACACCTCCGAGGGCTGGCGCGTCACCGCCCTGCCCTGGGCGTGACGGGGCAGCAATGAACAAGGGCACACAGGCCGGCCTGGGACTCATCACCGCTGCGCTCGTTTCGGGTACTGCCCTGCTGACCACGTTCGGCGGAGCGGATAGCGCCTCCGCACAGCAATCCGGCCCGGGCGGCGGCATCACGACGGACGCCCCCGTTCCTGGTTGGGTTCGCGGACTCATCAACAAGCACGCAGGTGAGTGCCCCCAGGTGACGGCTTCACTCCTGGCAGCTCAGCTCTACACCGAGAGCAACTTCAACTCCGACGCCAAGTCGCCTGTTGGCGCCCTCGGAATCGCACAATTCATGCCCGGGACCTGGGCTGATCACGGCGTGGACGGCGACGGAGACGGGGTCAAGGACATCCGCAACCCCGCCGATGCCATCGCTGCCCAAGCGAAGTACGACTGCACCCTTGCCAAAGAGGTCAAGAACGTGCCAGGCGACTCCACGGACAACATGCTCGCCGCGTACAACGCTGGCGGCGGCGCCGTGATCAAGTACGGAGGCGTCCCGCCGTACTCCGAAACGCGCGACTACGTGCGGAGCATCCGCAAATTGGCCGCGAAGTGGGCCAACGCAGTCCAGCCGGACGCTCCGGCCGGCAAGGGGGCTGCTCGCGCGATCTCCGCCGCGAAGACGGCCCTGGGGACTTGGTACCGATGGGGCGGCAGCTGCGTCATGCCGTACGAGGGTCTGGGCGGGTGCGACTGCTCGTCGCTCACCAAAATGGCCTGGGCCGCATCGGGCGTGAACCTCCCCAGGACCACCTACGACCAGGTGCACGCCGGTGCCGCCGTCAAAAGCGTTTCCCAACTACGCCCTGGCGACCTGCTGTTCAGCGTTCCCGGGAGCGCTGGCCCCGAGCACGTCGGCATGTACATCGGCGACGGCCAGGTCATCGACGCCCCGCACACAGGCGCACAGGTGCGGATCAAGCCGCTCAGCTACTGGAAGCCACAGATCATCGCGATGCGGCACGTCGGCTAATCGCCATAAACCACCTCATTCACCACTTAAACCGCTAAGGGACTGACCATGCACAACCTTCTGTCTGCCGCTGCCGATCCTTCCCTGCACACGACCCTCGCCGCCGGGGCCGATGTCGTCTCGGGCGTTAAGCCTGACTGGGGCCCCTTCTCGAAGCTCGGCGGCACGGCGAAGGTGATTCTTGGCGTCGTCGCGGCCGTCGTCCTCGTCGTCGGCAGTGGCGCCTTTTTGGCAGGCGTCGGGAAGTCCAAGGGCTGGTTCGGCGAAGGTCACAGCACGATGGACAGCTCGCGCGGCAAGGGCATGATGGTCGGCGGTCTGACGGCGGTCTTCCTCGTGGCGAGCTTCGGCACCATCTTCGCCATCACGTACGCCATGGGTGTGTGACCCATGGCATCCCGATTCCGGAGGAGGAACGATTCCTCCGCGACGGCGGCCGGAGCACGCAAGCCGTCGGCGAAACTCTGGGGCATCGCCGCCGGTGGGGCGGCGGTCGTCACCGCGGCCGGGGTGATCGTCAGCCTCGCCACGGGCAATCCGCCCGCCTCTGCCCCCGCCGCGTCAGCGCCCGCGCACTCAGCACCGCAGACGAGCGGAAAGGGCGTTCGTGAGGTGCATGGTGTCCCCGTGGGCTACCCGCACACGGAGGCCGGCGCCAAGGCGGCTGCGGCGAACTTCGTTACGGTAAGCGGCAGTTCCAAGTTCCTCATGGACAAGGAAACTCGACACCGCGCTGTGTCGGTCATGGCGGCCGAGGATGCTGCCGGTGCAGCGACGAAGAAGGCCGACCGCGCTGCGGCTCAAGCAGTCAGCGCGCTTCGGGGGGACAACCCGAAGACCTCGGCTAAGCGGGCCATCGCCCGTACTGGTGTCCTCTCGGCTCACGTCCTGGGCTTCGACGCTCACGGGGCGATGGTCCGGCTATGGACGACGACGGTCCGCGGCAGCACTGGCGGGCATGCGACTCCGAAGGCCGACTTCCAGTCGGTGACGGTCACGCTGACCTGGGAGTCGAACGACTGGAAAATTAAGGACAGTTCGAGCTCAACCGGCCTGGTGGCTCCGATCGACGCCAAGCAGGCGTCCAACGTCGCGAGCGACTTCTCCGACTACGTACCGACCGCTGCAGAAGACCCCGTCCTGAGCGGCGCGGCCGATCAAGATGGCTTCCCCGCGCCGTACGGACACGACGAGCACGGGGCCCGCGCCGCCGCTGTCAGCGCCACCATGCTTTACGGCGACCCTAGGTTCTTCACCGTTGAGGACTGGCGGCATCGGATGCTGAAGGCCACGGCAGCACCGAGCGTTCTGCACTCGGTCACCTCGGAGGCCGATTCGACGGCCCGCCTGGTCATGGAGAACCGCGGGGTCGGTACCGACGGCAAGACTGCCGATGGCACCGAACTGATCACGCGGACGGCAGCGCTCGCCACCCGCACGATCTCCTACTCCGAACAGGCCGCGAGCATCGAGGTATGGACCGCATCGGTGGGCGGGATGGCAGGAAAGGACGAGACACAGCGCCCGCAGGTCGCCTTCCTCCGGATGACCGTGGACCTCATCCGGGACGACGGCACTTGGAAGACCACCGCCGTCACGCCGTCCGAACCGCTCGTACCGTCACCGCCCGCTATGCAGGAGGCCGACCCGGCTGAGGGCTTCGCAGACGTGGGAGGTGCCAGCAATGCGCCTGCGACTGCGTGACGACGCCCCTGGCCTCCTGACCATCGAGCGGGGCACCCCGGGCCGCTGGCGGCGCCGCATCCAGACGGTAGCCATGATCAATGTGGTCATCGGGTTCCTCTTCATCCCGTCCGCGGTCGCCAACCCGTTCTGCCACATCCCGATGGTGTGCGAGGCCAAGGCAGCGATCGACTTCGTCAAGGACCCGCTGGGCTTCCTGCTTCAGAAGTTGACCGAGGCCAACCTTTGGTTCTTGCGCAAGATGCTGGAGCTGATCCAGAACACGACGAAGATCGACCTCACGTCGGCTGGCTTCCTGAAGCAGTACGCCATCATTTTCGCGGCCTCCAGCCTGCTCACCGTGGGCCTGTGGCTGATCGCCGTGGCCAAGCGGGCGGTCCGCGGGGTCGCCGTGACCACTGCGGTCTCCGAGGCGATCGGGTTCCTGCTCCTCCAGTTCGTAGTCAACGCGATGACGCCGGGCGCGATTGCGCTGCTCATGAAGGCCATTGACGAAGTCACCGCCATCTTTGAGCCCTACGCGACCTCGAACTTCAAGCCCTTCCTGGAGAACATCCTCAAGGTGATGGCAGCGAAGCCCTCGGAGGGCGTGGGGCAGCTGCTGGTCGTCAACCTGATCATGATGCTCGGCGCTCTGCTGATGTGGATCGAGCTGCTGATTCGCGGCGCGGCGATCTACGTGGCCGTCGCGCTCGGCCCCATCGTGAACGCCGGGCTGGTGGATCGAGATCTGTGGAACAAGAGCAAGAAGTGGTTCGGTGGCATCTTCGCGATCGGGCTGAGCAAACCCGTACTCTTCGCGCTGCTCGGCCTCGGCGGCGCAGTCCTCAGCGACTCCACGGGCAACATGTCTGACGCGGTCTCCAAGACGCTGATCGGTGCGTTGATCCTCCTCCTCGCTGTCTTCGCGAGCGCCACGCTGTACAAGTGGGTGCCCGCCTTCGGCGACGAGATGGCCCAGCTGCACCACGACCGGAAGACAGCCCAGTCCTCCGGCCCGGCCGCCGCGATCGACGGTCCCGGCCAGCATGCGAACCGTGCGATCAACTCTCACGTACAGGACTCCTTGGTAGGCGGCAGCGCGAAGTCCGCTGGCAGCAAGGCTGCGGGAGCCAAGATGGGCGGCGGGACGGCCGTGGCCGGGCCGGTCGCCGCAGGAGCTGTCGTGGCTAAGGCTGGCGTCGACGTGGCGAAGAACAAGGCCACAAGTTCCCCCGGTATGCAGGGGGCCGACGCTGCCAACGGTGGGTCCGAGCAGCCCCAGAGCCAGCAAGGCAGCCGCGACCACGCCAGTTCATCCGGTGCGCCGGCGGCTGCTCGCGCGGAGGGAGCGACCTCCGACCCGGTCGTCAGCTCCTCTCCCGACTGGTCGGCTGCCAGCAATCACGCAGCTTCCGGACGCCCACCGGGAACCAGCGGAGCCCCGAGTACGGCAAGGCCGCCCTCGCCACAGGCGCCCACTCCGTCGGCGCCCGCCCCGACGCCGCCGCCTCCCGCGCCGACGCCACCGCCTCCCTCCCCTTCTTCTGCATCAGGAACTACCTCGGGCTCCGGGCCCTCGGTCACGCCTCCGCCGCCGTCAAGGCCGTCGGGCGGGCAGGCACCCGGACGGCCGACCCCCAGCAAGGATCAGTGACTGACCCATGTCGACTCGTACGTATCAGTTCGGAAAGCACCGCCCCACGGGGCTGGTGGGCCGCCGCGACCTCGGCGAACAGGTCGTTCTCGGTGGCGGTGCGGCTACCGGCATCCTGTTCGGCTACCTCTTCAGCGGCGTGACGGCCGTCGCCGCGACGTGCCTCGTCGTGCCGGTCCTGCTCGCCCTCGCCATCGTGTACGCCCCGTACCGGCCGAAGGGCACGTCGCAGCGGCGCACGTTCTACCGCTGGTGGCGAATCAACCGTTACCGCCGCAAGGCGCTCCGCCGTACCGGCGGCGTGTGGGTGTCCCCGGCTTTCGAGTCTGGTGTCGGCCGCGACGGCACTCCGCCGGACTCGGCTCTGGCAGAGCCGGAAGGCGTCACAGGCATGACCTGGGTACCGGTCACCGTCCGCGGACAGAAGGCCGTCGTGGTCCTCCAGCCGGAGGCCCGCTGTGTCACGGCCACCCTGGAGATCGCCTCTCCGGGCCTGGGCGGCAAGGAAGTCGGGGAACAGGTCGTCGCCCTGGAGCGGTGGGGCGAACTCCTCGACGCCTTCGGCAACGTCGAGGAGCACCCGGTCAAGCGGATTCAGGTCCTGGCCCGGCAGATGAAGTCCGACCCCTACGCCCATCAGCGGTTCATCTCCCAGCGCGACGAGTCGGCGGCGACGGCCGACGCTCCGCAGTGGCTGAAGGATTCGTACGACGTACTGGCCAACGCCGTGTCGACCTCGGCGGAGGAGCACCGCTACTACATCACCATCCACGCGAATTTCACCCGCGACCTGGCGGCTGAAGGCGCGGCCCGTGGCACCGGTGACGAAGGGGTCGCCGCCGCGATGGCCGCGTACCTGGAAGAGCTGTGGTCCCGGGCGGAGGACGCCGACCTTTCGGTGATCGCGCCCCTGGATGAGGGCCGGATGACCGCGTTCATCCGCAACAGCTACGACCCCGACCATGCCATCTGGGACACCGACCTCCCGCAGGCGCACGCGTTCCCCCGCAACGTCGACGTCCGCAACGGGGCTCACGTCGCCACGCGCGCCGCAGGCTCCACCGACAGTTGGTTCCACGCGACGGCCGCCGTCGTCGGGTGGCCCACCACGCCCGTTGGGCCCGACTTCCTGTCGCCCTTGCTGATCGGGATGCCGGATGTAATCCGAACGATCTCGATCACCCAGCAGCTGGAGCCGAACGACAAGGCTGTGGAACGGATGCTCGCGGAAGACACGAACAACCAGGCCGAAATGCACCGGGACCGTCAGCGCGGCAAGAACATCGATCCCCGCGACCAGATTGCGGCGAGCGCCACCGGATCGCGGGGCATGGCACTGGCCTCGTCGGGCGCGGCAGGCTCCGCCGTCGTCGGCTACATCACCATCTCCTCACGCAGCGCCGAGGAGCTGGAGCGCACGAAGCGCACGACCGCTTCTCGTGCACGCAACGCCCATCTCCGGATCGAATGGCTCGACCTCGAACACGCGCGGGCCTTCGCGACGACCCTCCCGCTGGCCGGAGGCATCAAGTGACTGACCTGCTCGACCTCGCTCCGCTGTCCCCGATGCACGAAACGGCACGCCGCCCGCTCTATACGGAGACGACCACCAGCCAGGCCCTGTACCTGCCCATCGCACCGCCGACCCTCGGGACCGCGGGCGCGATCATCGGCCGGGAGCTGTATTCAGGGAAGGCGTTCATCTACTGCCCGTTCTCGGCGTTCGGTGACGGTCTGCCCGGCGGGAACATGATCGTGATGGGCGATACCGGTCGGGGGAAGTCGGCGCTCACCAAGACCTACACCGCGCGACAGATCCGTCTCGGCCGTCAGGTGGTGGTGCTCGACACCAAGGAGCAGAAGGAGCGGGAAGAAGGGGAGTGGGCGGCGCTCGGCCGCTCGCTGACCGGCAAGGCCCCGGTGAAGTTCGCCCCGGGCGGTGGTCGAGGTGCCTCGTGCATCAACCCGATGGACCCGGCCATCGCGGGCAAGCGGCAGATCGAGCTGGTACGGACGATTGTCGAACTCGGGCTCGGCAAGCCCTTGGACGAGTTCGCCGGCTCCGCTCTGCGCATCGCTATCCGCCGGGCTCACCAGCGGGCGGGCGCTCTCGGGCGCACGCCTGTCCTGGCGGATGTCGCCGCCGCGCTCCGCTCGCCGGAGGAGTCCGACGCCACGGCCAAGCAGCGGACGCAGGATGAACTCCTTGGTGACGGCCTGGAAGCGTCCTACGTGCTGGACCGTCTCTGCGGAAGCGAGGAGGACGCGACCGGCGACCTCACCGGCATGCTCGATGGTCCGACCAGCCTCGGCGTGGATCTCGACGCAGACATGATCGTCTTCGACCTGACGAAGGTCCCGTCCGGCGGCGTCGCCATGACGATCCTCGTCGCCGTCATCAGCGTCTTCCTGGAAGAGGTCTGGCTGCGCCCGCTGTGCGAGTGCGGGACGGAGCCGAGTCAGCACGAACGCGTTGTGGTCGATGCGAACTCTGGCGCCTGGGAGCTCGGGCCGAACCCGGAAGCGAGCTGCCGCCGCTACACCCAGCGCAAGCGCATCCTGGTCTGCGAGGAGGCTTGGCACATCCTCGGGACTCCCCAGCTTGCCAGCCTGCTGGAGAAGTTCCTGAAGTTCGCTCGTGGCTACGGGCTGAGCTGCATCTTCATCGTCCACCACCTGTCGGACATCGACGACAGCCCGGAGACGCAAGCGGCACTGAAGATGGCCGACACCATCGTCATCTACTCGCAGAAGAAATCCGAGGCAGAAGCCACAGTGTCCCGGCTGGGACTGCCGTCCTGGACAGCCGAGCACATCATGCGCCTGCGGCGCGGGATCGCGCTGTGGAAGGTCGGAGAGGTCATCTATCCCGGCGTCCAACACCTTCTGGTCGAAGCCGAGCAGCACCTGTGCTTCTCCTCCGGCTCCATGACCGACCTCACCAGCACCTCCCCGGACACCGAATGAGCAGCTACCGCCACCTCGCCACCGCCAACCCCTTCCACACAGATTCGGAGCGCGCCCCCTCCATGACCATCACCACCGACGAGACCACGCTCCGAGCCGACGAGCACGCGGTGCGACAGGACATTGACCAGTTGCACGCCGATACCCTCGAACTCGCCCGTCGCACGAAGGCACTGGCCACCGTGCTGGACCACGGCGACTACTCGGCCGCCGGTGGCCGCGTCCGTACAGCCGTCACCCACATCTGGCGAGCGGCGGAAGACCTCCACAGTGCCTTTCACACGGCTCCGCCGCGCTGTGCTGGGCCCGAGGCGTCGATGTCCCGGCTCTGTGGCCGGCGGATGCGCTACCTCGCGGCCCGGGTCGCGCGGAGGCCCGAGTAGTGGACCTCGTGCCAAGCGGGATCTCCCTGCCCCTGTACGCCTTCACCGGCCTGTGCGCGGTGGCCCTGGTCACCCTCTGGATTCTGTCGAACCGGGGCCGTCGTAACGCCGGGTTCGCCGCCAAGTCCCAGCTCAAGCGCCAGATGTCGGCCAAGGCGGTGCTGAAGGCCACGGAGATCCGTCCTTCCCTCACCGGCGGTGGAGACCAACCCGCCCGTAAATCAGCGGTACGCCTCGCGAAGGACCGCTCCGCCGGTTCCTGAAGCCCCTCGCCCACATCGTTCCGGAGCACGTCATGCGCCACCCCTTTAACCCTCACGACTTCGGCTACTCGCTGGGGACCTCGCAACGCCCGAAAGGCGTAGAGCTGTGGTCTCGTGCGGACAAGGCATGCCGGGTCATTGGCCCCATGGGCAGCGGGAAGACTCTGCGGTTCTTCGGCCCGACCATCCGCAACTGGGCCGGTCCAGTCCTCGCCACATCGACGAAGCCCGACCTGGTCGAACTGACCCTCGATGCTCGGCGGCGTGACGGCCGCCCGGTCTTGGTCTTCGACCCGCAGAACATCGCTCCCTCCCTCCCGAAGTTCCGTTGGACGCCGATTACCGGCGCTTCCGAAACGGAGGTCGCGATGATGAGGGCCAAAGCGTTCGTCGCCGGTTCTCGGACCCCCGGCTCCGCGGCACAGTCCAGCGAGGGCAGCGCCTTCTACAAGGGGCAGGCGTCCAAGATCCTCGCCGCGTTCTTCCACGCCGCCGCTCTCGACGGTGCAAACCTGGACTGGGTACTGAAGTGGGCCCGCAAGCTGACCGACCCCGCACCGCTCGGCATCCTCAACGCCCACCCCGGCGCCGGCCCCGGCTGGGCCGACATGCTCCGAACCGCCACCACAGGCGACAGCCGTACCGTCGGCAACACAGCCAGCACCCTCGATGCGGCCCTCGAACCCCTCATGCACCAGTCGGTGATCCGTGCTCTGCAAGGAGACGGAGAGGACCCGACGGACTTCCACGAGTTCCTTGAGGCAGAAGGCACCATCTACCTGCTCGGCAAAGATTCGGAAGTGAACAGCGTCGCCCCGCTGACCACGGCGATAGCCGAGGACCTGCTAGACCTCGCGGAGGCTCACGCGATCGCGTCCCCGGCGGGACGCCTCGACCCGACGCTCTTGGCCGCGCTGGATGAGGCACCGAACATCGCACCGATCCCCAGCCTTCGTCAACGCGTCGCTGACGGGCGGGGACGAGGCATCACGGTGATCTACGGCCTTCAGGGATGGGCGTCGGCCCGTGCCCGCTTCGGCGAGGACACCGCGAACGAGCTGGCCTCGTTCACCAACCACGTCGTGGTCTTCGGTGGAGCGAAGGACCCCGTCTTCCTCAAGGACATGTCGGACCTGTGCGGCCAGGTCGAACGGGAGCGCACCACGAAGACGACAACAGGGGGAGACCGCGGGGGCCACTCGACCGCCACACACATGGCTCTGGAACCGGTCCTGCGCGGGGATGAGATCAGGGCTCTCCCCGAAGGTCACGCCCTGGTGCTCGCGGACAACCTTCCGCCTGTCGTGACCCGCCTCGACGGCATGTGGACCTGGGACTCCTGGGCCGAGATCCAAGGTCACGTCCGCGACCTGCGAGCGGCCAACGAGACGGAGCGCTCACGGCAGACCGCAGCGAAGAAGAACCAGGCGAAGGCGCACGCCGCCGCGTGGGCCGGTCGCGAGGAGGCGGCTGCGGCATGACGAATCCCCTTGCCAACTTCGGCCCCTTCCCCGAACCGCCTGCTCTGATCTTGGAATACATCGCGGAGCGAAGCGCAGAGGAGTCCGTAGTCGATGGTCCCGCTCCTTGGGATCTCGGAGCTTTGCCCGCCGAGTTGATCGCGCCGATGCCCGCTTGGCTCGACTCCGTGTGCCGCTGGCTGAACTGGACGTATGCCTGGCAGCCGCAGGACGTCATCCCTCCCTGTTGGACGAAGCACGAGGGTCTGGGGTACGAGATCGCGGCCCTGGCCTTCGCCCGGACTGACGCGTACACAGACGCGGGGTCCACCGTCATCTGGCACGAGCAGTACGACCGGTTCCTCACCCGGATGAACAAGGCCCTGGGAAAGGCTGGCGACGAGTGCCGGGTCGGACGGCACGAAGACCGTCCGGCACGCTTCCAGCTCGCTGCCTGGCCCACTCCGGCGCAGGGAGATGCCGAAGAGGAAGAACCTGCCGGGCGAGTCGAGGAGATGGCCGGATGATGACGGGCCCCGACATGGTCTTCTCGACGGACCCTCGGCATGGACTGGTGGCACGCAGCGGCTGGGAGCAGGAGGAGGCCCGAACCGTGCTCCGCGATCTCGGCTGGGAATGGGAGGCAGACCTACATGCGCTCGTCCCACCGGATGACGTGCCGGAGGCCGATGCCGGTATTCAGGCAGTGGAGGAACTACACCTGCACGGGCACCGCACGGGGTATGCGGTGGGGCCTTACGGCACGATGCGGCTGACCCTGGCTCGTGCGGAGCAGGTGTTCACAAAGGTCACCGGGCAAGGCACTGCTGAGGCTCGGCCTGGCACAACCGATCAGAGTGATCAATCTGCCAGGCCGGAACCGCGGCGATCGGCATATGGCGACGTAGCAGTCTCAGAGGGGCCCGTTTCACGAGACACCCCCGAGCCGCCATCCCCCTAATGAGGGGCCGGTGAGCCGCTGATGACGCAAGCCCCAGCGTGAACCGCGGGGTTGACGCTCACCAGCGTTCGAGGAGCCTGTGGGCCCCTCGAACGCGGAGCGCGGCCTGACTCACTGGCCGGCTTCGGCGGCCAGTCTCGGCGCGATCCGTCCGCATCGAGCGGCGTACTCCTGGAGGTGACGGGCCTCAAACTGCTCGGCGTCCCAGTCCTCATGGCAGACTTCGCCGTCGGGCCAGACGTAGGCGAGCCCGCAGCCGCCGGAGGTCAGCGGTACCTCGCGGAGGTCGTACCGGTCATCCTCGAAGGCGTCGAGAATTGCTCGCTCCCTCTGGCTGAGGTCAGTGAGCAACACGCCGGGCGCCGCAGAGCCGGGAGCTGCTACGAGCCCGGGGTAGACGCGCCCCTCCAGGGCCGCTGCGCGCCACCCCGGCGCGCAGGCCGTCACGCGCTTCGGTATCCGGCCTATCAGAGCTTCGAGTACGGCATCGAACTGAAGAGTCCCGTACACGAACAGGGCCGTGGTGCCCTGCGAGAGGCGGTCCCGGCGAACGGAAGTCGCCGCGACCGGTATGGGCTGGGTGGTTGTCTGGTACATAGCCATTCCGGTCGTCACGAGCTGGGCAAGTACATGGCGTCGTAGGTCGGCGATTCAGGAGCGTGCTTAATCTCCCCCATCACCGTGTACCCCCATCGCAGGTAGGCATCGTGCGCCGGTTGGTTGTCGATGATGCAGGTAAGGGTCGTAGCGCTCTCCGCCCGCCCCGTAATGACCGTGTCGTGGATCTTCCGTCCGAGACCCTGGTTCTGGTAGTCGGGGAGAACCATCAGCTCCCGGAGCCAGAAGACCTGCCCGGCGTCGGCTAGGACCTGGAGCTGTGCCGGCCTCCGGTCGCCGAGGGATGTCCACCAGGGTTTATCGGTGGGCAGGGTGGCGCCGTGCACGAAGCCGATGATCTGACCGTCCCTGCTCGCGGTCACCGTCTCGAAGCCCTCGTTGGCGAACGCGGCCTCCAGGCGCTCGCGGAAAGAAGCGACGGAGAAGAACGGGTCGCCGATGTATGGGGGTGTGTCGTACACCTGGGCGTACACCTCGATCAGCTCATCAGTGATGGCCTTGACCGACGTCCCGTCGTACCGCTGGTACTCCGCATCCACTGGTTGCATCTCTCCTTTGCTGCATCACGCGACGACCGCGCGGATCTCTTCAAGCAGGTCCCCCACCCCGCGGGCACGGCGATGAGGAGCCAGTCCATCGTGGACGATCTTCAACTGCTGGACTGTCCGAGCGGAAGACATGCCCGCGGTCCGGATCAGCCCGATGGCCTTCCTCGTGGCATCAAGACTGTGGTCGATGTCGCCTGCCCCGATGGCAGCGGTCGCGAGTCGGCCGAGGCACATGCCCCTGTTTCGCGAGTGCGCCACGTCTTGGAGCTGTTCGGACTGCGCCAAGAGCTTTTGAGCGCGAGCAGTCTGGCCGAGGTCAAGACGGCACATTCCTTCCAGGCACACCAATTCGGCCTGGTTGAGGAAGGTGGTCCAATCGGGGTCGCGCTCGTCCGTCCCGCGCTCCCACGTCATCCAGGCCCTCTTGATCGCGGACTCGCAGTTGAAGGCGTCGCCTACTCGGGCGTGCCCCTGTGCCTCACGGATCGCCAGAAGCGCCGTGACCCGCGTTGGCGCACTCCACATGTCCGCATGCGTCTGCGCGAGCCGAGCAAAGCGGACCGCTTCCCGGCCCTTGTTCAGGTCTACGGCTTGACGGGCCATGTTGCTCAGGGTCCGGCTGGATAGCTCATCGTCTCCCGTCAGCATCGCGGCATTCAGGGCCTCGGAGAAGTACTGCCGCGCTTCAGTGTGGAAGCCGGCGTCGTAGCTGAACCAGCCAAGGCTGGTGGTGAACTTGCCCGCGAGCGCGTGCAGTTGCTGGCCGAGAGGTTCGTCGTAGATACCTCGGTCGATCATGTGGTGTACCCAGAGCAGGTGAGCCCGCGTCGGACGCCAGAGGCGATTGCCGCCGAACTGCTGGTCCTGCGCGTCCATGTCGTCCGCGGCTTCTCGCAACAGGTCGACTTCGTCCTCGGCGATCTTCCAGTCCGTGGAGCTGGCGGCGTCGGTCGTCGTCTGGGCCAGCCACGGCGGCGGGTCTTGGGCGCCCGCGGCGAGGAACGCACCCTCGGCGGTTACATGTCCGACGAGCGGGGCCGACGTCACGGTGGGTGCAGGGGAAGCGTCGGGAGGCCCTTCTCCGCGCCTTGAGCGGGTCAGCCCAAGCTCCTCGACTGGACGCTGGAAGTACAGCCCCAGGACTAACCGCGTGTCCGGGTGTGGGTACGGACGCGGCCTTGTCTCGCTCTCCCACTTCGACATCTGGCGAACGGTGAAGGTGGGGCGTTTGGAGACCCGCCCTTCGGCAGCGAGCCGTTCCGCCAAGGCGTTGAGGTCGTCCACCGCCTCCGTCTGGGTCCGGTTGCGGCTCTCGCGTAACGCTTTCATCGGGCTGCGGCTCACCGGATACCCCCTTACTGGCTGGTGTCAGCTCACCGTAGCGGTCACCCGGCGGGACGCGTGAGCTGTCGTCAGCAAAAGGGCTGGTGAGGGGAAAGAGGCGTTCAAAAGGGCGGGGGAAAGGGCGGGTAAGGGGCGGCCAAGGTTCCGGCGAAAAGACCTGTTCACTGTCTCGCTCGCCCGGTGCACTAGGTGACGACGGACGCACTGTGCGTACGGACTGCTGACCTGGAGGGCCTATGGAGACCCGCACCGTGACTGGCGAGCACGAGCGCCTGTCCGCGTGGTTCGCCGCGGCGACTCCCGCGCCGGCTGAGTCCATGGCGGCCTGGCGGCTAGCGCCCAAATTCCCCCGTCGACTCTCGACCGGCATCACCTTCGATGTCGTCCTGGCGGACCGCGCGATCGTGGAGCTGGCGTACGAAATTTTGAGCCAGTACAAGCAGACCGTCGGGCCAGCCATCCGCTTCACGAACCTGATGATGGCGGCCGTTCTCGTGCCGCCCGGCACCGCCCCCCGCTGGCACGGCCTGGTCACTGGCTCTTCCTGGCTGGACCGGAAGGCCGTTCCTGTCTGTTTCGGCCCCGGCCACGCGGTCCGCATCCCCGGGATCGCGCCGCTGGCGCAGGGTGTTCCGGTGGAGTGGCTGAAGGAGCCCAGCACGGAGTCCGCTATAGGCGACGTACCCCTGCTCACCAGCCCGGTCCAACTGGTCCGCTGCCTTGCCGAAGCGCGTTCCATCCTCACCCCCGATGACGAGCGGACCCCCCTCAGCAGGGCGGTATCCGCAGTCCGGGCGGTCCTCCGCACCCCCCAGAGGACGTGATGACAACGACTGCCGCACGGCCGCGCCGCGCCCCCCACCGCGACGCCGACCTCCTGAAGTCCACCTTCGAGATCCGGCAGCGACCGCCGGGTGAGCTTCCCGCCCCCGAAGACGGCGAGAAAGTCGGCATCATGAGGCACCTGGCCCGGGACCGCCTGGGTGGTCGCGGCTTGGCCTACGTCGCCGACGACGCGGCCCTGGTCGTCTCCGAACTGCTCACCAACGCCATCGTGCACAGCGGGGGCCAAGAGATCACGCTGATCCTCTCCTACCGAAACGGCCGTTTACGTATCGCCGTGCACGACGGAGTCCCTAATTACCGGCCCGCTCCCAAGCCACCCCGTGACACTGACGAGCATGGCCGCGGCCTCGACATCGTGAAGACGATCGCCGACGGGCGGCAGGGTGCCTGGGGCGTGAGCGACGGCGGTGCCACCATGTGGTGCGAACTGGGTCTGGCGGCGAGCCGATGATGAGTGCCGTTGCACGGTTCCAAGCTGCGCCCCACCAGCCGATGCCGGTCCGGCCCCAGGACCCCACGGTCCTGGCAAGCCCCTGGACACCACCGCTCAACGCGCAGGCCCTCCAGCAAGTGCTAAGCGAGGCACGCGGTTGGGAGCCGGTGGACTGGGATCGCGTGTTCGATGATCTGGACACGGTCCTGGGCGCTGAGGTCAGCCACCACGCTGCGGGGTCGTCGCGGCAGCACCGCATTGAAGTGGTGGTACCCGAGTACGACCACGTCGAGGAACTTGCTCAGCGTTTCCGTGGCGCCCTGATGCAACTCGTGAACCGCGGGGTGCGCGACGAGGCAGACCGCAGGCATCCAGACATCGCGAAGCTGATCGGTCATGCCCGCGCGGTCCGGTCCGAGGAGCTGCCGGGCGATCCGTGGAAGGCTCTGGGGCTGCTGCGAAGGCTGGGACAGGTCACCCTCGACCTGGTCGAGCGCTTAGAACAACTCGATGCAGAGTCGCGGGGATGGTTCGAATGCTGACCGCCGCGAGACGGCCGCGCCACGGCCTTTCCCTGTCCCTCCGCCCCGCCAAAGAAGCGTACGACTACGAGTATTTTCGTAATCGTCTCGCCGACTCTGCGGTACTCGCCGGAGCAGTCGCCGTCTGCGTGTTCCGGGCCCCTCTCCTCGCTGTACCGGTCGGTGGCCAACGTCGCGGCGGTTACATGTCCTTCGACTTGCTGTCGTTGGCGATGGAAGTCCGTCTTCTACTCGCGGACCGTCCCGGCTTTCCGAACCTGCGAGTCACCTGGTCGCCCTACCGCGACACCTGCCACACGGTCGAGTGGGGCGACCCGGCCCCCTCCTGGTGGGAGGACGACACGGTCGCCGGCCGCTTCTACGGCTACAGCGAAGACGCCATCGACGCGTTCGTACGGCGCCGCTCCCAGACCTCCACCGGACCCGAGAGGACGAGCGCCATGTGTGCGCACACCCCGCCGTGCCCTACGGCTGAGGATTCCGACAGGGACGCGGCGCGGCCCCTTGCACACTGGCCTGAGCAGGGGTGGAGCCTGCTGTGCAACGGAACGATCCTCTTTGAGGACACCGGCGAGATACTGCCCAACGGGGAGATCATCGCGCCTCACCGGGCCTTCGCGATCCCTGTGGGAGGCTCCGCGTGAGCACCACAACCGCGATCGCCCCTGTTGTCCCTTACATCACTTGCCGACGCGGTGAGGAAGCCGATGACTTCCTGAGCTTGTGCGCTGGGGCCGGCGAGGATGGCCGGTTGCGCCTTTCCTACGGGTTCGAAGTGCCCGGGGATCGTGATCTTCGCGGTGTCCTGTGGGGCCGAGTCTCGCAATCGATTGGTGACGACCGGCTTCCGGCCGGGCGCCCTCGATGGAAGCTCGTCCACCCGGCACGGCAGCGGGAGACCATGCTCTATCTGCGTTGTCAGGTGTGCGTCGAACGAGCCAGGGCCGTGTGGCACCCGCAGAAGCTCCCGGTTAAGCCCGGTGTGCTGTTCCTGGAGACCGCCGGGCATGACTTCAGCGGCGCGGTGCGGACGGCCCAGCCACCGGTCTGTGTTGAGCACGCTTACCTGGCGGGGCAGCGGTGTCCGCACTTGGTGCGTGAGGGCTACGTGGCGGTTCTGGCGAGACGCTACCGCCTGTACGGCGTGATCGGCACGCCGTATGAGTGGACCGGCCGCGAGGTCAGGGCGTTGGCTGGTGACGACGTGCCGGTTCCGTACGGCGACCCCCGGCTCAAGTGGTTCCTCGCCTCACAGCTCGTCCGCGAGCTGAGCGATTTCGACGTTGTGGACCTGAAGAACCTGGTGCCCGCCGCCTAGACCACCGCCCGGCGGCCCGGATGTGACGGGCCAGGCCGTTGGGCGGTTTACCACCCGGCGCGAGTCTTCGCCGCCGCCACATCAATTTCACCCGCCCGACCCCTCGGCACGCGACGTCGAGTAGGAGCCCAAGAGTGGATAACGTCCCCAACATGACAACCGACTCCCGGCAACTGGACGCCACAACAACGAAGTTGCGCGACACCATGGTGCAGAAGCTCATCGAGGTTGGGGCCGCCCGCAGCCCCCGCGTCGTGGCAGCGTTCCGTGCCGTCCCCCGGCACCTGGCCACTCCTGAGGTGGACGCGGCCAAGACGTACGAGGTCGAAAACGCCACCATCACCAAGACCGACGAGCACGGCGTGGACATCAGCTCAGTGTCGGCCCCCAGGGTTCAGGCCATGCAGATCGAGCAGGCCGACATCGAGCCCGGGATGACCGTGCTGGAGATCGGCTCCGGCGGTCCGAACGCCGCGTATCTCGCGGAGATGGTCGGCGACGAGGGTCACGTCGTCAGCGAGGACATCGACGCCGATGTCACTGCCCGTGCGGAGCGGTTCGTGGAGACCGCCGGGTACCGGAACATCACGGTGGTGACGGGCGACGCCGAGCACGGTGTCCCCGAACACGCGCCGTACGACCGCATCGTTGTCACCGTGCAGGCCGCCGACATCCCACCGTCCTGGATCGAACAGCTCAAGGACGGCGGCCGGCTCGTCGTGCCGCTTCGGATGCGGAGCATGACCCGCACCGTGGCGTTCGTCCGCGACGGTGACCGGCTGGTCAGCGACGGGATCGAGCAGTGCGGCTTCGTGCCGATGCGCGGCGCTGGCGAGAACCGGATGCGTCTGGCCGTTCTCCACGATGAGGAGGGCGCCGAGGTCGCTCTTCGCCTGGACGGTCACCCCGAGCCGGAGACGGAGGCGCTGCGGGACGCGCTCCGCTCCCCGCGGGTGGAGGCATGGTCTGGGGTGACCATCGGTGGCGAGGAGTCGATGGAACACCTGGATCTGTGGCTGACGACCGCCCTGGACAACCTCCCTCTCATGGCGGCCAAGCCCGGGGCGCGGGAGCGTGGCGTCGTGGCTGCGGCTTCGCCGATCGGGCTTCCGACGCTCGTGGACGGTGGCAGCTTCGCCTACCGCCGCTCCCGGCCCACCGATCAGGAGGACCGCTACGAGCTGGGCGCAATCGGTCACGGGCCCAACGGCCAGAAGGTTGCCGAGCGCCTGGTCGAAGAGATCCAGGCGTGGAACAGCGAGCACCGTAATGAGCGAGCACGCATCGAGGTCTACCCGGTGGGGACGCCCGATGACCGACTTCCCGCAGGCCGGGTGATCGACCGGCCGCATACGCGGGTCACCATCTCCTGGCCGTGACGCTACCCGCGACGCTGCCAGGTGGCACCACCAGCACGATCCGCACAGTCCACCGATCCCTCAGACCGAGGAGACAAGCGATGGCACCGCAGATCAGCACGCCCACGCCGCAGACGGCAACCCCGTTCGCGGCTGACTCCGGTTCGGACTTCGACCTGAAGATCGAGACCGTTTCGTCCCTGCCCGTCGTCGGAGCACTTCTGAACGACACCGGCGACGGCTGCACGTCCACCTGCGCGTCCGCCTGCTCGAACAGCACCTGCGGCTGATCCAGCGGCATCCCTCCGGGGTGGGTGGGGCAGGGCGCCCTGCCCCACCCACCCCGGGCACCACACCTGTAAAGGAGGCACAGCCATGTACCAAGCAGTTGACGCGAGCATGATAAGGGCATCGGTGTTCCCGCTGGTGTCCTCGCTGCCCTCCTGCCCTGCTCCCCTCGACGATCCCGCCGCCGACGCAGAGCGCTGCCGCCAGTGGATCGAGCGGGTCTGGGCCGACGGCACCTGCGCCAACGCCATCGAACTCGCCGCACCCGTTTTGGCCGCCACCATCCGCAGGGCCATCGCCGGCACCGTCCGCCGCTCACGCCTGCGGCGCATCGCGCTCTCCCTGACCCGCTACCTCCTGCGCATGCAGTTCCGGGCGACTCCCTTCGGAACGTTCGCCGGGCCCGCCCCGGTACGCCTCGGCCACAGCAGCGCCGTGCGCTGGGGAACGAAGCACGCGGCGTTTGCCCGAGCCGACGCGACGTGGTTGCACGACATCATCACCACCTTGGAGAAGGACCCCGACGTCCTGCGACACCTCCACGTCGTCGCCGACCCGACCTGCACGGTGCGGGGCGCACAGATCACCGTCGCTCACCAGCCCGGCGCCAAGGGCCCCGCGCAGACGACCCTTCGCCGGACCCGAGCGTCGGAGCTGACGCTGTCCCTGGCGCAGACGCCCACAGCCGTCGGTGAACTGGTAGCCAAGATCCAGGCGGACTACCCGGGTACTCCGGTCCAGGTGATCGAGGACATGGTGAGCAGCCTGGTCACGCACCGGGTACTGCTCACCAGCCTCCACGCGCCGATGACCGTGGATGACGCCCTTGGCCACCTCATCAACGAACTCGATGAGACCCGCCGGGCCGGTGCACCCGGCTCAGCAGTGCTGGTGAAGGCACAGGAACTGCGCCACGTTCACCAGCTCCTGCACCAGCACGACCGTGCCCACCCAGACGAACAGCGCGCCCTCCGGGCCCAGACCACCGCCGCGATGAACAGCCTCACCGGGAACACCGATCGCGCTCTCGCGGTGCACCTGCGCCCGGACTGCGGCATCGTCCTGCCCCAAGAGGTCGCCGAGGAAGCACGCCGAGCGCTGGACGTGATCACGCGCATCACCCCGTACCCGAACGGTTCCCCGGCCTGGCGCGACTACCTCACCCGGTTCCTGGAGCGCTACAGCACGGGTGTCGCCGTACCGGTACGCGACCTCACCGACCCGGACACCGGCCTCGGCTTTCCCGTCGGCTACCGCGGCACCGTCCTGTCCCGGCCTGTCCTTGCAACGACTCCCCGCGACGAACACCTCCTCGCGCTCGTCCAGGAGGCCACCCTGACCGATCGCCGCGAGATCACGCTTACCGAGGGAGACATCGACGCCCTGTCCACCAGCACGCCCGCCCAAGTCCCGGCGCACATCGAGTTCACCTTCACCGTGCTCGCCCAGTCTCAGCGTGCGCTGGATGAGGGTCGCTTCAACCTCGCCACCGTTGGCCTGTCTCTGGCGGCCGGCATCACGACCGGGCGCTTCCTGCCCCTCCTCGAACCGGCAGACCTCGACCGAGTGACCGCCGTTCACGCCGCTCTGCCCACCCTGACTGAAGGTGCGGTGCGTGCACAGGTCTCCGGTCCGCCGCTGAAGGTGCCGATCAACAACGTCAGCCGCTCTCCGCTCATCGCCTCTGAACTGCTGTCCGTCGGGGAACACAACCCCCACGCCACCCTGGATCTGGACGACCTCGGCGTCCTCACCGACGCAAGCCGCTTCTATCTCGTGTCGCTGTCCACGGGCCGGATCATCGAGCCGACCGTCATGAACGCGGTCGAGTTGTCGAGCAGTACCCACCCGTTGATCCGCTTCGTGTGCGAACTCCACCGCTCCCACACCGCCGTCCTGATGCCCTTCTTCTGGGGCGCCGCCACCCGGTTGCCGTTTCTGCCCGAAGTCCGCGTCGGCCGCACTGTTCTCTCCGCAGCCCTGTGGCGGCTGCGCCACCGCGATCTCGGCGACGGAGACGACTGGCACGAGCGGTTCAGCGCCTGGCGCCGCACGTACGGGCTGCCGCGCACCGTCTACCTCGGCGCCAGCGACCAGCGTCTCCGTCTCGACCTTGACGTGCCAGTCCACCAGGAGTTGCTTCGCGCGGAACTGCGGCAGCACGGCACGGCCGTGCTGCACGAGGCCCCGGAGGAAAGTGCCTACGGCTGGATCAATCGCGCCCACGAGGTGGCCATGACCTTCGCCTCCGACCAGCGCCCCCTCCCCGCACCCGCCGTCAGGGCCTCCACCAGCCGCGATGCGGGGCGCCTGCCGGGAGCCTCGCACTGGATGTACGTGAAGCTGTACGGCAGCGCCGCGCGCGCATCCGAGGTACTGACTGCCCACCTGCCCCGCCTCCTGCGGGAGGGATGGGAGACTCCGCCGCTCGCCTGGTTCATCCGGTACGCCGACCCTGACGCGCACCTGCGGCTGCGGCTCCGCCTCCCTGAACCGGACGCGTTCGGCTCTGCGGCACAGGCCGTCGCCCAGTGGGCCGCCGAGCTGCGTCACGAGGGTCTGATCCAGCGGGTGCAGTGGGATACCGATCATCCCGAGATTGGCCGCTACGGCACCGGCCGCGTCCTGGAGGCCGCGGAGGACTACTTCGCTGCTGACTCCACGGCCGCGCTCGCGCAGCTGTCCTTGGCCATACCCGCGGATCTCCAGCCAGCGGTCACCGGCGCTTCCTTCGTGGACATCTCCACCGGGTTCCTCGGCTCCCGCACATCCGCCTGCGCTTGGCTGACCCAGCATCTCGTGCGGAGCGACGGCGACCTCGTCCCCCGCAACGTGCAAGCTCTCGCTCTGCGCCTTTCGGAGCCGGATGTACGGACCGTCGTGACCGACCTCGACGGCGGGGCCGCTGTGGCCGACGCCTGGGAAGCGCGCAGGCGGGCGCTCGATCGCTACTGCCGAGCCCTGACCGACTGCGGCCCGGACGACACGCTGCCCTCCCTGTTGCACATGCACCACAACCGCGTCGCGGGCATCGACCGCACTGCAGAGGCGACCTGCCGCCGGATCGCGCGCGCCGCAGCTCTGTCCTGGACACTCATCCCCGAAGGAGACGAGGCGTGACCACCGCTCCGCCGGCCACCGACACCTCCACTCGTCAGTCCCTCGCGCACGGGCCCCTCGGCACGGCGATGATCAACATTGAGCGGTCCCGCCGCGGCATCGGTGACCTCGGCGTCGTGCACCGGGCTCTGGCCGAAATCGGTCCACTGATAGACGGCCCGGACGCCAATCTCTTCCTCGGTGCTCCCGCGATGACCTTCGTCCTGCACCTGGCCGCCGACGGCACCGACCGGTACGCCGGAGCACTGCACACCCTCGACGGCATCGTGGCCGAGCACACAAGGAAGCGCCTGACCGCCGCGCACGCCCGAATCGAGTCCGGGCGCCGCCCCGCCTTCGCCGAGTACGACCTGTTGCGTGGGCTGACGGGCATCGGTGCTCTGCTCCTGCGTCGCCAGCCCCATTCTCCGGAGCTGAAGGGCGTCCTGGAGTACCTGGTTCGCCTGACTCAGCCAGCCACCGCCTCGACGGGCGAACCCCTGCCCGGCTGGTGGGTCGCTCACGCTCCGGCCAGCAACAAGGAGGCCACGCCCGGCGGGCACGCGAACGCGGGTATGGCCCACGGCATCAGCGGGCCTCTCGCGCTTCTCGCCCTCTCCCTGCGCGCGGGCGTCACCGTGGAGGGGCACGAGGACGCCGTGCTTCGGATCTGCCGATGGCTCGACCAGATTCGGCAGAGCGACTACCGAGGAGCCCGCTGGCCGCGCTGGGTCAGCAGCCGAGGGCCCGCGCCCGCGCTGCCAGCTACCCCCTCGTGGTGCTATGGCACCCCGGGGCTGGCCCGGGCGCAACAACTCGCCGGCATCGTTCTTGAAGACGGCGACCGTAAGCGGATGGCCGAACGTGCTCTTCAGCACTGCTTGAGCGACCCGGATCAGCTCGACAAGATCGCAGACCGCGGCCTGTGCCACGGGTTCGGCGGCCTCCTTCGGACCACGCAGCGCGTAGCCGAAGAAGCGGAGACCCCGTCTGTCTTCGCCGAGCGGCTCGCCCTCATCAGGGACCGGTTCCTGACCGCGGAAGTCCCCGAGAAGCCGGGGTTCCTCGTCGGAAAGGCGGGGGCCTCCCTCGCCTTCCAGGACGCCGAATCGGGCACCGCACCCCAGGGGCAGTGGGACGCCTGCCTCCTGCTGACGTGAGAGATACGCCCGTGCCACACGACGCGGACCGCATCGAGGACGCCGTCCTGGCCGTCCTCGGCGGGACGCCCGTCGAAGAAGCGGCCCGCGCGGCTCACACTGCGCCCACGTACCTCTTCGAGGCGATCGAGCGATACCGGGCCGCTGGTCGAGCCGCGCTCGATGACCAGCTATCCGGGTGGCACCAGGTCAACATCCACTTCGCCGACTACCCGACTGCCGCCCGCGCCTTCCGCGCATACCTCGCGCCCGTCTTACGCGCGGGCCCCGTGGGCAAATGGTGGTTCGTACGGAAGCACCCCCACTGGCGCCTGCGCTACTACCCGGCCCCGGGTGCCACCCCCGAGGACGCCGTCATCCACGTCACCGAAGCGCTCGACAGCTCCGTTTCCTGGGGAGTGACTACGGACTGGAAGTCCGTCCGGTACGAGCCGGAGACCGTCGCCTTCGGCGGCCTCGCCGGGATAGCGCTTGCGCACGAGTTGTTCCACACCGACAGCATTGGCGTCCTCGATTACCTCCACACCATCGCTGACGATCACCAAAGGATGTGGGACGCCAAGGCGACCTCTCTCCTGGCCATGACGCTGCTGATGCGCGCCGCAGGTCTGGAGTACGGCGAACAGGGCGACGTATGGGGACAGGTTGAAGCGCGCCGTCCACTCGCCGAGGACGTGACTCCGGACCAAGTCAGCACCATGGTCGAGCCCATGCGCCGACTCCTGCTGGTCGACGCTCAGCCGCTTCTCGCCTCCGGGGAACTCGCTCCCGCACAACCGTGGATCAAGGGGTTGGAGCGCAGCGGGCGGGCCCTGTCGGACGCCGCAGCAAGCGGAAAACTCAGCCTCGGGCCGCGCGGCATCCTCGCACGCCACATCTTCTTCCACTGGAACCGAATGGGCTTCACCATCCGTCAGCAATCCATTTGGTCACGCGCCGCTCGGGAGGCCGTGCTCGGAAGCTGAGCTGCACGGGCCACGCCACGACGACGTTGACGCCGCCCCTGACCATCTGACCGCAACGTACGAGATAGGACTTGCTGTGAACGTTTCTTCGCAGCCGAGGCAATGGGTGAGCCTCGGATTGCTGCTCGGAGGGCACACTTCGAGCCACGACGTCCCTCCGCCCGTCTCCTGGCCTCCGCGCATCACTGAGACCAACGACGAGCCGGAAGCCGAGGAGATGCGCGCTGCTGGCTTCGAGCCGAAGGCGCCTTACCCCGGTGCCCGCTCGATGCCTTGGCCGAGTACGTGCGCCGACTGCGGGGCGACCCGTAAGCCGTCGCTTCAGGACGTCGCGCGGGGCGTGAGGTGCAAGCACATCCGGCGTGGGTCCGCCGCTTCCGGCGCCTGAGGCGGGCCCGGGGCCTCGGCCCTTCTTATACCGGTGGTGAGTCCTGATCGGGCTCCGGAAGAGGGTGGAGGTGCGAGACGTCCCTTTCCGTGCGACTGGCATACGAGGGCTCTGACCTCGCGGCCGTCGGATCCTGGGGTTCGTCGACGTCGACGTGCTCACGCCCACGTTGAGTTCGCAGCGCCATCTCCTTGCGGAGCCCGGATTCTCGGTATTCGGCACCGTGAGCGGTGCTCCGCGCCTTGGTTGCCTCCGCCCGGAGATTCCCGGCCGCCTGGTTGTCCCTCTCCTTTGCACGTCGCAGGAGAGCAGGCTTGTCTCGCTGCGGCATATCCGCTTCGCTCAGTACGGCTTCGTATTCGCCGACAGGCCCGGCCTGATCGGCAGCTTCGCTGAGGCGCTGGTTCATCTGCTCCAGCTCGCGCCCGGTCTCTTCGTACGTGCGCAACAACCCTTCACGATCTGCCTCGACCGCAACCCGCGCGTCCCCTCGCAGTGCCGGACGCCCGAAGCGGCCGGTGGCACTCAGCTGCTGGTCGAGTCCTTCGATCCGTTCCTGCATCCCTCGCAGAACGGCAGTACGTTCGGCGATCACGCCGTCCAAAGCCCGGACTTCGCGGACCGCCGTAGCACGGTCGGCAAAGTCCTCGTGCCGACGGTTGAGAGCGAGCACGTTCGGCCCGGTCCCAGCGGCAGCTTGCTGCTCGGCGCGGTCGGCTGCGGCCTCAGCTCGCTCGGCCGCCGTCCTGGTGGCACGCGCGGCCGTGGCCGCCTTGCGCACAGCATCGCGCAAAGCCTCGTTGCTGAGGTGAGCGTACGGGCGGTCAGCCGTTGGCGCGGGTGCCGGTGGCGTGGCCGGCTCTGCGGTCCGCTCCGTGGTGTCTGGGGTACGCCGGTCCCCAGACTCCGGCGCGTCCTGGGTGCTGTCCGCCTCGTCGGCCCCGCCGGTTCGGGGGGCGCGCGGGGTCGGCAGATCCGCTACGGCCTGGCGGACGTGGGTGGGCACCGCGTTCTTGGGGAGTTCGGTGAGGATCATGCGCTCCTCGGTGCCGCTCTCGATCTCGCGGATGAGGCCCGCGACCGCGCGGTCAAGCTGTTCCTGCTCGGTGAGCGCGTCACCGCCGCGTGCACGGTCAGCCTCGGATTCGTAGACGGACAAGGGCAGGAAGAGGTGGGACTCCTTCTTGTCGCGGCTCATCATCGTGTAGAGCGCGTTCGCCTGTGCGCCGGGGCCGTAGACCAGGGCCTCTTGGACGCTGAGGCCCTGGGACTTGTGGCCGGTGATCGCGTATCCGAGGCTGAGCCCGCCCTGTGCGATGTAGTCGGCGTCAACCCATTCGGCAACGTCACGGTGACCGTCGGCGGTCTTCTCTCGCCACTCGACCAGCACCCGGCGTTCATCGTCCACGGCCCGCACGATTCCGCGGAAGCCGTTCAGCACGTCTTCGTTCTCGCCTCGGCTCCTCTTGCCCCGGTAGTCGTTGACCCGAAGGAGGACCTGGTCCCCGACGGACAGCATCAGCTCGCCGCCACCGGGCAGCGCGTAGGCGTGCTCGGGGCCGGTGAGAGCGCCGCTCTCCTTGCGCAGTGCGCGGGCCCCGAGGTTCAGTTCCTCCACGATCTCGTTGGTGGCGGCCATCATGAGGAGCTGCTGCACAGCGGTGTGGTCGTCGGTGTGCGCGGCGCGTTTGTCGGCCCAGATGGTGAGCATCGCGGCGAGGGTGGCGTCCTTGTCCGCGAGGGCGTGTACGCGGCCGGTCCCCGCCAAGGTACGGAGTGCTTCCACGCGGTTGTCGTCGCGCCACAGTTCCAGGGCCCGACGCTCGACCATGTCCTTCTGCCGGAAGTTCTCGCTGAGGCTGAGTCCGCCGACGATGTGGTGCACGGCGGCGAAGGACCCGCCGATACCGGGCGAGTGGAGCTGCTTGGGGTCACCGATGCCGACGACCTTCGTTCCGGTTTCCGCGGCGTGGGTGAGGAGTTCGGCGATGTCGCGGTCATCGCACATGGCGGCTTCGTCCACGACCAGCACGTCAACGCCCGTCAGGCCGGGGCCGCCGTTTCGGATGCCGGTGAGCCAGGACGCGAGGGTGCGGGACTCGATGCCCGCCTCCGCCTTCAGGTTCGCGGCGGCGACGGCGGCCGTGCTCGCGCCGGCGATGACGAGACCGTGGGCCTGCCATGCCTGCCGGGCGGTGTCCATGATCGTGGTCTTGCCCGCTCCGGCGATGCCCACCACGGCGTCGATTCCGTGCCCGGCCGTGAGCAAACGTTCGAGGACGGCACGCTGTTCATCGGAGAACGCGAAGCTGCCGCCGTGCTGGGCCTCGACGGTGGACAGGGTCATGTCGACCGTGTCGCGGCTGACGACGGCAGCCTGCTCGTTGAGCCGGTTCGTGGCCTCGGTGACGATCAGCGTTTCCGCGGCCACGATGTCCGCCGTCGTGTACCGGTCGGCGTGCGTGAAGTGCTGGGCGCCCTTCGGGTTCAGCTTGACCGCGTATCCGGCGTGCCGGAGTACGGAGTTGGTGATCCGTTCGGCCTCATCGGCCCCCGCGACTCCGTACGGGAGAGCATCCAGGACGGCGGCGAGGGCGGCGGCGTGGGTGAAGTCCTTGGAGTGGCTGGTCAGGCCGGTCTTAGGGTCGAAGATCTTGGCGCACAGCTCATCCAGGCCGGGGTTCTCCTGCGTGCCGTCCTGCTCCATCGCGCTGGCGGCGATGGCGTCGGGGTCGTCACCTGCGGCGCGGCCTTCGGCCTGCCAGTAATTGCGCAGGATGTCGTCCGCGACTCCGGCGGCTTCTCCGTTCTTCGCGGCCTTGGACGCGGTGGAGGCTGCGGTGCGCTGCCGGGTGGTGGCGCTGTCGTAGTCGATGCCCAGCTTGGTCAGCAGGTCACGGACCTGGCTGTCCCTCTTACTGAAGAGGCGGATGGTCGCCTCGGGGATCGCGGCGATTTCCCAAGCGCCGGTCCGCTCTTCTCGACGGAACGACATGCCGAACTTGTCGGTCAGCTCGCGCCGGATACGGGCGTTCATGAGGGACTGGGTGGCGCGGGTGTGACGGTGAAGGTCGCGGCCCCCGCCCGCCATGGTGGACCACTTGCCGTCGGTGCCCTTGACCATGTTGGCCAGGGTGAAGTGCAGGTGGAAATGGGGGTCGCCGTACGGGGCACCGTCCACGGGCCGGGCAGCGCGGTGCACCATCATCCATCCGGAGAATCCGCTCGTCTTCATGGTCTCCGCCGCGTCACCGTCGCCGTGGTGGCCGCGCATGGCGTATGCGGTCCACCGCTCCAAAGCGCTGATGGACTCGCGGCCGGCGGAGGTGTAGATGTCCTCTACCTGGGCGGCGATCTCCTCAGGGGCGTAGGCGAGGAACGCGCTCTTGGACTTCGGGAGGTCCAAGGTGACGTCGGCGCCGAAATTGCCGACCTGTACCCGCCCTTCGAGGAGGGCGGCCTTGAT
Organism: Streptomyces sp. NPDC039480; assembly: GCF_055597165.1. Taxonomy (NCBI): domain Bacteria; kingdom Bacillati; phylum Actinomycetota; class Actinomycetes; order Kitasatosporales; family Streptomycetaceae; genus Streptomyces; species Streptomyces sp. NPDC039480. The sequence continues at coordinate 287,080 of NZ_JBVITX010000009.1, read as the reverse complement.
CTCCTCGGCGTCCCATACGTCCTCGGGTGCAAGTCCTGCCGCCTTGGCCATGGCGACCGCTTCGCGGACGTCCATGGGCAGGTCGCGAAGTCGGCGTTCACCCTCGCCTGCGGTCTGGACGTACCGGCGCTTCATGGACGCAGCGGAGAACAGATCGCCGGGCTGTTGCCCGGTTTCGGCGGCTCGGGTTTCGACGGCACGCAAGAGTGCGCGGGCGTCCAGGTGCCCACCAGCCTCGGCGGCGACGGCCCTCTCCAGCGCGTCTTCGCCGTAGAGGTCGACAACGTCGATGCCCACGGCGTCGGCGAGTTTGATCAGGGTGGAGGCCGGGACGCGGTGCGATTCACCGAACCGCTTGAGTTGGCTTTCCATTCTGCGGAAGGCGTCCTGCTTCCGCTTGGAGTCCAGCAAGGTCACGGGGTTCACGCTGCGCTCGGCGGCGGCGCGGCGGATGGCGCGGGCCAGCGGGGCAGCGGGGAGCTTCGCGGCAGGCGCGATGGCGAGCTTGGGCTCTACGAGGGTCTGCCCGGTACGGGGGTCCTCACCGTGCATGAGGCGGCGGGCGGCCTGGAAGTGCTCGGGGTGCAGCACGCTGCCGGGAGTGATGTCGAACTCGCTGAGCCCATTGCCGATCCACACCAACGGCCGTTCGCTGGCGTCCAGGTGATAGTCCACCTGACCGTTGGCGGCCGGTCGGGGAAGCGCCTGCTCGCCGTACAGGTCGCGGGCGTCGAGACCAGCTGCGGAAGCGACTTCGACGGCGTCGAACCCGGTGAACCGCGCGGCACCATTGCTTCGGATCAGTCCGCGGGCGCGGAAGAAGGCGCGCTTGGCCTCGCGGGAACCGAGCAACGAGGCGACGGGGGCGCCCATCGTTTCGGCCTTGGCCTCGATGGCAGCTACGAGAGGAGCAGCGTCGACGGTGGTGGACTTCCCGCAGCCGTGACCGCCGGTAAGGCGGTACTCAACCTGCTCGTCGGACGGGCCGATCATGGTCGTATGCCCCATCGGCCCGCTCACCCCCCGCTCTCAATGGGTCAGATTCGGTCATCTTTGCCGATTGTATCGTCACGAAGTGACGATACCTTGGTCCCTTAAATTCAAGATCATGATCAACGGGGAGGGACTTCGGGCACTCGGAGTGGCGGCTCGATGCTGTGGATCAGGCTCCTGGAGCCTGATGTCCTGGCGGACTGTTACCTCAGTGCCTATGGGCAGCGGGGGTGTCTGCGGACATGGGCGGCGCAGTCGGGGGGTGGGTCACCTGGGACGTAGGTAGCTGCGACGGCGGCGGCGCAGAATCCGGGGCTGCCACCGGTGACGGCTACGGCCATAGGTCCGGCAGGATGCCGGTATGACGAATCGATACGGCGAGCCGATACGCACTGTGCGCGAGGCGCAATGCCCCCGCTGCAAGGCCGCGCGGGCGGAAATGCTCCACCTGCGCTTCAACGGCGATGTCGACGTGCGCCGCTGCGGCGAGTGCGGCGAAGAGTCAGAGCTGGAGATCCTTGTGTACGCCAAGCCAAGTGAGGTGACGCACCCAGGCGCAGGGTGACGTCACACGGCACACCGACATCACGCGGGGGTTCTGGGAACGGGCCAGTTTCGCGGCCCGCTGTCGGGGCGGGCGACCTGGGCCGGGGGGGCCGCCTGATGACTGGTGATGAGGAAAGGTCCCCGCTCCAGTCGTTGGAGCGGGGACCTTCCGATGTCACCGGGTGAGCTCTCGGCCCTGGTCTACGTGCTCGGGGGCCATTCGCCGAACGGCACGGGTGCCTGGCCGCGTGCTTCGCGCACGGCTTCCTCCGTACCGCACGTGGTGCAGATGAAGACCTCGCGGTCGACGGTCAGCCGGGAACGTGCGGGCCGTTCACCGAGCGGGCCGCCGCAGCGCGGACAGCGAGTGTCGGGCACGGGTCACTCCTCGGGATGTTCGCGGGCGGACTTGAGGATCAGGTTCCAGGTCGGGCGGGAGTAGGTCTTCTCCGTCTGCCCCTGGAGTGCGGGGATCAGTTCGGCGTTCTTCGCCCCGGGGTTCGCCGCGATGGCCTGCCGGGCGAGGGTCAGCCGCTCGTCTCCTTGGTACGGGTAGGCCAGTCCGCGCCGGCCCGTGGGTCGCCCGCCGGCATGACCGCGGCCCTTCCGGTCCGCGAGGTATTGCCAAAGGCGCCAGCGCTTCCACTTCGGGCGCCGCCGGGTCGGGAGCTCGTCCCAGTCGTCGGGGTCGGGCCACCCCTCCGGCGGGCTCGTCACGTAATGCGAGACGGTGGCGGAGTCGGCGAACCCGCAGACTTTCGCCGCTTCGGCCGGGCCCACCATCTCTTCGGGGTCGCCGTCGAGCTTCGGCGCGTTCTTGGTGTTGGCCGCGGCGCGCTTGCGCTGAAGCTCGTGGTGCCACTTCACCCAGACGTCGCCGTCCCAATGCATGACGCCGTCGATGATCTCCGCGACAGGCGGGTGTCCGTTGTTCTCCCGGTCGGTCCAGAGGTTCTGAAGCGTCGGTTCGCTGATGCCGTGGACCCTGCGCAGGTCCGCGCGTGAGTAGAGCGTGCGTCCGGTCTTGGGGGACACGGTCGTCTCCTGTTCTTGGTCGGGGTCGTGCCCGCTCGGCGCGGTCACTGGACGTCGTCCGGGTCCGGGGCCGGCGTCCATGTACGGCTGCCCGCCGGTTCGAGCCGGGTGAGGGTGGCTATGTCGGCCAGGGGGACTGCGGCGGCCCAGTCGGCGCGGTCGGGGTGGTCGACGGGAAGGTTGAGCACGAGGTGTCGGCCGGTCGGGGGGAAGTCCTCGACGATGACGAAGCTGTCGGTGGGATCAGCGCCGATGCTGTTACCCCTCGTGAGCTGGGCGATGTCGCCGGGCTGGGGACAGTCGGGGTGTCGGTCGCATAGCATGGTGGGGTTCTTTCTGGTGAGAGAACACTGACGGCCAGCGCCTTGTTGCCCTTGTGCGCTGGCCGTCGTCTGTTGTCTGGGGTGCGTGACGCCCGGGGGGACGCACGGCCGGTCGGAGGTTGCCCGCTCCGCTGACGGCGGAGTAATTAAACCACCTTCGGGTTGAGCGGGTGGGGCCCTGATCCGGAGGACGGCGGTCATCAGAAGAGGGCTCCCTGATCTGCGAGGCGTCGGCCCCGGTCACGCGGTGGCCGGATGACACGGAGTTCGTAGCGGGGGCGTCCCGCGTGCGGCGGGAGGTGGGTCTCGCGGCGGTGCCGTCTCCAGGCGACAACGGGGGCGCCCTGGTCAATCCAGCCCGCCGGGTACCTGGTGGTGAGCTGAGCCCAGCGGCTCGGGCTCCGCGGGACAGACCACCGGTCCTCGACCGTGGTGATCGGCGGCAGCGTCCGCCAGCCGGGGAAGCAGTGGTCGTGCGCGTCCTCCACCGCCTCGTTGTCACCGTCCCCGAACCCGCCGCCGGAGTGCACGGGGCCTTCCCACTCGCACGCGAGACACCCGCCGCGGAACTCCTGCTCGTCCCCCCGTCGGCCGGTCGGCCGGCTGCGGGAGAGCAGGGTCGGGGTGTGGTGTACGGGCGGGTCCAGCTCGTGGCCAAGGTCGCAGTACGCGCCGCCTGGGTGGCCGGGCTGGATGTGCCACGCCTGCCCGGCGCTCGCGGGCGATTGGCGCGTCCGCGCGTTGCGCACCCGCCAGTAGTACGTCTGCCGTGCCCGTGCTCCAGTCGGCTCGGCGACGGTGGCGGTCATGACTTCCTGCTTCCGGCGGCGAGGACTTCGCGGAGCGGGTCAGCGAGTACGGCCTGTTCGTCGGGGGCGTCGAGGAACCGGGGTCCGTACGCGCGGCGCACGGCCCGGCGGGCGTCCTGGTGGCGGTCGAGCTCCGGGTAGTACGGCGACCGGTCGAGCACGTCATAGCCGTGCTGGGTGAGCACGTCGGCGATGAGCGACCGGACCTGTACGGGGTCGAGGGCGGAGAGGTCGGTTTCCCCCGGGGCCGCGAGGAGTACGCGGATCAGCTCGGCCGCGCTGAGCCGGGGGTGGAGGGGAACGCTGAGCCGGTGGACGCCGTCCCGGCTGGGGGTGGCGGCTCCTCGGCGGCTCGGTGTCCTGGTGGTGCTGCGGTCTTCTGTCGTCTCGTCCATCGTGTGGGCCTTCGATGACTCGGGATGCTGGCGGGCGGCGGGGTCAGAACAGGGCGTGTTCCGCGCGGGCAGCGGCGGCGCGGAACGCGCGGGCAGCGTCGGCGGCGGTACGTCCGGGCACGGCGCTCCACCGGTCGATGGCCTCGCGGTGCCGGGCCTTGGCGGCGGCGGGGTCGTCGGCGTCGACGGGGTGACCGGTGAGGGCTTCCGCGAGGATGCCGTACGCCTGGTCACGGGCACGGTCGATGCGATCCCAGTCATACGCCCGGCCGGCGGCTCCCCGGCCGTGGCCGGCGGCGACTTCGAGGGCGCCGCGCGGCCAGCACGGCAACGTGGCGGTGCGGCCGGGACCGTCGAACAGGCGCGGGCCCCGGTGGATGCCGACGTGTTCGATGTGGCGGGCGGCCCATTCCAGGATCGCGGCGGGCGTGTCCGCGATGACGATGCTCTCGGGGGTGTGGCGGGTCGGCACGGTGCTGTCCTTCGGGAGAGCCGGGGGCGGCGGCGCGCTGCCGCCGCCCCCGGTCGGGCTGCTAGTGGTAGGCGGGGATCAGTCGGCGGACCCTGTCCTCCCCGATGCACCCGCCCTTATGGCGGCGCGCGCTCGGCGGCTCCCCGTTGCGCCCGCGCAAGTGCGACCAGAACTTCAGGCCCTCCCAGCCACACAATTCACAGTGCAGGTACCAGTGGTTATCGCTGCCAGGGAACCCGGTGAGAACCGCCCGCCAGAAGTGGGCCGCGAGTCCCGCGAACGCGATCTCGGCGCCCTCGGTGTTGCGGTCATTGACCGGCATCCGCGGGTGCAGGAGGGGCACCGGCCCGACCAGCGGCGTGGGGGCCTCGGCGAGCACCTGGTCCAGGGGGACGGCGCCGATCCGACCGGCGGCGTACTCCTCTGCGAGATGGGCGGCGGCCATGTCGGTGCCGGGGACGCCCTTGGGCGGGCGACGGAGATTGTGTTCGCCCTCGGTGGTGAGGACGAGCCAGTCGCGGTGCCACCTGTAGGCGCGGCCGATGACCTGGTCTTCGCCGACGATCACGGGGTATCGGCACTGGATGTCGGGGGCGCCGATGCGGTACCTCGGAACGGTGGAGGTGCCCTCGGTCGGGGGGACGATGAGCTTGCCCGCGTCGCTGTCGGGGATGGTGATGGTTGCGGGTCGTTCGAGAAGTTGCGTGGTCATGGTGGTGCCCTGTTCTGGTGAGAGAGGGGCCCGCCCCGGCGCGCTCGGCCGCCGGGGCGGGCGGTGGGGGCGTGGCTACGCGGCCTCGGCGGCGGCCTGCGAGGCGGCGGCCCAATCACGGTGCGGGGTGACGCCCAGGTCCGAAAGGACCGGGTCGAGACTCCCGTTGTCGGGCACCCATTCCCAGTCGGCACCTTCGATGCCGGGTCGGTCGGTCCAGGTGAGCATGTAGGAGCGGCCGGAGGTGCGGGGGTCGCCGCATACGGCCTGTGCCTCGCGGCGGGTCATCGCCCACAGAGCGCGCTTGCGGGAGCGGCGGGAGTTCTTCGAGGCGATGAGCACCAGCACCATGCCCTCCTGCCGGTCCGCCCCTGCGGCGGGGGCTGACGCGGGGGTCGGCGTCCCTTCGGGGGCGTGGTGGCCGTGAGCCCAGCGGCGTACTTCCGCGTGCCACTGGCTGGAGTGGCACATCGGACCCGTCTCGGCCGCCGCTACCGGCTCCGCGATCGGCGGGGACTGTTCGGCCTGCTCCTGGGGTTCGTCAGCCTCGGCCTGGGTCGGCTGCTGCATCTCGTCGGCGCTCTTGCGCCCGGATACGTCGTCGTAAGGGGCGGTCCAGGTCCAGTCGTCGTGCCGGTTGCCCGTGGCGCGGACGATGCGCTTGCCGGTGCCGTTGTGGATGTGCGGGATGGTGACCGACTTCGGGTTGACCCGCAGGACCTCGTACCAGGTGCCTCGGTAGAGCACGAAGTCCCCACGCTTGAAGTCCGCCTTCGACCAGACCTTGAAGCCCCTGGCTTCGGCGTCCTTGATGACCGCCTCCCAGTGCTCGATCTCCTCAGTCAGCTCCTGGTGCTCGATCTCCAACTCCGGGTCCGCCGGGTTACGGGAGAACCCCTTGGCGGACTCGCCCCGCTGCCACTTCTCGACCGCGCGGAGATCGGCCCTGAGCTTGTCGAGACGGCGGAGCGTGCGGCCGGGGTCCTTGCGGAACCGCTCATAGTTGGCGGCGGCTTCCTCGCGGTCGGCCCAGTGCTGGGCGCGGTCGCGCTCGCTGATGCTCTTGCGCATCGCGTCGTCCATCCGTGCGTGATCACGGCGGGCGCGGCCCTCGGAATGGTGACCGACGAGGATGGGCTGACCAAAGGCGAACCGCTCGGATATCTCGTGGCTCGACTTCCACGCGGCCTCCGAGTTCCGGGCGGCGGTGTCGGCGTATCCGCCGAACCTCTCCGCCCGACCCTCGGCCTTCTCCTCGCGCTCCTTCTCGGCGTCGGAGAACGAACGGCGGTCAGCGTTGTCGATGGTCAGCGTGACCTCGAAGCCTGCGTCTCGGAGTCGCTGCGCGAGGAGTTCGAGCGAGGGGGCGTAGGTGGCGTGGTCGCGGCTGTGGGGGAGGTACCAGCAGCCAAGGTTCCTGCTCCAGCGGAAGGGCTGGCGCCGGGTGCGGCCGTACTCGCGGAGTCGCAGGATCTCGGCCGATCCATCTCCCCGGCTGGTCCCCTCGATCAGGGTTCCTTCTCGGCGGGTGTGGGTGATCTCGATAGTCACTGAACTGGTCTTTTCTGGTGAGAGTTTGTGGTCCGGCCGCAGGGCGGACCGTGTGTTGGCAGCGGCGCTGCACCACCGGCGCGGGCCGTGAGGGACGATCGGCTCGCGGGTCGTCGCGCCCTGCGCGACGACAGGGGCTGTCGCGCCCCCGCGGGGCGCGTCCGCTGCGGTCCGGTGCCCGTCGTCGGTCGGCGGAGCCGCCTGCGGCGGAGTCGGCCGGCGGCGGTGAACGCACCGGACCTGTCCTGCCGCCCCGAAGGGGTGTCCGCTTGGGCGCTGGGGGCCTGCCGGTCCGGAGGTGTTGCCCTCCCCCGGACCGGCGGGGCCTGGTGTCAGCTGCGGTGGAGCGTGTGCCGGGCGGCCTGGTCGGCGTCGGCCAGTCCAGTCCGCTCGCGCCATGCCTGGCGGACGGCGGCGCGCAGTTCGTTTCCGTCGTCGTAGGCGAACCGTCCCCGGCGCAGACCGCACACGATGTCGCGGAAAACGTCCTGGTTCATCGTGGTGAGCGTGTCGTCAAGCGGCGTCAGCTCGTGAGGGTGCATCGCCTGGACGCTGTCGCCGGGCTGCGGGGCTCCGAGGGTGAAGAACCAGACGACCGCCATGGTGGCCTTGTCCGCGAACTCCGGACCGCCGAAGGGGCCAACGACGACGGCGGGGCGGGTGTCGAGCTGGCGGGCCCGGAACCAAGGTCCGGCCAGTACGAGCGTGGCGGTGGGGAAGTCCTGGGCGGTGGGCTTCTGGTCGGTGGTGAGCATGTCGTGTCCTGTCTGGTGAGAGGTTCCGCCGGGGCCGGTGGGCCCCGGCGGGGTGCCGGTCGGGGGGTTGCCCTCCCCCTTGCGACACCATTAATTAAACCATGTTCCTAGGTCTGGGTCAACCGGTCACGGCAAGTTCGCGGCGGCGTTCGGCGGCCGTCGTGACGGCGCGGGCGATGGCGCGGCCGGTCTCGATGACCCGGACGGCGGACTCGTGCACCGGGGGCTTCTTGTCCTGGGTGACGATGCCCGCGAGCGGCGGCATGACGGCGGGGCCCGGAGTGATCCCGAGGATGAGCGCGGCGACGTGTGCGGCTGAGGCGACTTCGGCGGTGTGCTGGCCGGGAAGGGGGGCGTCTGCCTCGGTGATGCGTCGCCACGCGTGGCCGTACAGCAGGATGCGGACGGCGTTGTCGGGGGCTTCCTGGGTGAAGTCGAACCCTCCGGCCTGCTCCGGGTCCTCGTTGTACTGGTCGCGGTACTGGTTCACCAGGACATCGCGGATGACCTCGGCGGCGAACGGGGCTGCGGCGGGCGGCTCGTAGGCGTCGCCGTCCGTCTGGCTGATGTCGAAGACCGGCCCGGCCTTGAAGCCGGAGACCCTGCGCCCCTGCCTCTCGGCGGCCTCGCCTGCGGCCTCTCGCTGCCCGCCGTCAGGGGCTGCGGCCGTAGCCTCCTGGGCATCCTCAGTCCGGCGCTTGATCGGCGTCCAGACGCGGAGGGAGTTGGACCCCTTGGCCGGGAAGCGTCCGACCTTTCGCCAGTCTCCGGAGCTGAGTACGTGGGTGGCGTTGGGGTGCTGGGCGGCGATGGCGATGCAGTTGGTGGGGCTGCGGTCGTCGCGGTCCGGGTGGGTCAGGTTCGCGGCCGTGCGCATGACGGTGGCCCAGAATTCTTCGCTGGCGACCATCGCGCCGTATGCGCGATCCATGACGGCTTCGAGTTCACCGCGCATCTTGGCGGAGTAGGCCCGGCGCTCTTCGTCGGTCATCTTCGGCTTACGGGGCATGTCGCGGTCCTCCTGGTGAGAGATCGTCCGGGGCCGGCTGGCCCACGGGGCCGGTCGGGGGGTTGCCCTCCCCCTTCCGACACCATTAATTAAACCATGTTTCTGGGTGATCGGCAACCCTTAGATCCAGTACAACCCCGCTTCGTTGCTCACGGCCCGGTATGCGGCAATGACCTCGTCTTCTATTTGTGTCCAGCGTTCAAGAATATCGGGGGCGGTCTTCTTATCGCTGGCCGCGCGCCTGGCCCTGCGCCAGTCAATGGCGATTTTGAGTGTGCGGAGTTGCGAACGGGTCAGTTCCCATCGGCCAGAGTCCGGGAGCTGATCACCGTAAGCCATCGCCACGGCGTTGTTGATGTGTTCTGTACCGGACCACACATTGTGTGCGGACTGGAGCGCAAGGGCGCGTTTGAGGGTGCACCGGAGGTGTGGGGCCTGCACGATCCATTGCGGTTCGATGATGAATATGTCGGCGCTCATCGCGGGGCCTTTCTGACCGGGGCGGCGCGCTACGGAAGCGCGCCGCCCTGAAACGTTGGTAATTAGAGGGCGTATCCGTCGACGTATTCGCCGTACTCGTCTTCGGGAGTCTGGACGCTGGGAAGAAAACGGCTCACCGCGAACACGACGGCGTCGGCGATAATCCGGGGCACGTCGTTAAGTACGAGGCTCACCGCGTCGCCGTCGAGTCCGATACGGACCTCTCCCGGTTCAAGGTTCATGTAAACGAAAGCGGATGTGCCGTCGACTCGGGTCCGGGCTCCGGGGAGGCGGGCGGAGAGATCGCGTGCGGCCTCCTCGACATCCCGCCGCGTCTCGGCCTGTGCGCGGTTGTGATCGGTCACCCGCTCGTGAACGTCACGGTGCGTGGGGATGAGGTCGGCGGCGATCCGGGCCGCGATGTCTGCCGGGTCCTCCGTCATGGAGACTCGGACGGTGTCGCGCTCGCCCCTGCGGAACGGGTAGTCGGTGGCGGGGAACGCACCTCGGATGTGCAGGTGGCCGGGGTCATCGAAACGCTCGGAGAGGTGAAGCTGTCGGCCGTCCAGGTGGGTGAAGGTCGCGGCGTGGTCCAGCTCCTGGACGCCGTGGCGCGCGGGCTGCGGCCGCCAGTTCCCGCCGAGTTCGAGTGCGATCGGATGGGCCAGCTCTGCGACGGTGAGAGGGGTGTTCATTCGTTCGTTCTCCTGGTGAGAGAGGTTGTCGGCGGCCGGTCGGCCTGCCGTTCGCCGGTCGGGGGTTGCCCTCCCCTTCCGACATCACTAATTAAACCACGTTCTAGGGGTTGGGTCAACCTGGATAGAGGCTCTGACCTGGCCTTTTCTCCCCACCATCGGCCCGCACCCGCTCGGCCGGGCTCGGCCACAACGGGCCTGGGCGGGGTTCCCTCCTCGGTCGGACAGCTCCGCCGTACCAGGGTTCCGGGCGCGGTGTCCTGGCTCGCGAAGCGACCGCGCAGCGGCTCGGCCTGGACGCCGTGTCCGGGTTCCTGGTACGCCCCCTGGGGTGTCCGGCCGAGGAGGGAACCCCGCCTTCACCACCCGCACCACGACGGCGCGGCACCCGACCAACAAGCCCCCACCCCCTCCGAGAGAGGACCCGCCGGAGGCAGCCTTTCGCCTTGGCCGGCACACCGTTCACCACAAGGTGGACTGCACGGCGGACTTCCCGCTCGACCATGACCTTGTCGGGGTCGAGGGCTGCTCGGCCGGGATGGCTGCCGCGTTCGGCACCTTAACCGCGGGGCAGTAGCCGCCTTCGTCTTCCCATCGGTCGGCGGCTTCGCGCTCGGCGCGTTCGTACTGTTCGGCAAGGGTGACCGGCCTCCGGTAGAGCTTCCGTGCGCTGGAGTCGAGCGGCGGGAGCAGGCGGGCCGCGGCTTTCTGGTCGTCGCGGCGCTTGTGGCGTCGCCGGACTTTGGCGAACCGCGCCTCGTAGGCTTCCCGGTCGGTCCTGTGCAGACCGGCCGGGTGGAGTCGCGCGAGTTCTAGGGCGACCTGGCCCATCGGGCTGGGGATCAAGGTGCGGGTGCCGTCGTCCTGGCGGACGGCGACGAGGAATCGGGCAGCGAACAGGCCCTGCGTCCGTTCGCGGCTGATCCGGCGGCCGCCGTCCCAGACGCCGTGTCGTGCTGCTTGCCGGGCTCGCCCGCCCCGCCAGTACAGGCGGCCGGATTCGGCGGCCTCCATCACGCGGACGTGTCCCGCCGTCCATCCGAGTTCGGCAACATGCCCTCGGGCCAGATACCGGTTCCTAGCCGCGCGGTCCCGGTTCTCCCGGTCCATGCCGGTGGCCGCCCGCTCCTCGGCTTCCTGCTCAGCCTCCTGCTGACGGCGGGTGCTTTCCTGCTCGGCGTACTCGGCCACCGTCAGCTTCCGCTCCAGCTCGGCCCGCAGGTCGGCGGCCGTCGTCTCGATTCCGGCGGCCGACTGAGCACGCACGGCGTGTTCGACGGCCTGACGGGCGCAATACAACGGGGCGCCGCTCGGCATCGCGGGGTCGTCGGCGTACTGCTCCGCGCGGTCGGCGTGCCGCTCGGCCTCGACGGCTTCCTTGTGCGCGGCGTGCATGACCGCCTCCAGGCGGGTGGTGGCGCCCGTTCGGCTGTGGCACACGGCGGTCATGGCGTCATCGGCGGCGGTGGCCGCGAGGAGCGCGGCCTGTCTGGCGACCTGGATGCACGTCTGGGGAGACGGTTCTCCTGCCGTGGCGGTCTGCGGACGGACGGCGCAAGCGTTCTGGGGCATGGGAGTGTTCCTCGGGTGTCTCAGTGGTGCAGTCGGCGGCGTGCCGTGGCCACGTCGTAGCGGTGCCGCCCGTGATCGCGCGGAGCGCGATGGACAGTGCCGTCGTGCCCGCAGGGCACGTCCTTCGGCCCGGCGTCCGGACGGGGCAGGAGGGCCGCCCGCGGCCCGGATGCTCCGGCCGGCTGCGAGCCGGGCCAGGCTGAGCCGTCCCGGAGGGACGCCCTTCTCCGTACGGGGGGCCGCCGACGCGAGCGGGCCCGGACGGCGGTGGGCGGAGCGTGGGGTGGGCGGCTCGATGCCGTCCACCCCACGGCCCGGCGGCGGGGGCCCGGCCGGGCGGTGGCTCCCGCCCGGCCGGGCCTTCTACGCAGCGACCGGTTCGCGCTCAGCGACCCGGCACCGGGTGAGTACGGTCTGTGCGGTCTCGCCATAGATGCTGTGGTCCTTGACCGTGCCGGTCAGCTCGACCTCGTCGCCCTGGTCGGGAACGTCGGCGGCGCTGCTGAACCAGACGAACACGTTGCCCTGCGGGTCCTGGAACTTCACCAGTCGGCGACGCTGGGTGTGGTAGCCGTACGTCCGGCCCTCCAGCTCGATCACGGTGGTGACGGTGGCGGTGGTGGTGATGCGCTCGCCCACCGTGCCCTGCGGCTTGCTGTTCTGCGCGGCCCGCTCGGCGGCTTCCTTCTCCTGGTCGCGGTACCAACCCGCGATGGCGGACACGAGCGTCGGCAGGTGGCGCGGGTCGACGGTCTCGCCCTTCGCCAACTGGCCCACCTTGTGGCGGTAGTCGGAGAGGCTGCCGTATCCCTGGACGGCCCATGCCCGGACGGCGGCGGCGGTGCTCGCCGCGTCGGGGTCGGCGTCGATGGCGGCCCGCCACTCCATCGGGGCCTTGCGGTCGAAGAAGTACGCTTCGACGCCGTCGGCGGTCGGCTGGGTGTTCTTCCACTGCTCGGACCGGCTGTAGAACCGGCCTTCGGCCTTCACGATGGCGGCGGTCACCCGCAGCACCTCGGTCACGGGGACGCGGAGATCGGCCGGGATGCCGCCCCCCTCACCATCCCAATCGGAGTCCTTCAGCGTGCCGAACCTCCACAGGGCCTCAAGGCCCTTGATCGGCAGACCGGTGTACGGCTCCACGCACGTCGTGCCCAACTGCCGCATCTCGCCGTTCTCGTGGCGCGCGAGGTAGGTGGCGGTGCGGTGACGGGACACGGCGCACCCGTGGCAGAAATTCTCGATAGCGCGGTACTGGCGCGCGGCCTCGGCGTCCTGCTCGGGCAGACCGGGGAACAGGCTGGTGATCGTCTCGCCCTCCTCGTCGTGGTCCAAGCGGGCGATGACGGTCCAGCCGTGGTGACGGGGGATGTCACCGGAGATCGTCACGGTGACGGTGGGGCGCTTACCGATCAGGCGGCCGTCGATGTCGTGGTAGTCGGCCAGGAACGGCGCGGAGATGTCGAGTGCGTACGCGGTGAGGTGGTGGACGGCGGCGCGGGCATTGGTGGCCTCGACAAGCTGACGGACGCGGGACTGGGCCGTGGCGGGGATGGAAAACCGCATGGCTGCGCTGGTCATCGTGGGTGCTCCTGCTGGTGAGAGAGGAATCGAGGGCCCGGCCGCGCGGGTTGCCCTCCGCGTGCGGCCGGGTCGGGCCAGATGACGGCCCGTGGTCTCGGAGGGGGGTTGCCCTCCCCCTCCGACACCATTAATTAAACCATGTTTTGCGGTGTGGGGCAAACGTCCCGGACGGGGATGTCGAGTGCGGCGCGGTCGCGCAGGAACGCGGCGAACAAGGCGGCGGTGTAGCTGTCGGCGGTGCCGTACGTGCGGCGGCAGTCCAACGCGCCGATGCGTTCGCCCCGGTGGTGGACGGGGAACGGCTGACCGGGGCCGGGGATGGCGAGTGCGTACAGTCCGCGCGGGGTGTCCACGCGCAGGACGACGGCGGCGGTCTGGTGGTCGTAGGCGGCCGACCAGCGGGCGGGCCCGATGCCGAACTCCGCGAGTCCGCCCGCGATGGCGCGGGCCTGCATGAGGTCGGCGGTGGTGCCGGGGTCGGGCTCGGCGGGGGCGGGAACGCATCCGCAACCGTGGTCGTCGGTGGGGGTCTCGAACAGAGCTGTACGGGTCACTGTGGGGCTCCTGGGGTGGCCGGGGGCGGGAGGTTTCCCGCCCCCGGCGTCGGGCGGCTGAAGTGATTAGGCGGCGGCTTCGTCGCTGGCCGGTTCGTCGGCCTCCGCTTCTGCCTCGGCCTCCGGCTCGCTCGACTCCTCGTCGGTGCCGGGCTCCTGCTCGGTCTCCGGCTCGCTGCCGGACGTGATCGCGGCGCGGGCCTTCTTCTTCGCCGGGTCGTAAGGCTCCTCGTCCACGACCGACTGCTCAATGGGCGTGAGCGGGTACCCCAGAGACTCCAGGACCTTGAACCAGCGGGCGGTGGGCTTCCGCGTCCACGGGGCGTGCTGGTCGTCGGTCCGCCACGCGGACCGGTTCGCGCACTTCTCGCGGACTGCGGCGATGGCCGCGAACTGGAGCTGCGGGGCCCGGCGCGGGTCCTTGGCAGCGTGCCCGGCAAAGCTCGTCCGGTCCTTGGCCTGCTGGGTGTTCAGCCCCAGGAAGGCGGCCAGAATCTCGGTGGTCGGCTCCTTGTTCAGGTCGTCGCAGATGCCCCAAGTGCCGCTGAGAAGTGCCTCGTTAACGTGGCCGATCAGGGCGTTGGTGGTGCTCTTCGGAAGATTGCGCCGCTTGATCAGGTCCGTGATCCACTTCCGGCGCACGGCTTCGGCCGCGTCCCAGTCGATGTTGCCCTTCTTGACGGCGGCGCGGGCGGCGCGCTCGGCCTCCCTCTGGGCGGTGGTCTTCGTGCCGCTACTGCTGCCGGTGCCCTCGGGCACCGTGTGCCCGTACAGGCCGGGGGCAGAGCAGTAGGGCTCGTACCGGTCCCCCCGCCGCTCATCGAACACCCACACAAGCCCCTTGCACTCGGCGTGCTCCTCGGCGCTGATGCCGCGCAGTCGCCACACGGGCATGGCCCGCTCGGACAGCTCCTCGGCGTCCCTGATCTTCTGCCCGGCCGCCTCCAGCTCCGCACGGTGGGCCTCGGCCTTGGCCCGCTTGTCGCGCTTGGTCCGCTCGATGGCGATGGCCCAGTCAACGTCTCCGGCGTCGGCGTCGTCCTCGGCGGCGGCCTCCGTGATTGCGGCGAGCGCTTCGGCGTCGTCGGCGAACTCCGAGAGCGCGGCCAAGTGCTCAAAGGTCCACTCGTAGCTGCCCGCGCCGCTGACGGCGGCGTTCAGCTTCTCGTCGGACCGGACCTTGACCAGAGTCTTGACGTCCTTCTGCCGCACGCCTGCGGCCTTGGCGATGCGGCCGACCTGCGCGCCCGCCTCGGCGGCGCTGAACATGGCCTGGTTCATCTCGGCCGTGGTGAGGCTCTTACGGTGGTGGGCGGTCGTGATCATGTCGAGGAACTGCCCGGCCTCGTCACGGTCGTCGTCCTCCCACTCGTACGGCAGGTGAGTCAAGCCCGCGTCCTGCGCACCGAAGTAGCGCCGGTTCCCGTCGTTGACCTGGAGGACTCCTCCGTCAAGACGCTGGATCTTGACGGGGATGCGGCACCCCTCGGCGCGGAGCGAGTCCACAAACGGCGCGTTGAGGTCGAGGTCTTCACGGGCGTTCTTCGGGTGCGGGGTGAGCGCGTCAACCCGGATGACGGGGCGGGGCGTGACCGGCACGGTCTCCAGCCCTGCGGCGATGGCGGCGGACAGTCGCTGGAACCCGTCGATGACCTGCGGCACGTCGCCGTGGGTGCGCACGACGTACAGCGGCTCCACTACGCCGTTGTCCTTCACGTCGGCCAACAGATCGGCCGGGGCCTCGATGTCGCGGACGTTGCCGGGGTGCGCGGCCAGCTCGGCGACCGTAAGGGTCGGCCACGGGGCAGGGGCAGTCCGGACGCCGGCCTGGGTCTTGGTGTTCGTCATCGGTCCTTCTTCTTCCTGGTGAGAGTTCTTCGGGCCGTTCGGCCCGAAGGGGCTGCCGGTCGGGGGGTTGCCCTCCCCCTTCCGACACCATTAATTAAACCATGTTCCTAACAGTAGGGCAACCGGGGGGTGCTGTGATCGCCGTCACTCGGGTGCAGGGCTGCGGCGGCGCGGATCATCGCGGCGGCCTCGACGGTGGTCCGCTCGGCCTTGTCCCCCCAGCACCAAAGCAGGGTGCGCCGGTAGGCGTCCTCCGTGAGCCGCAGCTTTCGCCACCGGACGCCGGACACTGGGCGGCCGTTGGCGTGGTTGCTGAGCACCACAAGGGAGTCGAACAGGGCTCGCTGGAAGACGTCCCACGGTTCACCGCGTACGGACCAGCGGGGCCGGACGGAACGCAGGCCACGTTCCCACGCGTGCAGCACGGTGCACGGGGCGGTGTCGCCCATCCGGCCGGGCTGCCAGAGGTGGTCACCCTGATAGAGCCCGACGCGTTCGATGTGGTCGGCGGCGGCCGTGAGGATGCGGGCGGGGGTGGCGTGCTGCGGCTTCCGGGACGGCATCGTTTCCTCCTGGCGGTGATCGGTGACGGTCAAGCGGTGCCGCGCTGGGCGGCCTTGGCCGTGATGGTGCACTCAACGCAGTGACACGGTGTCTGCCACTGCCACCCGGCCGCGCAGATGATCGAGTAGGCAAGGGCGGCAGCTTCGCTGATCCGGCCGGTGCCGGGCTCTTTCGGGGTCATGGCGGCCCACGTGTGGGGGAAGCTGTAGATCTGGAAGTAGTGGCGGCCGTTCTCATCGGCCTTGTGGAATCGGGCCCATTCCATGTACATGCGTGGCTCCTCGGCGCTTCGAGCGGGGCCGGGGCGGCGGGCTGCCGCCCCGGCAAGGACGGAGGTCAGACTGTGAGCGCCCCGGCGGTCTGGGCACCGATGCGGCGGGTGCCTCCAATGTCGGCGCGGCTGCCTGCGGCGGCCCCGTCGCCGTAACCGCTGCCGCTGTAAGAGCCGCGCGTGTGCCGGACGTGCGGGTGCTCCTCGCGGTAGAGGGCATCCACCATCGCGTCGCGGTCGGCCAGTACGAGTTCACCGCTGCGGCCGGTGGCCGACGTTTCTCCGCTGGCGGCGGCGCGGGCTGCCTGCTCGGTCGCCTTGAGCCGTTCGATGACGCGCTCGATGAATCCGATGGTCCACGAGTTGCGCCAGGCTCGCGCACTGCGGACGCCGTACGGGACAACCTGCGCCTTGAGCCCGCCGAGCATCTGAATCAGGAGGGAGGCGTACAGGACTTCGGCGCGCTGGATGTCGGACTCGTGGCCGACGATGTGAACGCGGCGCACATTGCCCCGCACGCCCATGTGCACGGCCTTGCAGCCGACGTTCTGCGCGATGAAGCAGATGAGGCGGACGCGGGACATGGACCACGGGTTGGGGAGGTCGACGTACTTCGCGGTGACCGCGTCCCGCGACGGCTGCCCGTCGCTCAGCATGGCCTCTTCGACGCCGTACTTCGCCATCATTTCGAATGCCCGCTTCCGGGCCAACTCCGCCTCCGACTCCGGCGTACGGGGGTCCTCCGCCGTGGCGAGCAGGGCGCGGATGGTGTCGAGCTTTCCGGGGGCCTTCGTGGTGCTCACGTTCGTTCTCCTGGTGAGAGAGGTTGTCGGCGGCCGGTCGGCCTGCCGTTCGCCGGTCGGGGGTTGCCCTCCCCTTCCGACATCACTAATTAAACCACGTTCTAGGGGTTGGGTCAACCTGGATAGAGGCTCTGACCTGGCCTTTTCTCCCCACCATCGGCCCGCACCCGCTCGGCCGGGCTCGGCCACAACGGGCCTGGGCGGGGTTCCCTCCTCGGTCGGACAGCTCCGCCGTACCAGGGTTCCGGGCGCGGTGTCCTGGCTCGCGAAGCGACCGCGCAGCGGCTCGGCCTGGACGCCGTGTCCGGGTTCCTGGTACGCCCCCTGGGGTGTCCGGCCGAGGAGGGAACCCCGCCTTCACCACCCGCACCACGACGGCGCGGCACCCGACCAACAAGCCCCCACCCCCTCCGAGAGAGGACCCGCCGGAGGCAAGGATCTCTGAGGCCGGCGCCGCTTGGCCGTCTGTGCCGAACGCTGCGGTTCCGAGCCGATCTTCCGCGCGTCGACCTGATACTGGGCCCATGACCGTCGAACCGAAGCTGATGACGACGGAGGAGGTCCGTGCGCTGGTCGTCGCCGCCGTCGCGGACCCCGCTGTCGACCTCGTTTTCCCCCTCTGCTTGTCGCTGGCCATGCGGGAGGGCCTGAAGTCCACGGTTCTCGCCACGCTGAACCGCGGGGACTACCACCCGGCGGTGGGCGACGCGCCGGGGAGCCTGACCTACCTTGACGGTGATCAGGTTCGGTCCGCCTCGCTCTCCCCGGAATCGGAACTACTGCTGGCCGCCTACCTGGGGCGATGAACGCCATAGCGAAGGAGAACCGCGGTACCCGGACGTCCCGGGATCTCCTGCTGCCGCCACGAGCGGACCGGTCTGTTGGTTCGAGATGTCCGCGGACCTGTGTCTACGGTGCGCGCGATGAGCAGTGATTTCGAACAGGACTGGGGGCACGGGTGAGCACGACTCCGGCAGCATCGGTGAGCGCGGCAGAGCTGCGGCGGCGGGTTCGCGCTGTCGAAGCGCTCCAGGCGAAGACACGGGAGATGGCCGCAGCGAACGTGTTGACCACGCGTGACACCGCAGCGAAGGCGGCGCGGGCGAAGGACGAGGCCGACGTCGCGGCCCGGGAAGCTGCTGCCGTAGCTCTGCGGCTGTTCGACAACGACGCAGAGCTCGTCGCGGATCTCCTGGGTGTGCCGGCGGAGGAACTGGAACGCGAGGCGAAGCCTGTTACCGCCGCTCGCGCGAAGGAGATCATCGAAGTGCTGCGGGCTCGCGCTGAGCGCCCGCGCTCCAGCCGCCCCCGTAAGCCTCGGACGGAAGCGTCGGCCCCGCCTCCCCCGGCCCCGGACACCACGGCCCCGGTCTTCACGCCGGACGGCAGCCGGGCCGATGCCGCCTGAGAACGACCTCGGGCCCGGACTCTTCCCGCTCGCGGCGGTGAACGGGTCCGGGCCCGCTCCCGTTGATGAGCAGCTTGCCCTCATCGGCGAACCAACCCCCGTACGGATACCGGCGGTTGAGTGGGCGATCTGGCTGGCCGACGAGTCCGTGCAGGCCCGCTATTGGGCCAAGGTCTACCGCACCCCGTCAACCGAGGACTGCTGGTTCTTCTTCGGCGGGATCTCCAGCACTGGTCACGCCAGCTTCAGGGCTGCCTCACGGCCGGGAAGGACACGACGCGGCACGGTGCCGGGCCACCTGTACGGGTACCAGCTCGCGCACGGCGTGATTCCGCGACTCGGGTGGGGGATCGACAGCCCGACGGTCTGCCACACGTGCGACAACCACTCCTGCCAGCAACCGACGCACCTCCGACTGGGCACCGCGGCGGAGAACCGGGCCGAATGGCTGGCCCGCCGCAGGGACCCGGGCAGCCCACTGGCAGACCTTCGTGGCCCGGCCGGACGCTCCCGCGAGATCGGTGCCGCCATCCGGGCCGGCCAAGCGGGCGGGGAGTCCACGGCGGAGATCGCCGCGCGCATCCGGGCGGCGATTGCGGCAGGGCGCCCACTCAGCCTCTGGTGACGACCGATCGCCACGAGACCAATCCACCTTGGGAGAGAACGTGACACCCACCGGACCGCACCGCGCCCTCGTGTACGTACAGGAAGGTCGCTGGCGCCTGATCGTTGCCCCACTCGACCCCGAAGCGCAGCAGGAGACCAGTATCGAGGACCCCAACCCCGTACGACTACTCGTCGCCCGGGACCTGGGTCCGGCGGACTTCGGCTTCGCCCCCGCGTCGTTCGGGCACCGTCTGATCGAGAACGGGTTCATCATCGACCCGCGGGAGCGAGGAAAGCGCGACACCGTCAACGGCTGGTCGCAGACCGACGAACCCGATCGGTGGCAGACCGTCTGCTACCCCACGTCGGAAGTCGTGGGTTGACGCCAACGACGGTTTTCCCCTGCGAAGCACATACGAGTTCGGCCCGCTCCCTCGACGGGGGCGGGCCGAACTCGTTGTGGTGAAGGACACACCCATCCGGGTGATGGGTGGGGCTACCGCGTCATGCCTGCGTGCTCGTGAGGCCGAGGTCTGGGTGCTGGGCGCACACCTCCAACGCCTCTACGCGGGCTTGCTCAAAGGCCCGGGTCACCGCCGACCTGTTGGTTCCCCGGGCGTGCGCCTCAGTGCTGCCGCCAGGTCGGAACTCGGTCCGGAACTCTGCGGCCCGCGTGGTGAAGCCGTCGCGATCGAACTCCCACGTCCACCGGCCGCCACTCACCGGAAGCGGCTCGTACGTCAGGGTGCCGTCGGCTTCGTACGACGCCAGAGCGGAATACACAAACTGCCTCTCTGGCATCCGGGTCCAGACGGAGCCGCCGCCGTTCCATCGCTCGCGTTGCTCCGGGCCGAGGGCTCCGCGGCGGGCTATCTTCTCCTCTGGCCAGCCATCTGCCCGCATGGCCGCGATCTCGTCCTCATGATCGTCGTTCCACTGATCAGCGACGTCCTGCGCGTGCTGTCGGTCCGCGAACGGCACCTCCTGGCCATCCAGTGTGACGACGAAGACCGGGGCATTCGCGCGCTCGGCACTCTCCTGCGGCATGTCGCTGGCGTCCTTCCAGGATTCTTGGGCCAGTCCGGAGTGCTGGCGTGGCACATGAGGGAGACCGTCTGTCGTGGATGCCAGGCCGGAGCGCTCCAAGAAGCCGGGCAGTGGGGCAGTCGGGTCCATGGCCCATTCGATGGCGGCCATGACCTCGTCGTCCAGGGCATCCAGGAGGTGGCCGTAGCGGTCCACGGTGGTGGTGATGGACTCGTGCCCAAGCCGCCCTTGGATGGCCGGCAGGGGCACCTTTGCCGCGATCAGCCACGACGCGTGGGAGTGGCGAAGGTCATGGATGCGCGGTCGCTTGAGCAGGCCGTACTTCTCTGCGGCCAGCGCGATCGCGGGCAACCAGCGGAGGCGGCGGAAGGTGCCGGGGTCCCACTTGCCCCCTTCGGGGCCGGTGAAGATCAGGGCATCGGGAGCTAGGCCCTGGGCGCGGCGCCGCAGCATCCGGTCCAGCTTGTGCGTGATGACGATGGTGCGGCGCGACTTCCGGGTCTTCGGGGGGCCGAGGATGGACTTGCCGTCTTCGTCCTTCTTCCATGCCCGCTGGACGCGGATGGCCGGGCGGCCGTTGCGTCGACGGAGATCGCGGGGCTGGAGGGCGGTTGCCTCGCCCCATCGGAAGCCGGTCTCTGCGATGGTCTCGGCAAGATCCTTGGCGTCGTCGGCGAGGCATTCGTAGATCCAGGCCCATTCCTCGCGTTCGAGAAAGACCATTTCCTCTTCGTCCTCGGCTGCGTCGAGCCGGGGCAAACGGGTCTTCGCGCAAGGGTTGGAGGCCCGCAGTGACGGTTCTGCGTCCACGGCGGACTGCATGATGGCGCTGAGGAGGCCGTGCTTGTTCTGGATGGTCTTCGGTGCGTACGCGGTACGGGGTTTCCGGTCGCGGGGGTCGAGCGGGGCAAGGCGACCCGCCTCCAGGTCGTTGACCCAGTCCTGAACCATGGTCCGGACGATGCTGCCCTCGCCGTCCTCCACAGAGTAGGGGCCGAACCAGGGAGTCATGTTCTCCCGTATTTCCTTTTTGTACTTGCTGCGCGTGTCGCCCTGGATACCGGTGAGTCGATCAACGTAGGCGAGCGCGAAGGGCTCGAACATCGTGTCCGCGCGCCGCCGATCCGCAACAAATCCGTGACCTCGGGTCCACCCCGGGGGCCACTGCTGGCCGTGGCCGTTCACCAGATCCCGGAAGCGCTCGGCGGCCGTCTCGTCCTCGAAAACCTCGGACTCCTGCTTGCCGCCGCGGGCCCCGCCGGCCCTCCACATGACGGTGAAGCTAGACGTTCCGTCCCGCTTGTCCCGTTTCTTGATGTACGCCATGGAGGGAACCGTAAATCAGACCGGTGCTGACACGGTGCTGACGTTATAAACACAGAGAGGTCCCCTGACCTGCGTTTCCGCAGGTCAGGGGACCTCTACTGATGTGGAGCCTAGGAGAGTCGAACCCCTGACATCTGCCATGCAAAGACAGCGCTCTACCAACTGAGCTAAGGCCCCGCGAGAGACACATCGAACCGGAGGAACCACGTCCCGGCGTGCATCGCAGACCAGAGTACCGGGTCACCCCCCCGATCTCGCAAAAGGATTGGGACTCCCGGTCCACGACCACGCTCCGTAAGATGCTCGACGTGGTTCGCGGCAGCGAACCACGGTCTTAGGGGAAGCGATGGGGAGACGCACATGGACGCCGCACAGCAGGACACCACCGCGAGAGCACGAGAGCTCCAGCGGAACTGGTACGGGGAGCCGCTGGGAGCGCTCTTCCGCCGCCTCATCGATGATCTGGGACTGAACCAGGCGCGCCTCGCCGGAGTCCTCGGCCTGTCCGCGCCCATGCTGTCCCAGCTGATGAGCGGCCAGCGCGCCAAGATCGGCAACCCCGCCGTCGTCCAGCGCGTCCAGCTCCTCCAGGAACTGGCGGGCCAGGTCGCGGACGGCAGCGTCAGCGCCGCCGAGGCCACCGACCGCATGGACGAGATCAAGAAGTCCCAGGGCGGCTCCGTCCTCACCAACACCGCGCAAACCGCGACCAGTTCGGGTGCTCCCACGGTGAAGCGCGTGGTGCGCGAGATCCAGTCGCTGCTGCGCTCCGTCGCGGCGGCCGGCGACATCATCGATGCCGCCGACTCTCTCGCCCCGACCCACCCGGAACTGGCAGAGTTCCTCCGGGTGTACGGCGCCGGGCGCACCGCGGACGCGGTCGCCCACTACGAGGCGCACCAGAGCTGAGCCGTCGACCGGGCCGCCGCGCGCGGCCCGGAAGGGGAGCGGAGCGCGACCATGGGTGAGGTCTTCGCCGGCCGGTACGAACTGGTCGACCCGATCGGACGCGGGGGAGTCGGAGCGGTCTGGCGCGCCTGGGACCACCGGCGACACCGGTACGTGGCCGCCAAGGTCCTGCAACAGAGCGACGCGCACTCCCTGTTGAGATTCGTACGGGAGCAGGCCCTGCGGATCGACCACCCTCATGTGCTCGCGCCCGCCAGCTGGGCCGCCGACGACGACAAGGTCCTGTTCACCATGGACCTGATCGGCGGCGGCTCACTGGCGCACGTGATCGGGGACTATGGCCCACTGCCACCCCGCTTCACCTGCGCCCTCCTCGACCAACTCCTCTCCGGCCTCGCGGCCGTCCACGCCGAAGGCGTCGTCCACCGCGACATCAAGCCCGCCAACATCCTGCTGGAGGCCACCGGCGCCGGACGCCCGCATCTGCGCCTGTCCGACTTCGGCATCTCGATGCGCAAGGGCGAGCCGCGACTGACCGAGACGGACTATGTGGTGGGGACGCCCGGCTACTTCGCCCCCGAGCAGATGCTGGGCGCCGAACCCGACTTCACCGCCGACCTCTTCGCCGTCGGCCTGGTCGCCCTGTACCTCCTGGAAGGCGCCAAGCCGGACGCCAAAGCGCTGATCGAGTACTTCGCCGAACACGGCACGCCGCAGGCCCCGCAGGGCGTGCCTGAGCCTCTCTGGCAGGTCATCGCCACCCTTCTCCAACCGCACCCCCAGTCGCGCTTCCGGACCGCCACGGGGGCGCGCAAGGCGCTGGCATCGGCCGCGGAGATGCTGCCCGAGCCGGGCCCGGACGACGAACTCATCGAGATCTTCGATCAACTACCCCCTCTGCCGACGGGTTTCGGCCCGGAGGGCCCTCTCACTGCCACACCGCGCCCGGGCTCCGCACCTCGCCATGCGCGCCCCACGCCTGCGGCCCGGCCACCTGGCACGGCATCGACACCACCGCCGCCTCCCCCGCAGCCTCCCCAGCCATCCACTCCCCCCACTCCGATGCCCCTACAGGCACCTGCGCCCGACCCCACCGTCACGTCCTCGCCCCCACGCGCTCACGTTCACGCTTCTACTTATCTGTACACCGCTCACGCCGCCCAGGTTCCGCCCCCGAACCACCCACTTCCCCAGTTCCAACCCGCGGCCGCCTCCACTCCGCTGAAGCCCCCTGGGCCGCCCGCGAAGGTAGCGGTGCCGATGCTGCTCATAGCGCTGGTCTGCCTCACGATCGGCGTCTGGGCACTCACGCAGCTTTGACGCAAACTGCTTTGACGCAAGCAGCTCTGAAGATCGAGGCGAGGCCCGGTGACCCGCCCTTACCAGCCCCGTGGCGGTCCGAACTGCCCGGACTGCGCAGCCACGGGTGCCGACGCTTCCGCCGACGTCGATGCCGATGCCGATGCCGATTCCGCTTCCGATGCCCTCGCCGCCCTGCGCCGCGCGAGCAGCGTCCACAAGCCGAGGACCCCGAGCAGGGCCACCCCGGTCCCGATCCCCCCGGCGGCGATGACCACCATCAGCCCGTCGTCGTCCCCACCAGCACTCGCACCGGTTCCGGTCGCTGTCTCCCCGCGCTCCGCCGCCTCCGTGTCCCGCTCCGTGACGCCGAAGTTCTCGGCGGGCTCGGGCGTTCCCGCGTACGAGGGTCCGGGCCGCGGTGACCCGTCGACGTCCACCCGTAGCGTCAGTTCCAGCGGGGCGGCGCCGAACTTCTCCGCGACGTCCGGGCTCAGGTGGACCGCCACGTAGTACCAGCCGGCAAAGCGCATGGCGGCGACTTCGTCGGTGAGGGCGAAGCGGTTCTCGTACGCGACCGGCGGCAGCGGGTCCAGGACCGTCGACTTCTGCCTGCCGTCGAACGCCGTGTCAGCGTCGTCGACCTGGGCACGCACCGGGTTGGACAGGGACACGACCAACGCGGACGAGACGTACCCCGAGTCCCGAGCCACCCCACGACCGGCTCCACCCGAACTGCCGGACTCCGAACTGCCCAGCCCCGAACTGCCGAGCCGCGAACTGCCCAGCTCCGCGGCGACCGACAGTTGCTGCCCCCAGTCGACCGGGACGCGGTAGAAGAGGGTCTCCCCGGGCACGATGTCGGCCCCCCACACCCCTTTCTCCAGCCCCCGGGCCGTGTTGAAGCTCGTGCCGCCCCCGCGATGCTTCCGCTCTCCCGAGGGCAGTACAGGCGCCGCGGAGTTCCACGACTCCGGCGGAGCGGTCGCGCTCCCCGCCCGCAGCGCGGGTTCTGACGCCACGTGAAGTTCCAGGTCCCAGTTCTCCAGAGCGGCACTGGAAGCTCTGGCCCGCTCGACCAGCACGTAATACGTACCGGCGCCCCTACAGCTCTTCTCGTCGGGGCCGGCCCTGCGCGCTGCCGTGGCCGTGATCGGACGCGGGCTCTCCGAAGAGCCGAACCGTGCCTCTTCCGCCTCCAGAGGGCTGCAGTTGTTGCCGTCGGCGTCCTGTACGGACACTTCGACCCCGTCGGCGTAGGAAACCCTGGTACCGGGCTTCGGAACAGCCGTGACCGAGACGTACGCACTGTCCTCCGCCCCGAGCTCCAGGCGGTAAAAACGCTGCCCCACGCGCGGGAGGGAGCTTTTGTACGTCTTACCGGGGCTGAGCCGAGGCCCATCGACGTTGCTCGCAGCACCCTCGACCGTCTCGGCGCCCTCGGCAAAGGCGTACGGGCCGGGTGACGGCCCCGCAGCCACGCCCTGCCCTGCGGCCCCGGCCTGCCCCGTGGCCCCGGCCTGCCCGGAACCCCCAGCCACCACGCACAACACCGCGACCACAGCCGCAGCCGAGCCTCCGCTCAGCCTCCGCCTCCGCCGCCCCATCCCGCGTCACCCCTCGCCGCGAACCTAGCCGTCCCGCCCATCCCGACCGTCCTGCCCGCCGACTGCCGCGCGGACACCACCACGAGCCCACCACCGACGCAACCGCGCCACCCTCGCATTTGCATACGCAAGCGTTTAATTAACGGACGCGAACAACACAAAGCCCCGGCCGCAAAAGCGACCGGGGCCTGCAAGTGACTGTTGTCGATGACTCACGAACCCGTGGGCACGGAGTCAGTCGCCTCCGTCCACAGATCCTGCTCGGCGCGATCCGCCTGGATCTGGCGGTACACGAGGAGCCCGCCGATGGCGGCCAGTGCGACCAGGAGAAGCTTCTTCACCGCGCGACCTCGTCTTTCCTTGACGTAGGGGACTTCTGGCGCCCGACTATACACACCGAGCGATATCGATCGGTGACCTGGATCTGCCTCAACTCCCGCCCTGAACAGCGCAGTCGAAACGGACCTCAGAACTTCGCACAGTTCCCGTCCCCGCTGTGACTTTCGCCGCTTTGCCCCTTTCTCGGCACCCTTGCGGCCATCCGGGTGGTGTTCATCTGAACATCCACGCGCCACGAGCGTCGGTCCGCCACTCTCAGCCCCACATACACATCATGAGGAAAGTACGCAAATCGCCCAACCCGAATTGAGGGGCCATGACCGGCAACAAGGCCATGAAGCTGTGGACCACGATCGTCACCGCCTTCCTCGCGCTCTTCGCCGCGCTGGGACTCACCACGACGGCCACCGCGGCCACGGCGGTACAGGAGACCACGAACGCACGCAACGCCACAGCGTGCGTGAGCGCGCCGATGACGGCCCTCTGGGCGGCAGCGTACGAACGGTCCCTGCCCCCGACGATGAAGCAGCGCATCCGCGCCGAGGCCCACGGCTCGTCCCCCAGTTGCCGGCACCTGCCGCCCACGGACGTGGACGCGGACACCGAGACGGAGTCCCCCGCGCATGAGCCGGTCCTCGCCTCAGAGCCGTAACCCCGGCCTCGCGCCCAGGGCACACGCCCTCGTAAACCTCGGAAGACCCCCGGCCACGACAGGCCGGGGGTCTTCTTCTTGGCTGCTGTCTTGGCTGCCCGACGAGAGCCCCCAAGGGGGCCCCGGTCGGACCCCTGCAGAGCGCAGGAAGAGCACAGGAAGAGCACAGAAGGAGCTCAGAAGCCCCCGGAAACGCCAGAACCCCCAACCGCAACCGGTTGGGGGTTCTGTGCTGGTGGGGCTAACAGGATTTGAACCTGTGGCCTCATCCTTATCAGGGATGCGCTCTAACCAACTGAGCTATAGCCCCGCCGCGCTGCGGTGTATGTCCCGCGCGCTGACCTCTGAAGATTAGCGCACCTGGGCGCCAGTCCCAAAATCGATGCCCACGCGCGTGGAGGACGGCCGCGCCAGACGCAGCTGCGAGAGAACTACTCGTCCTCGGCCAGGGTCAGCTCGACGCCGCCCACGAAGCCCGCGGAGAGGTTGTAGATGAAGGCGCCCAGCGTCGCCAGAGCCGTCGCGAGGACGACGTCGATGACCGCGATGATCGACGTGAACATCAGGACGCGCGGCAGCGACAGGAAGGACTGCAGGTCGAAGCCGTTGGACTCGTTCGAGCCCGTCGCCTCGGAGATCGTGCCGCCGACCGTGGAGAAGACGCCCATCGCGTCCATGACCATCCACAGGACGGCCGCCGCGACGATCGTGCAGATGCCGAGCGCGATGGAGAGCAGGAAGCTGACCTTCATCACCGACCAGGGGTCGGCCTTGGCCACCCGGAGCCGCGCCTTGCGCGTGCGCGGCATGGTGCGCGCCCCGGTGCGCGGCTTGCGCGCACCACCGGCCTGCGCGCCCTGCTGATACGCCTGCGGCGGGTGGTACGGCTGGGACGACTGCTGCTGGGGCTGTCGCTCACCCGGCAGCGCGCCGCCCGCCTTCTTCTTGTTCTTGCCCTTGCCCGCCGGGTACGAGGCGTCGTACTGGTCAGCGGCCTGACCAGCGGTCTCTGGCCCTCGGGTGTCCGTCACAGTCCCCCCCTGGGATCCATGAGACTCGTCTGAGTCGTGTGCATCAGTGGCGGAGCCACGGGCACCTTCCGTGCCGGTAGTGCCGGTCCGATTCGCCCCGGCGCCCGTGGCTCCACTCACGATGACTCACTCCTCGCGCTACTCGGCCGAGGAGTCCGTGCCCTCGTCCGTACCGGCGGCCGGTTCGGCACCGTCCGATTCGTCGACGACGATGTCCCCGTCGACTTCTTCGGCCTCGCGTCCGGCCTCGGCGTTACGAGCGATACCGACCACGGCATCGCGCTTGCCCAGGTTGATCAGTTGGACGCCCATGGTGTCACGGCCCGTCTCCCTGATCTCGTTGACTCGCGTACGAATCACACCGCCGGACAGCGTGATGGCGAGGATCTCATCGGTCTCCTCGACCACCAGGGCGCCGACGAGCGAGCCGCGGTCCTCCACGATCTTGGCGGCCTTGATGCCGAGGCCACCGCGACCCTGGACGCGGTACTCGTCGACGTTGGTCCGCTTCGCGTACCCACCGTCGGTGGCGGTGAACACGAACGTACCTGGACGAACGACATTCATCGAGAGCAGTTCGTCGCCGTCGCGGAAACTCATTCCCTTGACGCCCGAAGTGGCGCGGCCCATCGGGCGCAGCGCGTCGTCCGTTGCGGTGAACCGGATCGACTGGGCCTTCTTGCTGATGAGCAGCAGGTCGTCCTCGGCCGAGACGAGCTCGGCGCCGATCAGTTCGTCGTCCGAACCGTCCTCCGTCTCACGGAGATTGATGGCGATGACGCCACCCGACCGCGGCGAGTCGTAGTCCTTCAGAGAGGTCTTCTTGACCAGGCCGCCCTTGGTGGCGAGCACCAGGTAGGGCACCGCTTCGTAGTCGCGGATCGCGAGGATCTCGGCGATCTGCTCGTCCGGCTGGAAGGCGAGGAGGTTGGCGACGTGCTGGCCGCGGGCCTCGCGGCCGGCATCGGGCAGCTCGTACGCCTTCGCGCGGTAGACGCGGCCCTTGTTCGTGAAGAACAGCAGCCAGTGGTGCGTCGTCGACACGAAGAAGTGGTCGACGATGTCGTCCTGCTTCAGCTTCGTGCCGCGCACGCCCTTGCCGCCGCGCTTCTGCGAGCGGTAGTCCTCCGTCTTGGTGCGCTTGATGTAGCCGCCGCGCGTGATGGTGACGACGATGTCCTCTTCGGCGATCAGGTCCTCCATGGACATGTCGCCGTCGAAGGGCACCAGGGCGGAGCGACGGTCCTCGCCGAACTTGTCGACGATCGCCGCGAGCTCGTCGCTGATGATCTGGCGCTGCTTCTGGGGGGAGGCCAGGATCGAGTTGTACTCGTTGATCTTCGCCTGGAGCTCGTCGTGCTCGGCGACGATCTTCTGGCGCTCCAGGGCGGCGAGCCGGCGCAGCTGCATCTCGAGGATGGCGTTGGCCTGGATCTCGTCGATCGAGAGGAGGCCCATGAGGCCCTCGCGCGCGATGTCGACGGTCTGGCTGCCGCGGATGAGCGCGATGACCTCGTCGATGGCGTCCAGGGCCTTGAGGAGGCCGCGCAGGATGTGCGCCCGCTCCTCGGCCTTGCGCAGCCGGAACTTCGTGCGCCGGACGATGACCTCGACCTGGTGCGTCACCCAGTGGCGGATGAACGCGTCCAGCGAGAGGGTGCGCGGCACACCGTCGACCAGGGCCAGCATGTTGGCGCTGAAGTTCGACTGCAGGTCGGTGTGCTTGTAGAGGTTGTTCAGGACGACCTTGGCGACCGCGTCACGCTTCAGGACGATGACGAGGCGCTGGCCGGTGCGCGAGGACGACTCGTCGCGGACGTCGGCGATGCCGCCGACCTTGCCGTCCTTGACCAGGTCGGCGATCTTCTGCGCGAGGTTGTCGGGGTTGGTCTGGTAGGGGAGTTCGGTGACCACCAGGCACTGGCGGTTCTGGATCTCCTCGACCGCGACGACCGCGCGCATCGTGATGGAGCCACGGCCCGTGCGGTACGCCTCCTCGATGCCCTTGCGGCCCACTACCAGGGCACCGGTCGGGAAGTCGGGGCCCTTGATGCGCTCGATGAGGGCGTCGAGCAGCTCCTCGTGCGTGGCGTCGGGGTGCTCCAGGGCCCACTGCGCGCCCGCCGCGACCTCGCGGAGGTTGTGCGGCGGGATGTTGGTGGCCATGCCGACCGCGATGCCCGCCGAGCCGTTGATCAGCAGGTTCGGGAAGCGCGCCGGCAGGACCGTCGGCTCCTGGTTGCGGCCGTCGTAGTTGTCCGTGAAGTCGACGGTCTCCTCGTCGATGTCACGGACCATCTCCATGGCCAGCGGCGCCATCTTGCACTCGGTGTACCGCATGGCGGCCGCCGGGTCGTTGCCCGGGGAGCCGAAGTTGCCGTTGGAGTCCACCAGCGGCATCCGCATCGACCAGTGCTGGGCGAGGCGCACCAGGGCGTCGTAGATGGAGGAGTCGCCGTGCGGGTGGTAGGTGCCCATGACGTCGCCGACGACGCGGGCGCACTTGTAGAAGCCCTTCTCGGGGCGGTAGCCGCCGTCGTACATCGCGTACAGGACGCGGCGGTGGACGGGCTTCAGACCGTCGCGTACGTCGGGCAGCGCGCGGGACACGATGACGGACATCGCGTAATCCAGGTACGAGCGCTGCATCTCCGTTTCGAGCCCGACGGGCTCGACACGCATGCCCACACCGGGAACGGCGGGTTCCTCTTCGGGCGTCACAGGGGTGTTCTCGTCGGCCATTGCTGGTCAAAGTCCTTTCGAGGTGCGGCTTGTACGGGCCGACTCAGATGTCGAGGAAACGGACGTCCTTGGCATTGCGCTGGATGAACGAGCGCCGTGCCTCGACGTCCTCTCCCATCAGCACCGAGAAGAGGTCGTCGGCCTGTGCCGCGTCGTCCAGGGTCACCTGGCCGAGCACGCGGTGCTCCTGGTCCATCGTCGTGATGCGGAGCTCCTCGGCGTTCATCTCGCCGAGACCCTTGAAGCGCTGGACCGAGTCGTCCCTGATGCGCTTGCCGGCCTGGCGGCCGAGCTCCACCAGGGCGTCGCGCTCTCGGTCGGAGTACGCGTACTGGAAGTCGTCCCGCGACCACTTGATCTTGTAGAGCGGCGGGCGCGACAGGTAGATGTGCCCGTGCTCGACCAGCGGCCGCATGAAGCGGAAGAGGAACGTCAGGAGCAGCGTGTTGATGTGCTGGCCGTCGACGTCGGCGTCCGCCATCAGGATGATCTTGTGATAGCGGAGCTTCTCGATGTCGAAGTCCTCGTGCACACCGGTGCCGAAGGCCGAGATGAGGGCCTGGACTTCCTGGTTGTGCAGGATCTTGTCGACGCGCGCCTTCTCGACGTTCAGGATCTTGCCTCGGATGGGCAGGATCGCCTGGTACATCGGGTCGCGGCCGGACTTCGCCGAACCACCGGCGGAGTCACCCTCGACGATGAAGATCTCGCACTTGGTGGGGTCGTTCGACTGGCAGTCGCTGAGCTTGCCGGGCAGCGACGCCGTCTCCAGGAGGCCCTTGCGGCGGGTCAGGTCGCGCGCCTTGCGGGCGGCCACGCGCGCGGTGGCGGCCTGGATGCCCTTGCGGATGATGTCCGCGGCCTCGTTGGGGTTCCGGTCGAACCAGTCCGTGAGATGCTCGTGGACGACCTTCTGGACGAAGGTCTTCGCCTCGGTGTTGCCCAGCTTGGTCTTCGTCTGGCCCTCGAACTGGGGCTCGCCGAGCTTGACCGAGATGATCGCGGTCAGACCCTCGCGGATGTCCTCACCCGTGAGGTTGTCGTCCTTCTCGCGGAGGAGCTTCTTCTCGCGCGCATAGCGGTTCACCAGGCCCGTCAGTGCGGCCCTGAAGCCCTCTTCGTGCGTACCGCCCTCGTGCGTGTGGATCGTGTTCGCGAAGGAGTACACGCCCTCGGTGTACTGCGAGTTCCACTGCATCGCGATCTCGACCGAGAGCAGGCGCTCCTTGTCCTCGGCCTCGACGTCGATGACGGTCGGGTGGACGACCTCGCCCTTGCGGGAGTTGAGGTACTTCACGAAGTCGACGATGCCGCCTTCGTAGTGGTACGTGACCGTGCGGGCCTCGGCGGCCTCGTCGTCGGTCGCCTCGGCCGAGTCGGCACCGGCCGTGGCCTTCGCCGAGTCACGCTCATCAGTGAGTTTGATCGTCAAACCCTTGTTGAGGAACGCCATCTCCTGGAAACGCCGCGCCAGCGTCTCGAAGGAGTACTCGGTCGTCTCGAAGACGTCCGGGTCGGCCCAGAAGGTGACCGTGGTGCCCGACTCCTCGACCCGCTCGTGCTTGGCGAGCGGGGCCGTCGGCACACCCAGCTTGTAGTCCTGGGTCCAGCGGTAGCCGTCGCGCTTGATGTCGACGGCGAGCTTGGTCGAGAGGGCGTTCACCACGGAGACGCCGACGCCGTGCAGACCACCGGAGACGGCGTAGCCACCGCCGCCGAACTTGCCGCCCGCGTGCAACACGGTCAGGACGACCTCGACGGCGGGCTTCTTCTCCACGGGGTGCATGTCGACCGGAATGCCTCGGCCGTTGTCCACCACGCGCACGCCGCCGTCCGCGAGGATCGTGACGTCGATCGTGTCCGCGTGGCCGGCGAGGGCCTCGTCCACGGAGTTGTCCACGACTTCCTGCACGAGGTGGTGCAGGCCGCGCTCACCGGTCGAACCGATGTACATGCCGGGTCGCTTGCGGACCGCGTCCAGACCCTCGAGGACGGTGATCGCGCTGGCGTCGTACGAGGGCGGTGCCTCGACGTTCTCGCCGGCGGCGGTGGACGGGATGTTCTCGTTGGGGTTGCCGGAATCGGCCACGAAGCGCCCTTTCTGGCACAGCACAAGCCAAGCTCCCGGCGGTGGCCGGAGCGGCTGCGTCGTTCAGCGATAGTCAGCGTTGCTCGGTGCGTCCCACAAGTGGGGCGGGATTAGCTTCCAGTCTACCGGTAGCGCTGACAGTGATGGGGGTTTGCCGGTACCTGAGTCCTCATGTGCCGCCCTGAACCGGCCTCGGCCGACTCCCCATATGCGGCCCAGGGCTCCAGAACGCTCACAGCGGCACTCAGCGCTTCGAGCCGTCAACCGCCAGCAACCGTCACCGACGGGCTCAGCCGTAGGTGTCGCCGGGGCCCGTGCTGCCCGGTGCGCGCAAGGGTCCGAAGCGGCGCGGGGGGCCTCCGGGGCCGAGGACCTTGATGAGGCGCACGGTGCCGTGGCCCAGGTCTTCGTTGAGCCGTGCGACCAGCTGGGGGGCCATGAGACGCAGCTGCGTGGCCCACGCCGTGGAGTCGCACTGCACGGTCAGGACGCGCTCGTCCTCGTCGTACCGCTGGGGTACGCAGTGGTTGGCCAGGTCGTCGCCGACGATCTGCGGCCAGCGGCCCATCACGCCGCCCACCGCGGCCGGCGTCTCCCAGCCGCGCTCGGTGATCAGACGGTTGATCGCGGAACCGAGCGGCAGCGGGTCGCGCCCGTCGGAGCGCGCGCCGGACCGCAGCCCGCCGCGCCGGGCCTGCTTCTTCTGCTGTGCGGCGTCCCCACGCGCGCGTGCCTGTTCCTTGGCGGCACGCAGGGCGACCCTGGCGAGGTCGACGCCGGAGGGCTCGGGTTTCTTCGGGGTCCCCGCTGCGGTGTTCTCGGGGGCGCCCTCGGCAGACTCTCCGGAGCTCATACGCGCTCCACCGCGCCGTCCGACACCGTGTACCGCGTGCCGGTGAGCACTCCCGGGACGTCGTCGTCGACCGCGGCGGTGACCAGCACCTGCTCGCCGGGGGCCACCAGCTCCGCGAGCCGCTCCCTGCGGCGGCTGTCCAGCTCCGCGAAGACGTCGTCGAGGACGAGCACCGGTTCGTTGCCCTCGGCCCTGAGCAGGTCGTACGAGGCCAGGCGCAGCGACAGGGCGTACGACCAGGACTCGCCGTGGCTCGCGTACCCCTTCGCGGGGAGCTGGCCCAGCTTGAGCAGCAGGTCGTCGCGGTGAGGGCCGATCAGGGTGACGCCCCGCTCGATCTCCTGTTTGCGGGCCTCTTCGAGGGCGGCGATCAGCTGCTCGTAGAGCGCCTCACGGGTGTGTCCTTCGCCGGGTGCCGACGGCTTGTACTCCAGAGAGACGGGGCCGCCGCCGGGTGCCAGCTGTTCGTACGCCTTGTCGGCCAGCGGCTGCAGCGCCGCGATCAGGTCGAGCCGCTGGGCGAGCAGCTCGGCTCCCGCGCGCGCGAGGTGCTGGTCCCAGACGTCGAGCGTGGACAGGTCCATGGAGCGACCGCCGTGCCGACGGGCGAGTGCGGCGGACTTCAGGAGGGTGTTGCGCTGCTTCAGGACCCGGTCGTAGTCGGAGCGGACCCCGGCCATGCGCGGGGAGCGCGCGGTGATCAGCTCGTCGAGGAAGCGCCGACGCTCACCGGGGTCGCCCTTGATCAGCGCGAGGTCCTCGGGCGCGAACAGCACCGTGCGGACGATGCCCAGCACGTCGCGCGGCTTGACCTGGGAAGACCTGTTGATGCGGGCGCGGTTGGCGCGGCCGGGGTTGAGCTCGAGCTCGACCAGCTGGGAGCGCTCGCCCTGGGTGACGGCGGCCCGGATGACGGCCCGCTCCGCGCCCATGCGGACGAGGGGGGCGTCCGAGGAGACCCGGTGGCTGCCGAGCGTGGCGAGATAGCCGACGGCCTCGACGAGGTTGGTCTTGCCCTGCCCGTTCGGGCCCACGAACGCGGTGACGCCCGGGTCGAGCGGGACCTCGACCCGGGCGTACGAGCGGAAGTCGGCCAGCGAGAGATGCGTGACGTGCATGGTGTGCGCCGACCTCCCCCGGCCTACTTCACTTGCTGAGAGGCCTGTGCACAACGGCTGCCGTTGCGCACAGGCTGTGGATCAGTGCTCGCTCTTGGACTCCACCGCGTGGCCACCGAACTGGTTGCGCAGCGCGGCGATCATCTTCATCTGCGGGGAGTCGTCCTGGCGCGAGGCGAACCGGGCGAAGAGCGAGGCCGTGATCGCGGGCAGCGGCACGGCGTTGTCGATGGCGGCCTCGACCGTCCACCGGCCCTCCCCGGAGTCCTGCGCGAAGCCGCGCAGCTTCTCCAGGTGCTCGTCGTCGTCCAGGGCGTTGACCGCGAGGTCGAGCAGCCAGGAACGGATGACCGTGCCCTCCTGCCAGGAGCGGAAGACCTCACGGACGTCCGTGACCGAGTCGACCTTCTCCAGGAGCTCCCAGCCCTCGGCGTAGGCCTGCATCATCGCGTACTCGATGCCGTTGTGGACCATCTTCGCGAAGTGGCCCGCACCGACCTTGCCCGCGTGCACCGAGCCGAAGTCACCCTCCGGCTTCAGGGCGTCGAAGATGGGCTGCACCTTGGCGACGTCGTCCTCGTCGCCGCCGTACATCAGGGCGTAGCCGTTCTTGAGGCCCCAGACGCCGCCGGAGACGCCGCAGTCGACGAAGCCGATGCCCTTGGCCTTGAGCTCCTCGGCGTGCTTCTCGTCGTCGGTCCAGCGGGAGTTGCCGCCGTCCACGACGACGTCACCGGGCTGCAGCAGCTCGGAGAGTTCGTCGATGGTGGCCTGGGTCGCGGCCCCTGCCGGGACCATCACCCACACCACCCGCGGGCCCTTGAGTTTGCCCACAAGCTCTTCGAGGCTGGGGACATCCGCGAGGTCCGGGTTGCGGTCGTATCCGATGACGGTGTGACCTGCGCGGCGGATGCGCTCGCGCATGTTGCCGCCCATCTTGCCGAGGCCGACGAGACCGAGCTCCATCAGAGGTTCCTTCACTAGCGAGGTGGCGTTACGGCACTTTCGTACCTGCGTCCGAGCCTACGCCCGGACGCACGCACACACCTGTGGGCTCAGCCGCTCAGACGTACAGGCATGATCAGGTACTTGTAGGCCTCGTCCGCCTCGGCGTCCACGGCCGGCTTGCCGCTCAGCAGAGCGGGCTTTGTCGACGTGGTGAAGGAGAGCTGGGCGACCGGCGAGTCGATCGCGCTGAGGCCGTCGAGCAGGAACGTCGGGTTGAAGGCGATGGAGATGTCGTCGCCGTCCAGCTGGGCGTCGACCCTTTCCACAGCCTGTGCGTCGTCGCTGGAGCCCGCCTCCAGGATCAGCACGCCCTGCTCGAAGCTGAGCCGCACCGGAGTGTTGCGCTCGGCGACCAGGGCCACGCGCTTGACGGCCTCTACGAAGGGGGCGGTTTCGATCACCGCGACCGAGTTGAACTCGGTGGGGAACAGCGTGCGGTACTTCGGCAGGTCGCCCTCGAGGAGACGCGTGGTCGTACGCCGGCCGGCGCCCTCGAAGCCGATGAGGCCCTCGCCGGCACCGGAGCCGGACAGGGCCAGGGTGACCGTGTCGCCGCTCGTGAGGGCCTTGGCGGTGTCCAGGAGCGTCTTGGCGGGCACCAGGGCCACCGCGGACGCCTCGGGGTTCTCCGGCTTCCACAGGAACTCACGGACCGCGAAGCGGTAGCGGTCGGTGGAGGCCAGGGTGACCGTGTCGCCCTCGATCTCGATGCGCACACCGGTCAGCACCGGCAGCGTGTCGTCGCGGCCCGCGGCGATGGCCACCTGGGAGGCGGCGGAGGCGAAGACCTCACCGGGGACGGTGCCCGTGGCGGTCGGCATCTGCGGCAGCGCGGGGTACTCCTCCACAGGAAGCGTGTGGAGTGTGAAGCGCGAGGAGCCGCAGACGACCGTCGCCCGTACACCGTCTGTGGAGATCTCCACCGGGCGGTTGGGGAGGGCGCGGCAGATGTCCGCGAGCAGTCGGCCCGACACGAGGACGGTGCCTTCCTCGTCGATCTCGGCGTCCACCGAGACGCGTGCCGAGACCTCGTAGTCGAAGCTCGACAGGCTCAGTGCGCCTTCCTCGGCCTTCAGCAGCAGGCCTGCGAGGACGGGCGCAGGCGGCCGGGCCGGGAGGCTGCGCGCCGCCCAGGCCACCGCCTCCGCGAGTACGTCGCGTTCAACCCGGATCTTCACCTAAGCCGCCCTCCTGCTGTTGCTGGCTGCTCTCGCCCGCTGGGCCTGTGGCCCTCGTCGTCTGACTCGGTGTCTCTCAGCCATGCCGTGGGAAGGACACCGGGGACCAGTCTGACGCACTGCACTGACAGTCGTTGCCTGTCGGGGTCAAGTCGTGGCGAGCGGTGTCGGAGCTCCGGAGCGAGAGTTGTGCACAGCCCCAGCTTCGAAACCATTTCCCCGGTCTCTCTAGTTGGGAGTAGTAGTAGGGGCTGTGGAAACCGTGGATAACCGCGAAAGCGCTGGTCAGGCCCGGTTTTTTATCCACTGACCCTGTGGGCGGTGCCGGTGGACAACCAGGTGTTTCTGTGGACGGGCGAAAGTTCTGCACACCCGGTGCACAGGCAGGGGCCACTTCTCCCCAGCGCTGTCCCCAGCTTTACCCAGCTTCCCCACAGGCCAACCGACCACCTTGGTGTGACGCCTTTCACTCGACCCGGTGAGAAGGCGCGTCGCGTTGCCGAACAGTGGACAGGCGTGTGGAGAAGCTGGGGAAAGCTGGGGACAACGAGCTCAAGTCTGTGGGCCGCCGGTGGACAACTTCATGCACAGCCTGTGGACGAGATTTTTCTCCACAGGCTGTGGAGAGTCTCCGTCCACGAATCCACAGACACCTGACCTGGCCTGATGATCTCTCAGCAGCGTCCCCTGTGGACAGCGTCTGGACAACTTCCCCCTCCCCAGGGTGTGGAAGGGAAAAAGTCGGCAGATCTGTGGAGAACAGCCGCCTGAGCAGGGGAAATCGAACAGCGAAGAACCGCACGGGCGTGTGCGAAGACCTCCACGCGCGCGTGCCGACAGCAAAAAGGCGCCCCAGGAGGAGTCCTGGAGCGCCCTCAGCGACGTACTGGAGTGGCTGTCAGCCGTTCTTGATGCGGTTGGTGAGCTCGGTGACCTGGTTGTAGATGGAGCGCCGCTCAGCCATCAGCGCGCGGATCTTGCGGTCCGCGTGCATGACCGTCGTGTGGTCGCGGCCGCCGAACTGCGCGCCGATCTTCGGCAAGGAGAGGTCGGTCAGCTCCCGGCACAGGTACATGGCGATCTGGCGCGCCGTCACGAGCACGCGGCTGCGCGAGGATCCGCACAGGTCGTCCACCGTCAGCCCGAAGTAGTCGGCCGTCGCCGCCATGATGGCCGGCGCGGTGATCTCCGGAGCCGCGTCCTCACCGCCCGGGATGAGGTCCTTGAGGACGATCTCCGTGAGCCCCAGGTCCACGGGCTGCCGATTGAGCGACGCGAACGCGGTGACCCGGATCAGCGCGCCCTCCAGCTCACGGATGTTCCGCGAGATCCGTGACGCGATGAACTCGAGCACCTCCGGCGGGGCGTTGAGCTGCTCCTGCACCGCCTTCTTACGGAGGATCGCGATACGCGTCTCCAGCTCCGGCGGCTGGACGTCGGTGATCAGTCCCCACTCGAAGCGGTTGCGCAGCCGGTCCTCGAGAGTGACCAGCTGCTTGGGCGGCCGGTCACTGGAGAGCACGATCTGCTTGTTCGCGTTGTGGAGCGTGTTGAAGGTGTGGAAGAACTCCTCCTGCGTCGACTCCTTGTCCGCCAGGAACTGGATGTCGTCGACGAGCAGGATGTCCATCTCGCGGTACCGCTTGCGGAAGCTGTCGCCCTTGCCGTCGCGGATGGAGTTGATGAACTCGTTGGTGAACTCCTCCGAGCTCACGTAGCGCACGCGCGTGCCGGGGTACAGGCTGCGGGCGTAGTGCCCGATCGCGTGCAGCAGATGCGTTTTGCCGAGGCCCGACTCTCCGTAGATGAAGAGGGGGTTGTACGCCTTCGCGGGCGCCTCCGCGACGGCTACCGCGGCCGCGTGCGCGAAGCGGTTCGACGCACCGATGACGAAGGTGTCGAAGAGGTACTTCGGGTTGAGGCGCGCGGTGGGCTCGCCGGGGCCCGTCGCGGGCGCCGGCTGCGCCGCAAGCGGCCCGGGGGCGCCGCTCGACGAGGTGGGGCCGACCGGCCCGCCCCGGTGGACACCGCCGCCGCGTGGCCCGCCGTGCGGCTCGGACATGTCGTGACGCTCGCGCCTGTCCTGCGGCTCGGGGCGCCGCTGCTCGTACGGCGAACGATCCTGCGGAGGCTGCGAGCGGTAGTCGTGCTGCGGCTGCTGGACCGGGTTCGCGTACGGATCACGGTCGGGGAAGCCGAGCCGCGGCTGCTGCCAGCCGTAGTCGTCCTGCGGCTGCTGCTGGGGCCAGGCGCCGGGGCGCTGGTACTCCGGGTAGGCCGGGCGCGCGGTCGGCATCTGGTCGGACCGGGAGTCGCCCTGGTGCTCGTCCCCTGGACGCCGTCCGTAGTTCTCGTACGTCTCACGCCCCTGACCGGAGGAGGGCGGCAGCTCCGGCTCTTCGTAGCGCTGCTGCTGGTTGTGCTGTTGCTGCTGTGTGTGCTGGTGCTGCATGGGCGGCGCCGGCGGGCCCGCGGGTTCACCCACGGAGTCGTCGACGGTGATGGCGATGCGGATCGGCCGCCCGCATTCGCGGCTCAGCGTCTCGCTGACCACCGGGGCCAGCCGGCCTTCCAGTACGCCCTTGGCGAATTCGTTCGGAACGGCGAGCAGGGCGGTGTCGGCGACGAGTGCCAGGGGCTGGCAGCTCCGGAGCCACCGCTCGTCCTTCGCCTCGACTCCCTGCCCGCGGCCCTCACCCAGCAGATGTTCCAGAACTCGTGGCCACACTGCGGCAAGATCGGCAGGTACGTCAGCCACAGGGCACGCTCTCTCACGGGGTCCCACGAACGTGTGGTTCGCGGGACGGAAATCGGGATGGGGAGGGGGAAGGGAACGAATCGGAGTTCCGTCACGGTAGTCAGGGCGACGGCTGCGGTTCAAGTTGTTGTCCACAGGCTGTGCACAGTGTCTCCCCTCGATGGCCGGTTTGACCGGATGGCGTAGCCCCGCGTACCGTGACCAGGTCGAGTTGTCGATGGCTGCTGCCGCCTGCCTCCGATGGGCAAAGATCACGATCTGTGATTGTGAAGCGGTGCACTCGGTGCGTATTCGCGAGCTTCTCGTGGGCGCACGGTGACAGCCAGGCGATGTCCCGCCACCAACGAATCATTTCTGGAGCCCCCGAGTGAGCAAGCGCACCTTCCAGCCGAACAACCGTCGTCGCGCCAAGACCCACGGCTTCCGGCTGCGCATGCGCACCCGTGCCGGCCGCGCGATTCTCGCGTCCCGCCGTGGCAAGGGTCGCGCCCGCCTGTCCGCCTGATCCCGATCAGGTCATGACGTCGTGCTGCCTACCGAGCATCGGCTGAGGCGGCGCGAAGACTTCGCGACCGCGGTACGCCGAGGACGACGGGCCGGTCGCCCGCTTCTCGTCGTCCATCTACGTAGCGGTGCAACGGACCCGCACGTGCCAGGGGAGAACCTTCCCCCGACACGTGCGGGTTTCGTCGTGAGCAAGGCCGTGGGTGGAGCGGTCGTCCGCAACACCGTGAAGCGCAGACTCCGTCACCTCATGCGCGACCGGGTGGCCCTGGTGCCCCCCGGTAGCCTGGTAGTAGTACGAGCGCTGCCCGGAGCGGGTGACGCCGACCATGCACAGCTGGCCCGAGACCTGGACGCCGCCTTGCAGCGGCTGCTGGGAGGGGGCGCGCGATGAAGTACCCGCTGCTGGCTCTGATCAAGCTGTACCAGTGGACGATCAGTCCGCTTCTGGGCCCGGTGTGCAAGTACTACCCATCGTGTTCCCGTTACGGCTACCTGGCCATCGACCGGCACGGTGCGATCAAGGGAACGGCGCTCACCGGCTGGCGCATCCTGCGGTGCAATCCGTGGTCGCTCGGTGGTGTCGACCATGTCCCGCCGCGCAAGCGTCCGCGGTGGCACGAGATGCTGCGCGCCGCCTGGCGCGAACGCAAGGGCGGGCCCTCCGCCGCAAGCGCGCCGACCGGGGAGATCCCCCCGGGGTCGGCCGCCGAGACCGAGACCCCGTCCCATGCTCAAGGAGCCTGATTAGTGGACACGATTGCCAGTCTCTTCAGCTTTATCACGACACCAGTCTCGTGGATCATCGTCCAGTTCCACTCGGTGTACGGGAAGCTCTTCGGCCCCGACACGGGCTGGGCCTGGGGCCTGTCCATCGTGTCCCTGGTGATCCTGATCCGGATCTGCCTGATCCCGCTCTTCGTGAAGCAGATCAAGGCCACTCGGGCGATGCAGACGCTGCAGCCCGAGATGAAGAAGATCCAGGAGCGCTACAAGAGCGACAAGCAGCGCCAGTCCGAAGAGATGATGAAGCTGTACAAGGAGTCGGGTACCAACCCGCTCTCCTCGTGCCTTCCCATCCTGGCGCAGTCGCCGTTCTTCTTCGCCCTGTACCACGTGCTCAACGGCATCGCGACGGGCAAGGAGATCGGCGTCATCGACGGCGATCTCCTGGAGAGCGCGCGTAAGGCGCACATCTTCGGCGCCCCGCTGGCCGCGAAGTTCATGGACAGCGCCGACAAGGTCGCCTCGCTCGGCGCCACGCTGACCG
Organism: Streptomyces sp. NPDC039480; assembly: GCF_055597165.1. Classification (NCBI taxonomy): domain Bacteria; kingdom Bacillati; phylum Actinomycetota; class Actinomycetes; order Kitasatosporales; family Streptomycetaceae; genus Streptomyces; species Streptomyces sp. NPDC039480. The sequence goes on along the minus strand of NZ_JBVITX010000009.1, from coordinate 246,365 downwards.
ACGTCCGCGTCGTCACCGCCCTCATGATCGTCCTGATGTCGGCCTCGCAGTTCTTCACCCAGCGCCAGCTGATGACGAAGAACGTCGACACCACGGTCAAGACGCCGTTCATGCAGCAGCAGAAGATGCTGATGTACGTCTTCCCGATCATGTTCGCCATCTTCGGCATCAACTTCCCCGTCGGTGTCCTCGTCTACTGGCTGACCACCAACGTGTGGACCATGGGTCAGCAGATGTTCGTGATCCGCCGGAACCCCACCCCCGGCTCCAAGGCCCAGGCCGCCTTCCTGGAGCGTCTGCAGAAGCAGGTCACGCACAGCAAGAAGGTGCGCGGGCGTGGCAACACGAACGTGGTCAAGGCGATCGTCGCCAAGGGCCGGGACCGCAACGAGTTCGAGCGGAAGTTCATCAACGGTCTGACCAAGGCGGGTCTCGCGGCCCAGGCCGACGGCACCGTGGTGGAGAGCGACAACTCCGTCGTGACCGAGACCGAGGACGGCACGACCGTGGGCGGCGCCCCGAAGCGCCAGCAGCCCAAGCGGCAGAGCAAGTCCAAGCGTCAGGCCGCCCCCACGCAGGCCGCTGGCGGTGCCACCAAGGCGGAGGAACCCGCCGACGCGAAGACGTCGCTGGAGAAGACCACGGCCGAGCCCGCGGGCGATTCCGACGTCTCCCCCCAGACCAAGCAGGCCGGTGGCAACAACAAGCAGGGCAACAAGCCCGGCTCCGGTCAGCGCAGCCGTGCCAAGTCGGGACAGCAGCGCAAGGGCCAGCAGCGGCCCAAGCACCCGTCCTCCAAGAAGTAGAAGGAGCCCATCCCGTGACGGAAGGCACCACCACCTCCGCCGCAGCCGAGGCCGGCGACACCCTCACCCGCCTCGAGCAGGAGGGGGAGATCGCGGCGGACTACCTCGAGGGTCTGCTGGACATCGCCGACCTCGACGGCGACATCGACATGGATGTCGAGGCCGACCGCGCCGCTGTGTCGATCATCAGCGACAGCGACAGCCGTGACCTGCAGAAGCTGGTCGGCCGTGACGGTGAGGTTCTGGAGGCCCTCCAGGAGCTCACGCGTCTCGCCGTGCACCGTGAGACCGGTGACCGCAGCCGCCTGATGCTGGACATCGGGGGGTACCGCGCCAAGAAGCGCGAGGAGCTCTCGGAGCTGGGCGCCAAGGCCGCGGCCGACGTGAAGAGCAGCGGTGAGCCGGCCAGGCTCGAGCCGATGACGCCGTTCGAGCGCAAGGTCGTGCACGACGCGGTCAAGGCCGCCGGCCTGCGCAGCGAGTCCGAGGGCGAGGAGCCGCAGCGCTTCGTCGTCGTACTCCCCGCCTGATCGCGCCCCAGCGTTTTCCGGCCCCGTCTGTTCGCAGGCGGGGCCGGTCTTTGTCAGCCTGATAGACAGCCCCCGACAGACAGCAACCCCAGTGCGGTACGGAAGGACGGTCCCCGTGACGGAGGCAGCGGAGCTCCCCCCGGCGCCGGAAGAAGCCCGGACGGTATTCGGTGATCGCTTCTCGGACGCGGTCCGCTACGCGGAACTGCTGGCCGACGCGGGGGTCCAGCGCGGCCTGATCGGTCCTCGCGAAGTGCCGCGGCTGTGGGAGCGGCACCTGCTGAACTGCGCCGTTCTGTCCGAGGTCGTGCCCGAGGGCGTCACGGTGTGCGATGTCGGCTCCGGTGCCGGGCTGCCGGGCATCCCGCTGGCCCTTGTCCGGCCGGACCTGAAGATCACGCTCCTCGAGCCGTTGCTGCGGCGCACGAACTTCCTCACCGAAGTCGTCGAGCTGCTCGGTCTCGACCATGTGACGGTCGTGCGAGGCCGGGCCGAGGAAGTGCTCGGCAAGCTCCCTCCCGTCCACGTGGTGACCGCGCGGGCCGTGGCACCGCTGGACCGCCTGGCGGCCTGGGGCGTCCCGCTGCTGCGTCCGTACGGGGAGATGCTGCTCCTCAAGGGAGACACCGCCGAGGAAGAGGTCAAGGCGGCAGGCGCCGCCCTGAGCAAGCTCGGCGCCGTGGACACCTCTGTGCTGCACGTCGGTGAGGGAGTGGTGGACCCGCTGTCCACCGTCGTACGGGTCGAGGTCGGGGAGAGCCCCGGCGGTGTGCGCTTCGCGGCGAAGCGGGCCAAGGCCGCTCGCACCGGCCGCACGCGCCGTCGCCGCTGAGCCTTCGCGGCCAGCGGTCACTGAACTGTGCTGCCCCTTGTTCGTGCCGTCATTGATCCGTCCTGACGACGAGCCGTACTCCACAAAAGCTGTCAAACGTACGCATACCGGGGTGTCGCACCAGCGGCACCCCGGCTTCCGTGCATCGTGTTTCACGTGAAACGTCGCTCACTGCTGCATGGCATCATCAATCGCGGCCGCGCTGCGGAACCTCGCGACCGTCGACCACTCGGTTCCCTCGATAAGGGCACGGAGTTGTCCACAGAGGTGGATTCATCCACAGAAGACCGGGCCTCGCTGGTTCACGACCCTGAAAGCATGGGAGGCTCTGTTCACTGCGAGCCTGATGTCGAGGAGAGTGAATCGTTGCGGTCCGACGCCAACATCGCGGGACCGATGACCGATCCGGTCCCCGGTCCCCGTACCGAATCGGCGGGGGAGGATGTTTCACGTGAAACACCGCCTCCGATGGACGACACACCCATTGGTCGCGCTGCCCAACTGGCGGTGGAAGCACTCGGCCGCGCAGGCGAGGGCCTGCCCCGCCCCGAGCAGACCCGCGTCATGGTGGTCGCCAACCAGAAGGGCGGGGTAGGAAAGACGACGACCACCGTCAATCTCGCCGCCTCGCTCGCCCTGCATGGCGCCCGCGTCCTGGTGATCGACCTCGACCCGCAGGGCAACGCCTCTACAGCTCTCGGTATCGACCACCACGCCGAAGTGCCGTCCATCTACGACGTACTGGTCGAGAGCAAGCCGCTCGCCGGGGTCGTTCAGCCGGTGCCCGATGTCGAGGGTCTCTTCTGCGCCCCGGCCACCATCGATCTCGCCGGTGCGGAGATCGAGCTCGTGTCGCTTGTCGCACGGGAGAGCCGACTGCAGAGGGCGATCCAGGCGTACGAGCAGCCGCTGGACTACATCCTCATCGACTGCCCGCCGTCGCTGGGCCTGCTGACGGTCAACGCCATGGTGGCCGGCGCGGAGGTGCTGATCCCCATCCAGTGCGAGTACTACGCACTGGAAGGGCTCGGCCAGCTCCTGCGCAACGTCGACCTGGTGCGGGGGCACCTCAACCCGAACCTGCATGTGTCGACGATCCTGCTCACCATGTACGACGGCAGGACCCGGCTCGCCTCGCAGGTGGCGGACGAGGTGCGCAACCACTTCGGCGACGAGGTCCTGCGGACGAGCATCCCGCGGTCGGTCCGTATCTCCGAGGCCCCGAGCTACGGCCAGACGGTGCTCACCTACGATCCAGGATCGAGCGGCGCCCTCTCGTACTTCGAAGCAGCACGCGAGATCGCGCTGCGCGGAGTCGGAGTGCGCTACGACGTCCAGCACGCCCACATGGGCGCTCAGAACGACCAGCACAGCATGACGGAGGGGATGCAGTGAGTGAGCGACGCAGAGGACTGGGGCGAGGCCTCGGTGCCTTGATCCCTGCAGCCCCGACGGAGAAGCAGGCCCCGCAGAGTGCGAGTGGAGCCTCCACGTCTCCCTCGGCGGTGCCGGTGCTGACGGCCGAGCGAGGGGTGGCGGCCGCGAAGGTGACGGCACTCCCGCAGAGCTCTGTTTCACGTGAAACAGTGGAGCAGCCGCAGCAAGCCGCGGAGACGCCGGAGAGCCAGTCAGTGGCCGGCGCGTACTTCGCCGAGCTGCCGCTCGACTCCATCTCCCCCAACCCGCAGCAGCCGCGAGTGGTCTTCGATGAGGACGCTCTCGCCGAGCTGGTGACCTCCATCAAGGAGGTCGGCCTTCTCCAGCCGGTCGTCGTACGGCAGCTGGGCCCCGCGCGCTACGAGCTCATCATGGGCGAGCGGCGCTGGCGGGCCTGCCGGGAGGCGGGCCTGGAGCGCATCCCCGCCATCGTGCGGGCCACGGATGACGAGAAGCTCCTCCTGGACGCGTTGCTGGAGAACCTGCACCGCGCCCAGCTGAACCCGCTGGAAGAGGCCGCCGCTTACGACCAGCTGCTCAAGGACTTCAACTGCACGCACGACCAGCTGGCGGACCGCATCGGCCGGTCCCGCCCGCAGGTCTCCAACACCCTGCGTCTGCTGAAGCTTTCGCCGACGGTGCAGAACCGGGTCGCGGCCGGAATTCTCTCCGCGGGGCACGCCCGAGCGCTGCTTTCCGTCGAGGACTCGGAGGAGCAGGACCGGCTCGCCCACCGGATCGTGGCCGAGGGGCTCTCGGTGCGTGCCGTCGAGGAGATCGTGACCCTCATGGGGTCGCGGCCGCAGCGCGCTCCGAAGGCGAAGGGGCCGCGTGCCGGTGCCCGGCTGTCGCCGGCGCTGAGCACCCTCGCCACCCGGCTCTCCGACCGGTTCGAGACCAGGGTGAGGGTGGACCTGGGCCAGAAGAAGGGGAAGATCGTCGTTGACTTCGCCTCTCTCGAGGACCTGGAGCGCATCCTCAGCACGCTGGCTCCGGGCGAGGGCCCGGTCCTGAAGAACGGGCTGGCCGAAGACGATTCGGACGAGGCCGCCGAGGGCGACAAGGCCTGACCCGCAGAGGCAGCAGCGCCGCGAAAGCGGGCCGTGTCCGGTCTGTACCGGAACACGGCCCGCTCTTTGCTTTCTGGCGGTTTCGATGCAATCTCATCGTGGATACGATGCGTTCAGGTATGGCGCATCCACCTGACGGCACCTCATTGGGGAGGCGGGGGCCATGCGATCGATGAGCCGCACCGGACTGATGACAGCGGGCCTCGGGCTGGGAGCGGTCGGCGGCTTCGTCGGCAGCCTGCTCAGGGAACGCAGCGCGCTCACAGCCGCCCGCAGTGCGGCGGCCGATGGAAGTGAGGAACCGCCTTCATGGGGCGTCGGCTCGTACCGCTCACACTGGACAACCTCCCGGACCTTCCCGAGCGTTGCCGGACCTGCGTCTTCTGGGAGCTGGACCCGGTCAGTGGCGAAGCGGCGGTAAAGGCAGGAACTCCGGACCTGGAGAAGGAGGCGTGGATCTCCGCCGTCCTCCTGGAGTGGGGCTCCTGCGGTCGTGTCGTCTACGTGGACGACGTACCGGTGGGCTTCGTGCTCTACGCGCCTCCGGCGTACGTCCCCCGCTCCACGGCGTTCCCCACGAGCCCCGTGTCGCCGGATGCCGTTCAGCTGATGACAGCGTCGATCATGCCCGGCTACCAAGGTCAGGGGCTCGGGCGGGTGATCGTGCAGACCGTCGCGAAGGATCTGCTGCGCAGAGGGTTCAAGGCGATCGAGGCCTTCGGGGACGCGCGGTGGGAGAAGCCGGCGTGCGTGCTGCCCGCGGATCATCTGCTGGCCGTGGGCTTCAAGACGGTCCGCCCACACCCCTCCTATCCGCGGCTGAGGCTCGAACTGCGAACGACGCTCTCCTGGAAGGAAGACGTCGAGCTGGCCCTCGACCGGCTGCTGGGAGCGGTGCAGAAGGAGCCCGTGCTCCGGCCACTGTGAACCGAGAACGTCAGGCAGGCGTCCCGTAGTGCGTGGCCATCGCGGCGGCCCGCTCGCGCAAGGTCGTGCGCAACGACTCGGGGGCCAGGGCTTCCGCGTCCGCGCCGGCCTGCCACAGCGCCCATTCGGCGTGACGTGCGTCCTGGTAGGTCACCCTCAGCCGCAGCCAGCCGTCCGCTTCGGGTTCTTCCGCGCGGATGGCCAGTGCGGTGTCCACCAACTCGTCGTGCCGGGCTGGGTGCACCCGCACCAGCACGGTGACGTGGTCGCTGTCGGCGAGGAACCGGGCAGAACGGTCTCGCCAGATCCGGTCCAGGTCGACCTGCTCCGGTCGCTGTGCGGTTTCGGGGAGCTCCTCGGCGGCCGAGATCCGTGACAGCCGGTAGGTGCGGTCCGCGCCGGATCTCGTGGCCAGCAGATAGGCCCGGTCGCGAACGGTGACCAGGCCGATCGGGTCCACCGTGCGCCACTGGGGCGCCTGGCCGGTGGCCGCGTACTGGATGCGCAGCTTGCGCCCTGCGAGCACCGCACGCCGAACCTGGATCATCGTGCTGCCGGCCACCTCCTCGGAGACCAGCCGCCGTGAGAGCAGGTCGGTCTCGGGGTCCACGAGGAAGCGCTGGGCCGCGTCACTCGCAGCGGTCCGGTGGCCTTCGGGCAGTGCGTCGACCACCTTCCGCATGGCCGAGGCGAGCGCCGAGCTGAGGCCGAACACCTGCTCACCGCGCCCCGAACCGGCCGTCAGCAAGGCAAGGGCCTCATCGTGGTTGAGACCGGTGAGCTCGGTCCGGAAGCCGGGTGACAGAGCGAAACCGCCGTGCCGACCGCGCTCGGCGTAGACCGGGACGCCGGCCGTGGACAGCGCCTCGATGTCGCGCAGCACAGTGCGGGTGGATACCTCCAGCTCGCGGGCGAGCGTGTCCGCGGTCAGCCGACCTCGCTGACGCAGCAGCAGCACCAGCGAGACCAACCGGTCGGCGCGCATGCGGGAACGTTATCGAAATACGTGACTGAGGGTGTCATGAATTGTTGCGAGGCTCTGTGGCACGACGTCGAAGCCGACGGCTGACGAGCCGATGGCCGTACGTACTCCCGTGATGCGAATGGAGTTGCCGTGGCAATGGAACGAACGGCGATCAACCCGGTGACGTGGTCGGTCGAGATGGGGTTCAACCAGGGGGAAGCCGTCTTCGGGCACACTCGGACGCTGTTCATCTCGGGGCAGACCGCGATGAGTGGCGAAGGCAAGCCCCAGCATGAGGGCGACATGGCGGCACAGTTGGCGCTGAGCGTCGACAACCTGGAGGCGGTGCTCGGCGAGGCTGGCATGTCTCTCGCGAACCTCGTCCGGCTCAACGTCTACACGACCGACGTCGACCTGCTCTTCCAGCATTACGGCGTACTGGCAGGGCGGCTGGGAGCCGCCGCGGTGGCACCGACCACCACCATGCTCGGAGTGGTTCGGCTGGCGATCCCGGGCCAGCTGGTCGAGCTTGAGGGGACAGCCGTCGCGTGATGCGACATCGCCGAGGATCCGGCCGCTGAAAGGCGAATGGACCAGCCCCGCGGGGACTGGTCCATTCGTGTTTCACGTGAAACATCGCCACCGACTACTCGGCGATGAAGTCCGCCAGATCCCTCTCGATGGCCGCCTTCGGCTTGGCGCCGACGATGGTCTTGGCGACCTCGCCGCCCTGGTAGACGTTCAGGGTCGGGATCGACATGACGCCGTACTTGGCGGCCGTGCCGGGGTTCTCGTCGATGTTGAGCTTGACGATCTTGATCTTGTCGCCGTGCTCAGCGGCGATCGCCTCCAGGGAGGGGGCGATCTGACGGCACGGGCCGCACCAGGCGGCCCAGAAGTCCACCAACACGGGCTTGTCGCTCTTGAGGACGTCTTCCTCGAAGGAGGCGTCCGTCACGTTTTCCAGGTTGCCGGCCACTGCGGGCTCCTCTTTTCTCGGGGTGGTGCGGGGTGGAGTGAAGATCAGACGCTGGCGATCGGCGTCTTCTCGGGCTCAGGGGCCTCGGCGTCGGACAGCGCCGCCAGGAAGCGCTCGGCGTCGAGAGCGGCGGAGCAGCCGGTACCAGCCGCGGTGATCGCCTGACGGTAGGTGTGGTCGACCACGTCACCGGCGCCGAAGACACCGGTCAGGTTCGTCCGGGTCGAGGGCGCGTCGACCTTCAGGTAGCCCTCGTCGTCCAGCTGCAGCTGACCCTTGAAGAGCTCCGTGCGCGGGTCGTGGCCGATCGCGATGAACAGGCCCGTCACCGGCAGCTCGGACGTCTCGCCCGTCTTCAGGTTGCGGAGCGTCAGACCGGAGAGCTTCTGCTCGCCCTTGATCTCGGCGATCTCGCTGTCCCAGATGAACTTGATCTTCGGGTCGGCGAAGGCACGCTCCTGCATCGCCTTGGAGGCGCGGAGGGTGTCGCGGCGGTGCACGATCGTCACGGACTTGGCGAAGCGCGAGAGGAAGGTGGCCTCCTCCATCGCGGTGTCACCGCCGCCGATCACGGCGATGTCCTGGTCCTTGAAGAAGAACCCGTCGCAGGTGGCGCACCAGGAGACGCCGCGTCCGGAGAGGGCGTCCTCGTTCGGCAGGCCGAGCTTGCGGTGCTGGGAGCCGGTGGTGACGATGACGGTCTTCGCGCGGTGCACGGTGCCGGCGGTGTCCGTCACGGTCTTGATCTCACCGGTGAGGTCGACGGCGACGATGTCGTCGGGCACGAGCTCGGCGCCGAAGCGCTCGGCCTGGGCCCGCATGTTGTCCATGAGCTCGGGGCCCATGACACCGTCCTGGAAGCCGGGGAAGTTCTCCACCTCGGTGGTGTTCATCAGCGCACCGCCGGCGGTGACGGCGCCCTCGAACACCAGCGGCTTCAGCGACGCGCGCGCGGTGTAGAGCGCCGCCGTGTAGCCGGCGGGCCCGGAGCCGATGATGATCACGTTACGGACGTCGGTCACGGCTTGATTCCTCGTCTCTGGGGACTGCTGCGTACTGCTGGCGGGTGCCTGTCTCAGGACTCTCACCCCACCCAACGGATCCTACGGGGCTTGCATTCCCGGACGTGTCCGAGCGCACGGAAGTGTGTCAGGACGAGGAGTGCCATGGGCCACAAGACGGTCGGCCGCGGTGTCAGCTCTGCGGGTAGGCGTGTGTCGCGAGGACCTTGCCCGCGGTGGGCGAGGACTTGCCCACGCAGGCGGCGTCGACGACGTACGCGGACACCTTGTTGCTGTCCGAGTCATGGGGCACCACGACGAGGTAGGCACGCTTGCCCTCGTACGAGCCCTCTTCGGCGGCGAGTGGTGTCTTGGCCCCGATGCCGCGCTGGATGCAGTCCGGCACCTGGGCCGCTCGCAGCGGGGCGGGCTTCTTGGGGGACTGCGGGCTGGAGCGGGTGTCGATCTCCCCGGTCTCCTTGACGGAGTTCTTCTTGAGGAGATCCGCGACGCGGCCTTCGAGCTTTCCTTCGGAGAAGGAGTTCGCCGTGTCCCGCCGCTCCGGAGGCGTTCCGGCCGTGCCTCCGGAGTCGCCGCCCATGGTCTGGATCAGCAGGGTGCCGAGGCCGATGGCGGCCGCGGTGAAGACGGCGCCGAGCACGGCGGTGCGTCGACGTGTGGGACGCAGGCGGCTGCCGCGCCCCGGACCGGTGGCCGCACGGGAATGTCCTGAGGGGCGGTCTCCGGCTCCGGGCCGGGTGGAAGTGGGCGTTGTTTCACGTGAAACATGCGCGGCGGCGGGCGCCGACTGGGAAGGGGACGAAGAAGCAGCGACGGCCACGGGCTCGGACACCGGGTCCTCGGAAGAAAGGCCTTCGGGGCTGGTGGAGTCCAGCAGCGCTTCGGCGGCCAGTGCCGCGTCGATGCGTCCGGCGACATCGTCGGGCATGCGCGGCGGGCCCGGCAGCGTGCCGAGCATGCTTCGGATCTCCTCCAGAGAGGCGTAGACGTCGGCACAGAGCTCGCAGCTGTCCAGGTGCCGTCGCACGTCGCTCGTGCGTGCAGGGGGGAGCAGGCCTTCGGTCAGATCGGAGATCTCGGCGACGTCCGGGTGCCCGCCCGCCGAGTCGGTCGCGGTTGTCACGCTCGCCCACCTCCGCCCTTCACGGCAGCTGAATCGCTTGGTCCTGTGTCGCGTGGCCCTGCTGCCGGTGGGACGGATGCCCCCTGCGTCCGGTTCCTTCCCGAGCCGGGCTTCTCGCTCCCCTCTTCGGCGCCGCCGTTCTCGTCGCGTGGAGGCGGCCCCGCACGCAGATGAGTGAGCAGTGGCAAGAGTCTGGCTCTGCCGCGCGCGCAGCGGCTCTTGACCGTGCCCGTGGGGATGTCGAGGACGCGGGCGGCCTCGGCCACGGGGTAGCCCTGCATGTCGACCAGTACGAGAGCGGCGCGCTGGTCGTGAGGGAGGGTGCCGAGGGCCTCCAGGAGCTCCCGGTGGAGGTCGCCCCGCTCGACCGGAGCCGCAGCCGACTCCTCCGGCTCCAGGAGCTGCTCGAGGCGCTCGGTGTCGTCGATCGGCGAGGTCTTGCGCGAGGCGGCCTTGCGCGCCCTGTCGAGGCAGGCGTTCACGGTGATGCGGTGCAGCCACGTCGTCACGGCGGACTGGCCCCGGAACGTGTGCGCCGCGCGGTAGGCGGAGACCAAGGCGTCCTGCACCGCGTCAGCGGCCTCCTCGCGGTCCCCGAGCGTGCGCAGCGCGACGGCCCACAGCCGGTCGCGGTGGCGCCGCACCAGCACGCCGAAGGCGTCCTTGTCGCCGGCGACATGAGCGGCGAGGAGGTCCTGATCGCTCAGGTCACCGTGCGCGGCACTGTCCACCGTCGAACCCCCTCCCCCAGTGAGCTGTGGCGGGCCGATCCCTCAGCCCTTGAGCTGCACGTCCTTGATGGCTTGCTTGTACCCCGCCCCGATGTACCCGTCGACGCCGGAGTACGGGACCTCGGTCACCCAGAGGAGCACGTACTGCGACTTCACGGCCTTCTTGGCCTTGATCTTCGCGGTGGTGCCGGACGTGGTGGCGGTGCCGATCTTCTTCATGGACTTGATGTCCGTCGAGGGCGACAGCGAATCCGTGGCGTACAGCGAGACCGTGGTGCGGTCGCCGCCGTACAGAAGGGATACGGACGCCTCGGAGACCTCTTGCTCCGAGCCGAGGTCGTAGACGATACCGACACCCGGCTTGTACGGGGCGAGCGGCGGCCCCTCCTTGAAGGTCTTCGTGCGCCAGAGCGAGGCACTGTTCTTGTCGAAGGTACGGGTGACGTTCTCCGGGTCCTGGGCGTAACCCTCCAGGACGAGCTCCTGGCCGTGCTTGATACTGATCGGCTTCTTGGGCTTGGGCTGTCCCTTGTCGCCGCCCGTCGTGGTGTTCGTCTTGCCCGGGTCGCTGGACTTCTCGCGCTCCATCAGGGCGTCCGCCAGCTGCCAGCTGCCGAGGCCGAGCGCGGCGATGAGCAGCGCGGAGACGCCCCACTTGAGGACCCTGCCGGTACGGCTCTGCAGCGGGGGCGGCGGGGTGGGCACGGGCTGAGTGATCCCGGGGTGTGCCGCGGGGCGGCCGTAGGTGCCCTGCTGGTACGTGGTGCGCTGGTACTCGGGCGGTGCGGTGAACGCGGGCTCCGGCGGGCGGATGCGGGGCATCTCACCGATGGCCTTCACCAGTTCCTCCGGCGTGGTGCACGGAGGTTCCTGGCGTGAAGCGGTCGCGCCGTCGTTGACGAGCGCGCGCATGGCGAGCTCCGACAGGCCCCGGTGGACGCCGGCGCGCACCTGGTCGGGGGCGATGAGCCCGACGCCCTTGGGCAGTCCGGAGAGGCCGTACGCGTCGTCCTCGTACGGCCAGCGCTGGGTCAGGGCGGCGTACAGGAGAGCGCCGATCGCCTCCGTGTCCGTGCGCTGCGGGGTCTCGGAGCTGATGCCGCGCAGCGCGGCGTTCACGGCGAGGCCGCGGATGCGGTACTGGCCCGTGGAGGTGCGCAGCACGGCGCTCGGAGTGAGCCGCAGATGCGCGAGGCCCTCACGGTGCGCGGCGGCCATGGCCTGGGAGACCTGGCTGACGAGCTGGTAGGCGTCGTGTGCCTCGAGCGGGCTCGCGGCGAGGACCGCGGTGAGCTCCGTGGCGTCCGGGAGCCACTCGTGGACGACGTAGACGAGTTCGTTCTCCTCGACGGCGTCCAGTACCTGTACGAAGCGCGGGTCGCCGAGCAGCGCCGACGAACGGGCCGCCGCGAGGACCGAGCGGGCCCGCGGATGGTCGGCGGGCAGGAGGTGCACGCCGACAGCCCGGCGCAGCTTCTCGTCGACCGCACGCCAACTGCTGAAACCGTCCAGACGGGTGACGCACTCTTCGAGCCGATAGCGTCTGGCGAGCTTGTGGCCACTGTGCAGTTCTGGGGGTGAGGACGCCCTCGGGCTCGTGGACCTGTCTGTCTCCGCCGCCTCTTCGTCTGCTGCCGTGTCCCGCTCCCGGGTCTGGGCCTCCCCGTCGGCCGTGGGCTGCTCCGCCTTGGCGGTCAGCGGCTCGTCACCGCTGTTGTCTGCCACGTCGACGGCAGCCGTGCTCCGTTCTGCCACCGTCGTTCCTGCCTCCCCATCCATTGCGCTTCGTCGGACGCCAAAGCCAATTGTGCCCACAGTCCGGCGCTATGCACGACACACGGTCGCCGACGATGGTTGTGCGAGCCTGCCGATCTCACCGACCGAGACGGCCGCGGACCATGCCGACCATGGAGTTGAGCTCCTCGATACGCATGCGCTTCGCGGCGACGAAGTAGACACCGAGCAGGACGACACCGCCCGCGACCAGTGCGGCCAGCGAACCGACCACTCCCTGTCCGAGGGCCTGCGTGATCGCGTACGCGGCACCGCCGCCGAGGAGCGCCGCGGGCAGCGAGGCGATACCGAGCCTGGCATACGTACGCAGGACGCGAGAGCCGTCCAGGTCGCCGCCGAGCCGCTTCCGCAGCCGCCGCCATGCGACGCCCACGCCGATGGCGTACGCGAGGCCGTAGACGGCCGCCATGCCGGTGACGGCCCAGCGGGTCGGCAGAACGAAGTAGCAGGCCGCGGAGGCGGCGGCGTTCACGGCGGCGACGATGACCGTGTTGTAGAACGGCGTCCGCGTGTCCTCGTAGGCGTAGAAGGCACGCAGCACGACGTACTGCACGGAGTAGGGGATCAGGCCGAGGCCGAACGCCATCAGCATGAAGCCCATGTTGGTGGCCTGCGGGCTGCCCGAGGAGCCGAAGATCAGGGTGCACATCGGGATGCCGAGCGCGACGAACCCGAAGGCGATCGGCACGATCGCGACAGCCGTCGTGCGCAGTCCCTGGGAGATGTCGTCACGGACGGAGCCGGTGTCACCGTCGTTCGCGGAGCGGGACAGCCTCGGCAGCAGGGCCGCCATCAGGGAGACCGTGATGATGGCCTGCGGGAGCCCCCAGATGAGCTGGGCGTTGGCGTAGGCGGAGAAACCGATGCCGCTCGTCGAGGGAAGGTCGACCGTGGCTGCGGTGGCCAGCTGGGTGACGACGAGGGCGCCGGCCTGGTTCGCCAGCACGAACAGGATGGTCCACTTGGCGAGCTTGGCGGCCTTGCCCAGGCCCTGGCCCTTCCAGTCGAAGCGCGGACGCAGCTTGAAGCCGGTCTCCCGCAGGTACGGGATCATCGCCAGGGCCTGCACGACGAGACCGAGCAGGACACCGAAGCCGAGGAGGCGCTCGGCCTCCGGCGGGATGCTCCTGACGTTCATGCCGGACGTCTCGGCCGTGCCGTAGACCCAGATGAACATGCCGAGCGTGGCGATGATGACGATGTTGTTGAGGACCGGCGTCCACATCATCGCGCCGAATTTCCCGCGGACGTTGAGGATCTGGCCCATCACCACGTGGATGCCCATGAAGAAGATCGAGGGCAGGAAGTAGCGCAGCAGGGTGGTGCCGACGTCGGTCGCCGCCGCATTGTCGGCGACCGGTACCGACATCACCCGCACGAGTTGCGGGGCCAGCACGATGCCGAGGACGGTGAGCGCGGCGAGCGCCACCGTGACGAGGGTCAGCAGGCGGTTGGCGTACGCCTCGCCGCCGTCCTCGTCCTCCTTCATGGAGCGCACCAGCTGCGGCACGAACACCGAGTTGAGGCCGCCGCCCACGGTGAGGATGTAGATCATCGTGGGGATCTGGTAGACGACCTGGAACGTGTCGCCGAGCAGACCGACGCCGAGCGCCGAGACGATCAGGGCGGAGCGGATGAAGCCGGTGAGCCGCGAGACCAGGGTGCCCGCGGCCATGAGCGCGCTGGACTTCAGCAGGCTCGCCGCGCGGCCGCCGGACTTGGCGGCGGGCGCCGGCGCGGCCGCCTGGGCGGGAGCGGGTGCGGGTGCGGGAGCGGCTGCCGGGCCCGGTACGAGCGGCTGCTCGGCGGCGGGCGGGTAACCCCCGTCGACGGGCTGCTGGTAGCCGTTGCCCTGCTGGTAGTCGTCCCCCTGCTGATAGCCGTGGCCCTGTTGGTAGGCGTTTCCCTGGGGGTAGCCGGCGCCCTGTTGGTAGCCGCTCTGCTGATAGCCGCCTTGCTGGTACTCGCCCTGCGGGTGCTGGCCCTGGGGGTACTCGCCCTGCGGGTACTGGCCTTGTTGGTAGCCGCCCTGCTGATAGCCGCTCTGCTGGTACTCGTCCTGCTGGTAGGCGCCCTGCTGACCGCCGTAGCCACTGGCCTGCTGGTCGCGGAAGAGGTGAGCGAAGGCGTCCGGCTCGTGGTACTCCTCGCCGGCCTGGGTGACCAGGTCGTCGACGCCCACGAACTGCGTCGTGCGGGCGTCGTCGCCGTAAGGGAGATGCCGGGTCGGCCCCTCCGGCTCGGGGGCCGGGGGCTGGGCCCACACGCGCGGGTCGGGGGCGTGCTCCGGGGTGGGCGGCTGGGCGTAGAGCGGCTGCTGCTGATAGGTGCCGGGCGGTGGCGGGGGATGCGCCGCGCGGTCGTAGAGCGCCTCGGTCACCGGGTCCTGGGCCGAGAGGTCCTGCGCCCGGTAGGGGTCCTGGTCGTAGGCGTCCTGGAGATACACGTCCGGCGCCGGCTGCGGCGGCACCTGCCCGTGCTCGGGGGAGCCGGGCGGCGGGCCTTCGGACGAGGCGGAACCGCCCGCGCCCTGGCCACGGTCACCGTCGTACGGCGCGTTCATGGTTACCCCACCTCATCGTCCCCGGGCCCACCGGCCACGACATCGCTCAACGGTCCACTCTCTCACCCGTGCCCGACGGGCCGGTGCTTTCGGGAGCGGTGTCCGGCGTCGGGTCACTCGGCTGCTCGGGGTCGGCCGCCGCGGGTCCGCTGCCGGACTCGCCGTCGGGGCCCGCCTCCGGGTCTTCACCCGACTCCTGCTCGGGATCCTGGCCCGGGCCTTCCTGGGCCTGCTTGCGGGCCGCCCGCTTGCGCTGGGTGTACATCCGGAACCCGGCGAGCACGAGCAGTAGGAGACCGCCCGCGATGACGAGCATCACGGTGAGGGTGACCTCGGTGACGTTGACGTCGAAGCGCACGACGTCTCCGTAGGGCTTGCCGTCCTCCGTGTAGAGACGCGCGTACACCGGGACGGGGCCGTTGGCGTTGGCGGTGGTCGTGAACTTCACGGACTGGGAGTGGCCGCCCGCGATCTTGATCGGCTTCTCTTCGAACTGCCCGCCGCCGATCTTCAGGCGTGTGGGGTTCTGCGAGTACAACCGCAGAACGAGATGGTCGACGCCCTGCACGAGGTTGTTCTGCACCGATACGGGGATGGTGGCGCTGCGGCCGGACAGCTTCGCGTCGGACCTCCTGATCAGGCTCACCTGCTTGGTGAGATTCCTCAGGTAGCTCTTGACGCTGTCCTGGTAGGCCGTCGCCTCCACCGCGTGACCCCGCCAGGAGGTCGACATCCCCCGGTCTATGGCCCGCCCGAAGGGGGTCACCACGCGGTCCTTCTCGGTGAGGATGACCTGGAAGCTCTCCAGCTGACTCTGGGTGGCCTGGATGGTCGCGAAGGACTTGCGCGGCAGCTCCTGCTTGCGCAGCGAGGCGGGATACGACCCGGCCGACGGCACCTGGGTGGTCGCCTGCGGGTCCGGCTTGGCCTTGGCGGCGGCGGTCAGACTCTCGGACTGCGACCACTTTCCGTCGGAGAGGGCGCTCAGCGCCTTCTCCATGGCCTGGGCCTGGCTGACGGAGGGCATGCGCTGCGGCGCGACGACGATGCTCCGCTGGTTGTCCGGGTCCTGCAGGTTGATCATGAGGCTCTGGGCGAGGAACTCCTGGACGGCGAGCGTGGAGTTCCCGGCGTCCGTCATGTCGCCCTGGAAAGCGGTGGAGAGGCGGGAGTCGGCCACCACGGCAGTCGTGCCGCCGCCGATGGGCCGGGCCGCGGTCGGCGAGTACGACAGGCCGCCGGTCTCACGAAGGCTGTCGCTGCGGGCGATCACCGTATGAGCGCCCGCGGACGTGGCGACGTCGACGATCGACGGATCGACCGCCCCGTCGGCGGGCCACGCGAAGTCCGTGGTGGGCTTCACCTGAAGGATCGTCTTCACCGTGCTGGCGCCGACCTCGGTGGCTTCCTTGAGGTGCCCGAGAGAGCCACCGACCGCCTTGCCGGTGTGGGCGAGGGACGCGAGGTCGGGGTCGGCGAAGGGCAGCGCGACGACCTTCTTGCCCTTGACGGCGGCCTGGAGGTCGTTGAGCCACTGATTGGCGACGGACTGGTGCTTGCCCGCCCTGCTCGTCTTCCCGTCGGGGTTCTCGATCCGGTAGCTCTTCGTCATGGCCTCGACCGAGGCGAGCAGGTCCGGATCGATGACCCACGTGACGTCATGGCGGCTGCCGAGGGACAGGAGCTGCTCCAGGCGACCGCCCGGGGCGAGCTCGTCGGCCAGGTCGTCGTTCTTGAAGACGGGCGTCTGCTGGTCGTCGGACCCGGTCTTCGCCGTGAGGTGGGTGGAGGTGGTGAGCGGCCACAGATACGTGGTCTTCGTCTTTGTGCCGGCGGCGTCGGGCTGCCACGGCAGGAAAGTGCGCTCGATGCCGAGCACCTGGGGGTAGGGCTGGGCGGCGCTCTGCCCGGTGAGGGCGACACCCAGCTGGTACACGCCGTGGGTGCCGAGGGACAGTGCCTTCACCGGTACGGAGATGCTGAAGTCCTGCCGCACCCCCGGTGCGAGCCTGGAGATCTTCTCGACGTACTTCCCGCCGATCTCCCTGCCCTCGGCCCCCGGCTGGAAGCCCGTGCGCTTCGCCGCGCTGTCGATGGCGCTGCGGCTGTTGAGCGGAGTGCCGACGCGCAGGCCGACCTGGGCGCCGGTCACCGTCTGCCTGCCGTTGTTGGTGACGGTGCCCGAAACGGTGAGGGTGTCGCCCTCGCCGGGAGCGGTGGGAGTGAGCGAGTCCAGGGACACGTCGACGGTACGAGAGCCGGTGGCGTCGGCCTTGGCGCTCTGCACGGCCGTGCCTGCCGGTGTGCCCGGCGCGGCGGCCTGCGCCACGGGCCCTGCCGGGGCCTGCAGGAGGCCGGCCAGCAATGGGGTACCCACCAGCAGTGCTGCGGTGCGCCGCAGCCACCGGCGGGCAGGTGAGGGGCTTGTCCCCGGGAAGTCTGCCGCCTCGGCCACGCGTTCGCCCGTCCCTCGTCGTCAGTGGTCGTCGGTTGTGCGTCCACGCATGGTAACGATGCGCGCTGTGGCGAAGTGCCGCGGACTGCTCCACGTGATCAGAAGCGGGCCGCTCCAAGTGATCAGAAGCGCACCGCTCCATGTCAGGAGGCGGGCGGAAGCGGCGGTACGAGCCCTGTGGGGCCGGGCGGGAATCGGGTCGGCCGCGGGCGCCCGGGGCACGTACCCTTTTCTGTTGTGCCGAACGCCAATGAAGAGAACCCCAGCGCACTGAGCCAGGTGCAGCGCCGCGCGGTCAGCGAACTGCTCCGTGTGTCCCCGGTCGCGGACGACCTCGCCCGCCGTTTCCAGGAGGCCGGGTTCTCCCTCGCCTTGGTCGGCGGTTCGGTCAGGGACGCCCTTCTGGGCCGGCTCGGCAACGACCTGGACTTCACGACCGACGCCCGCCCCGAGGACGTACTGAAGATCGTCCGGCCGTGGGCCGACGCGGTGTGGGAGGTCGGGATCGCCTTCGGCACGGTCGGCAGCCAGAAGGACGCCCGCGTCGGAGACGCCGATCTGAGCTTCCAGGTCGAGGTCACGACGTACCGCTCGGAGGCGTACGACAGGACCTCGCGCAAGCCCGAGGTGTCCTACGGCGACTCCATCGAGGAAGACCTCGTGCGCCGTGACTTCACGGTGAACGCGATGGCCGTGGCGCTCCCCGAGAAGGAGTTCGTCGACCCGCACGGTGGTCTCGAGGACCTGGCGGAGCGTGTCCTGCGCACCCCCGGCACCCCCGAGGAGTCCTTCTCGGACGACCCGCTGCGCATGCTGCGGGCCGCACGGTTCGCCGCTCAGCTGGACTTCGAGGTGGCGCCGGACGTCGTCGCCGCGATGAAGGCGATGGCCGAGCGCATCGACATCGTCTCCGCGGAGCGGGTCCGCGACGAATTGAACAAACTGATCCTCTCCGCACACCCGCGCAAGGGCCTCGCCCTCCTCGTGGAGACGGGCCTCGCCGAGCGGGTCCTGCCCGAGCTGCCGGCGCTGCGTCTGGAGCGGGACGAGCACCACCGCCACAAGGACGTGTACGACCACTCGCTGATCGTCCTCGAGCAGGCGATGGCCCTGGAGACGGACGGCCCCGACCTGACGCTGCGGCTCGCTGCGTTGCTGCACGACATCGGCAAGCCGCGGACACGGCGCTTCGAGAGTGACGGCCGCGTCTCCTTCCACCACCACGAGGTGGTCGGCGCCAAGATGGTCAAGAAGCGGATGACCGCGCTCAAGTACTCCAACGAGCTCGTGAAGGACGTCTCACGCCTGGTCGAGCTCCACCTGCGCTTCCACGGCTACGGCACCGGAGAGTGGACGGACTCGGCCGTACGCCGCTACGTACGCGACGCGGGCCCGCTCCTGGAACGCCTGCACAAGCTGACCCGCTCGGACTGCACGACACGCAACAAGCGCAAGGCGAACGCCCTGTCGCGTGCGTACGACGGCCTGGAGGAGCGCATCGCCCGCCTCCAGGAGCAGGAGGAGCTGGACTCCATCCGCCCCGACCTCGACGGCAACGCCATCATGGAGATCCTGGACGTGGGCCCGGGCCCGGTGATCGGCAAGGCCTACAAGTTCCTGCTGGAGCTGCGCTTGGAGAACGGGCCGATGGAGCGGGAGGCGGCGGCTGCGGCGCTCAAGGAGTGGTGGGCCGCGCAGGACTGAGACGGGTCGCAGGTCTGAGACGGGTCGGCGGGTGCTTCACGGTTTCACGTGAAACATCCGCGAGCCCGCACCGCGCATACGCCGAGGGGCGTTGTTTCACGTGAAACCGTGAAACAACGCCCCTCGGCGGTCTGTTACTAGGCCTTCTTCAGGCAGAGCACGACGTCGTGGCCCTTGCCCTGCTGGTAGTAGGCGATCTCGGAGGTCTTGACGGCCTCGCACTTGGTGCTGTCGCTGGTGCCGTCGAACTTCTCGACGACCTTGAACTCGGAGTCGCTCGAGGAGCAGTCGACCTCCTTGAGCTCCGGCGAGAACTGCGTGCCTTCGTTGTGCATGCAGCTGCCGACCGCGGCGGACTCCGCGTCGCTCTTGCCGAGGTACCACTTGCCGACGGCTATGAGGATCGCGACCAGAGCGAAGCCGCCGATGCGCAGGAGCAGCTTCTTGCCGCGCCCGCGGGGAGCAGCCGGCGCCGGGGGAACGGGTCCACCCTGGTTGTAGGGCGTGTACGGCTGCGTCGCGCCGGGCTGACCCTGCTGGGGCGGATAGGGGACCGCCGGGGCCTGCTGGCCATAGGGGTTCTGGCCCTGGGGCGGGTACGGAGCCTGGCCCTGGGGCGGCGGTGTGGTCACTTTGGGGGTCCCCCTCGAACGAGAGCGCGATGGCGCGAATACGACGCCCGTAAGTTATCCGGGTGAGGTGGTATCTCTGAAGCCCAGAGGGGCTCTGTGGCATTGATGTGACACTTATTGCGCGTCAAAACGGGCCATAGCGCCAGCAATTGCTGCGTAGAGCAGGGCCACGCCGACGACCAGCGGAACCGACCGCCCGTCAGGCGGCAGCACCAGCGCGGCCACTCCCGCCGCGCCGACGAACGCGACGTTGAACAGGACGTCGTAGAGGGAGAAGATCCGGCCTCGGAAGCCGTCGGCCACCGCGGACTGCACCACCGTGTCCGTGGCGATCTTCGCGCCCTGGGTCGTCAGGCCGAGGACGAAGGCGGCGATGAGGAGCGGGACGGGCGCGAAGGTGAGGCCGAGGGCCGGTTCGAGGACCGCCGCCGCTCCCGCGCAGGCCACGATCCAGCCACCCGCCCCCAGCCGTCCCACCGCCGCGGGCGTCACCAGGGCCGCCACGAAGAACCCCGCGCCGGAGAACCCCACGGCCAGGCCGAGCAGTGCGAGCCCGTCGGACTCCGTCGACGACCAGGCGTACCGGCAGAGCATCAGGACCATGACCGTCAGCGCGCCGTAGCAGAACCGCAGCACCGTCATCGCGGCCAGCGCGCGGGCGGCCGCGGGACGTTGCAGCAGATGCCGTACCCCCGACCGCAGCCCGCGCGCCGTACCCGCGACGGCCGCCACGAGCCGTGGCTGCACCAGGTCGGGGTCCGGGCCGAGCAGTGCACGGGCCATGCGCAGCGAGGCGAGGGCCGCGCAGAGGTAGAGAACGGCCCCGAGAAGCACCACCGCCGCGTCCGAGTCAGGCCCCACCAGGCGTACGACGAAGGCGAGCCCGCCACCGAGAGTCGCGGCGAGCGTCCCCGCGGTCGGGGAGAGCGAGTTCGCGATGACCAGGCGGTCGGCGTCGACCACTCGCGGCAGCGCGGCCGAGAGCCCGGCCAGGACGAAGCGGTTCACGGCGGTGACGCAGAGGGCGGAGACGTAGAAGAGCCAGTCGGCGACGTCGCTCAGCATCAGCACGGCGGTCACGGACGCCAGGGCGGCCCGCAGGAGATTGCCGTACAGGAAGACCTGGCGGCGCTGCCAGCGGTCGAGGAGGACGCCTGCGAACGGGCCGATCAGTGAGTAGGGAAGGAGCAGCACCGCCATGGCGGAGGCGATCGCTCCAGGTGAGGCCTGCTTCTCCGGGGAGAAGACGACGTAGGTGGCGAGGGCGACCTGATAGACGCCGTCTGCGCCCTGAGAGATCAGCCGTACGGCGAGGAGTCGTCGGAAGTCCCGCAGTCGCAGCAGTATCCGCAGGTCACCGACGACAGCCATGGGGCTAAGCCTCACATACGAGGAGGGTCCCCGGGCGGAATGCCCGGGGACCCTCGACAAGCGACAAGGAGAGAGCTGTTTAGCGCTCGACCTCACCCTTGATGAACTTCTCGACGTTGTCGTAGGCCTCGTCGTCGAAGTACTGGACCGGCGGGGACTTCATGAAGTACGACGACGCGGAGAGGATCGGGCCGCCGATGCCGCGGTCCTTGGCAATCTTCGCGGCGCGCAGGGCGTCGATGATGACACCCGCCGAGTTCGGGGAGTCCCAGACCTCGAGCTTGTACTCCAGGTTCAGCGGGACGTCACCGAAGGCGCGGCCCTCGAGGCGGACGTATGCCCACTTGCGGTCGTCGAGCCACGCGACGTAGTCCGACGGGCCGATGTGGACGTTCTTCTCGCCCAGCTCGCGGTCGGGGATCTGCGAGGTGACGGCCTGCGTCTTCGAGATCTTCTTCGACTCGAGGCGGTCGCGCTCCAACATGTTCTTGAAGTCCATGTTGCCGCCGACGTTCAGCTGCATGGTGCGCTCGAGACGGACACCGCGGTCCTCGAACAGCTTCGCCATGACGCGGTGCGTGATGGTGGCGCCGACCTGCGACTTGATGTCGTCACCGACGATCGGGACGCCGGCCTCGGTGAACTTGTCCGCCCACTCCTTGGTGCCCGCGATGAAGACAGGCAGAGCGTTGACGAACGCGACCTTCGCGTCGATGGCGCACTGCGCGTAGAACTTCGCGGCGTCCTCGGAACCGACCGGCAGGTAGCAGACGAGGACGTCGACCTTGCGGTCCTTGAGGATCTGGACGACGTCGACCGGGGCCTCGGCGGACTCCTCGATGGTCTGGCGGTAGTACAGACCCAGGCCGTCGAGGGTGTGACCACGCTGAACCGTGACGCCCTTGTTCGGCACGTCGCAGATCTTGATGGTGTTGTTCTCGCTGGCACCGATGGCGTCCGAGAGGTCGAGGCCGACCTTCTTCGCGTCGACGTCGAAGGCGGCGACGAACTCGACGTCACCGACGTGATACTCGCCGAACTGGACGTGCATCAGGCCCGGGACCTTCGTGTCCGGGTCGGCGTCCTTGTAGTACTCGACGCCCTGGACCAGCGAGGCGGCGCAGTTGCCCACGCCGACGATGGCTACGCGAACCGAACCCATTCCGGTTGCTCCCTGTGTGATCTCGGTATTTCGGGATGAAACCCCGCGGAACGCTGGGTCTCACTTATTGGGGTCATCGGACGGATCCGGCGGCGGGTTGGTCTCCCGCCGCCGGGGCAGGCCCGTCGACTCCCCAGATGTGCTGTTCTGCTGAGCGGAGCTGCCGGGGGCGGACCGTTGCTGGTCCCGCCCCGCCCGCTCGCTCTCGATGAGCTCGTTCAGCCAGCGCACTTCGCGCTCCACGGACTCCATGCCGTGCCGCTGAAGTTCGAGCGTGTAGTCGTCCAGGCGCTCCCGGGTACGGGCCAGGGAGGCGCGCATCTTCTCCAAGCGCTCTTCGAGACGGCTGCGGCGGCCCTCGAGCACCCGCATCCGCACATCTCGCGAGGTCTGCCCGAAGAAGGCGAAGCGGGCGGCGAAGTGCTCGTCCTCGTACGCGTCGGGGCCGGTCTGCGAGAGCAGGTCCTCGAAGTGCTCCTTACCTTCCGCCGTCAACCGATAGACGATCTTGGCGCGACGCCCCGCGAGCGGAGCCGCCAGGGCGTCTTCGGAGCTGCCGCCCGACTCCTCGATCAACCAGCCGTTGGCGACCAGCGTCTTGAGGCAGGGGTAGAGCGTCCCGTAGCTGAAGGCGCGGAACACTCCCAGCGATGTATTGAGGCGTTTACGCAGCTCATAGCCGTGCATCGGGGACTCTCTGAGCAGCCCGAGGACGGCGAATTCCAGGATGCCGGAGCGCCTGCTCATCTTCGCCTCCCGTCTGCCACGGTCCCTCAGCGGTCCCTCAGTACGGCCTTTATGCCGAGCTGATGTATCGACTCGATACATCGAGACGATAGAACGGCGATCCGGTTGAGACAAGAGGGGGCACGGTGAACGGCGTCACATCACCGATTCGTAGGAAGTAACTTGCCTGTTTTGGGGTGAACTTCGGCTCTACGAGGGTTTTGACGGTGCGTAGTCTGTGCGCCATGCATGCCGCCGGGAACCAAGTGACGCATGAGAGCGTCGTCGTCCCCGGTGTAGTGCGGGTGGGTTCCGGAACGGACGCATCCGCATTTCGGGGGGACCGGAAACCAGCCGCCGTTTCCAGGCGTGGACAGCTGCGCCTGCCCGAGGAGTAATCGTTCGATGAGCGAGCACCGTCGCAAACCGCCGCAGCCGCAGGGCGGCGGACGCGCCGCGGCCAGGCGAGGCGCCCCAGGAGCGCCATCGGGCCGCCGCGCGGCCCCGCGGGGCGATACCGGAGCGCCCTCTTCTTCTTATGGGGCGTCCGGTCCTTCCCATGGGGCGACCGGTTCCGGGTCCCCCGACGAGGGGGGCCGGCCCTACGGCGGCCGCGCCGAGGCCCGGCGTGCCGCGCAGCGCAGCGGTTCCGTCGGCACGGGTGGCAGCCGCCGCAGGGCGCCCGACGGGGGTGGGCGCGGTGCCGGCGGTGGCCGCCGTGGCGGTGGCGGTGCCGGTGGCTCGGGCGGGGCAGGGCGCGGCAGGGGCCGCGGCGCCGAGCCGCCGGGCAAGAAGCGGTTCATCGACTACCCGCGCGCGGGCAAGAGCGGCGCCCGCCGCTGGGTCCCGTCGTGGCGTCTGGTCACCGGCATGTTCATCGGCTTCCTCGGCAGCCTGATGGCCGTCGCCGGCATCGCGTACGCCCTGGTGCAGGTGCCGGAGGTCGACAAGGCGGCCAAGGCCCAGAACAACGTCTACTACTGGGCCGACGGCAAGCAGATGGTCGCGACCGGTGGTGAGCGCAACCGCCAGATCATCGACTACGACGACATCCCGGCGGAGATGCGCTTCGCCGTCATGTCGGCGGAGAACAAGACGTTCGAGAAGGACAAGGGCGTCGACCCGATGGGCATCGCACGTGCCCTGGTCAACATGGCCAAGGGCGGGCAGACCCAGGGTGGCTCGACCATCACCCAGCAGTACGTGAAGAACGCGCGCCTCGGTGATCAGTCGCAGACGTTCAGCAGGAAGTTCAAAGAGCTCTTCATCTCCATAAAGGTCGGCCGCCAGGTCTCCAAGGAAGACATCATGGCGGGTTACCTCAACACCGCCTATTACGGGCGTGGGGCCTACGGCATCCAGGCCGCCGCGCGGGCGTACTTCGGCAAGGAAGCCAGCGAGCTGGACCCCAGCCAGTGCGCTCTCCTGGCGACGGTGCTCAAGGGCGCCACGTACTACGACCCGGCCGGCTATCCCGAGATCGACCCCGCCGCCAACAAGGACGACAACACCGCCCGCGCCAAGAAGCGCTGGAAGTGGATCCTCGACGAGGAGGTCAAGGACGGCCACCTGACCGAGGAGCGGCGGGCCAAGTACACGGCGTTCCCCAAGCTGCAGAACCCGCGCTCGAACGTGGACCTGGCAGGCCAGACCGGTTACCTCGTGGACCTGGCCAAGGCGTACGTCATCAGGAACACCAACATCACCGCCGAGCAGCTCCAGCAGGGTGGATACGAGATCCACACGACCTTCGACAGGACGAAGGTCAAGGAGCTCGAGAAGGCGGTGAACAAGGTCCGCAAGGACAAGATCAAGCCGAAGCTGCGTCCGGAGAAGGACACGCACGTCCAGTTCGGCGGCGCCTCCGTGGACCCGAAGGACGGCGCGATCAAGGCCATCTACGGCGGTGAGGACGCGACCAAGCACTTCACCAACAACGCGGACCAGACCGGTGCCCAGGTCGGTTCGACCTACAAGCCCTTCGTGCTGGCCGCCGCCTTCAAGTACGGCGTGCGCAATCCCGACGGCCCGGAGCAGCAGTCCGAGATCGAGCGCACCATCGTCAACCCGAAGAGCCTGTACAGCGGCAAGAACGAGCTCAAGATCCAGAAGTACAACGGGCAGGTCTGGACGGACCGCGACGGCAAGCAGTGGAACCAGAAGAACGACGGAAACCAGTCGTACAACCCTCCCAGCTACCAGATCGATCTCCGTGAGGCGATGAGGGAGTCGGTCAACTCGGCCTATGTGCAGCTCGGCATGGACGTCGGCCTGGAGAAGGTGAAGGAGGCCGCCATGGACGCCGGCCTCAAGGACGACAGCTCCATGGCCGGTGCCACCTACCCGTCCTTCTCGCTCGGCACCTCGTCGCCGAGCGCCATCCGGATGGCCGGGGCGTACTCCACCTTCGCGGCGAGCGGCAAGCAGAACGAGCCGTACTCGGTCACGGAGGTCGAGCACGAGGGCGACACGGTCTACCGGCACGAGAAGGAGACCAAGCAGGCCTTCGACGCGGAGGTCGCCGACAACGTCACCGACGTGCTGCGCACCGTCGTGGACAAGGGCACGGGTACCTCGGCCCAGCTCTCCGGCCGTCAGGTCGCCGGCAAGACCGGTACGACCGACGGCAACAAGTCGGCCTGGTTCGTCGGCTACACCCCGCAGCTGTCGACGGCGGTGAGCATGTACCGGCTCGACGACGACGAGACCAACAAGAAGCGCAAGTTCCTGGAGATGTTCGGCACGGGCGGCGAGAAGAAGATCCACGGAGCCTCGTTCCCCGCGCAGATCTGGCAGGACTACATGGAGCAGGCGCTCAAGGGCAAGCCCGTGCAGAACTTCCCGGTGCCCGGGCCGATCGGCAAGGTGGTAGGCGAGACTCCGCCCCCGCCGCCGTCCCCGACGGAGACCGAGGAGGAGCCGGAGAAGACGACGTCACCGACGCCCACGGAGTCCGAGTCCTCGAAGCCTCCGACGAAGTCGCCGGACCCCGAGGAGTCCTGTGATCCGCTGGACTGGGACTGCAACGAGGACGGCGGTCAGGAGAACGGTGGTGGTGGTGCCGCCGACGGCGGTGTCGACGGCGGTTCCGGTGGGGAGTCGCCACCGCCGACGGACGACCCGGCCGGTGGCGGAGCCAACCACGGCAACCAGAACGGTGGCGGTGGCTTCATCTCCGGCCCGAGGGGCTGAGCCGGTCCCGCAGGGATGTTTCACGTGAAACGAGGGCCGTCGCACCGATGGGTGCGGCGGCCCTCTCCGTGTTCTCAGTCGCGTACGGCAGGATGGCGGGCATGCCCAGTGCAGACCCCAGCGCAGAGACGCCGCGCACGAGCGCGTACGAGCCTGTGAGCCAGGAGCCGGAGCCGGTACGGCCCACGAGGGAGGACGAGGTCGCCCGGGCCGGCAGCGAGCTGATCGGCGGTCCGGTCGGCCGGAGAGTGCTGTTCGCGGCGACGTGGTGGACTCCCGTGCGCGTCATCGCACTCGTCGCGCTCGGGATGTTCGCACTCGGAATGATCCAGAAAATGCCGTGCTACAACGGCGCGTGGTTCTTCGGAGCGAGCTCGCAGTACACGCACGCGTGTTACTCCGACATCCCGCACCTCTACCAGGGACGCGGCTTCGCCGACGGTCTCGTGCCGTACTTCGACAAGCTGCCCGGCGACATGGAGTACCTCGAGTACCCGGTCCTCACCGGCGTGTTCATGGAAGTGGCCTCCTGGGTCACTCCCGGCAGCGGCTCCATCCAGCACCAGGAAAAGATCTACTGGATGGTCAACGCCGGGATACTGATGGCCTGCACCGCGGTCATCGCCGTGTGCGTCGCGCGCACCCATCGGCGCCGCCCCTGGGACGCGCTGCTCGTCGCTCTCGCCCCGGCCTTCGCGCTGACGGCCACCATCAACTGGGACCTCCTCGCCGTGGCTCTCACGGCCGCCGCGATGCTGATGTGGGCACGCGCGCGTGCGCTGGCTTTCGGTGTGCTCCTCGGCCTCGCGACGGCCGCCAAGCTGTATCCCGTGCTCATCCTCGGGCCGCTGCTCATCCTGTGCTGGCGGGCGGGCAGATGGCGGGCGTTCGGGACCGCGCTGCTCGGGACGGCGGGCGCCTGGCTGCTCGTGAACCTGCCGGTGATGCTGCTCGCGAGCGACGGCTGGTCGAAGTTCTACACGTTCAGCCAGGAGCGCGGCGTCGACTTCGGGTCCTTCTGGCTGATCCTCTCCCAGCGCATGGACTCTCCGCTGACCACCGACACGGTGAACACCCTGGCGGCAGTGATGATGCTCCTCGCCTGCCTGGGCATCGGCGCGCTCGGCCTCATGGCACCGCGTCGCCCGCGCTTCGCGCAGCTCGCCTTCCTGGTGGTCGCGGCCTTCATCCTCACCAACAAGGTCTACTCGCCGCAGTACGTCCTGTGGCTGATTCCCCTCGCCTCGCTCGCCCGGCCGCGCTGGCGCGACTTCCTGGTCTGGCAGGCGTGCGAGGTCGTGTACTTCCTCGGGATCTGGATGTACTTGGCGTACACGACGAGCGGAGACGCCCACAAGGGCCTGCCGACCGAGGGCTACCAACTGGCCATCGCCGTCCATCTCTTGGGAACGCTGTACCTGTGTGCCGTGGTCGTACGCGACATCCTGCTGCCGGAGCGGGACGTGGTGCGGCAGGCCGGTGACGACGACCCCTCAGGGGGTGTTCTGGACGGGGCTCGGGACGTCTTCGTCCTGGGGGCCGAGGGGCGTGCGGCACGGACCGCGATGCGCTCCGCCGATGCGCCCGTCGTGCGGTGGGGCTCGTCGACCGATCTCTCACGCTGAGGCTGTCGAAGGGCGCCCTGTGCGTCCGTTCGCCCTGAGCGAACACGTACGGACTCGGCATACGTCATACGGAAGGGCCGGTACGACTCGTCGTCGTACCGGCCCTTCCGCGTGCCGGATCGGTCCGCCTCAGCGGTCCACGGCGCCGCTCAGCGGTCGACCATGCGGTCGAACTGCGTGGTGGTGTGCCGCAGGTGGGCCACCAGTTCCTCACCGACCTTCGGCTCCGGCGCGTCGGAGGGGACGAAGAGGATCGAGACCTGCATGTGCGGCGGCTCCGCGAACCAGCGCTGCTTGCCCGCCCAGACGAACGGCGAGAGGTTGCGGTTGACCGTCGCGAGACCCGCGCGGGCCACACCCTTGGCGCGCGGCATCATGCCGTGCAGCGCCTTCGGCGCTTCCAGGCCGACACCGTGCGAGGTGCCGCCGGCGACCACGACCAGCCAGCCGTCGGACGCGGCCTTCTGCTGGCGGTAGCCGAAACGGTCCCCCTTCGCGACCGCGGTGACGTCGAGGACGGCACCGCGGTACTCGGTGGCCTCGTGGTCGCCCAGCCAGAGGTTCGTGCCGATGCGGGCACGGAAGCGCGTCTGCGGGAACTGCTGCTGCAGACGGGCGAGTTCATGAGCCTTGAGGTGGCTGACGAACATCGTGTGCAGCGGCAGCCGGGCCGCGCGCAGACGGTCCATCCAGCCGATGACCTCCTCGACGGCGTCCGAGCCGTCGGTGCGGTCCAGCGGCAGGTGGATCGCGAAGCCCTCGAGGCGTACGTCCTCGATGGCGGCGTGCAACTGCGGAAGCTCCTGCTCGCTGACGCCGTGCCGCTTCATCGAGGACATGACCTCGATGACGACGCGGGCGCCCACGAGGCCGTGCACGCCGTCGAGCGACGACACGGAGCGGATGACGCGGTCGGGCAGCGGCACCGGCTCCTCGCCCCGCCGGAACGGGGTCAGGACCAGCAGGTCGCCGCTGAACCAGTCCTTGATCCGAGCGGCTTCGTAGGTCGTGCCCACGGCGAGGATGTCGGAGCCGAAGCGCGTGGCTTCCTCGGCGAGGCGCTCATGACCGAAGCCGTAGCCGTTGCCCTTGCAGACCGGGACGATGCCCGGGAACTGCTCCAGCAGGTGCTTCTGGTGTGCCCGCCAGCGCGCGGTGTCGACATAGAGCGTGAGCGCCATGGCTGGATCCCGGAACCTTTCTCGTGCCTGCGGTGTATCAGAGTTGTGGAAGGAAATTGTGCGGGATCAGCGGCGCGACATGTAGATGTCGAGCGCCTTGTGCAGCAGCTTGTTGAGCGGGAAGTCCCACTCGCCGATGTACTCGGCGGCCTCGCCGCCGGTGCCGACCTTGAACTGGATCAGGCCGAAGAGGTGGTCGGTCTCGTCCAGCGAGTCGGAGATGCCGCGCAGGTCATAGACGGTGGCCCCCATGGCGTATGCGTCGCGGAGCATCCGCCACTGCATCGCGTTCGAGGGCCTGACCTCACGCCCGATGTTGTCCGACGCGCCGTAGGAGTACCAGACGTGCCCGCCGACGACCAGCATCGTCGCGGACGACAGATTCACGCCGTTGTGCCGCGCGAAGTACAGGCGCATGCGGTTGGGGTCCTCGGAGTTGAGGGCCTGCCACATCTGCTGGAAGTAGCCGAGGGGCCGCGGGCGGAACTTGTCGCGCACCGCGGTGATCTCATAGAGCCGCTGCCACTCGGGAAGGTCGTAGTAGCCGCCCTGGACGACCTCGACACCGGCCTTCTCGGCCTTCTTGATGTTGCGCCGCCACAGCTGGTTGAAGCCCTTCTGGACCTCGTCCAGGGAGCGGTTGGCCAGCGGCACCTGGAAGACGAAGCGGGGCTGCACGTCACCGAAGCCGGCGCCGCCGTCCTCACCCTGCTGCCACCCCATCCGGCGCAGCCGGTCGGAGACCTCGAAGGCCCGCGGCTCGATGTACGTCGCCTCGACGTCCCGCAGCCGCTTCACGTCCGGGTTCTGGATGCCGGCCTTGATCGCCGGAGCGTCCCAGCGGCGGATCACGACCGGCGGACCCATCTTCACGGAGAAGGCGCCCTGCTGCTTCAGATGCGCCAGCATCGGCTGCAGCCACTCATCGAGATTCGGGGCGTACCAGTTGATGACCGGCCCCTCGGGCAGGTACGCGAGATAGCGCTTCAGCTTGGGCAGCTGTCGGTAGAGCACCAGGCCGGCGCCGACCAGCTGACCGGTCCTGTCGTCGAACCAGCCCAGGTTCTCCGAGCGCCATTCGCTTTTCACGTCAGCCCATGCCGGGACCTGGCAATGACTCGCCGACGGCAGTGTCTGGATATACGCCAGATGCTGCTCGCGACTGATGGTCCTCAGGGTCAGACTCATTCGGGGCGCTCCTCGGGCTGGTGTGTCCCCATGGGTTCAGGGGCTCCGGCTCACGCGCCGAAGCCTACTGCGCCCTGGGAGCGCCCCGTCTGGGCGTACGGAACTCGGGCTCCCGGCCCGTCCGTGCGGGCCGGGGTGCCACGAGGTCGTCAGCCGACGATTCCGCCGAAGAGTCCGCCGTGTGCCATGCCCAGGAAGAAGCCGATCGCCGAAGCGCCGAGGCCCAGGATCAGACCGAAGCGCTCACGGGTCGTCGCCGAGATGAGCTGGCCGTACGCACCCGTGGCGATCCCGATCAGGCCGGCCCACGAGCTGATCAGATGGAGGTTGTGGAACATCGCCGTCACGAAGGCGATCGCTCCGAGCACCAGGGTCACGCCGAGCAGCGCGTCCTGGAGCGGATGGGGCTTGCCGTCCGTGGCGAAGAGGGAAGTGGCGGTGTTCGGTCGCATTACTTGTGCCATGTGAGGCACCTCCTGCGGAAGCGGCGCATCGTAGCGCCATACACACCCGATGTGTACAGATTCTGCCCGTCCCCCGCCGGATTTCAACCGGAAGCCTCGGTGCGGGTACTCTGTACCGTCTGCACCGGTGTCTGCCCTGGCCACAGCATGAGCCCCCGCTCGCGGGAGCCGATTGTCAGTGGCGGCCGATACCGTTGCGTACGCATCACGACCCTCCTGCCACGGAACGACCGTGGCCGCTGAGTCCAAAGGAGGTGGGTTCCACATGCGTCACTACGAAGTGATGGTCATCCTCGACCCCGATCTCGAGGAGCGCGCTGTCTCCCCGCTGATCGAGAACTTCCTCTCCGTCGTCCGTGAGGGCAACGGAAAGGTCGAGAAGGTCGACACCTGGGGCCGTCGTCGTCTGTCCTACGAGATCAAGAAGAAGCCCGAGGGCATCTACTCGGTCATCGACCTGCAGGCCGAGCCTGCGGTCGTCAAGGAGCTCGACCGACAGATGAACCTGAACGAGTCGGTCCTCCGGACCAAGGTCCTCCGTCCCGAGATGCACTGAGCTTTCTAGCTCAGCAGCACCCGGGAATCGAGTAGCAGCAACAAGCAGCCAGCAGCAAACCCGCCGAGAGGTTCCCCCATGGCAGGCGAGACCGTCATCACGGTCGTCGGCAATCTTGTCGACGACCCCGAGCTGCGCTTCACCCCCTCCGGTGCGGCGGTCGCGAAGTTCCGTGTCGCGTCCACCCCCCGCATCTTCGACAAGCAGACCAATGAGTGGAAGGACGGCGAAGGCCTGTTCCTGACCTGCTCGGTCTGGCGTCAGGCGGCGGAGAACGTCGCGGAGTCGCTCCAGCGAGGCATGCGCGTCATCGTGCAGGGCCGGCTGAAGCAGCGGTCCTACGAGGACCGTGAGGGCATCAAGCGCACGGTCTACGAGCTGGACGTCGAGGAAGTCGGCGCCAGCTTGAAGACCGCCACGGCCAAGGTCACCAAGACCACCGGTCGAGGCGGCCAGGGCGGTTACGGCGGCGGTGGCGGCGGCCAGCAGGGCGGCGGCTGGGGCGGTGGCTCCGGCGGCGGTCAGCAGCAGGGTGGCGGCGGTGCTCCCGCCGACGACCCCTGGGCGACCGGTGCGCCGGCCGGCGGCGGCCAGCAGCAGGGCGGCGGCGGTGGCGGCTGGGGCGGAAGCTCCGGCGGCTCCGGTGGCGGCTACTCGGACGAGCCCCCCTTCTAAGCCTCAGGGCCTGAGCCCCAGGGCTTTCAGGCCTCCGGGCCGAGGGTGGGCCGTAACCCCACTTCTTGATCACACAGGAGAAACACCATGGCGAAGCCGCCTGTGCGCAAGCCTAAGAAGAAGGTCTGCGCTTTCTGCAAGGACAAGGTCACGTACGTGGACTACAAGGACACGAACATGCTGCGGAAGTTCATTTCCGACCGCGGCAAGATCCGTGCCCGCCGCGTGACCGGCAACTGCACGCAGCACCAGCGTGACGTCGCCACGGCCGTGAAGAACAGCCGTGAGATGGCGCTGCTGCCCTACACGTCCACCGCGCGATAAGGGAAGGGTGACCGACTAATGAAGATCATCCTCACCCACGAGGTCTCCGGCCTCGGCGCCGCCGGCGAGGTCGTAGACGTCAAGGACGGCTACGCCCGCAACTACCTGATCCCGCGGAACTTCGCGATCCGCTGGACCAAGGGTGGCGAGAAGGACGTCGAGCAGATCCGTCGTGCTCGCAAGATCCACGAGATCGCGACCATCGAGCAGGCCAACGAGATCAAGGCCCAGCTCGAGGGCGTCAAGGTCCGCCTGGCCGTTCGCTCCGGCGACGCCGGTCGTCTCTTCGGTTCCGTCACCCCGGCCGACATCGCTTCGGCGATCGAGGCTGCCGGTGGTCCGAAGGTCGACAAGCGCCGTGTCGAGCTGGGCGCGCCGATCAAGACCCTGGGCGCCCACGCGACGTCCGTGCGTCTGCACCCCGAGGTTGCCGCGAAGGTTAACGTCGAGGTCGTCTCCGCCTAAGCACTGCGCTTGGCAGAGTTGAAGCAATCGTTGGGCCGTACCCCTCGGGGTGCGGCCCAACGTGTTTCTCACGAGCGGACGTGTTTCTCGTGCCCAGCGTGTTTCTCGAAGAGCCCTGTTTCACGTGAAACAGAACTCAGCGCTGTGCTCAGTGCTCAGCTCTCAGCGCGTGGCGCCCGTGACGATCCAGCGGCCGGAGCGGGAGCGCAGCCACAAGGTCACCATGCGCACCGCCATCATCAGGGTCATCGCTCCCCACAGCGCGGTCAGGCCGCCGCCGAAGGTGGGGACGAGCAGGGCGACGGGGGTGAAGAGCGCCAGCGTGACGATCATCGCCCAGGCGAGGTACGGTCCGTCGCCCGCGCCCATCAGGACGCCGTCGAGGACGAAGACGATGCCGCAGATCGGCTGAGCGAGGGCGACCACGACGAGGGCGGGCAACGCCGCGTCCTGGACGGTGCCGTCGCTGGTGAAGAGCGGGATGAACAGCGGCCGCGCGAGGACGACGAGCAGGCCGAGGACGACACCTGAGGCGATGCCCCACTGCACCATCCGACGGCAGACGGCGCGTGCGCCGTCCGGATCGTCGGCGCCCAGATAGCGTCCGATGATCGCCTGACCGGCGATGGCGATGGCGTCGAGCGCGAAGGCCAGCAAACTCCACAGGGACAGCACGATCTGGTGGGCGGCGATGTCGGAGTCGCCGAGGCGGGCCGCCACCGCGGTCGCGATCATCAGGATCGCCCGCAGCGAGAGCGTCCGGACGAGAAGCGGCGCACCGGCTTGGGCACAGGCCCGTATCCCGGCGGCGTCGGGCCGCAGCGAGGCGCCGTGCCGTTTGGCGCCGCGGACGACGACGAAGAGGTAGACGGCGGCCATGCCGCACTGGGCGATGACGGTGCCCCAGGCGGAGCCGGCGATGCCGAGGTCGGCGCCGTAGACCAGACCGACATTGAGGACGGCGTTGGCGACGAAGCCGCCGATCGCGACGTACAGCGGGGTCTTGGTGTCCTGGAGGCCGCGGAGCACACCGGTGGCGGCGAGCACGACGAGCATGGGCGGGATGCCGAGCGAGGAGATCCGCAGATAGGTGATGGCATAGGGGGCCGCGGTGTCGGACGCGCCGAACAGGTCCACCAGGGCGGGCGCGGTGGGCAGGACCACGGCGATGACCGCGGCCCCGAGGAGCAGGGCGAGCCAGATGCCGTCCATGCCCTGCCGGATGGCGGCCGGGAGATCGCCCGCACCGACTCTGCGGGCGACGGCGCCCGTCGTGGCGTACGCGAGGAAGACGAAGATGCTCACCGCGGTGGTGAGGAGCGCCGAGGCGACGCCGAGACCGGCGAGCTGGGCGGTGCCGAGGTGCCCGACGATGGCGCTGTCGGCGAGGACGAAGAGGGGCTCGGCGACGAGCGCGCCGAAGGCGGGTACGGCGAGGGCGATGATCTCTCGGTCATGCCGTCGCCGAGCGGCCTTGGGCGCCGCGGGAGCCTGTGTCATGGGCACCAATGTAATCTTCCACAGGTAAGAGATGCAACGTTCTTTAGACCCTTACCTGGGCTGTGGCTCGGCGCCCTGTGGGACGCCTTTTGCGACGATCTTGGTCCGAGCGGGAAAGTTTTTCTTCTGCACAGCCGGTGGATGGGAAAGGTGCAGGTCAGGAGGTGTTTCTCGAACTGGCTGAGTGCTTGTTCACAGGGCTGTCCACCGGCCCGTGCACAGGTTTGGCGGAGTTCTCCACAGCATCGGGCCCG
Source organism: Streptomyces sp. NPDC039480 (assembly GCF_055597165.1). Lineage (NCBI taxonomy): Bacteria > Bacillati > Actinomycetota > Actinomycetes > Kitasatosporales > Streptomycetaceae > Streptomyces > Streptomyces sp. NPDC039480. The sequence goes on along the minus strand of NZ_JBVITX010000009.1, from coordinate 212,113 downwards.
TCATCCACACCGCCTGTGGATAACCAGATTGGCTGACGGTGCCCGCAGGCCTACCGTGGTCCGGCGCCCGCCTCGTCGTACGACCTCGGAAACCCCGTAAAACCGACGCGTCAGAACCGGAGTTGGGCCCCCTTATTTGTCAGTGTCGTGCCTTAGGAAAGAGGGGCACGGCGAGGTCCGCGCGGCGGACGGGAGGAGGTGGCCCGGTGAGTATCTCCGAGCCTTTGGACGACCCCTGGGCCGACAGCGGTCCCAGTGATCGTCTGCCCGTCTCCCGCCAGCGCCGCGACGGAGGCCGGGGCCGCGACGAGCAGCACGAGCGCGGTCGTGAGGGCGGCTGGGACGTCGGAGGCTCGTCGTTCGAGCGCGTCCCTCCGCAGGATCTCGACGCGGAGCAGTCGGTGCTCGGCGGCATGCTGCTCTCCAAGGACGCCATCGCCGATGTCGTCGAGGTCCTCAAGGGCCACGACTTCTACCGGCCCGCGCACGAGACGATCTACGCCTCGATCCTCGACCTGTACGCGAAGGGCGAGCCGGCCGACCCGATCACGGTCGCCGCCGAGCTCACCAAGCGCGGCGAGATCACCAAGGTCGGCGGCGCCTCCTATCTGCACACGCTGGTCCAGACGGTCCCGACGGCGGCGAACGCCGAGTACTACGCGGAGATCGTCCACGAGCGCGCGGTGCTGCGCCGACTCGTCGAGGCCGGCACCCGCATCACTCAGATGGGGTACGCGGCCGACGGTGACGTCGACGAGATCGTCAACAGCGCCCAGGCCGAGATCTACGCGGTCACCGAGCAGCGCACCACCGAGGACTACCTGCCGCTCGGCGACATCATGGAGGGCGCTCTCGACGAGATCGAGGCGATCGGCTCCCGTTCGGGGGAGATGACCGGTGTGCCCACCGGCTTCACCGACCTCGACCAGCTCACCAACGGCCTGCACCCCGGCCAGATGATCATCATCGCCGCCCGACCCGCCATGGGTAAGTCGACGCTGGCCCTGGACTTCGCACGCGCCTGTTCGATCAAGCACAACATGCCGAGCGTGATCTTCTCGCTCGAAATGGGGCGCAACGAAATCGCGATGCGCCTGCTGTCCGCCGAGGCCCGCGTGGCCCTGCACCACATGCGCTCCGGCACCATGACGGACGAGGACTGGACGCGCCTCGCCCGGCGCATGCCGGACGTCTCGGCCGCCCCCCTCTACATCGACGACTCCCCGAACCTGTCGATGATGGAGATCCGCGCCAAGTGCCGCCGCCTCAAGCAGCGCAACGACCTCAAGCTCGTCGTCATCGACTACCTCCAGCTGATGCAGTCCGGCGGTTCCAAGCGGGCCGAGAGCCGCCAGCAGGAAGTCTCGGACATGTCGCGAAACCTGAAGCTCCTGGCCAAGGAGCTGGAGCTGCCGGTGATCGCGCTCTCGCAGCTGAACCGTGGCCCCGAGCAGCGCACCGACAAGAAGCCCATGGTCTCCGACCTGCGTGAATCCGGCTCGATCGAGCAGGACGCGGACATGGTGATCCTGCTGCACCGCGAAGACGCGTACGAGAAGGAATCGCCTCGCGCGGGCGAGGCGGACATCATCGTCGGCAAGCACCGTAACGGCCCCACGGCGACGATCACCGTCGCCTTCCAGGGCCACTACTCGCGTTTCGTGGACATGGCACAGACCTGATCCGGCCCTGGCGTACCGCCTCATTTCGTGCCGTTGTACGGCGCAAGATTTACGGCCGAGGACTCCCCGTACCACTCGCTCTGGCGCCAACTCGGGATCCTCACGCGTGGCCACACCAGCGATCAGCTGTCTGCGGAGAGATCCTCGGCAAGGAGCTGTGCCGTGAGTTCCATGCACCGCGTCCGGGCCGCGGAGAAGCCGTAGGGCATCTTGGTCACCGCTTCGAAGGCGCTCATCTGGGCGTCTTCCTCGCCGCTCGCCTCGGCGTCGTAGATCTCGAAGAGCTTCTCCTCGGCCACGTCCAGTCCGTCCGCTTCAATGGCCCGGTGCAGGGCTTTGTGGTGGGCGCAGTGCTGCGCGGCGAGTTCCTCGACCCGCGGATCGTGGGGGTCGACGGTGTCGTCGAGGGCGGCGTCGGCCGCGTCGAGGCGGTCTGCCTCGGCCCGTAGGCCGGGATGGGTCGCCAGGGTGATGAACACGCTGGCCTGAATCGCGGCTCCCAGCGGCCCAAAGATCCGTTCCGTGACCAGCAGGGCGTCCAGGTCGGAGGGGCGCAGTGCGCCAGAAGGCAGGTGGCTGAGCCGGTCCGTGACCAGCGGGGAGAGCAAGCCCAGTGGGCTGCCCACGGCGCGCAGGCGCTGGACTGCCGCGCGCTGACGCTTGATGTCGGCCTCTTTGGCGGCCAGGGTCTCTTCCAGCCGGCCCAGGACGTCCTCGACGTCCCGGGCTGCGTCGAAGGCGGTCCGCATGTCGTCCAGGCCGATGCCGGCCTCGGACATCTTGCGGATCCACAGCAGGCGGATCATGTCGTCGTAACCGTAGCGGCGGCGTCCGTCTCCGCCTCGCTCGGGCTCCGGCAGCAGACCGATCTGGTGGTAGTGCCGAATGGCGCGCGGGGTGGTTCCCGCGAAGGCGGCGGCATCGCCGATCTTGACCTCGCGGGGAGGCGTGGCGGAGGGGTACATCGCAGACAGGGCCTTTCGTGCCGTGGTGCCCTCGACGACAGCACATGCCGCTATGGCATGTGCAAGTACCCTAGGGGCCCTAGGATAAAACTAGGGCCTCAAGGATCTAGGGAGGGTGTGCATGGCGCGGGCCGGGTTGACGGCGGAGCGGGTGACGGTTGTGGGGGCCGAGGTGGCGGACGACGTCGGGTTCGACCAGGTGTCCATGTCGCAGGTGGCGCGGCGGCTGGGCGTGAAGGACGCGAGCCTCTACACGCACGTCCGCGGTCTGGAGGATCTGCGCGGCCGGATCGCGCTGCTTGCGGCGGACGAGAAGACCATTCGCATCGCCGAGGCGACCGCCGGACTGGCGGGCAGGGACGCGCTGGTCGCGTACGCCGACGCCTGGCGGAAGTACGCCCACGAGCACCCGGGCCGCTACGCGGCTACGCAGGCCTCGATCCAGATCGACCCCCAACTGGCCGCGGAGGCGCCCGGATCGCGGCGCGCGGTCGGGCTGACCTACGGCATGCTGCGCGGTTACGGCCTGGCCGAGCCCGACCTGACCGACGCGGTCCGGTTGCTGCGCAGCACGTTCCACGGGTTCGTCGCCCTGGAGGCGGCGGGCGGGTTCGCGCACGAGCGTTCGCCGCAGCAGTCGTGGGTCCGCGCGCTCGACGCCCTGCACACTCTCCTGGAGCACTGGCCTCCGTCCGAAGAACCTACGTGCGGAGAAGGAGACTCCTCATGACCACGCCGACCACCGGCAACCTGCGCGTGAAGGGCGCGACCCTCCACTACGAAGTGCGCGGTCAGGGCCCGCTCCTGCTGCTGATCCCGGGTGGGACGGGCGGCGCGGCCTCCTTCGACGGCATCGTCGACGACCTGGCCACGGAGTACACCGTCGCGACCTATGACCCGCGCGGCATGTCCCGCAGTGTGCTGGACGACCCCGAGGCCGAGCAGCACGTCGCCGATCATGCCGATGACGCGTTCCGGATGCTGGAACTGCTGTCGCCTGCAGAGCCCGCTGAGCTTGGTGGCCCCGCCGGCCCCGCTCGCGTGCTCGGCGTCAGCTCGGGTGCGATCGTCGCCCTGCACCTGCTCACGACTCATCCCGAACGCATCGAACGCGTCGTGGCACACGAGCCGCCGATGGTGGAGGTCCTGCCGGACGCTCCCCGACACCGCGTGCTCCTCGCACGTGTGCAGGAGACCTTCCGCACGCAGGGCCTCATGCCGGCGATGGCCGTGTTCGTGGCCGGGTTGAAGGAGGACGACGACACCAGCGAGCCGAAGGGCGAGACGGGGAGCGAGCCGAAGGCCGAGAGGGAGGCCGAGGTGGAACTGCCGCCCCAGGCAGCGGCGCGGGCCGAGCAGACGATGGCCAACCTCCCGTACTTCGTCGGACGCATCGTGCCGAGCTTCATGTCCTACGTCCCGGACCTCCACCGGCTTGAGGCGCTGTCGGACCGCCTTGTGCTCGCCTGCGGTCAGGACTCACGCGGTGAGTTGCCGTACCGCCCGGCCGCCCTGCTGGCCGAGCGCTTCGGCACCGAACTTCAGCACTTCCCAGGTGGGCACACCGGTCTGACCACGCACCCCGCCGAGTTCGCCGTAAGCCTGCGGAAGGCCCTCCACACCTTCGCCGCCCGCCCCTGACTCACTCCGTCAGGGGCAGGCACTCGGCGAGCAGGCCGACGATGTCGTTCCAGGCCCGTTCCGCGTGCAGCGGGTGGTGACCGACGCCGGGGCGCACGGCCTGGTCCACCGGTGGGTGGTGGAAGGCGTGCAGGGCTCCGCCGTAGACCACGAGACGCCAGTCGACGCCCGCGGCCTGCATCTCGTCGGCGAAGGCGTCCCGCTGTTCGGGGGGCATGATCGGGTCCTCCGACCCGACCCCCGCCCACACGGGGCAACGGATGTGCGCCGCCTCGCCCGGACGGCCCGTGGTCAGTGCGTTGATCGTCCCGATCGCCCGCAGGTCGACGCCGTCGCGGCCGAGTTCCAGGACGATCGCACCCCCGGTGCCGTAGCCGATGCCGGCGATCCGGTCGGGGTCGGTCCGAGGTTCGGCACGCAGTACGTCGAGTGCCGCGTGGCCGATCTCCCGCATCCGGCCCGGGTCGGCGAGCAGGGGCAGCGCGTGCGCCAGCATCTCGTCCGGGTCGGTGAACCAGCGCCCGCCGTTGATGTCGAAGGCCAGCGCCACGTACCCCAGCTCGGCGAGGGCGTCGGCCCGGCGGCGCTGGAAATCGTTCAGACCCGTCCCTTCGGGACCGATCAGGACTGCCGGCCGGCGGTCGTCTCCGGCAGGGAGGGCGAGATGCCCGACCATCGTCCGACCGTCGGCCGGGTACTCGACCGTGCGCGTTGTGACCTTCGAAGCCGTTGAGACCGTCGTCATGGGAGGGGACTGTAGTGATCGTTGACGGCCGGTCGGGCCGATCTCTTCTGTTGGCAGAACCGTGTGGGTTTCGGCCCTGGGGCGGGCACCATGGAGGGCTTTGGTGCGGGATGCGGGATGCGGGATGCGGGATGCGGGATACGGGATCCTCACCGGTCAGAAGGCGTCGAGTCCGGTGAGTTCGCAGGACAGGTCCCAGAGCCTGGCTGCCGCGTCCGGGTCGACGGCCCAGGGCTTGACGCCCCCGATCAGCATGTCGTCGGTGGTGGCCGACTCGGCGATGTCGCAGTCCTGGCAGTACGCCCCGCCACGGCCCTCCAGCAGAGGTGAGGTCGCCGCCCACAGGGCTGTCGCCGCGCCCTGCTCGGGCGTCTTGAAGCCGGCGGCCGGTGTGCCGTCCGGAGTCACCCAGCCCTGTGCGAGCCACTCCTCGCGGGGGATGTGCCGTTGCAGCGGGGTGAGGATGCTGCCGGGGTGTACGGCGAAGGCATGCAGGCCGAGGTCGGAGCCGAGGCGGTCGAGGTGCAGGGCGAAGAGCGCGTTGGCGGTCTTGGACTGGGCGTAGGCCAGCCATCGGTCGTAGCCCGTGCGGAAGTGCGGGTCCGCCCAGCGGATGTCGGACAGGAAGTGGCCGGAGGAGGCGACAGCCACGACGCGGGCCCCGGCAGGCGCGAAGGCCGGGCGCAGGCGGTGGGCCAGCGCGAAGTGCCCGAGGTGGTTGACGGCGAAGTGCGCTTCCCAGCCAGGGCCGACGCCTGTCTCGGGGCAGGCCATGACGCCCGCGCCGTTGATGAGGAGGTCGAGGGAGCGGCCGGTTTCCAGGAAGCGTTCGGCGAAGACGCGGACACTCTCCAGGTCCGCGAGGTCGAGGGCGCGCACCTCCGTCCGGGGAGTGCCGCGCAGAGCGTCCTCAGCGGTTTCGGGGCGGCGGGCGGGGACGACGACGTGCGCGCCCGCGCGGACCAGTGCGTGCGTCGTCGCGAGGCCGAGGCCGGAGTATCCGCCGGTCACCAGAGCCGTGGTGCATGCCAGGTCCCTGCCCGCGAGGACGTCGTCGGCCGTGCTGCGGGCGCTGAATCCGGAGCCGATCTTCTGCTGTTCGGTGATCATGTCGGCGACGCTAGAACCTAGAGCGCGAGCTAGGTCAAGGCCACGAGGCAGGGGCCGGAACGGTCGGGGCATGCCAGATACGGTCGGGGCATGAGCGGGGACGTGGGCGATCCGCCCGGTGAGTGGCCTGATGAGAGACCCGACGCAGGGGTCCATGCATGGCTCGACGAGTCAGCGGTCCGACCGCCGGTGGACCGGGAGACGAATGGACTGTCCATCGGGAAGGTCGCAGAGGCGACCGGCCTGAGCGTGCACGCCCTGCGGTTCTTCGAGCGTGAAGGGCTCTTCCTGCGCGAGATCCCGCGCTCCAGCGGTGGCAGACGCGTCTATGAACAGGCGGATGTGGACTGGCTCCTGCTGTGCGGGCGGCTGCGGGACTCGGGCATGCCGATCGCCACGATCAGGAGGTTCGCGGCACTCGTGCGTTCGGGACCGGGCAACGAGCCGGACCGCCTCGCGCTGCTCCAGGAGCACGAGCGCGCCGTACGCGCGAAGATCGGCGACCTCGACGCCTGTCTGGAGGTCATCCACGGCAAGGTCGCCACCTACGAACAGCACCTGCGTGACGGGACGGCCGCCGGGCTCTGGTCGCCCGCGCCGCTCACATCCCCGCGTCGCGCTTCGTCGGTGCAGTGATGGACCACCACGACGCCACTGCGGCAGACAGCGGTGCCGGGCAGAAGCTTGAGGAGAACACTCATGCAGGCTCGTATGCAGAACCCCGCCCTGCTCATCCCTGAGGCCATGACGGCCTTGCTGTTCCTGTCGAAGGTCATCAGGAAGCAAGGTCTGCCCCAGGCGACCATCGAGCTGGTGCAGCTGCGCGTGAGCCAGATCAACGGAAGCAGCGTCTGCGTGGCCGGGAACGCACGCAGTGCCGCCGCGGCGGGTGCCACCGTCGAGCAGCGCTCAGCGGTGGCCGCCTGGCGGAGCACCCCCTGCTTCACCGATGCGGAACGCTCCGCCCTCGCCCTCGCGGAGGCCGCCACCCGCCTCGCCGACCGGCCTGACCCGGTGCCGACAGCGGTCTGGGACGAGGCCGCGAAGTACTTCACCGAGCAGGAGCTGGCGGCGCTCGTCCTCGCCATCGGAGTGGCCAACATGTTCAACCGCATCAACATCACGACACGACGGGTCGCCGGAGACCATTCCTGGGAGACCTGAGGGGCCGGCACCCTCGAATTCGCTCGACGCACGCGCGTCTCCCAGGTGAACTGGTCCCATGACGACACCCCATGAAGAGTTGCTCCCCTCCACCCGTCGAGCCCTGCTGCACCGCGTCGCCACCGCGCAGACGGAGGGCCGGACCCCGTCACTGGTCGCCGCGGTGGCCAGGGACGGCGCGTTGGTGTGGAGCGGCGGCCGCAGCATGGTGGACGGACACGAGCCGGACGAGAACGTGCAGTACCGCATCGGTTCGATCACCAAGACCTTTACCGCCGTGCTGGTCATGCGGTTGCGCGACGAGGGTGTGCTGGACCTCGGCGACCCGCTGGAGAAGCACCTGCCGGGCACCGGCGCGGGAGAGGCCACGATCGCCGAACTCCTCGCGCACACCGGCGGGCTGGCGGCCGAGACCCCCGGCGAGTGGTGGGAGCGCACCCCCGGAGCGACCCGCCCGGAGCTCGCCGATGTCCTGGGGGACGAGCCCTTCAAGCACCCCGTCGGCCGACGTTTCCACTACTCCAACCCCGGTTATACGTTGCTCGGTTCGCTGGTGGAGGCCGTGCGGGGCGCCCCGTGGGAGGAAGTGCTCCGCCGCGAGGTGCTGGAGCCGCTCGGGCTGAACCGCACGAGTGCTCAGCCGCAGGAACCGCACGCCGGCGGCTGGGCCGTGCATCCCTGGGCGGACGTGATGATGCCGGAGCCCGTCGAGGACCTGGGGCTGATGGCTCCGGCCGGTCAGCTGTGGTCCACGACGGCGGATCTGGTGCGCTTCGGGTCTTTCCTGGTGACGGGCGACGACCGGGTTCTCAGCGCGGATTCCGTACGGGAGATGCGGACGCCGTCGGCTCCGCTGCCGACGGGGGAATGGGACAGGGCGTACGGCCTGGGTGTGGATCTGCTGCGGTGGGAGAGGGGCAGCCTGGCCGGGCACGGAGGGTCGCTGCCCGGCTTTCTCGCCGCCCTGTGGGTGAGCGAGGCGGACGGTATCGCCGCGGTCGCGCTCGCCAACTGCACGTCGGGGCCGCCGGTGGCGGCGCTGGCCGTGGACCTGGTGAAGATCGTGGCCGACGCGGAGCCGCGCATCCCGGAGCCGTGGCGGCCGCTCCCCGAAGTCGATGAGAACGTACTGGAGTTGGCGGGCCCTTGGTACTGGGGGACTCAGGTGCTCGTACTTCGCCTGACGGCCGGCGGCGGAGTGGAGCTCGGGCCACTGTCCGGGGCGGGGCGCCAGGCCCGGTTCCGGCCCAACGGCGACGGCACGTGGACGGGGCTCAACGGGTACTACGCCGGAGAGCTGTTGCGGGCGGTACGGCGGCCGGACGGCTCGGTGAGCCACCTCGACCTGGGTTCGTTCGTCTTCACACGCAAGCCGTACGACGAGGGGGCGCCGGTGCCGGGCGGCGTGGACCCGCAAGGGTGGCGCGGCTTCTAGTTCTTGGGTCTGTTTCACGTGAAACAGTGAGCCGCTGTTTCACGTGAAACAGCGGCTCAGAGCTGCAGCTTGAAGCCCACGTGCGACGCCGAGAAACCGAGCCGCTCGTAGAAACGGTGGGCGTCGGTGCGCGTGGCGTCAGAGGTCAGCTGCACCAACTGGCAGCCCTGGCGCCGGGATTCATCGACGGCCCACTCGATGAACCGCGTGCCGAGGCCGCTGCCGCGCTCGTCGGCGTGGACGCGCACCCCCTCGATGATCGAGCGGGTGGCCCCCTTGCGCGAGAGCCCCGGAACGATCGTGAGCTGGAGTGTGCCGACGACGCGCCCCTGGCGCTCGGCGACGACCAGGTGCTGGTTCGGGTCGCCTGCCAGCCGCTCGAACGCCGTCATGTACGGGGTCAAGTCGTCCGGCGACTCGCGCGCGGCGCCCAGGGGGTCATCGGCGAGCATGCCCACGATGGCGGGCAGATCCGCGGCGACAGCAGGGCGTATCTCAAGATCTCCCATGGCCACAGCCTATTCACACGGCCTCAGCTATTCGCATGGCCTCAGCCAATTCCTACGGGCGCGGCCCCTGCGCGGCCCCTGCAGGCTGTGCCAAGGTCATGGTCCGCGGCCTCATGCCGGTACGCGCAGTGTCTCGACGGCCTTGACCAGTGGAGCGAGCTCGGGATTGCGGGCGGCCTCGTCGAGCGCCTCCCGCAGGGCGGCGTCATTGGTGGGTCGTGCCTCGGCGAGCAGCGCGGCGCCGGCCTCGCTGACGTCCGTGTAGATGCCGCGCCGGTCGGTGGGGCACAGATAGCGGGCCAGCAGGCCGCGCTCCTCGAGCCGGGTCACCAGGCGGGTGGTCGCGCTCTGGCTGAGCACCACGGCATCGGCGACCTGCTTCATCTGCAGATGGCCGCCTTCGCCGTCGTGCTGGCGGTTGAGGACGTCGAGAAGGCTGTACTCCCGCACGCTGAGGCCGTGCTTGGTCTGGAGGGCGCGCTCGACGTGGGCCTCGATCTTCCCGTGGAGCAAGGAGAGGGCGCACCAGCTTTGGGCGAGCGCGGTGAGTGCGGGGTCGGTCGCTGTCATGGCTCTTGTTCCTCCGTCCCGGAGCGGCTGTGCCCAGGGTAGTCCACCGGTGCAATATCCAGCGGTTGCAAGTATCCCGCGTCTGCAACTATTGTGGACGCACGTTAAGCGCACCTGCAATCGTTTGGAAGGTAGATCCATGCCTCTCGCGCTTCTGGCCCTCGCGATCGGGGCCTTCGGAATCGGGACCACCGAGTTCGTGATCATGGGGCTGCTTCCCGAGGTCGCGGGTGACTTCGGTGTCTCCATCCCCACCGCCGGCTTCCTCGTGACCGGCTACGCCCTCGGCGTCGTGCTCGGCGCTCCCCTGATGACCGCCCTCGGCACCCGCATCCCGCGCAAGCGGATGCTGATGTTGCTGATGGGCCTCTTCGTCGTCGGCAATCTGCTCTCCGCCGTGGCCCCCGTCTTCGGCGTGATGCTGGCCGGCCGCGTCGTCGCCTCTCTCGCCCACGGTGCCTTCTTCGGCATCGGCTCGGTCGTCGCCGCCGAACTGGTCGCCCCCGAAAAGAAGGCGGGCGCGATCGCCATGATGTTCTCGGGTCTCACCGTGGCCAACGTGGTCGGTGTCCCGCTCGGCACGCTCGTCGGCCAGGCCATCGGCTGGCGCGTCACCTTCGTGATCGTCGCCGCCCTCGGTGTCATCGGCCTCTTCGGCATCGCCAAGCTCGTGCCGGACCTGCCCAAGCCCGAAGGCGCGCGGCTGCGCGACGAGCTGGGCGCCTTCCGCAACGTACAGGTGTTGCTCGCCATGGCGATGACGGTCCTGGGCTTCGGCGGTGTCTTCGCGGCCATCACCTACATCACGCCGATGATGACGGACGTCGCCGGTTACGCCGACTCGTCCGTCACCTGGCTGCTCGTCCTCTTCGGGCTCGGCATGGTCGGCGGCAACCTCGTCGGAGGACGGTTCGCGGATCGTGCGCTGATGCCGATGTTGTACGTGGCACTCGGCTCCCTGGCCCTCGTGCTCGGCCTGTTCACACTCACCGCGCACAACAAGCTCGCGGCCGCCGTGACCGTCCTGCTGATCGGCGCGCTGGGCTTCGCGACCGTGCCGCCCCTGCAGAAGCGGGTCCTGGACTACGCGTCGGGCGCCCCGACGCTCGCCTCCGCGGTCAACATCGGCGCCTTCAACCTGGGCAACGCGCTGTCGGCCTGGCTCGGTGGCCTCGTCATCTCCGCGGGCCTCGGCTACACCGCCCCGAACTGGGTCGGCGCGGCGCTCGCTGCTTCCGCCCTCGTCCTGGCTCTCGTCTCGGCCGCCCTGGAGCGTCGCTCCGGAGGCCCGAGCCTGATCGTGACGGGCGCGGCACCGGCAGAGCAGCGCACGCCGGTCCACCACTGACCCGCCCCCGGCCCCCGGCCACTCCTCACCCCAGCCACTCCTCCCGCCCCCAGTCACTCCTCCCTCCCCCCTCCAGCACCACCCGCAAGGAGAAAGACCCCTCATGAGCACCACCAGGACCACCACCGCTGTCGCCCCGCTCACCATCGAGGACGCCGAGGCGCTCGTCACCACGGCCCGCCGTGCGGCCGAGGAAGCCGGTGTCGCGGTCAGCGTCACCGTCCTCGACGCGGGAGGCCACCTCCTCGCCTTCCGGCGTGACGACCGGGCTGTGCTGATCTCCGGTGAGACCAGCACCCGCAAGGCGTACACCGCACTCCAGCTGGACGCCCCCACTGCCGACCTCGTCGACGCGGTCCAGCCGGGTGGCCTCTTCCACACCCTGCCCACGGCCCTCGACCGTCCGCTGCTCTTCATCGCGGGAGGGGTGCCGGTCCACCGTGACGGTCGCCTGATCGGCGCCATCGGCGTGGGCGGCGGCGCCCCGCAGCAGGACCACGGCTTCGCCACGGCGGCCGTCGAGGCTCTCGTGTAACGCGTGTGTGGCGCGTACGTGCAACTTCTCTACGGAAAGGCCCGCCCCGGGCGAACCCGGGGCGGGCCTTTCCGCGTTGCTCGGGAATCAGCCCGCTGCGACCGTCAGCGGTGCGAAGCGGCGCGTCCAGTCGCCGGGCAGTTCCGGCGTGCCGTACGCCATCACGGCGTTGAAGGCGATGGGCTCGAGGCCGTTCTCCTTCACCCACTCCAGAAGTTCGGTGTGCCGTACGTCGATGTCGGTGCGCAGAGGGCGGTCGGTACCGGCGCCGAGCGAGGCGATGAGGGCCTTCGCGGTCTCGGTGTCCCGGGCGACGAGCGGGCCCACGACATGGGTGTCCATGTTGGGCCAGGCCCCCGCGTAGCCGATGATCTCGCCGCCGGCCTCCGCGACCCGCAGCTGGTCGGTGAAGGCGGGGAGCCGCGTGATCACATGCATGCGGTCATGGCCGAACACCTCGGTGTCGAGCCGGAGGATGGCGCTGAGGTCCTCCGCGGTGGCCGGTCTGGTGGCGACGTCGGGCAGGGCTCCCACCGCGGTGAAGCGTCCCATGACCATCTCGGCCCGGCCGATCACCTTGAAGCCGAGCTGCTCGTAGAGCGGGCGGCCGGTCGGTGTCGCGTGGAGCGTCAGCGGTGTGGTGGCCGCCTCGTCGATGGCGTACTGCATGAGTCGACGGCCGATGCCCCGGCGGGCGTACCGCTCGGCGACGAGCACCATGCCGATCGCCGCGAGGGCGGGACGGTGGAGAGGGCCGTACTGGGTCACTACATAGGCACCGATGAGGCTGTCGCTGTCGGGGTCGTCGATGCCGTAACCCGTTCCGGCCGACAGCAGCAGACCCCACTTGTGTTCTTCACGGGGCCAGCCCCGGTCCTCGGACAGATCGGCGCAGGCCTTGAGGTCGCGGGGGGTCAGTCGGCGGATGGGCAGTGCGGAGAGGGAAGGTGTCGACACGCGGGTCAGGCTGTCTGACGTACAACCTCGGCGTCCACCCGTTTGTGGGCAGAAGCACGTTGCTTTTGGACACCTTGTCGTCGGCCACGGTGGCGAGACCCTGGAGGAAGCGGCAGGAAGGGCGGCGAGGTTTCACGTGAAACATGGTGCCGAGCAGAGCATCGAGGGGCACCCGAGGGCAGAACCAGCCATGGGTACTAGCCTCGGCCCACATGGCACGCCTACACCTCTTCGACCTGGACGGGACGCTGCTGCACGGCACGGCGGCCCCGGTGGAGATATCGCGACAGCTCGGCCTGGACGCCGAGATCGCCGAGCTGGAGCGGGAGTTCGTGGCGGGGCACATCGGCTCGCCGGAGTACGCGGTGCGCGTGCACGCGTTGTGGGCGGAGCTCACGGAGGCACAGGTGTCGGCGGCCTTCGACGGGGCGCCCTGGCTCTCCGGCATCCAGGAGACCTGGGCCGAGATCAGGGAGGGCGGTGACTACTGCGCGGTGGTCTCCCTCTCGCCGTCGTTCTTCGTGGAGCGGCTCATCGGGTGGGGCGCGCATGCCGCGCACGGTTCGCGTTTTCCCGCTGTTCCGTTCAGTCAGCCCGTCGATCCGACGGGCATTCTCAACGCGGCGGCCAAGGTGGAGATCGCGGACCGGCTCTGTGAAGAGTTCGGGGTGGGCCGGAGCGACTGCGTCGCGTACGGCGACTCGCTTTCCGATCTGGAGTTGTTCGGCGCGGTTCCTGTTTCTGTGGCGATCAATGCGGATCAGCGGCTGGTGAACCTCGCCACCCACTCGTATGTCGGACGGGATCTGCGTAAGGCGTACGAATTGGTCCGGCACGGCCGATAAATGAGGCAATTGGCAGGCAGATCCGCTGAATTCCAGTACCAAGGGGAGAGGCACTTGTGCGTCCGCCCGCTGCCGGTATGGTCGATCAAGGTTCGTGCCGGTGCGTCTCTGCGCACTCCGGGGGGTACGCGCGCAGGTAAATGAAGCCTAACGGGGCAGAGAGATCGAGAGCCCGTACTTCCTGTTATGCGGCCTGCGCGGTGACGGGGAATGGGATGCTGCGGTGAGGCGGCTGCGGGCAATGTCACATTCTCGACCTACTTGTCCGTAGGGTCCGGGTGTACGGGGTTCAATGTGGCCGTATCGGCCATCGAGGCAGAGCGGGGAAACCAGGCAGCTTCCGGCAGGAAGTGCGCAGACCGACCGAGAGATGTTCGAGGCGAGGCACAGCATGGACGCTCCGACCACCGCGTCGGCGGATGACGGTACTTCCGAGGCCGAGGGGGGTTGGTTCACCCCGCGCAGGCCGTCGCAGCGGCCGGAGGACGAGGACAGGCAGCCTTCCGGCACCTCTGCGTCGCCCGTCACGGAGCCGGCGGACGAGCGAATACCCGCGGCCCAGGCCGCCTCAGGCGCCTCCGCGGTCTCCGCCGCCCCACCGGCGCGACAGGCCCCGGCTCCCCAGGCTCGAATCTCGAAGGCGTCGACTCCGGAAGCCCTGACTTCCCAGGCGCCGACCTCGGAGACCCCAGCCCCCCAGGCCCAGCACACCGCACCCCCGGTCTCCGCCTCGAAGACGAAGCCGCCGCAGGCCGCATCCCCCGACGCCGTCCTGGTGCAGCGCACGATGGCCGAAATAGGCCCCGTCGCCGACAAGGTCACCTCGTACTTCTACGCGCTCCTCTTCACCCGGCACCCCGACCTCCGCGCTCTCTTCCCCGCGGCGATGGACGTCCAGCGGGACCGGATCCTCAAGGCACTGCTGACCGCGGCCGAGCACATCGACCACACCGACGTCCTCGTCGCGTATCTGAAGAATCTCGGGCGCGGACACCGCAAGTACGGCACCCGGCCCGAGCACTATCCGGCGGTCGGCGAGTGCCTGATCGGCGCGCTGAGCCGGTACGCGAGCGTCAGCTGGGACGACGAGACCGAGGCCGCCTGGGTCCGGACGTACACGACGATCTCCCAGGTCATGATCGACGCGGCCGCGGAGGACGAACTGCGCGCCCCCGCCTGGTGGTTCGGCGAGGTCGTGTCGCACGACCTCAGAACCCCGGACATCGCGGTCGTCACCGTCCGGCCCGACAAGCCGTACCCCTTCCTCGCCGGGCAGTACGCCAGCCTGGAGACGCCCTGGTGGCCGCGGGTCTGGCGGCACTACTCCTTCGCGTCGGCCCCTCGTTCCGACGGGCTGCTGTCCTTCCACGTCAAGGCCGTCCCGGCCGGCTGGGTGTCCAACGCCCTCGTGCACCACGCCCGCCCCGGTGACATCCTGCGGCTCGGCCCGCCCACCGGCTCGATGACCGTCGACCACACCACCGACAGCGGTCTGCTCTGTCTGGGCGGCGGCACGGGCATCGCGCCCATCAAGGCGCTCGTCGAGGACGTCGCCGAGCACGGCAGACGGCGCCCCGTCGAGGTCTTCTACGGCGCACGCACCGATCACGACCTGTACGACATCGACACGATGCTGCGGCTGCAGCAGTCCCACCCCTGGCTGGCCGTCCGCCCGGTCGTCGACCAGCGGGCGCAACTGCCGGATGCCGTGCGCGAGTACGGTCCGTGGAACGAGTACGACGCGTATCTCTCGGGTCCGCCCGGCATGATCCGCAACGGCGTGGACGCCCTGCGGGACATCGGCATCCCGGAGGGCCGGATCCGCCACGACTCCGTCGAGGAACTGGTGGCGTCGGAATAGACGGGCGTCAGCCCAGATCGGGGGCGTGCATCGCGCGCACGCCCTCGATGTTGCCGTCCAGATAGTGCCGCAGGGACAGCGGTACGAGATGGACCGAGGCGATGCCGACGCGGGTGAAGGGCACGTGCACGATCTCGTACTCGCCGCACGGCTCCTCGACCTCGGGGCCATGCCGCTGCGCAGGGTCCATGGACTCCAGACGGCAGACGAAGAAGTGCTGCACCTTCACGCCGGCCGCACCGTCCTCGGCGATGTGTTCCACGGTGTCGACGAAACAGGGCACGACATCGGTGATCTTGGCGCCGAGCTCTTCATGGACCTCACGATGGAGCGCGTCGACGACGGAAGCGTCATCCGCCTCCACGCCGCCGCCCGGGGTGAGCCAGTACGGGTCGACACCGGGTTTGGTGCGCTTGATCAGGATCAGGTCGTCGCCGTCCAGCAGGACGGCGCGTGCGGTGCGCTTGACCACGGGTCGGACGGTCATGGGGGAAATGTGGCCCGGACTGTTCCACGTGAAACATCGTGAACCAGCCGCGCCCCCCATCAAGCCCAGTCGGCGGCAGCGCGCGACAGCCCCTCGTGCGCCCGCGCGATGTGCGGCATGGCGAGTGTCCCGGTGCGCACCGCCAAGAAGTAGGTGCGCAAAGGGGGCACCGCAGGGTCGAGGAGCGCCACGATGTCGCCGCGTTCCAGGGCCCGGGTGCACAGGTAGCGGGGCAGCACGGCGAGGCCCGCGCCCGAGACCACACAGGAGAGGACGGCGCGCAGGTCCGGCACGATGACGGTGCCCGACGCCAGGGGGCGGCAGTCGAAGACAGCGGCCCAGTAGCGGGAGACGAATGGCAGCGACTCATGGACCTCGACCACAGGAAGGTCTTCCAGCGGCAGCGCTGCCCGGCGGTGCGGCCTGTCGGGTCCGAGCCGGGCCGCCCAGCGCTTCCCCGCGACCAGGACGTGCTCCTCGTCGCAGAGCGGCGTCGCGGTGAGCAGGGGGCCGCGTGGCCGGGCCGTGGTGATGGCCAGGTCGTGGTGCCCGGCGGAGAGCCCCTCCAGCACCTCATCGGCGTTGCCGAACGAAACGCGCAGGGCATGGCTCCGGTCCTCTTGGTCGCTCAGGGCGGTGAGCGCGGGCAGGGCGCCTTCCGCGGTGAACTCGGGTGGCCCGGCGAGGTGCAGGGTGCGGACCGGCGATTCCTCGTCCAGCCCGGCCTCGGCGATCTCCATGAGGGCGTCCAGATGGGGCGCGGCCTTGTGGGCGAGCTCGTCGCCGATGGTCGTGGGGGTCACGCCACGGGCCTGGCGCAGGAAGAGCGGCCGCCCCAACTGCCTTTCCAGCGTCCGGATCTGGGAGGTGACGGCGGGCTGGGAGAGCCCGAGCAATGCCGCCGCCCGCGTGAAGGACCCGGCCCGGTGCACCGTCACGAAGGTGCGCAGCAGGGCCAGGTCCATGGTGATGTTCCTCCCCTTCGTACCCCCAGGGCCCGCCAACTATAAATATGTCGATAGGAATCTGTCGCTACTGTGATTGGACACTGACACACAGTCAACTAGCCTTGTTGACGCGGTTCCTCGCGCGCGGAACCGGAACGGTCCGAGCCAAGAGGGGGGAGGCTCGGACCGTTCGTTGTACGTAGCCGGTGTGCGGCCTGGTGTACGAGAGGCGTGCTGCGGGGTCCGTGGCGGGCGCGGTCAGCCCGTCGAACCGGCCGACTCGTCCAGCGCGCGCAGCACATCCGCCACAAGGTCGTCGGTGTCCTCGGCGCCCGCGGAGAAGCGAATGAAACCCTCCGGAACGGCGTCCCCGCCCCACCGGCCGCGGCGCTCAGCAGTGGACCGCACACCGCCGAAGCTCGTCGCGTCGTCGACCAGGCGCAGCGCTTCGAGAAAACGCTCGGCACGCGCGCGTGTGGGCAGCGTGAAGGAGACCACGCACCCGAAGCGCCGCATCTGCCGCGAGGCGATCTTGTACGACGGGTCGTCGACCAGCCCGGGATAGCGCAGCCCCGACACCTCGGCGCGGCCCCGCAGGGCTTCGGCGAGAGCCAGGGCGTTCGCGTTCTGCCGGTCGGCGCGCAGTTGCAGTGTGGCCAGCGAGCGGTGCGCGAGCCAGGCCTCCATCGGCCCGGGGATCGCCCCGACGATCTTGCGCCAGCGCCGTACCGAAGCGATCAGCTCCGCGTCGCGGCAGGCCACGTACCCAAGGAGGATGTCGCCGTGGCCCGTGAGCATCTTGGTGCCGCTGGCCACCGCGAAGTCGGCGCCGAGTTCGAGGGGCCGCTGGCCGAGCGGTGTCGCCAGGGTGTTGTCGACCGCCACCAGCACGCCACGCGCGTGGGCCTCGTCGGCGAGCCGCCGGACGTCGCACACGTCGAGCCCGGGGTTGGACGGCGTCTCGATCCACAGCAGCTTCGCACCGTCCAGGACGTCGAGCTGGGCATCTCCGCCGGTCGGAGCGGTGCGCACCTCGATGCCGTACGCCGTGAGCTGTTCGCGGACGAGAGGGAGGACCTGGTAGCCGTCATCCGGCAGGACGACCGCGTCGCCGGCACGCAGCTGCGAGAACAGCACCGCCGAGATCGCGGCCATGCCGGAGGCGAAGACCAGCGTTTCGACGTCCGTTGCGGAGTCCGGCGCCTCGAGCTCGCCGATCGCCCGCTCCAGATGCGTCCAGGTGGGGTTCTCGTCGCGGCCGTAGGCGTAGCCGCCCGTCGGGTCGCCCGGCAGGTGGAAGTGCGCGGCGAACACCGGGCCGGGCAGCGTCGGCTCGTGCTTCACCGGCTCGGGCAACCCGACCCGGACCGCGCGGGTGCCGTCGCCCATAGGGCGGCCCGCCGTTCCGTCCGCAGGTCCTTCTGCAGACCCGCCTATAGGTCCCGATTCCGTCATGCCGCCCGCCTTTCTACTGCTACGCGTACAGCGCCGAGCAGGGCCTTCGCCCGCCGCCCCCACCATTCTCGGCCACGCCCGGAAACCCTCGGTCAGTCCTTGTCGTCGGGGAGCACGACGTTCATGGCCCAGGACACGATCGAGATGATCAGGCCACCCAGGACGGCGGTCCAGAAGCCCTCGACGTGGAAGCTGACGTCGAACTTGTCGGCCAGCCACGAGGTGAGCAGCAGCATCAGGGCGTTGACCACGAGGGTGATCAGGCCCAGCGTCAGGATGAACAACGGGAAGGTGAGGACCTTCACCACCGGCTTGACCAGGAAGTTCACCAGCCCGAAGAGCAGGGCGACGACGATGAGCGTGCCCACTTTCTTGCCCGTGCTGTCACCGGTCAGGGTGATCTTGTCGAGCACCCACACGGCGACGGCCAGGGCCGCGGCGTTGGCGATCGTCTTGACTAGGAAATTCTTCATGTGTCTGATCGTGGCAGACATGGGCCGGGAGGGTCGGCTCACAGGCGAGGGGTGTACGAGGGCGATGAAGGCATTCCGACTGGACGAGCTGGAGGCGGAGCGCGCCGCCAACGACGGCGCCTACCTGCAGTTCCTGCGTGAGCGGAACATGTCGGTCGGGCTGTACGCGCTCGATGCCGGGGAGGCCGACCCGCAGCAGCCGCACGGGCAGGACGAGGTCTACATGGTCGTCAGCGGCCGGGCCTCGATCACCGTCGGCATGGAGACCACGCAGGTGGCACGGGGCAGCGTCGTCTATGTGCCGGCCGGTGTCGCCCACAAGTTCCACCACATCAGCGAGGACCTGCGCGTGCTCGTCGTCTTCTCTCCCCCGGAGGCCTGACGTCCCCCGATACCTGGCTTCCTCGGCTCCGGCCGACGGGCTGACTCCCTCCGGAGGCTGACCTCTTCAGGGCTGCGACCTCGGGGTTCTCTCAGGGTCGGATCAGGGGAGGACAAGGGCTCCGAGTCCCCCGCGGAGCCCTTCGGCGCCCTAGCATCGAATGCGAGAAGCCAGGAACCTGCAGAGTTTTCAGGAACCGCACCGATGCGAAGAGCGCGGAAGTGCGGACAGAGCGGAGAGAGGTAAGGACGATGGCAGCGAAGGAGATCTTTGCGGGAATGCCGTGGTGGGTGAAGTGGGTGGCCGTGCCGGTCATCGCACTCGTCGTGTTCGGCAGCGTGATAGCGACCGTTGTCGGATTCGTGGTCGGACTGCTCTTCAAGGCGCTGCTATTCGTAGCACTGGTCGGTGGACTCATCTACGTCGTACGGAAGTTCATATCCGGCTCCTCGTCATCGCGCACCGACTGGTGACTTTCCGCAACGGTTCCCCCGGCCGGGGGAAGTTTCCCGGTGGGACGGCATAGGGCGATGGCCGAGGATTAGAGTCCGGAATCCGACGCGGGGGTCGATCTCCGCGGAACGGGCGCACGCTTAGGGAGCGAACCTTGGCCGCGGTCGACCCCACCACTTCACCGGTTGACGACTCCACCACCCCCGCAGAACCGTCAGCCTGCACCGATCCCGCAGAACCGCCGGCCCCCATGGACACACCGGATAGCGCAGACGCCACAGGCAGCGCAGACGCCACAGGCAGCGCAGAGACCCCAGGCGGACCCGAGGGCACGGAGACAGTCCCCGGCACCGTCGGGCCGACCCTCATCGGCTCCGTGCAGCGGGCGATGAGACTGCTGGAAGCCGCCGCCTCACACCGAAACGGCGCTCCGGCCAAGCAGTTGGCACGCGAGGCCGGGCTCGCACTTCCCACCGCGTATCACCTGCTGCGCACCCTGACCCACGAGGGCTATCTGCGCAGGGAGAAGGGGCTGTTCGTCCTGGGCGAGGCCGCCGAGCGGCTGAGCGGCAGCGGAGCCCAGCAGAACCGGCGCGGAAGGATCGACGATTCCCTGGCGCACTGGCGCGACACCATCGGCGTCCCCGTGTATTTCGCCGTCTACCGGGAGGGAGAGATCGAAGTCGTGGCCGTCGCGGACACCCCGGGCAATCCCGCTGTGGAGGAGTGGGCGGACTTCCGGGAGACAGGCCATGCGCACGCGATCGGCCAATGCCTCCTCGGTCAGCTCGACGACGAGGCGCGTCAGGACCACCTCGACCGCTACCCGGTCCAGTCGATCACGCGCTACTCGGTCCGGGACGACCGCACGTTCATGCGGCGGCTCGAATCGATGGAGCGGATGCGGCCCGTAGTGGAGCGTCAGGAGTACGCGCTCGGGACGGTCTGCGCGGCGATTCCGATCACAGCGGGTGACACCGCGGCGACCATGGCCATTTCTGTTCCCTCCAGCCAGGCCGACCGGCTGATGCCCGCAGCCCAGAAGTTGCAACGGGAGATCGGAAAGCTACTAGGGACACTCGCCTTCTCTATCAGCATCTGAAAACTCACTCCTTGTGATCTGATGCGTACGTTAAGCAAGATGCCAGTGGTGCCAGGGAGTTGGTCCCTGGCCAGTCGATGGAGAAGCGACGGGGTAGCACGCGATGGGTGAGACGGTGCAGGCAGAGGTCATGATGAGCTTCCTCGTTTCCGAGGAGCTGTCGTTCCGTATCCCGGTGGAGCTGCGCTACGAGGTCGACGATCCCTATGCCGTGCGGCTGACGTTCCACCTGCCGGGGGACACGCCGGTGACCTGGGCCTTCGGGCGGGAGCTGCTGATCGACGGGGTGGGCAGGCCGTGCGGGGACGGGGACGTGCGGGTCGAGCCCACCGATTCGGACCTGCTCGACGAGGCCCTGATCAGGCTTCAGGTCGGCGCGGACCGGGCGCTGTTCCGGGTGGGCATTCCGCCGCTGCTCGCCTTCCTCGACCGGACGGACAAGTTGGTGCCGCTCGGGCAGGAGCGGGCGCTCGCCGACTTCGAGACGCATCTCGACGAGGCGCTCGACCGGATCCTCGCGGAGGAGCAGAACGCGGGCTGACTCGGGGCGGACAACGGACGGAGGCCATAGGCACTTTGGTGCATTTGGCGGTATCGAGCGCAGCCGGGGCCGTCGGCATCGCGGTCAGCGCTTGCGGCGGCGCCCCTTCCCGCCGCGGGAAGGCCGAGCCCCACTCCCACGGCCCTCGGCACCGGAACCGGCACCAGCGCCGGCACCCATACCGCCACCGCCACCGACACCGGCACCAACCGCACCCCGTCCGTCCCCGGACGTGCGGTCCGCCGAGACGACCAGGGCGGCCAGCGCGGTCGTCACCGGTACCGAGGCGACCAGGCCGATCGAGCCGATGAGGGTGCGCACGATCTCCTCGGCGACCAACTCGCTGTTGGCCACCGTGCCCACGCTGGACTGCGCGATCGAGAAGAGCAGCAGCAGGGGCAGCGCGGCGCCCGCGTAGGCGAGGACGAGGGTGTTGACGACCGAGGCGATGTGGTCGCGGCCGATGCGGATGCCCGCGCGGTACAGGCCGCGCCAGCCCATCGTCGGGTTGGCCTGGTGCAGTTCCCAGACCGCGGAGGTCTGGGTGACCGTGACGTCGTCGAGTACGCCGAGCGAGCCGATGATGACGCCCGCGAGCAGGAGGCCGCTCATGTCGATGGACGGGTACAGGCCGTGGATGAGGCCGGTGTTGTCGTCCGTGTTGCCGGTGAGAGCGGCCCAGCCGATGAAGAGCGAGCCGAGCAGCCCGATCAGCAGGAGGGAGATGAGCGTGCCGAGCACCGCGACCGAGGTGCGGGCCGTGAGGCCATGGCAGAGATAGAGCGCGATCAGCATGATGGCGCTCGCCCCGATCACCGCCACCACCAGCGGATTCGAGCCCTGCAGGATCGCCGGCAGGATGAAGAACGTGAGCACCATGAAGCTGATGGCGAGCGCGACCAGGGCCATCACGCCGCGCAGCCGTCCCACCACGACGACGGCGAGGGCGAAGATGCCGGCGAGCAGCGCCATTGGGATCTTGCGGTTCACATCGGTGACCGAGTACTGAAGCCCTTCGGGCGCCTTGGGCTCGTAGGCGACCACCACTTCCTGGCCCTGGCGCAGTTGCCGGGGCGAGTCCGGCTGGATGATCTCGGTGAAGGTGCGGCCCTTGTCCTTGCCGCTGCTCACCTCGATCGTCGCCTTCTTGCAGGTGCCCGTGGCCCGGGACTGCGCCGACTGGCCCTCCGGGGTGGAGGTGTCGCCGGTCGGTGGGGGTTGTGAGGGGCTGAGCTCCTTGCAGGGCAGCTCCTGCACCTTCGTCACCTTCGCCGACTGCGTCTGCCGGTCGAAACCGACACCGGTCCGCTCGTGCGAGGGCGTGCCGCCGGGCCAGAGCACCATGAGCCCCACGACGACCGCGGTGGCGAAGGGGATCAGGACCGCGGCGATGACCTTGCGCAGATGCTTGGAGACGGGCGCGGCCGGACCGTGGCTGTGGGAATGCCCGTGCCCGGACCCGTTTCCGTGCCCGTGCCCGGACCCGTTTCCATGCCCGGACCCATGTCCGGACCCGTGTCCAGGCCCCTCCGGAGGCATGCCGGAGGAGGGCGGCTGCGGGGGCGGCGGAGGCGGCGGCTCTGTGGTGGTCACTGACCGATCATCGCAAGAACGGAGGGGGCCCTCTGTTCAGCGCGGCCGAGATGACGCTAGCGTGGAGCCACCTTTGCAATCGCGGGAGCTCGGAGCACCGGGCTGAGAGGGCGCTGACCTCCGTACGAAACGGCACGAAGAGTGCACGAAACGTACGGGATTCGCTGCGTCGACCGCCGAACCTGTTACCGGGTAATGCCGGCGTAGGGAGTAGGTCTCATGACCACATCGGACGCACGCACGCCTGCCTCCAGCAGCGACGAGCACGTCGAGAACACCGTCGCGGCTGACGGGGCCGGGAAGTCCATCGGCTGGCACAAGGCGTATGTCGAGGGTTCGCGCCCCGACCTGCGGGTGCCGGTCCGCCAGGTGCACCTCACCAACGGCAAGGCCGTGACCCTGTACGACACTTCGGGCCCGTACACCGACCCGTCGGCCGAGACCGACGTCCGCCGCGGCCTGCCGCCGCTGCGGGAGAACTGGATCATCGCCCGCGGCGACACCGAGGAGTACGTGGGCCGGCCGCCCCGTCCCGAGGACGACGGCATCAAGCACACCTCGCCCCGCGGTGGGCTCAAGAACCTCGACGCGGTCTTCCCCGGCCGCCCCCGTCAGCCGCGTCGCGGCCGCCAGGGTCAGGCGGTGACGCAGCTGGCGTACGCCCGCCGCGGCGAGATCACGCCCGAGATGGAGTTCATCGGGATCCGCGAGAACATGGACCCCGAGATCGTCCGGGAGGAGGTCGCCGCGGGGCGCGCGGTGATCCCCGCCAACGTCAACCACCCGGAGATCGAGCCGATGATCATCGGCAAGAAGTTCCTGGTGAAGGTGAACGCCAACATCGGCAACTCCGCGGTCACCTCCTCCATCGAGGAGGAGGTGGACAAGATGACCTGGGCGACCCAGTGGGGCGCCGACACGGTCATGGACCTGTCCACCGGCCGCAACATCCACACGACCCGCGAGTGGGTCCTGCGCAACTCCCCCGTGCCGATCGGCACCGTGCCGCTCTACCAGGCCCTGGAGAAGGTCGACGGCAAGGCCGAGGAGCTGTCCTGGGAGATCTACAAGGACACGGTCATCGAACAGGCCGAGCAGGGCGTGGACTACATGACGGTGCACGCGG
This sequence comes from Streptomyces sp. NPDC039480, assembly GCF_055597165.1. Taxonomy (NCBI): domain Bacteria; kingdom Bacillati; phylum Actinomycetota; class Actinomycetes; order Kitasatosporales; family Streptomycetaceae; genus Streptomyces; species Streptomyces sp. NPDC039480. Next base: position 188,187 of record NZ_JBVITX010000009.1, on the reverse strand, counting down.
GCGTACGACTGCCGTACGTTCCGCTCACCGCGCGCCGCAAGACCGGCATCGTCTCGCGCGGCGGTTCGATCATGGCCGCCTGGTGCCTCGCGCACCATAAGGAGAGCTTCCTCTACGAGCACTTTGAGGAGCTCTGCGAGATCCTCGCGGCGTACGACGTGACGTACTCGCTCGGCGACGGCCTGCGGCCCGGTTCGATCGCGGACGCCAACGACGAGGCGCAGTTCGCCGAGCTGCGGACCCTCGGGGAACTCAACACGATCGCCAAGCGTCATAACGTACAGACGATGATCGAGGGCCCCGGTCACGTCCCGATGCACAAGATCAAGGAGAACATCGACCTCCAGCAGGAGATCTGCGAGGAGGCGCCGTTCTACACGCTCGGTCCGCTGACCACCGACATCGCGCCCGCCTACGACCACATCACCTCCGGCATCGGCGCCGCGATGATCGGCTGGTGGGGCACGGCCATGCTCTGCTACGTCACGCCCAAGGAGCACCTGGGCCTGCCCAACCGCGACGACGTGAAGACCGGTGTCATCACGTACAAGATCGCGGCGCACGCGGCGGACCTGGCCAAGGGGCACCCCGGTGCCCAGGACTGGGACGACGCGCTCTCGGACGCCCGCTTCGAGTTCCGCTGGGAGGACCAGTTCAATCTCGCCCTGGACCCGGTCACGGCACGGGAGTTCCACGACGAGACGCTGCCGGCCGAGCCCGCGAAGACGGCACACTTCTGCTCGATGTGCGGGCCGAAGTTCTGCTCGATGAAGATCTCCCAGGACATCCGTCGCCAGCACGGCGGTGATCTGGACTCGGACGACATCGCGGCGGGCATGGAGCAGAAGTCCAAGGAGTTCGCGGCCGCGGGCAACCGGGTCTACCTGCCGATCGCCGACTGAGTCCCGTCCGTCCCGACCCACGCGCACCGTCACGCGGGAGCGGGCAGCACACCGGCATCCGGCCGGTCACTGCCCTGCTCCCGTGCGTGCGGGGTGGTCGCGGACATGACGGGACCACCCACCTGTCGGTACGCCTCCGGCCTGCGCCGCCGCTCGCCGACAGCGGCGCGCCGGGGCGGTGTCGAGCCTCACGGCCCGTCCTCGGCCCCGGCCCCGTTACTCCGGCTTGTGGTCGGGCCCGCCGAAATCGGGGCTGGAGAAGTCGGGGCTCGAGAAGCTCGGACGCGGCCCCGCGGTCGGGCCGCCGTCCGGACTGCTGAACCCCGGCCGGTGATAGCCGAGTTGAGGCATGCGGCCGCTCGCCCCGGAGACCCCTGAGCTCGTCGACGGCGTGCGGGCCGCGGAGGCCCCGCCCGGTTCCGTCAGAGCCTCCCGGAGGAACGGCACGACGCCCCGCTCGAGAAGCGCCCGGCTCCAGTCTTCCCTGGCGCGGGTCAACTCCTCGTGCCGCTCGCCGTGCAGTCCTGCCTGGAGCGAGGTGGAGCCATTGCGCAGGGCGGTCAGCAGGAGACCGACCGCGGCGACCAGGATGCCCCCCGCGGTGAGCGCGCCGAACAGCCATCCCGCGGTGAGCAGGGTGTCCGCGAAGGCGGGCTCGGGGGTGAGCATCTTCAGGATGTAGCCGACGAGCAGGAATATCGCGGCCGCCGCCCCCGCGAGGACGGGTGCGAGGACCGCGACGACGGCGATCGCCCCGGCTCCCGCTGCCGCTGGTTCGGCGACCTCGCCCATCGTGGTGGCGAGGCTGACGCCGCCGGAGCCCGACTCCGCGGCGCTCTGTCCATTCCCTTCGCGGATCGACGTGGACGACGGTCGAGGTTCGCGCAACTCCTCGCGAACCTTCACGTAGTGCGCGTACTCGGCCGCGGCTGCGGCCGTGATCAGTGCTGTCGCGTTCAGGGCCATGGTGCGCAGTTGTTCGGTGTTGAGCCGCTGGCCCACTGCGGCGAGTTCGGGACGGTCAGGTGCGGTGCGCAGCGCCTCGTCGAGGATCCGCTCGTACTCGGGGCGGTCCTCATTGAGCAGGTGTGGAGCGCTGTTCATGTGCATCCCCCGATGCTCCGTAGGGCTGAGGCTCGCATGGCTACGAGCCGTTGGGCAGAAACGGAGGGGAGCCTGCTACGGATAAGCCGATGGTAGAGCCGTGACGGCACGCGGTGACAGGGGGTTTCCGGAAATTGCCCCCCTGGCCAGCGTGATCCTGTAGAGGGGCGCCTGCCCGGAGAACGCTCAGATACCCAGGGGGAGTTGCTGGACCAGCAGCTTTCCGGCCATGGTCACTCCGCCGTCCATGGCGATGGCGAGGCCGTCGGCGTAGACATGCGGGCCCTCGATGACCGGACCGCCGCCGTCCGACTCGTCCTCGGAGCCGACGTCACCCAGGAGGTAGGGGATGGGGCTGTGGCCGTGGACGATGCGTGTGCCGCCGTACATGTCGAGAAGTTCCCGGACGGCCGAGGGGCCCGACTCGTCGCGGAAGGCGAAGCGCTTGGTGAATTTGCGGAAGAGGTCCCAGCATTCGTCCGCGTCGTTGCGCGTGAGGGTCTCCCGGATGGTGTCGTTCACTGCCTCGATCGAGTCGCCGTAATCCAGATAGGCGGTTGTGTCCGAGTGCACGAGCAGGTGGCCGTCGGCCTCCTCCATCGCGTCGAGGCGGGCCATCCACTGCAAGTGGTGGTCCTCCAGGCGCTCCATGTCGGTCTTCTGCCCGCCGTTCAGCAGCCAGGCGGCCTGGAAGGTGGCGGTGCCCGCGCCGGAGTTCACGGGCGTGTCGCCGAAGCGCTTGGCGCCGAGCAGGAGCAGCTCGTGGTTGCCCATGAGCGCCTTGCAGTAGCCGCCGGCGGCGGCGGCCTCGGCGGACAGCCGCATCACGAGGTCGATGACGCCGATGCCGTCTGGCCCCCGGTCGGTGAAGTCACCGAGGAACCACAGGCGCGCGTTCCCCGCGGACCAGTTGCCCTCGGCGTCGACGAGGCCCTGCTCCTGGAGGGCCGCGACGAGCTCGTCCAGATAGCCGTGGACATCGCCGACGACGTACAGCGGGCCGTGCTCGTCGCTCGCCCGCGGCTGCGGGGGCTCCGGCATGACCTGCACCTGGACGGTGTCACCGCGGTTGATGACCGGCAGGTCGCGCTGCGTGGGGGTGTACCCCTCGTCCGGCGCCGCGCCCGGCGATCCAGGACCTCCCGCGGCGGGGCCGGTCGTCTCATGGATGTACGCGGGTACGCGGAAGTCGCGCAGCGTCGCCGTCCGCACATCGGGTCCCTGACCGGCCCCCTGAGTCATCGACCCCTCCACCACCATTGCGCCGCATCTGCACCGAGATCGGACTGCTTGGTCGCTGCGGCCCGCGGTGTCGTCCGCCCATCATAGGAATGCGGCTCCCGCTGTGTGGTGCACCAGGGGTGGTGAATCGGTGCCGGACCCTGGTTCATTGCGGATTTCTCCCGAATTGGGCAGAGGTTTCCCCGCTGGTGGCGGGGAAGAAGCCGACCTCTGCCCAGGTCCGCGTACGAGAGCGGGGGCGGTCAGCCGGAGCCGGACGAGCGTGGCGGACTGACCGTCGTGCGTGGCGGACGTCGCTCGGACGAGGTGCGCACGATCAGTTCGGTCGGTATCACCTGCTCGACGGGCCGGCCCGTGTCGAGGCCCTCGATGGCGTCGATGAGGAGCTGCACGACGGCCGTGCCGATGCGGCGCGGTTTGAGGGAGAGCGTGGTGATGGGCGGTTCCGTGGTGGCGTACACCGTGGACTCGCTGCAGCAGACGAGCAGCAGGTCGTCGGGGACGCGCAGGCCGTACCGCCGGGCGGCGGCGAGCAGGTCGGTGCCGTTGGGGTCGAAGAGGCCGTACACGGCGTCGGGCCGGTCGGGCCGGGCGAGCAGCCGGTCGGCGGCGACGGCGCCCGCGCACGGGTCGTGGGCGGGATAGGACTCGTAGACCGGGTCCTGCCCGACGCGTTCGCACCAGCGCAGGTAGGCGGTCGTGGACAGATGGGTGTACGTGTCCGTGGTGGTGCCGGTGAGGAGGCCGATCCGGCGGGCGCCGGCGGCGGCGAGGTGGTCGAGGATCTCCAGGACCGCGGCCTCGTGGTCGTTGTCGACCCAGGCGGTGACCGGGAGCGATCCTGCCGGGCGCCCGTCGGAGACGACCGGCAGGCCCTGCCGGACCAGCTCGCTGACCACCGGGTCGTGGTCGGAGGGGTCGACGACGACGGTGCCGTCGAGCGCCACGTTCGACCACACGTCGACGGGGCTGCGGCGCGAGGTGGCGGGCAGGATCACCAGGGCGTAGCCCCGGGCGAGTGCGGCCGATGTGGCGGCTCTGGCCATCTCGGCGAAGTAGGCGAATTCGGTGAAGGTGAAAGGTTCATCCCCGTATGTCGTCACGGTCAGGCCGATGAGGCCCGACTTGCCGGTACGGAGGGTGCGGGCCGCCGCGGAGGGGCGGTAGCCCAACCGCTCTGCGACCTCGCGGACGTGGCGTCGGGTGGCGTCGGGAAGCCGACCCTTGCCGTTGAGGGCATCGGAGACAGTCGTGATGGAGACACCGGCGGCGGCGGCGACGTCTCTGATCCCCGCTCGACTCTGCCGGTTGCCCCGGCGCGCGGTCTCCGCTCGGCTCACCTGGTGCTTCCCTGCTGCTGTCATGGCGAGCCGATAGTAGGGCTCATGGGGGTGGGTAGCAGGGGCGCATATGCACGCGTTGACAGGCACGTTTCTGCATGGCGCCACGCGCCCAATGACCTTGGAACCAAAGGTAGTTGGAGAGATCCACAAGCAGCTGCACCTGATCGTCGCGCGCGGGCCTGGCGAATGAGTCAGGTCTCGAAGAGGTCTCAACTCACCTTCACGGGGGATGCGCGCCACGGAGCGAGCCACCGGCGCGAGGCGGAGCAGGGGGCGCTCCCCCTGCTCCGCGCGCCTGCGCGGTGCGGTGCGGAACCCTCCGTATACCGATGCCGGAAGACCATTCGCAGCGGCGCCGAATCCTCATAAGGTAAGCAGCATTCGAACTGGTGTGACCGGCTGAGAGTGTGACCAGCCAAGAGGAGGACTGCGGTGAGCGAGACGAATCCGAGGCTGCGCGCCGAGCTGGAGGGCATCCCCACCTACAAGCCGGGCAAGCCCGCGGCGGCGGCCGACGGTCCCGCGGCCTACAAGCTGTCCTCGAACGAGAACCCCTACCCGCCGCTCCCGGGCGTCATGGAGAGCGCGCTCGCCGCCGCCGGGTCCTTCAACCGCTACCCCGACATGGCGTGCACGGCCCTGATGAGCGAGCTGGCCGACCGCTTCGGGGTGCCCGCGTCGCACATCGCCACCGGCACCGGTTCCGTCGGCGTCGCCCAGCAGCTGCTGCAGTCCACATCGGGCCCGGGGGACGAGGTCATCTACGCGTGGCGGTCCTTCGAGGCGTACCCGATCATCACGCAGGTCAGTGGTGCCACGTCGGTGCGGGTTCCGTTGACGGAGGGCGAGGTGCACGACCTCGACGCGATGGCCGACGCCATCACCGACCGCACTCGCCTCATCTTTGTCTGCAACCCCAACAATCCCACGGGCACCGTCGTCCGCAGGGCAGAGCTGGAGCGGTTCCTCGACCGGGTGCCGGGCGATGTCCTGGTCGTGCTCGACGAGGCGTACCGGGAGTTCATCCGGGACCCCGAGGTGCCGGACGGCATCGAGATCTACCGCGACCGCCCGAACGTCTGTGTGCTTCGGACGTTCTCCAAGGCTTACGGCCTCGCGGGGCTGCGCGTCGGCTTCGCGGTGGCCCATGAGCCGGTGGCCGCCGCGCTGCGCAAGACGGCGGTGCCCTTCGGTGTGAGCCAGCTGGCGCAGGACGCGGCGGTGGCGTCGCTGCGTGCCGAGGACGAGCTGATGGGGCGGGTCGGCGCGCTGGTCGCGGAGCGCACGCGGGTGGTCGAGGCGCTGCGGGGCCAGGGCTGGACGGTGCCCGAGACGCAGGCGAACTTCGTGTGGCTGCGGCTCGGCGACCGTACGGCGGACTTCGCGGCGGCGTGCGAGAAGGCCGGCGTGGTCGTGCGGCCGTTCGCGGGCGAGGGGATGCGGGCCACGATCGGCGAGACCGAGGCCAACGACATCTTCTTGCAGGCGGCGGAGGCTTTCCGCAAGGAGCTCTAGCTCTTGGGCGCGCGTGGGTGCCCGTAGGCGTCCGTAGGCGTGCGCGGCGGCCGTCAGTCGGTCGCGAGTTCGACGCGGACCGGATCTCCGGAGCGGACGGTGGCCAGCAGGCGCGGGTCGCCGTCGAGCCGGCCCAGGAGGTTGCACGGGCTCGCGAGGCGGCACTCGTCGCCTCGCGAGATCGGCGTCGGCCCGTAGGGGAGCGCGAGGGCGTCACCGTCGGTCCAGAAGGCGACCGTGCCGGGTTCGACGACCTCCTGCGCGTCGGCCTCGCGCGGCACGCTGACGCCCGTGTCGAAGTAGACCTCTTCGCCCCAGGTGTGGGCGGTGGCGGAGAGCGGCAGGACCGTGCCGAGGGCCTGGCTGGTCGGGGTCTCGTCGAGGGTCGCGGTGAGGTGGCCGGCTGGCCACGAGATCCGTATCTGCATGGCGCGGATTCAACAATATGTTGAAGTTCTTGGGAAGGCCTCGGGCGTAGCGCTCGGGGCCTTTTTCCCGTGCCCGCGGCGTTTCCCTCGGTAAGAGGGACCCCCCTTTTGGGTTCCGACCACCAGTACGACATAATTGCTTGTGAATGTGAACGCGTTCACAAGCGTGCCCCGTTTCGTCCCGAGATCGGTGGGACAAAAGGGGCGACCGGATCGCTGTGGGCACGGTGAGTGAGGAGAGACGCAGTGGACCTGGCTCTGGCGCCGGAAACCCTGGCGCGATGGCAGTTCGGCATCACGACCGTCTACCACTTCCTGTTCGTCCCCCTGACGATCTCCCTCGCCGCCCTCACGGCGATCCTCGAGACGGCATGGGTGCGGACGGGCAAGGAGCACTACCTCAGGGCGACCAAGTTCTGGGGCAAGCTGTTCCTGATCAACATCGCGATGGGTGTCGTCACCGGCATCGTGCAGGAGTTCCAGTTCGGCATGAACTGGTCCGACTACTCCCGCTTCGTCGGTGACGTCTTCGGGGCGCCGCTCGCCTTCGAGGCGCTGATCGCCTTCTTCTTCGAGTCGACCTTCATCGGCCTGTGGATCTTCGGCTGGGACAAGCTGCCGAAGAGGCTGCACTGCGCCACGATCTGGATCGTCTCCATCGGCACCGTCCTGTCGGCGTACTTCATCATCGCCGCCAACGCCTTTATGCAGCACCCGGTCGGCTACAAGATCGTGGAGCGGGACGGCACCAAGCGCGCGGAGCTCACCGACTTCTCGAAGGTGCTCTTCCAGGAGACGACGCTCGTCAACTTCTTCCACGTCATCTCGGCGGCCATCCTGGTCGGCGGCGCCTTCATGACCGGCATCGCCATCTTTCACCTGCGCAAGAAGCAGCACATCCGCACCATGCGGATGTCGATGCGGCTCGGCCTGGTCACCGCGTTCGTCGGCACGCTGCTCACCGTCGTCAGCGCCGACACGCTCGGGAAGGTCATGTACGAGCAGCAGCCGATGAAGATGTCGGCGGCCGAGGCGCTGTGGGAGACCGAGAAGCCGGCACCGTTCTCGCTCTTCGCGTACGGCGATGTCGCCGAGGGCCACAACAAGGTCGCCATCGAGGTCCCCGGCGTGCTGTCCTTCCTCGCCAAGAACAACTTCAGCGCCGAGATCCCCGGCATCAACGACCTCAACAAGGAAGCGCAGGAGAAGTACGGGCCCGGTGACTACCGGCCCAACATCCCCACCGCCTACTGGTCGTACCGCTGGATGATCGGCTTCGGCGGGGTCTCGATGGCGCTGTGCACCGCGGGCCTCTGGCTGACGCGGAAGAAGTTCTGGCTCGCGCCGGAGCACCGCACCGGCGCGGACGAGATACCCAAGCTGATGCTCACCAAGAACAAGGAGCTCGCGCCGAAGCTCGGCACGTGGTGGTGGCGGCTCTCGCAGTGGACGCTGATCTTCCCGCTCATCGGCACCGCCTGGGGCTGGATCTTCACCGAGACGGGGCGACAGCCCTGGGTGGTCTACGGAGTCCTCCGCACGAAGGACGCCGTCTCGCCCGGGGTCTCCCAGGGTGAGGTGCTCACCTCGCTGATCGGGTTCACGCTCATCTACGCGATCCTCGCCGTGATCGAGGTGAAGCTGCTGCTCAAGTACGTCAGGTCGGGCCCGCCCGAGCTGACCGAGGCGGACCTCAACCCGCCCACCAAGATCAGCGGACCCGGGTCGGGCAAGGGCTCCGATTCCGACTCCGACGATTCCGACCGGCCCATGGCCTTCTCGTACTGAAGGAAGGAGTACAGCGGACATGGAACTTCACGACGTCTGGTTCGTACTGATCGCGGTCCTGTGGATCGGCTACTTCTTCCTGGAGGGCTTCGACTTCGGGATCGGTGTGCTGACCAAGCTGCTCGCCCGCGACCGGGTCGAGAAGCGGGTCCTCATCAACACCATCGGCCCCGTCTGGGACGGCAACGAAGTGTGGCTGCTCACGGCGGGCGGTGCGACCTTCGCCGCTTTCCCCGAGTGGTACGCGACCCTCTTCTCCGGCTTCTACCTGCCGCTCCTGATCATCCTGATCTGCCTGATCGTCCGCGGTGTCGCCTTCGAGTACCGCGCCAAGCGGCCCGAGGAGCGCTGGCAGACCAACTGGGAGCACGCGATCTTCTGGACCTCGCTGATCCCGGCGCTGCTGTGGGGTGTCGCCTTCGGCAACATCGTGCGCGGCGTGAAGATCGACGCCCACAAGGAGTACGTGGGTGGCTTCGTGGACCTGCTCAACCCGTACGCGCTCCTCGGCGGTCTGGTCACCCTGACGCTGTTCACCTTCCACGGCGCGGTGTTCGCCTCGCTCAAGACGGTGGGCGACATCCGGATGCGGGCGCGGAAGACGGCGCTGGGCCTGGGACTCGTCACGGCCGTGCTCGCGCTCGGGTTCCTGCTCTGGACGCAGGCCGACAAGGGCGACGGCAAGAGCCTGATCGCGATGGTCGTGGCCGTGGTCGCGCTGGTCGGCGCCATCGCGGCCATCAAGATCGGACGCGAGGGATGGTCGTTCGCGCTGTCCGGGATCACGATCGCGGCGGCCGTCGCGATGCTCTTCCTGACGCTCTTCCCGAACGTCATGCCGTCGTCGCTGAACGACGAGTGGAGCCTCACGGTCACCAACGCCTCGTCGAGTCCGTACACCCTGAAGATCATGACGTGGTGCGCGGGCATCGCGACGCCTGTCGTGCTGCTCTACCAGTCCTGGACGTACTGGGTGTTCCGCAAGCGGATCGGGACGCAGCACATCGCGGATGCCGCGCACTGAGCCGCTCTCCAGGGTCCGTTCTCCAGTGCCTGTTCTCCAGAGTCCGTCGGAGGGTGTGTTTCACGTGAAACCGATCGACCCGCGCCTGCTTCGGTACGCCCGTGCCACTCGCTTCTTCCTTGTCGCGGTCGTGGTCCTGGGGCTGGCCGGGGCGGGCCTGGTCGTCGGCCAGGCGATGCTCATCGCCGAGATCGTGGTGGGCGCCTTCCAAGAGGGCCTCTCCGTGGGCGATCTCAGTACTCCGCTGGTGTTGCTCGCCGTGGTCGCTGCGGGGCGGGGTCTGGTCTCCTGGCTGACCGAGCTCGCCGCGCACCGGGCGAGCGCGGCGGTCAAGTCCGAACTGCGGGGGCGGCTGCTGGAACGGGCGGGCGCGCTCGGGCCCGAGTGGCTCGGAGGCCAGCGCACAGGGTCGCTGATCTCTCTCGCCACCCGCGGCGTGGACGCGCTTGACGACTACTTCTCGCGCTATCTGCCGCAGTTGGGGCTCGCGGTGGTGGTGCCGGTGGCGGTGCTGGCCCGCATCGTCACCGAGGACTGGGTGTCGGCGGCCATCATCGTCGTGACGCTCCCCCTGATCCCGGTCTTCATGATCCTGATCGGCTGGGCCACACAGAACCGCATGGACCGCCAATGGCGTCTCCTCTCGCGCCTCTCGGGCCACTTCCTCGACGTGGTGGCGGGCCTCCCGACGCTGAAGGTGTTCGGCCGCGCCAAGGCGCAGGCCGAGTCGATACGCAAGATCACCGGCGAGTACCGGCAGGCCACGATGCGGACGCTGCGCATCGCCTTCCTCTCGTCGTTCGCCCTTGAGCTGCTCGCGACGATCTCGGTCGCGCTGGTCGCGGTGACCATCGGCATGCGGCTCGTCCACGGCGAGATGGAGTTGTACGACGGTCTCGTCGTCCTCGTCCTCGCACCCGAGGCCTACCTTCCGCTGCGGCAGGTCGGCGCGCAGTACCACGCGGCGGCGGAGGGGCTCTCGGCCGCCGAGGAGATCTTCGAGGTCCTGGAGACCCCGGTGCCGGCCGCCGGGACGGGGGCGGCGCCTTCGGGTGTCCTGAGCGTGGAGGGCGTGACGGTCCGGTACCCGGGGCGGACGTCGGACGCCGTCTCGCGGGCGTCCTTCGAGGTGGCGCCCGGGGAGACCGTGGCGCTCGTCGGACCGAGCGGGGCCGGCAAGTCGACGCTGCTCAATGTGGTGCTCGGGTTCGTCCGGCCCACCGAGGGGCGGGTGCGGGTCGGGGGTGTCGACCTGGCGGAGGTCTCGCCGGAGCGCTGGCGCGAGCGGATCGCGTGGGTGCCGCAGCGGCCGCACCTCTTCGCCGGGACCATCGCGGAGAACGTACGGCTCGCGCGGCCGGAGGCGGACGACGCGCAACTGCGAGGGGCCCTCGGTGAGGCGGGTGCCCTGGAGTTCGTGGACGCGCTGCCCGCCGGGGCGGAGACCGTGCTGGGGGAGGACGGTGCCGGGCTCTCCGCCGGGCAGCGGCAGCGCCTCGCCCTGGCGCGGGCGTTCCTCGCCGACCGGCCCGTGGTGCTGCTCGACGAGCCGACGGCGGCGCTGGACGGCGGCACCGAGGCGGAGGTCGTCGAGGCGGTTCGCCGGCTCGCCGTCGGCAGGACCGTGCTGCTGGTCGTGCACCGGCCGGCGCTGCTGGCCGTCGCCGACCGCGTCGTACGGCTGGACGCCGCCGAGGCTTCCCAGTGCCGGGACGTGTCTCCGGTCGCCGCTCACAGGGAGGGGGGCGCGGCTGCCCCTGCCGGGAGCGATGGCGATGTGGCCGGTGGTCCGGTGGTGCCGGGGCCCCTGGAAGAGAGTGTCCGCCCGGGGCTCCGGCTTGCGGGCGGAGTGCTGGGCCGGGTCCGGGACGCGGCGCAGGCCCGGCGAGGGCAGTTGGCGCTGGCGCTGCTCCTGGGCAGCCTCGCGCTCGCCAGCGCCGTCGGGCTCATGGCCACGTCCGGGTGGCTCATATCGCGGGCCTCGGAGCAGCCCCCGGTGATGTACCTGATGATCGCCGTGACGGCGACCCGCGCCTTCGGCATCGGCCGCGCCGTCTTCCGGTACGCCGAGCGGCTCGTCTCGCACGACGCCGTGCTGCGGATGCTCGCCGACACCCGGGTCGCCGTCTACCGGCGCCTGGAGCGACTCTCCCCCGCCGGGCTGCGCGGGGCCCGGCGCGGCGACCTCCTCTCACGTCTCGTCGCCGACGTCGACGCCCTGCAGGACTACTGGCTGCGCTGGCTGCTCCCCGCGTCCGCCGCGGCCGTCGTGGGCGCGGGAGCCGTCGGCTTCACCGCGTGGCTGCTGCCCGAGGCGGGCGCCGTGCTCGCCGCGGGGCTGCTCGCGGCGGGGGTCGGCGTGCCGCTCGTGAGCGGCGCCGTGGCCCGGCGCGCGGAGCGGAAGCTGGCTCCCGCGCGCGGGGTGCTCGCCACCCGCGTGGCCGATCTCCTCACCGGCACCGCCGAGTTGACCGTCGCCGGCGCGCTGAAGCGGCGTACGGCCAAGGCCGCCGAGGCCGACGCCGAGCTGACCCGGATCGCCTCCCGGGGCGCCACCGCCACCGCGCTCGGCGACGGCCTCGGGGCCCTCGTCACCGGGCTCACCGTGGCCGGGGCCGCGCTCGTCGGCGTGCAGGCGGTCCACGACGGGCGGCTCAGCGGCGTGGCCCTCGCCGCGGTCGTCCTCACACCGCTGGCCGCCTTCGAGGCGGTGATGGGGCTGCCGCTCGCCGTGCAGTACCGCCAGCGGGTCAGGAAGAGCGCCGAGCGGGTCTACGAAGTCCTCGACGCACCCGTGCCGGTCCCCGAGCCCGCCGTGCCCGCAGAGGCCCCTCGTACGCCTTTCCCGCTGCGCGTCGAAGGACTGCGCGCCCGCTACGAAGGGCAGCCCGCCGACGCGCCCGCGCTCGCCGGCGTCGACCTGACGCTGGACCGGGGGCGGCGGATCGCCGTGGTCGGCCCTTCCGGGTCCGGCAAGACGACGCTCGCACAGGTGCTGCTGCGGTTCCTCGGGGCGGCCGAAGGGACGTACACGCTCGGCGGCACGGACGCGGCCGCGCTGGACGGCGACACCGTGCGCGGCATGGTCGGGCTGTGCGCCCAGGACGCCCACATCTTCGACAGCTCGGTGCGCGAGAACCTGCTGCTCGCGAAGAAGGACGCCACCGACGCCGAACTGCGTGACGCACTGGAGCGTGCGCGGCTCGACGGCTGGGTCGCCTCCCTGCCCGACGGGCTCGACACGCTCGTCGGCGAGCACGGGGCCCGCCTCTCCGGAGGACAGCGACAGCGCCTGGCACTGGCCCGCGCGCTGCTCGCCGACTTCCCCGTCCTCGTCCTGGACGAGCCCGCCGAACACCTGGACCTGCCGACCGCCGACGCCCTCACCGCCGACCTGCTGACCGCGACCGAGGGGCGCACGACGCTGCTCATCACGCACCGCCTCGCCGGGCTCGACGCCGTGGACGAGGTGCTCGTGCTGGACGGCGGGCGGGTGGCGCAGCGCGGCACGTACGCGGAGCTCGCGGCAGAGGAGGGGCCGCTGCGGCGGATGCTGGAGGTGGAGCGGGCGGCGGACCTGTTGGTGGCGGGGTGAGGGCGGCCTCGGCGGGGTGAGGGCGGCCTCGGCGGTGGGCGGGTGACCTCGGCGGTGGGCGGGTGGCCTCGACTTTCCCCTGCAAATAGGACTTACTAGGCTCAAAGTCATGTCAGTACCCTCGGCCTCCGCCGACTCCCCGCTCCCCGACGGCACACCGGACTCGGTGCGGGCGGCGGCGCGGGCGACCCACACCCTCCAAGGGCTCTCGACCGAGCTGACGTCCCGGGTGCCGCAACTGCTCGAAGCCATGCGGTCGGTCGGCACCGGACTCGAACTGCACACCACTCTGGACCGCATCTGCGAGACCGCCGCCGAGCTCGCCGACGCCCGCTACGCCGCGATCGGTGTCGTCGCCGAGGACGGCAAGGGACTCTCCGACTTCGTCTTCCACGGCATCGACGAGGAGACCGCCGCGAGGATCGGGCACCTGCCCGACGGCCACAAAGGGCTGCTGGGCGCGCTCATCCACCAGCCGAGGACGCTGCGCCTGCCCGACCTCTCCGAAGACCCGCGTTCCTGCGGCTTCCCGCGTCACCACCCGCCGATGCGGACCTTCCTCGGCGTCCCCATCCGCGTCCAGGGCGAGATCTTCGGCAACCTCTATCTGACGGAGAAGCGGGACGGGGCCGAGTTCAACGACTACGACGTGCACATGGTCCGCGTACTCGCGACGGAGGCCGGCATCGCCATCGGGAACGCACGCCTCTACGAAGCCGCCAAGCAGCGCGAACGCTGGATCGACGGCTCCGTGGCGGTCACCACCGCCCTGCTGGCGGGCAGCGACGCCGAGGAGGCGCTCGCGGTCGTCGCGGAGCAGGCCAGGCACCTCGCGGACTCCGCCGCGGGCATCGTGCTGCTGCCCGACGAGGAGGGCGGCATGGAGATCGTCGCGGTCTCCTCGGACGAACCGACCGGGGCGCTCGGCATGATCGTCCCTCCGGAGAGCCGCATCGTCGCCGAACTCCTCGAAGGGGAGCCCGTGTTCCTCGACGACGCGGCGAGCGACCCGCGCGTCATGACCGAGCTCGCCCGCGCCTACGGCCCCGTCATGATGCTGCCGCTGCAGAGCGACGGCCGGGTCCTCGGGACGCTCGTGACGCCCCGCGCGCGTGGGGCACGCCCTTTCAGCGAGGCCGAGCGGACCCTCGCCACCCAGTTCGCCTCGCAGGCCGCGCTCGCGCTGATGATGGCCGAGGCCCAGCGGGACCGGGAGCGGCTCGCGGTGTACGAGGACCGCGACCGGATCGCCAGGGACCTGCACGACCTCGTCATCCAGCGCCTGTTCGCCACCGGGATGATGCTGGAGAGCGCCCAGCGCAGGTCGGTCGTCCCGGAGGTGCAGGTCGGTGTCGGCAGGGCGGTCGACGAACTGGACGTGACGATCCAGGAGATCCGCACGGCGATCTTCGCGCTCCAGCAGGGGCCCGCCGAGGCCCCTTCGGGGCTGCGCACCCGCGTCCTGCGCGAGATCAACATGGCCGCCGTCCCCCTCGGCTTCAAGCCCTCGCACCGCTTCGTGGGACCGGTCGACACGGTGGTCGGCGAACTGACCGGAAAGAACCTCATCGCGGCGCTGCGGGAGGCGCTGTCCAACGCGTTCCGGCACGCGCACGCGGCCCGCATCGACGTCGTGGTCGACTCGACGGTGGTCCTCCCGGACGGGCAGCAGGGCGTACGCCTGACCGTCGCCGACGACGGCGTGGGCATCGCGGAGGGCGGGCGGCGCAGCGGCCTGAAGAACCTCAAGCGGCGCGCGGAGTCGCTCGGCGGCGACAGCTGGTACGGGGCCGGGATCGGTGAGGACGGCGGCGGTACGACGGTGGTGTGGGAGGCACCGTACTGACCGCGCGAAAGGGGTCTGTTCGGCGGTATGCGGCTGGTCCGTACGGGGCATCGCGCCCCCCGAGTGCCCGAGTTGCGCAGGATCCGCGCCCTCGTGGCGGGCAACGATCCGTGACATGTGTTCGAGCCGTCGCCATCGCCGTCGCGTGCGCCGTCGCCGCCTGCCGCACCCGCTCCTGCGGGTGCTGGTGCCGGTGCTGCTGTGCGCGCTGCTCGGGCCCGTGCCGCCTGCCGCGGCCGCCGAGGGACCGAGCACGAGCGCCGACGTGGCACGGCTCTACGAAGAGGCCTCCGCCGCGACCGCCCGCTACGAAGAGGGCCGTCGGGCAGCCGGCATCCAAAAGGCGAAGGTCCGGAAACTGAACCGACTCCTCGCCAAGGAGCGGCGCCACGTGGCGGTGCTCCATGACGACCTCGGCAGGATGGCCAGCGCCCAGTACCGCACCGGCGGAGGCCTCCCCTACACGGCGCAGCTGCTCCTCGCCGACAGTCCCGACGCCGTGATGCGCGGCAGACGTGCCCTGTGGCATGCCGACCTGGCTGTCAACGGTGCCGTCACCAAGACCCGGCGGGCGGTGGCGGATCTCGCCGCCGCCAAGGACAGGGCGGACCGTGCCAGGCGCTCGCTGGTGCGGCGCACCGCACGCCTGGCGAAGCTGAAGCGCGGCATCGAGCGGAAGCTGGAGACGGCGCAGTGGATCCTCCAGGGCGAGGCCGACCGGTCGGTCGCGGCGGGGAAGTGCCGCGGTGCCGTACGCCTGCACCAGCGGAAAACACCTGCCACGCGCGCGTGGGTCACGCCCGTGGAGACGTACGAACTCTCCGCGGGCTTCGACAGCGTCGGCGGCCGCTGGTCCGGCCGTCACACCGGGCAGGACTTCGCGGTCGACATCGGGGCGCCCGTGCGGTCGGTGGGGGCGGGCCGGGTGGAGAGCGTGTCGTGCGGCGGAGGCTTCGGCATCGAGGTCGTGGTGCGGCACAAGGGCGGGTACTTCACGCAGTACGCGCACCTCGCGGCCGTCACCGTCGACCAGGGGGACCGCGTGCGCCCCGGCCAGTGGGTCGGTCAGGCCGGCACCACCGGCAATTCGACCGGGCCGCACCTGCACTTCGAGACACGGCTCACGCCGCACCTGGGCTCGGGCGTCGACCCACGGAAGTGGCTGGCCAGGCGAGGCGTCAGGCTCTAGCGATCCACCGGGCTCCAGTGGCCCCCGGGCTCTAGCGACCGGCCAGGATCTGCTCGATCACGACCGCGACGCCGTCGTCGTTGTTGGCGACCGTGCGCCCGGAGGCCGCGGCGATGACGTCCGGGTGGGCGTTGCCCATCGCGTACGACGTACCCGCCCAGGCGAGCATCTCGATGTCGTTGGGCATGTCTCCGAAGGCGACGACTTCCGCCGGGGTGATGCCGCGCTCGGCACAGCACAGCTCCAGGGTGCTGGCCTTGGAGACGCCGGGGCCGCTGATCTCCAGGAGGGCGCTGGGGCTGGAACGCGTGACCGTGGCCCGGTCGCCGATGGTCGCCCGGGCGAGCACCAGGAACTCGTCGGGGGCGAGCCCGGGGTGGAAGGCGAGGACCTTCAGGACGGGCTGCACGGCGACAGCGGAGTCCGCGAGGGTCTCGGCCAGCAGCTTCTCGGCAGGCGCGACGCTCTCACCCGGCTCCATGTGCAGCGGCGGGTACGTGTCCTCGTGGTGGAGCCCCCCGGTCCGCTCGATCGCGAAGGACGTGCCCGGCGCCGCGGCGCGCAGCCTGCGGACGACATCGAGAGCGCACTCCCGTGCCAGCTCGCGGATCTTGACGAAGCTGTGGGTGCCCGGGCCGCCGTGCAGGTCGACCACCGCGGCGCCGTTGCCGCAGATGGCCAGGCCGTGACCGTGGACGTGGGCGCTGACGACGTCCATCCAGCGGGCCGGGCGGCCGGTCACGAAGAAGACCTCGATGCCCGCCTCCTCGGCGGCCGCGAGCGCGGCGACCGTACGGTCCGAGACCGTCTTGTCGTCGCGCAGCAGGGTGCCGTCCAGGTCCGTCGCGATCAGCCGGGGCCGTGGTCGCGGCGCGGCCGGGCCGCTGGCTGCCGGTGCGGTGGAGGCCGGGATACGGGGGCCCGGGGTAGCTGAGGTCACGCCGTCGATTGTCCCGCATATGCGTGCACGGCCGTGCGGTGGGGCGCACATTTGAGTGCGGCTCACCCACGTCCGAGTGCAGCTCATCCCACGTCCCGCCCCATCAGCCCCGCCGTAAGCTCTGAGACATGAGTTTGCGCCTGAGCACCGTGATTCTTCCCGTACGACGCTGGCAGGAGGGGGGCCGCGACCAGTGGCTGCGGGCCGAGGAGCTCGGTTTCCACACCGCGTACACGTACGACCACCTGGCCTGGCGCACTTTCCGTGACGGCCCGTGGTTCGGCGCGATACCCACGCTGACCGCCGCCGCGACGGCCACCGAGCGGCTGCGCCTGGGGACGCTCGTCACGTCGCCCAACTTCCGGCACCCGGTGACGCTCGCCAAGGAACTCATCTCGCTCGACGACATCTCCGGCGGCCGGATCACCCTCGGCATCGGCGCCGGCGGCAACGGTTTCGACGCCACGACGCTGCTGAGGAGCGGTGAGGAGCCCTGGACGCCGCGGGAGCGCGCCGACAGGTTCGGCGAGTTCGTACCGCTGCTCGACCGGCTGCTGACCGAGGACTCGGTGACGTACGAGGGGACCTTCTACTCGGCGCTGGAGGCCCGCAATATCCCGGGCTGCGTGCAGCGGCCGAGGCTGCCCTTCGCCGTCGCCGCCACCGGCCCGCGCGGTCTGAAGCTCGCGGCCCGGCACGGGCAGGCGTGGGTGACCACGGGGGACCCGAAGCTCTTCGAGGCCGGCACCCCCGAGCAGTCCCGAGAGGCGATCCGGAACCAGGTCGACAAGCTCGGCAAGGCCTGTGCGGACATCGGCCGGGACGTGGCCGAGCTGGACAAGATCCTGCTGACCGGCTTCACCCCTGACCGGAACCGTCCGCTGGAGTCCCTCGACGCCTTCGTGGACTTCGCAGGCCGCCACCAGGAGCTCGGCTTCACCGAGCTCGCGATCCACTGGCCGATCCCCGGCTCCGGCTTCGCCGCGGACCAGACCGTGTTCGAGCAGATCGCCACGGAGGCCCTCCGTCAGCTCGGCTGACAGCCGTCGGCGGTGCGCGGCCTCGCCGATCGGTTTCCCGCGCACTCGCCGACCAGTTTTCCGCGCGCTTGAGCTCCGGTCATCCGCTTTTCATCGACAAATGTGGGCTCGAAGGTTTGATCCACAGCCAAGTCAAGTTATCCACAGGCTAGTTGACAATTCTGTGGACAACTCCTAGGCGATAGGCGGCATTTGACCAACTTGCCCAGCTTGTCCGCTGGTTGAGGCAAGAGCGTCCAACGTCCGTTTCTGCACCTCCCTTTCAGTGGCCGCCGCGATGAACGCCGCCGCGTTCTCCTCGCCAACCAGGGCCTGGACGGCCCGCATTGTGGAACCGGGCATCGCCACCACTTGAGGCTCATCCGCCCTCGGTGTCGGCTCGCCGGTCTCGAGGTGCTGTCGAAGGTGCCGGGTCGCGAACAGGCGCATCGCGCGCGCGAGTTCGGCGTCGACCGACTGCTGGGCGAGCGGCCTGAGTCTGCGCACGAGCTCCGCAGCCTCGGCCGCGTCCGCCTCGGTCGGCGGGTGAGGACCGAGATAGCGGGCGAAGACGTGCTCCGTCGTGAACTCCAGGAAACGGGACGCTATGTGCTCGACCTGGCCCCTCAACTCCCGCAAATGGCCTGAAATCGCCGACAACGGGACGCCCGCGGCGTACAACTCGACTGCGACCGCGAGCTCTTGGGGGCTCGGCACCAGGAACTCGTCCTCGCGCCCCGGCATCGGTTCGAGCACGCCGAGGGCGACCGCGTCGGCCACCGCCGCCTCGTCCGACGTACCGCCGAAGGCCGCGTCGAGCTCCTCGCGAGTGATCCGGTCGGCCTTCTCGTCCGTCCACGGGCCGTCGACCTCCGCGGCGAGGCCGAGCACCCCGCCGAGACCCCTGCCCGCGTCCCAGGCCTCCAGGAGCTCCTTGATGGAGGCCAGGGTGTACCCGC
This sequence comes from Streptomyces sp. NPDC039480, assembly GCF_055597165.1. Lineage (NCBI taxonomy): Bacteria > Bacillati > Actinomycetota > Actinomycetes > Kitasatosporales > Streptomycetaceae > Streptomyces > Streptomyces sp. NPDC039480. The sequence goes on along the minus strand of NZ_JBVITX010000009.1, from coordinate 169,293 downwards.
GGTCGAGCAGGTCCGCGATCTGCCGCAGCCGTGCCAGGTGCGCGTCCCCGTACACATTGGACCGGCCTCGCCGCTCCGGGCGGGGCAGCAGCCCCCGGTCCTGATAGGCGCGGATCGTGCGGACCGTCGCGCCGCTGTGGTGCGCCAGGTCCTCGATGCGGTACTCCACGCTGCCCGTCCTCCGTGATGACTTGCCGGGACCCGCGCCGGGGCCCCTAGGCAGTGGCTGCCCGGCCGATCGCGCCCGCCGCCGCCCGTGCCGCGGGCGACAGCGCCAGATACTCGACGGCCTTGCGCAACGAGCCTTCCTGCGAGGGATGGTACGACCGCCGCAGATAGCGGGGTATGGCCGTGCCGATCTCGCGCCAGGTGGGCAGCAGGCCCTTGCGGACCGCCCTGTTGTGCTCGGCCAGGGAGTACCGCAGGCGGCCCGCGAGTCGGGGGTCGTGGCGGATCAGATAGGCCGTGCCCCAGATCCACAGGTACAGCATCACGGGCGCCGTGACCGTCATGCCCGCGACCCGGCGGGCATACCGGGGCAGGCCCTGCCCACCGCAGTGCTGGAACATGTCGAAGGCGACCGCGCGGTGCTCCACCTCCTCCGCGCCGTGCCAGCGCAGCAGGTCGAGCATCACCTCGTCGGACCCGGCGCGGTCGAGGCCCTCCGCGTGCAGGACCCAGTTCCCCAGGACCGCCGTGAACTGCTCGATCGCGGCGATGATCGACAGCCGGAATCGCAGCCACTCCGGAGTCGACACCGGCAGCCCCAACGGCGGCTTCTCACCGAGGAGTTTCTCGAAGAGGAAGTCCACGTACCGAGTGAAGTCGGCGGTGTCGAGGTGCTGCGCCGCCAGGTGGTCGAGCACATGCGCGTGCTGCACGCTGTGCGTGGCCTCCTGGCCCATGAATCCCTTGACGTCGCCCCGCAGCACCGGGTCGGTGATCAGGGGCAGGCCTTCCTTGAAGACCTTCACGAACCACCGCTCCCCGGCGGGGAGAAGCAGATGCAGGACGTTGATGACGTGGGTGGCGGTCGGCTCGTCCGGTATCCAGTGCAGCGGTGTCCTGTCCCAGTCGAACGAGACCCGGCGCGGAACGATCGCGTAGTGCTCTCCCGTGCTCACAGCGGCGGCTCCAATCGGGCTATCGCACGCAGGGCCTTGGGGCTGAAGCGGGACAAGAAGCGGGCACCCCGGGCCTCGGGAGTGACCGGGACCACCGCCTGGTTCTTGACTACGGCGTGCAGGACCGCGTCGGCGACCTTCTCCGGGGGGTAGTTGCGCAGGCCGTACAACCGGGCGGACCTCTTCTGGCGGCGCTTCTCCTCCTCGGCGCCGACACCGACGAAACGGGACGTCGCCGTGATGTTCGTGTTCACGAAGCCCGGGCAGATCGCGGAGACGCCGATGCCCTGGTCCGCGAGCTCCGCGCGCAGGCACTCGCTGAGCATCAGGACCGCCGCCTTGGAGGTGCTGTAGGCCGGCAGGGTCTTGGAGGGCTGATACGCGGCCGCCGAAGCGGTGTTGACGATGTGGCCGCCCTGGCCGCGCTCGGCCATCTGCTTGCCGAAGAGCCGGCAGCCGTGGATCACCCCCCACAGATTGACGTCGAGGACCTTCTTCCAGTCCTCGCCCGTGGTGTCGAGGAAGGAGCCGGCGAGACCGATGCCCGCGTTGTTCACCAGGACGTCCACCACGCCGTACTCCGTGGCGACGCGCTCGGCGAGCTTCTCCATGGCCTGCTCGTCGGAGACGTCGACCGTCTCCCCCCAGGCATCCGGGGCGCCGATCAGGCGGGACATCTCCGCCGTACGGGCCGCGCTCTCCGCGTCCCGGTCGACGGCCACCACGCGCGCCCCCGCCTCGGCGAACGCGAAGGCGGTGGCCCGCCCGATGCCGCTGCCCGCTCCGGTGACCAGGACGAGCCGGCCGGCGAACCGGTCGGCGTACTTCCCGGTGGCCGCGCTGCCCTTGGTGGGCAGGCCGTCCTCGTTCGCCGCGACGAAGTCGCTGATCCACGCCGACAGTTGGTCGGGGCGGGTGCGCGGCACCCAGTGCTTGGCCGTCAGGGTGCGGCGGACCAGCTGCGGGGCCCACAGCTCGAGATCGTCGTAGAGCCGCTCGGAGAGGAAGGCGTCCTCGGAGGGCGTGATGAGCTGCACGGGCGCGTGCGCGTACGCATCGGAGCGGGGCCTGCGGAGCCTCGCGCGGATGTTGTCGCGGTAGAGCCAGGCGCCGTGAGCGGCGTCCTGGGGCAGCGACGGCGTCGGGTAGTCGCCCGCAGGGACCTTCTCGACGCGCTGGAGAATCTTCGGCCACTGCTTGCCGAGCGGGCCGCGCCAGGCGAGCTCGGGGAGCGCGGGGGTGTGCAGCATGTACACATACCAGGACTTGGCGCCCTGGCCGAGCAGCTGGCCGACCTTGCGGGGTGTGGGCCTGGACATGCGGTGCTTGATCCAGTGGCCGAAGTGGTCGAGCGACGGGCCCGACATCGACGTGAACGACGCGATGCGGCCCTCTGTCCGCTTGACCGTGACGAACTCCCAGGACTGCACCGAACCCCAGTCGTGCCCGACCACGTGCACCGGCTTGTCCGGGCTGACCGCGTCGACGACCGCCACGAAGTCGTCGGTCAGCTTCTCCAGGGTGAAGCCCCCGCGCAGCGGCCGCGGCGCGGTCGACCTGCCGTGCCCCCGGACGTCGTACAGCACGACGTGAAAGCGGCCCGCTAGGCGCTCGGCGACCTCGGACCACACCTCCTTGGAGTCCGGATAGCCGTGCACCAGGAGGACCGTGGGCCGGTCGGTGTCGCCGAGCTCGGCGACGCACAGCTCCACCCCGCCCGTGCGCACCCAGCGCTCGCGCGCGTCCTTCAGCTTCGCGGGGACTGCTCCGGTCGTCATGCGGCGGCCCTCTCCTCAGCCCAGCGCCGCACATGCGGCAGGTCGTCGTCCAGCCAGAACGCGCTCTGTTCGGGATCCTTGGAGTCGGTGACGACCAGGATCTCCTCGAACTTCGCGCCCGTACCCCGGAAACCGAGGTGCGGTTCGACCGCCCAGAGCCCCTCCCGGGGCGGGTGGTCGGAGAATTTGTAGGGCGACCACAGCGGGGACCAGCCGTCCCGGTGGCCGCGGAGGGCGTCGCTCGCCAGCCCCTTCAAAGACTGTGTGCCGAAACCGAAGAGGTGCGGGGTCAGCCGGCGCTCCTTGACCCGGTCGACCTTGTGCGCGATGACGCCGAAGGGATAGGCCCGATGGCGGTTGGCATAGCCCTGGCGGACCATGAGCCGGTCCACGTCCTCATAGATCTCCCGCAGCGTGCGGCGCTCGCGCACCTCGCGCAGGATCAGCTCGCGGTGCGCCTCCAGATCGGCGAGGAGCTTGTCGTGCACGGGGTTGAGACCGAGGCAGCCGGAATAGCCGATGTCAGCCGTGAACCCCTTGTACACCGGGGCCATGTCGAGGATGAAGGGCATCCCCGGCTCCAGCTTGCGATGGGTCGGGAAGAACTGCAGCGGCACCCGGAAGTTCACGAACGCCGTGCGGTCCCCGAACCAGGCGAACGGCAGGTGGAACCAGTCCCGCACACCTCGCTCGCGCAGCCACTCGCGCTGCATCCGCGCGGCCTCGCGCTCCGTCACACCCGGCTTGAGCTGTGCCGCGACCGCCTCCGCGCAGGCATACGCGAGGGTCTGCACTTCTCTGAACCCCCGCAGTTCCGCGGAGAGTTCACCTGCCACTGCTGAGGTCATGCCACCGTCCGTCCCGAGTCCGGTCCACCCGTGTCCGGTCCATCGCCGTACGCGGTCGTAACTTGACACTGATGAATGTGACAATGCCCGGCGGCTACGTCAATAGTTCTGCCCGACCCTGCGGGACAGGTCCGGGAGATCCCCCAGGGGGCGACTTCCGGACGACCCCTACGGGCCCGTAATACTCCAGAGTGAGGGCAGGGCAGGCCCATGGTCTGACGCGCCGGTGTGGTCTGCGCCACTACCGTCGAAACGTGACTGTGATCGCGACCGAAAGCCTGAGCAAGCGGTTCCCGAGGGTGACCGCGCTTGACCGGCTCTCCATGGATATCGGGCCCGGTGTGACCGGACTCGTCGGAGCCAATGGAGCCGGCAAGTCCACACTGATCAAGATCCTGCTGGGTCTGTCCCCCGCCACGGAGGGCCGGGCCGCCGTGCTCGGCCTCGACGTCGCCACCCGCGGCGGCGAGATCCGCGAGAGCGTCGGGTACATGCCGGAGCACGACTGTCTGCCGCCCGACGTCTCGGCCACCGAGTTCGTCGTCCACATGGCGCGCATGTCGGGCCTCCCGCCCACCGCGGCCCGCGAGCGCACCGCCGACACCCTGCGCCACGTCGGGCTCTACGAAGAGCGGTACCGCCCCATGGGCGGCTACTCGACCGGCATGAAGCAGCGGGTCAAGCTCGCCCAGGCCCTCGTCCACGACCCCCGACTGGTCTTCCTGGACGAGCCGACGAACGGCCTCGACCCGGTCGGACGCGACGAGATGCTCGGCCTGATCCGCCGCGTCCACACCGACTTCGGCATCTCGGTCCTGGTGACCTCGCACCTGCTCGGCGAGCTGGAGCGAACCTGTGACCACGTCGTCGTCATCGACGGCGGCAAGCTCCTGCGGTCCAGCTCCACCACCGACTTCACGCAGACCACCACGACGCTCGCCGTCGAGGTCACGGACAGCGACCGACACCCGGACGGCACCCGGGCGTTGCGCGACGCGCTGCGGGCGCGCGACATCGCCACGGAGACCGGCGGCGAACTGCCCGGCGCGGGACACACGATCCTGCTCACCGCGGAGGGCGAGGAGACGTACGACGTCGTGCGCGACCTCGTCGCCGACCTCGGCCTCGGCCTGGTCCGGATGGAACAGCGCAGGCACCACATCGCGGAGGTCTTCAAGGACCAGGACGCGTCCCGGCCGGAGCCCGTCGCCGCGGCCGCACAGCAGACAGGAGGCCGGCGCGATGAGCACTGAGTCCACCCGCATTCCCGATCCCGCCCGGACCGATCCCGCCCGGACCGATCCCGCCCGGACCCCCGAGTCCACCCGGATCCACAACATCGGCTACCGGAACTACGAAGGACCGCGCCTCGGCCGTGCCTACGCCCGCCGCTCGCTCTTCTCCCAGAGCCTGCGCGGCGCGTACGGCCTCGGCCGCTCCGCCAAGTCCAAGGTCCTGCCGATGATCCTCTTCGCGGTGATGTGCCTGCCCGCGGCGATCATGGTGGCGGTCGCCGTGGCCACCAAGGCCAAGGACCTCCCCCTCGACTACACGCGCTACGCGATCGTGCTGCAGGCCGTCATCAGCCTCTTCCTCGCCGCGCAGGCCCCGCAGACCGTCTCCCGCGACCTGCGCTTCAAGACCGTGCCGCTCTACTTCTCCCGGCCCATCGAGCGCGGTGACTACGTAGTGGCGAAGTTCGCCGCGATGACCTCGGCCCTCTTCGTCCTCACGGCCGCCCCCCTCCTCGTGCTCTACGTAGGGGCGCTGCTCGCCAAGCTCGACTTCGCCGACCAGACCAAGGGGTTCGGCCAGGGGCTCGTCTCCGTGGCGCTGCTCTCCCTGCTCTTCTCCGGCATCGCACTCGTCATCTCGGCGATCACTCCCCGACGCGGCTTCGGCATCGCCGCCGTGATCGCCGTCCTGACCATCACCTACGGAGCGGTGTCCACCGTCCAGGCGATCGCCCACGAACAGGGCAGCACCGACGCCATCGCCTGGCTCGGACTCTTCTCGCCGATCACGCTCATCGACGGCGTGCAGACCGCCTTCCTCGGCGCGACCTCCGCCTTCCCCGGACAGGAAGGCCCTTCGTCCGGCGTCGGCGTCGTCTACGTACTGGTCGTCCTCGGCCTCATCGCGGGCTGCTACGGCGCACTGTCGCGCCGCTACCGAAAGGTCGGGCTGTGAGCACGATCAACATCGACCACACCTCCCGCTGGTTCGGGAACGTGGTGGCGGTCAACGACATCACCATGAACATCGGCCCCGGCGTCACCGGGCTCCTCGGCCCGAACGGCGCGGGAAAGTCGACCCTCATCAACATGATGGGCGGCTTCCTCGCACCCTCCACGGGCAGCGTCACCCTCGACGACCAGCCGATCTGGCGGAACGAACAGATCTACAAGAACATCGGCATCGTCCCCGAGCGCGAGGCCATGTACGACTTCCTCACGGGCCGCGAGTTCGTCGTCGCCAACGCCGAACTGCACGGCCTCGACGAGCGGGCCGCCAAGAAGGCGCTGGCCACGGTCGAGATGGAGTACGCGCAGGACCGCAAGATCTCCACGTACTCCAAAGGCATGCGACAGCGCGTGAAGATGGCCTCCGCCCTCGTCCACGACCCGGCCGTACTGCTGCTCGACGAGCCCTTCAACGGCATGGACCCGCGCCAGCGCATGCAGCTGATGGAGCTCCTGCGGACCATGGGGGACCAGGGCCGCACGGTCCTGTTCTCCTCGCACATCCTCGAAGAGGTCGAGCAACTGGCCTCGCACATCGAGGTGATCGTCGCCGGACGGCACGCGGCGAGCGGCGACTTCCGCAGGATCCGCCGCCTGATGACCGACCGGCCCCACCGCTATCTGATCCGCTCCAGCGACGACCGTGCGCTGGCCGCCGCGCTGATCGCCGACCCCTCGACGGCCGGCATCGAAGTCGACCTCAAGGAGGGCGCGTTGCGCATTCAGGCGGTCGACTTCGGCCGGTTCACGACGCTGCTGCCCCGGGTCGCCCGCGAGCACGGCATCCGGCTCCTGACGGTCTCGCCCTCGGACGAGTCCCTCGAGTCGGTCTTCTCCTACCTCGTCGCGGCCTGAAGGGAGCCATCGTGTACAACCCCACCGTCGCCCGGCTCACCTACCGGGCCCTGCTCGGCCGTCGCCGGGCTCTGATCCTCTTCGCCCTGCCCGTCCTGCTGATCGCCATCTCCGCCGCCGTACGCGGCTTCAGCGGCGCCGACGACCAAGTGGCCGTAGACGTCCTGGGCGGCTTCGCGCTCGCCACCATGGTGCCGATCATCGGCGTCATCGCGGGCACGGGCGCCATCGGCCCGGAGATCGACGACGGCTCGGTCGTCTATCTGCTGTCCAAGCCGGTGAAGCGCCCCACGATCATCTTCACCAAGTTGATCGTCGCCATCGCCGTGACCATGGCCTTCTCCGCCATCCCCACCTTCGTCTCGGGGATGATCCTGAACGGCAACGGCCAGCAGATCGCCATCGCCTACACCATCGCGGCGCTGGTCGCCTCGATCACGTACGCCGCGATCTTCCTGCTGCTCGGCACGGTCACCCGGCACGCCGTGGTCTTCGGGCTCGTCTACGCCCTGGTGTGGGAGGCCCTCTTCGGGTCGCTGGTCTCCGGGGCCCGCACGCTCAGCGTGCAGCAGTGGTCCCTCGCCGTGGCCCAGAAGGTCGGCGAGGGCGACCTGATCACCTCGGACGTGGGCCTGCCGGCCGCGACGGTCCTGCTGGTCGCGGTCACCGCACTCGCCACCTGGTACGCGGGACAGAAGCTCAGGACGCTGAAGCTCGCCGGGGAGGAGTAGGCACGGCGGAGTGGGCACGGAGGAGTAGGCGCGCGCCCCGGACCGGTCCGGGGCGCGGCCGCGTGCCTCGGGTCAGCCGAGGAGGCGCTCCAGCACCACCGCGATGCCGTCCGCCTCGTTCGACGTCGTCACCTCGTCGGCCACCGCCTTGAGTTCGTCATGGGCGTTGGCCATGGCGACGCCGTGTGCGGACCAGGCGAACATCGGGATGTCGTTCGGCATGTCGCCGAAGGCGATCGTGTCCACGGCCTTCGCGCCCAGTCGGCGGGCCGCCAGGGAGAGGCCCGTGGCCTTGGAGAGGCCGAGGGGCAGGAGTTCGACTATGCCCTCGCCCGCCATGGTCACGCCGACCAGATCGCCCGCGACCTTGCGCGCCACATCGGCGAGCGTGTCGTCGCTCAGGCCGGGGTGCTGGATGTAGACCTTGTTCAGCGGGGCGGCCCACAGGTCGGCGGGGTCCGTGAAGGGGACGGCCGGGAGCGGGCCGTCCTGGACCGCGTAGCCCGGGCCGACCAGGACCTCGCCGTCGAGGCCGTCGCGGCTCGCCGCGAGGGCGAGCGGCCCGATCTCCGCCTCGATCTTGGCGAGCGCCAGACCGGCGAGCTGCCGGTCGAGCGTCACCGAGGTGAGCAGCCGATGCTCTCCCGCGTGGTAGACCTGCGCGCCCTGGCCGCACACCGCGAGGCCGTCGTAGCCGAGGTCGTCGAGGATGTGGCGGGTCCAGGGCACCGCACGGCCGGTGACGATGATGTGCGCCGCGCCCGCCGCGGTGGCCGCGGTGAGCGCCTGGCGCGTCCGTTCCGAAACCGTGTCGTCGGGGCGCAGCAGCGTCCCGTCGAGGTCGGTCGCGACCAGCTTGTACGGAAAGGTGGGCGTGACCGGAACAGGGTGGCTCACTTGGCGATGGGCTCCAGGATCTCTCGGCCCCCGAGGTACGGACGGAGCATCTCGGGCACCACCACGGAGCCGTCGGCCTGCTGGTGGTTCTCCAGGAGGGCCACGATCGTGCGCGGGACGGCGCACAGCGTGCCGTTCAGCGTCGCGAGCGGCTGGATCTTCTTGCCGTCACGCATGCGCACCGAGAGGCGGCGGGCCTGGAAGCCGTCGCAGTTGGAGGCCGAGGTCAGCTCGCGGTACTTGCCCTGGGTGGGGATCCAGGCCTCGCAGTCGAACTTGCGGGAGGCCGAGGCGCCGAGGTCGCCCGTCGCCACGTCGATCACCTGGAAGGGCAGGCCGAGGCCGGTCAGCCACTGCTTCTCCCACTCCAGGAGGCGCTTGTGCTCGTTCTCCGCGTCGTCCGGGTCGACGTACGAGAACATCTCGACCTTGTCGAACTGGTGGACGCGGAAGATGCCGCGGGTGTCCTTGCCGTACGTGCCGGCCTCGCGGCGGAAGCAGGGCGAGAAGCCCGCGTACCGCAGGGGCAGCTTGTCGGCGTCGATGATCTCGTCCATGTGGTACCCGGCGAGCGCGACCTCGGAGGTGCCGACCAAGTAGTAGTCGTCCTTCTCCAGGTGGTACACGTTCTCCGCGGCCTGGCCGAGGAAGCCGGTGCCCTCCATGGCGCGCGGGCGGACCAGCGCGGGCGTCAGCATCGGGATGAAGCCGGCCTCGGTGGCCTGCGCGATCGCGGCGTTCACCAGGGCGAGCTCCAGCAGGGCGCCGACACCGGTGAGGTAGTAGAAGCGCGAGCCGGAGACCTTCGCGCCGCGCTCGACGTCGATGGCGCCGAGCGCCTCGCCGAGCTCCAGGTGGTCCTTCGGCTCGAAGCCCTCGGCCGCGAAGTCGCGGGGGGTGCCGATCGTGTCGAGGACGACGAAGTCCTCTTCACCGCCGACCGGGACGTCCGGGTGGACGAGATTGCCCAGCTGCTTGAGGAGGCGCTGAGTCTCCTCGTCGGCCTCGTCCTGGGCGGCGTCGGCGGCCTTGACCGCGGCGGAGAGCTCGCCCGCCTTCTTCAGGAGCTCCTGCTTCTCCTCGGGCGCGGCCTTGGGGATCAGCTTGCCGAGCGCCTTCTGCTCGGAGCGGAGCTCGTCGAAGCGGAGGCCGGACGACCTGCGGCGCTCGTCGGCGGAGAGCAGGGCGTCGACAAGCGCGACGTCCTCTCCACGGGCGCGCTGGGAGGCGCGAACACGGTCGGGGTCCTCACGGAGCAGGCGAAGGTCAATCACCCCTCAAGGCTACCGTCGCGCGCTTCCGGCCAACGACTCCATATTCCATTGTGTACGTTATGCCCGGTTTGCCGGAATGTGAATTTCCGGTTCGGGGCGGCCGGAAAAGCTCCGTCCCGAGCGGTCCGGCCTCCGGTCAATAAAAAGGGCACTATTCCCCGAAAGGGGGCAGAGTGCGTCCGCCGCCTTGACCGGAACGCCTTGTGGGAGACGGGACTTGGGCGGTCCGTCCACTGTGGTTGTCCACAGGAACCAGCGCCTCCGGACGGTTATCCACAGGGTGTGCGAAAGATCTGTGGATGTCGGAACGGGCCGTTTCCAAAGCTCCTCACACGCACGGGGAATCCCTTCCCAAACCACCCGCACACCCTCTTTCGAGTGGAAATGCCTCGCTCTAAAGAGTTGATCAATAGAAAAGAGTGGACGAGGGGTGACGTGCGGACCTGTGGACGGACTTGGGGGCTGTGAGCCGATTTGTCGACCATGTCGCGCTTCGTTGTCGACTTGTCCCCAGGTCGAGACACGCGCCTGTGGATAACTTCTGTGGACAACGTAAATCTGCAGGTAGGACCGCAGGAATGGGCGCGGAGACGGCCCGGAGGCCGGCGCGGGGCTGGCTAGAAACGGCCGTCCTGGCAGTGCGCCAGCCAGTCCGACGCCGCGATGAACTCGCTGTCCGTCGTGCCGGGCCGCAGCGCCCTGACGTCCTCAGTCGACACTCCGGCCCGCGGATACGAGCCGAGGAAGCGCACCTGCGGGCAGATCCGCTTGAGCCCCATCAGGGCCTCGCCCACGCGGCGGTCCGTGATGTGCCCCTCGGCGTCCACCGAGAAGCAGTAGTTGCCGATGCCCTGGCCCGTCGGCCGTGACTCGATGCGCATGAGGTTGACGCCCCGCACGGCGAACTCCTGGAGGAGTTCGAGCAGGGCGCCGGGGTGGTCGTCGCCCAGCCAGATGACGACCGAGGTCTTGTCGGCCCCCGTCGGCGCGGCGGGGCGGGCCGGACGGCCGACCAGCACGAAGCGGGTCTCGGCGTTCGCCGCGTCGTGGATCTCGCTGACCAGCGCTTCGAGGCCGTACGTCGCCGCGGCGAACTCACCCGCGAAGGCCGCGTCGAAGCGGCCCTCCTGGACCAGCCGGGCGCCGTCCGCGTTCGACGCCGCCGACTCCCACAGGGCGTCGGGCAGGTGCGCGGCCAGCCAGTTGCGGACTTGCGGCTGGGCCACCGGGTGGCCCGTCACCGTCTTGATGTCCTTGAGCTTCGTGCCGGGGCGGACCAGCAGCGCGAAGGCGATCGGCAGCACGACCTCGCGGTAGATCATCAGGGGGTCGCCCTTGGCGAGTTCGTCGACGGTGGTGGTGACGCCGCCCTCGACCGAGTTCTCGATCGGTACCAGCGCCGCCGCCGCCTCGCCGCCCCGGACCGCGTCCAGCGCGGCGGGCACGGAGACCATCGGGACGAGTTCCCGGGCGGCCGCCTCGGGCAGTGTGCGGAGAGCCGCCTCGGTGAAAGTGCCTTCGGGGCCCAGGTACGTATAGCGCGTCGCCGACATACCGTCACCCTAATGGGCCCGACGTGGCACGGCTCACGCGTCTCACAGAGCGGCGCCCTACGCCTCCAGCAACCGCTGCCCCACGTACTCGCCCTTCGCCGCCCCGCCCGGCACCGCGTAGAGGCCGCTCGCCTCGTGCCGGATGAACTCCGACAGGGCGTCGCCCCGGTCGAGCTTGCGCTGCACCGGGACGAAGCCGCGCATCGGGTCCGCCTGCCAGCAGACGAAGAGCAGCCCCGCGTCGGGCTCCCCCTTGCCGTCGAAGCCGTCGTGGTACGAGAACGGGCGGCGCAGCATCGCGGCGCCGCCGTTCTGGTCGGGCCGGGTGATGCGGGCGTGCGCGTCGAGCGGGATGACGACCTTGCCGTCCGGGCCCGTCTCGTCGAGCTTCGGCTCGGTCGTCTCCGTACCGCCGGTGAGCGGTGAGCCGTCCGACTTGTGCCGCCCTATCACCGCCTCCTGCGCCTTCAGACCCAGCTTCTCCCAGTCGTCGAGGAGCATCCGGATACGGCGTACGACTACGTAGGAGCCGCCCGCCATCCAGGAGGGGTTGCCGTCGCCCGGCACGAAGATCCGCTCGTCGAAGTCCTTCTCCGTCGGCTTGGGGTTGTTCGTGCCGTCGACCTGACCCATCAGGTTGCGGGTCGTCATCGGCCGCGCGGTGGCGCCCGGCGAGCGGTTGAAGCCGTTCATCTGCCAGCGCACGCGCGCGGTCCCGGCCGCCCCCCGCTGGATCGCGCGCAGCGCGTGGAAGGCGACGAGCGAGTCGTTGGCGCCGATCTGCACCCACAGGTCGCCGTTGCTGCGCGCCTTGTCGAGGTGGTCCGAGGAGAAGTCGGGCAGCGGGGCGAGGGCGGCCGGGCGCTGCTTCTCCAGGCCCGTGCGGGAGAAGAAGGAGGCGCCGAAGCCGAACGTGACGGACAGCGAGGAAGGGCCCGCGTCCCGGGCGACCGCCGTGTCCGCCCCGCCGACGGGCTCGCCCGCCATCAGCCGCTCGGCCGTCGCCGACCAGCGGCGCAGCAGGGCCGCCGCCTCCTTGCGGCCCGTGCCCGCCGCCAGGTCGAAGGCGACCAGGTGGCCACGGGCCTGGAGGGGCGTGGTGATGCCGGGCTGATGTTTCCCGTGAAACATCACCTGTTCGGCGCCCACGGAGGCGAGCTCCGTCCGCGTCGCGCCGGCAGAGTCCGCCGAGGCGTCCGGGGCCGCCGCGTACCCGACGGCGCCGCCCGCCGCGCCGAGCGCGAGGCCCGTCGCGCCGGCGGTGCCGAGCAGCCGCCGCCTGGAAATCCCGTTGTCCGCCATGGTGGTTGTTCCGTTCAGCCGATCTGCGCGTTCTTCTTCACGGTGACCTGGTCGATGTCGGAGGTCCGCACCGTCACCGCGATCTTCCACTTGCCTGCCATCGGGATCTGCACGCCGTTCGCGGTCCAGTGTCCGGTGGCGATGCGGTCCGGGGAGACGGGCAGCGGGCCGACGTCCTTCGATTCGAGGGTGAAGGACACCTTCACCTCGGGGACGTCGAAGGCGCTGCCGTTGGGCCGCTTCACATACAGGTGCAGGGTGTTGCTGCCGCCGCGGCCGGGGTCGAGGTCCAGCTGGACGGCGCCCTTGCCGTCGGTGCCGCCCGTGTCGAAGGGCACCTTCAGCTTGAGCGGCCCCGAGCGCTGCGACGCCGCCGCGGCGGTGGCGTTGGCGGCCTCCTCCTCGGTGCGCCCCGGCTCGGTGGCGGTGAGGATGGTCGTCACGGCCAGCAGGACGACGGCGATGCCGGCTTCGGTGAGCACCGAGCGGCGCAGGCCCGAGCGGTGCGGGTCGGCGTCGCGGATGCGCTTCTCGCGGGCGCTGTCCATGGCGGCCTGCTGGCGCGCCAGCTGGGCGGAGCGCTTGGGGTCGTCGCCCGCGTCTCCGGAGGAGGCCGGTACCGTGACCGGCTTCTTCTGGGGCTGCTTCGAAGACTGCTTCGACGACTGCCTCGCGCGCTGCTCGACGACCACGGCGGCCGCGCTCTCCGGAGCCATGCCGCCCACCTCGGCGGTGATCCGTCCGGTCCACCGCCGCGAGACGGATGCGACGCCCACCAGGACGACGACCAGGCCGATCTTGACGAGGAGCAGCTGACCGTACGACGTGCCGGTCAGCGCCGACCACGAGCCGACCTGCCGCCACGACTGGTAGGTGCCGGTCGCCGCCAGCACGACGACGCTGGTGAACGCCACGGTCGAGAACCGCTGCACGGCCGACGCGTCCACCGCGGTCGTCCGGAAGAGCGCGACGAGCAGCGACGCGAGCCCGCCGAGCCAGGCGGAGACGGCCAGCAGGTGCAGCACGTCGACGGGCATCGCGATGCCCGCCTGGATGCCGGTCGAGGCGTGCTCGGCCATCGCCCACGTCGCCGCGATGCCGATGGCGACGACGGTGCCGCCGATGGCGAGCCCGAAGGTGAGGTCCTTCTTCTCCTTCGGGTCCTCGCGCTTCTCGTACGCGCCGAAGAGCACCGCGATGAACAGCGCGGCGGCGGCGAGCAGCAGCAGCCGGGAGACCAGGGCGGCGCCCGTCTTGGTGTTGAGCACGTCGCCGAGCTTGCCCATGTCGAAGGCGTCGGCGAGCTTCCCGGAGCCGGTGTAGGGGGCGCGCAGGAGCAGCAGGACGAGAGTGGAGGCGGTCAGCGCGACCCAGCCGGACGTCACGATCCGCTGCACTGGCCGCGCCCCCGCGCCCCGCGGCCAGCAGCCGAGGACGAAGGCGGCACCGCCGACGAGCAGGATGAACCCGGCGTACGAGAAGTAGCGCACGATGTCGTAGAGCGTGCCGACCAGGCCGCCGCCGACCTCCTGGTCGGGCAGCGCGACCTTGGTGTCGGAGGGCGCGCCGATGGAGAAGGTGAAGGCACCGGCGACGGGGTGGCTGTCGGCGGAGACCACTTGGTAGGCGACGGTGAAGGTGCCGTCGGGCAGGCCAGGACGCAGCTTCACGCCGTACGTGTTGGCGCCCAGGTCCGTCGTCTTCTTGGTGTCGGCCCGCTTGCCGGACGGGTCGAGCACCCGCACCGAGCCGTCCGACATGGCCACCTTCTCCGAGAAGGTGAGCTTGACCTGGTCGGGGGCCTTGTCGACCACCGCTCCCTGCTTCGGGTCGCTGCTGGTCAGCGCGGCATGCGCGGACGTGGGCCCGGCACCGGCGAGGAAGACGCCGGTCGCGGCGAGAAGCACCAGAAGAAGCCGCCAGAGGCGGGGAGCTGAACCGGCCCGGGCAACGACCCTGGAGCGGGGAGCGATGGTCTGCATCAACGATCCGTCCCTCAGTGCGACTTGTGCTGCTTGGGGCTGTACGTCGCTTCCTTGACCGGAACCTCGACGGTGATCGGGTCCGACTTCTGGAAGTGCAGGGTCATGGCGATCTTCTCGCCCTGCTTCGGCTTGCGCTTGAGCTTTTCGAGCATCAGGTGGTTGCCGCCGCTCGCGAAGTCGAGCTCGCCGTTCGCGGGCACGTCGAAGGACTTCTCCTCCTTCATCGCGCCGCCCTTGGTGCTGTGCAGCGTGACGGAGCCCGCGATGTCGCTGGTGGCGGAGGTGAGCCGGTCGGCGCTGCCCTTGTTCGTCAGCGTGAAGAAGCCCGCCGCCATGTCGTCCATGGTGGGCTCGGGGACATAGGCCCCGCTGACCTTCAGCTCGGGCTTCTTCGCGGTGTCCCCGGAGCCGGAGCCGGAGCCCGAGTCGTCACCGCAGCCCGCGAGGGCCAGCGCGGCGGTCAGCGCCATGGCCCCGGTGGCGAGCGTGCGGTGCTTGGTGGTGCGGTGGTTCACGGGGTCTGTCCCTTGACGATCTTGGGCAGGTCCTTGGTGTAGTCGCCTGCGGTGGCCTTCTCGCTGTACAGGACGTATCCCGCGTCGTTCTTCGGGGAGAAGGCGAAGACCTGCGTGCCGTGCATCGAGACGATCTTGCCCTTCTTGTCCTTCTTGGACGGCTCGATGCTGATGGCGAGCTGGCGGGCCCCGGCCTGGATGGTGTCGAAGTCGCCCGTCAGGCCGATGAAGTCGGCGTCCACGCCCTTGAGCCACTTGCCGAGCTCGGCGGGGGTGTCGCGCTCGGGGTCGGTGGTCACGAAGACGACCTTCAGCTTGTCCTGGTCGGCCTTGGGCAGGGCCTTCTTGGCGACCGCGATGTTGTTCATCGTCAGCGGGCAGACGTCGGGGCAGTGCGTGTAGCCGAAGTAGATGAGCGTCGGCTGCCCCTTGGTCTCCTCGCGCAGGTCGTACTTCTTGCCGTGCGTGTCGGTGAGGACGAGGTCCGGCTTCTTGTACGGCTTGTCCAGGACCGTGGCGGCCTTGCCCGAGTCGGACTCCACGGAGACCTCGGCGACCGGCTTCTTGTTGTCGTCACCACCGCCGCAGGCGGTCAGGGTGAGGGCGGCCACGGCCAGCAGGGCAGCGGCGGCGAGCTTCTTGTCGGTGCTCTTCGCATAGCTCTTCGAGCTCTTGGTGCGCATACGAAAATGTCCCAGATGTGAGGGGGCCGGGGCGCACCGGGGCGGCTGTACGCCGCGTCGGTGCGCCCCGCGGGTGGCTCGGCCGGCGGCTCAGCCGTTGACGCGACGACGGCTCGCGAGCACGCCGAACGCGAGGCCCGCGGCGCCGACGACGATGCCGACGATGCCGAGGACGCGGGCGGTGGTGTCGCTGCTGTCGGAGTCGGACGACGCGCTCTCCGTGTCGTGCGACTTGTCGTCCGACTTCGCGGTGTCGGCGCCACCGCCGTGGCCGTCGGACGCGGCGGTCAGCGGGAGGGCGGGAGCCGGGTGCTCCGGCTCCTCCTGGCCCTTCTGCTGCGGCTCGATCCAACGGACGACTTCCTTGTTGTCGTACGTCTGGACGGCCTTGAAGACGAGTTCGTCGGTGTCCTCGGGCAGCTGGCCCATGGAGACCGGGAACTTCTGGAAGGTGCCGGGCTGGATGCCCTTGCCGTCGGCGGTCCAGGTGACCTTGGTGACGGCCTCGTCGATCTTCTCGCCGTGGATCTCCAGCGGCTTGTCGAGCTTGCTCTTGGTGACCTTCGCGGTCCAGCCGGGGACGGGCTGCGTCATCACGGAGGCGAGCGGGTGGTCGGCCGGGAAGGAGACCTCGAGCTTGGTGGTCGAGGCGTCGTCCATCTCGTTCGGCACCTTGAAGTTGACCGTGGCGTAACCGCCCTTGGCGGCCTGGCCCTCCGGGGAGACGCTGACGTGCGCGAAGGCGGGCGCCGAGAGGACGAGAACGGCGGAAGCGGCGACGGTGCCGGCAGCGGCGATACGGGACATCTTCATGAAAGGAACACTCCACTTTCGTCAGTGGTGATCAGTACGGGGGGTGGGCGCGGCCGCGTCGGGCACGCGCGCGTGCGCGCCGAGCGACCCCTCCGTACTGCGGCGTGGAGTGTTCTCCGTACAGCGGTGTGGAGTGTGTCGCGTCAGGCGGCGAGTTCGACGTCGGGGGACCCGGCCGGGGGCCCGCGCCTGATCACCGCGTCCTCCAGAGCGACCGTGCGCGGCTTCGGCGACGCGAGCAGCGCGGTGCGCGGAGGCCGCGGACCGGCCGTCTCGGGCGCGCCGGGCAGACCTGCCCGCAGGGCGCGTACGAGAGTGAGAGCCGAGCGCAGGGAGCGTACGAGCGCCCCTTCCGCGACACCGTGCGCTCCGTTGGCGAGCCGGACGAGGCGGAGCAGCGCGAGGTCGCCGCTGCGGAGCAGCCAGCCGGCGGCGAGCGCCGCGAGGATGTGGGCGACGAGCATGGGCAGGGACGGCACGAGCGCCATCGCACCCGTCGACCCCATGCCACCGGTGTGCGACGCGGCGGTTGCGACCGAGTCCAGCGCGGTGTCCGCGGCCGCGGCGGCGGACCCGCCGTGCTGATGCCCGGCGGACTGGCCCGCTCCGGAAGCGCCCGCGCCGCCGGGGCCGAGCCCGGCGGTGGTGAGGATCCGGTGGGCCTGCGCGGGCGTGATCGTCGCGGCGCCCGCACCGCAGACAAGCCGTGCGGCCCGCTCCACGAGGGACGCGTCGCCGTTCATGGTGGTCGCCGCTCCCATGCCGTGCTGGCCGAGGCCGAACAGGGCGTGCAGAGCGAGCTGTCCCACCGCGAGCAGCGCGGCGATGCCGGGCAGCGAGCGGGCCCGCCCGGCCAGCGGCAGTGCGACCACGAGGACGACGAGGAAGCCCGCGCCGAGCGTCCACAGCGGGACGGCGACACAGGAAGCGAGCACATGGCCCCCGGCGGACAGCACGACGCAGACCGCGGCGAACGTCGCGGCCCTGAGCAGCCGGAGGTCGGCTCCGTCGCGCGGCAGGCGCTGGTGGGGGGCAGTCATGGCCGGGCCATCATCGCACTGGGCCCACCCCATGCGTACGGCAGGTCCGGAAGGTCCTGTTCCAGGTGATGGGTGCGGCTCTGGTGGGCCTGGGGCGGTGCGAGCGCCGCGTTCCGTCCCGCCTTCCTACACCGGCTGACGGGGGGCGCGCGTCCGCCGTATGGGCGGTCTCACGTCCTTCGGGCGCTTATTCGGGGGCGCGTGCGGCAATACGTATCGGTATGTCGAGCCGCAGCCAGGAGGCTGGAGCATGAGCATCTGGTGGTCTCTCCATTTGCGGCGCGAGGCCGCGAGCGTTCCGCTCGCCCGCCGGCTGCTGATCGGCACGATGGAGACGGCGGGCGTGGACCCCGACGTCTCCTACGACCTGTCGGTCGCCCTCAGCGAAGCGTGTGCCAACGCCGTCGAGCACGGCGGCGCGGGCGCGCCCGGAGCCGCCCCGGGCGGATACCGCGTCACGGCCTACCTGGACGGCGAGAAGTGCCGCATCGAGGTGGACGACTCGGGACCCGGTTTTCCCGGCACGGCGCGCGGCTGTCCCGCGCCCCGGCCGCCCGCCGCGGAGACGGACGAGCACGGCCGGGGCCTGTGCCTGATCAGAGAACTCGCCGACCACGTCCATCTCGGCAACAAGCCGGGCAGGACCGGTGCGGTGATCAGCTTCGACAAGATCCTCAAGTGGCGGGACGACGCGCCGTTGATGACGGCGTGAGGAAGCGCAGGCCTGTGCGCCGGCTCTTCACCAGGCCGGCCTACGTACCGGCTTCTTCACCGGCTTCCCCGTCGGCCGGCGGCAGCGCCCGCAGCAGCGCCTCCACCGCGGCCCCGTACGCGTGCTCCGTCGGCGTCGAGTACCCGACGACGAGACCGTCCCCGGCCGGCGTCGTCGCCCCCGGGTGCCGGAACGCGGCGAGCCCGTCCAGCGCGATCCCCTGCCAGGCCGCCGCCTTGACCGCGGACGCCTCCGTCCCCGGCGGCAGCTGCAGCACCGCGTGCAGACCCGCCGCGATGCCGGTGGCCGTGATGTGCGGGGCGCGCTCGGCGAGAGCGGTGACGAGCCGGTCGCGCCGGTGCCGGTAGCGCTGCCGCATCCGGCGGATGTGCCGGTCGTACTGTCCGGAGGCGATGAACTCGGCGAGCGTGAGCTGATCGAGGACGCTCGCCCACGCCTCCCGCTCCCCCTTGGCGGCGAGCACACCGTCGACGAGCTGCTCGGGCAGCACCATCCAGCCGATGCGCACCGCGGGGGAGAGGCTCTTGCTGACCGAGCCGAGGTAGACGACCCGTTCGGAATCCAAACCCTGTAGGGCGCCGACCGGCTCACGGTCGTAGCGGAACTCGCCGTCGTAGTCGTCCTCAAGGATGAGACCGCCGCTGCTACGGGCCCAGTCGACGACCGCCGCGCGCCGGGCGGGGTGGAGCGGGCCGCCGGTCGGGAACTGGTGTGCGGGCGTGAGCAGTACGCCACGGACCCGCGGACCGTCGGCCAACTCCTCGACCCTGGCGCCCTGTTCGTCCAGGCCGAGCGGCACGGTCCGCACACCCGC
Source organism: Streptomyces sp. NPDC039480 (assembly GCF_055597165.1). Taxonomy (NCBI): domain Bacteria; kingdom Bacillati; phylum Actinomycetota; class Actinomycetes; order Kitasatosporales; family Streptomycetaceae; genus Streptomyces; species Streptomyces sp. NPDC039480. The sequence goes on along the minus strand of NZ_JBVITX010000009.1, from coordinate 150,105 downwards.
GCCCGCCAGGATCTCCCGGTGGAACCCGAGCCCGTACGACTCCATGGCGAAGGGCCCCCGCAGCACCGCGCCGCCCGCCCCGCGCGACCCCGCGAACAGCAGCCGGAGGGCGTGCGCGAACCCGGAGCAGACCACGATCCGTTCGGGGTCGGCGCGCACCCCGCGGGCCCGCGTCAGGTAGTCGGCGAGCGCCCGGCGCAGCTCGACGCGGCCGCGCGGATCGCCGGGCCCGAAGGCCTCGTTGGGCGCGGCGGCCAGTGCGCGCCGGGCGGCCGCGAGCCAGGCGGTGCGCGGGAAGGAGGCGGCGTCCGGTGTGCCCTGACGCAGGTTGTACGCGGGTGCGGCGGGGCGCGCAGGAGCGGGCTTCGGCTTGCGCGGGGGCTTGGGCGGCGCGGCCCGCTCGGCCACCCGCGTCCCCGACCCCTGCCGCGCCGTCAGCCAGCCCTCGGCCACCAGTTCCGCATAGGCGTCGGCGACCGTGTTGCGGGCCAGGCCGAGGTCGGCGGCGAGCGAGCGGTAGGGCGGCAGCCGGGTGCCAGGGGGGAGCCGGCCCTCGCGCACGGCGTCCCGCAGCGCACGGGTGAGGACCGCGCGGCGGCTGCCGGGACCGGAGAGGTCCACGTGCAGGTCACTGCCGATGCGCTCCGCCAAATTGACCCATGATTCCGGCATGGAAATGCACCCTACTCGAGGTCTTTCCGGCCCCTAGATTCGTAGTCATGACGAACAACGCGAACGCCATGCAGACCGCCACCGCCCCCGCCACGCAGACCGCCACCAGCACGTCCGCCGCCCCCGCCGCCACCCCCCGCCTCAACTTCGCCAAGGCCGCCCCCAAGGCCTTCAAGGCCCTCATCGGCTTCGACGCCGCCGCCCGCGATGGCCTTGACCCGGCCCTGGTCGAACTGATCCAGATCCGCGCCTCGCTCCTCAACGGCTGCGCCTACTGCCTCCACATGCACACCTCCGACGCCCGCAAGGCCGGCGAGGACGAGGCACGCCTTCACATGGTCGGCGTGTGGCGCGAGGCCCGGAACTTCTTCACCGCCAAGGAGCAGGCGGCCCTCGCCCTGACCGAGTCGGTCACGCTCGTCTCCCAGGGCGGCGTCCCGGACGATGTCTACGTAGAGGCCACTCAGCACTTCGACGAAACCGAACTGGCCCGCGTCCTCGCCCTGATCTTCACCATCAACACCTGGAACCGCATCGCCCTGAGCACCGCCAAGGTCGCGGGCGAGGACGAGCGGGTGGCCCACTGAGGCACGCCGAAGGGCCGGCCCCCGGAGGGAACCGGCCCTTCGTCACGCGTGTGCGGATCAGCCCTTGAGCCGCGCCATCCACGCCTCGACCTCGTCGGACGTGCGCGGCAGAGCGGCCGACAGGTTCTTGTTGCCGTCCTCCGTGACGAGGATGTCGTCCTCGATCCGGACGCCGATGCCGCGGTACTCCTCCGGCACGGTCAGGTCGTCCGCCTGGAAGTACAGACCGGGCTCGACCGTCAGGCACATGCCGGGCTCCAGCGTGCCGTCCACGTACGTCTCGGTGCGCGCGGCGGCGCAGTCGTGGACGTCCATGCCGAGCATGTGGCCGGTGCCGTGCAGCGTCCAGCGGCGCTGCAGCCCCAGCTCCAGGACGCGCTCGACGGGCCCCTCGACGAGGCCCCACTCGACGAGCTTCTCGGCGAGCACGCGCTGCGCCGCGTCGTGGAAGTCGCGGTACTTGGCGCCCGGCTTCACCGCCGCGATGCCGGCCTCCTGGGCCTCGTACACGGCGTCGTAGATCTTCTTCTGCAGCTCGGTGTACCGGCCGTTGATCGGCAGGGTCCGCGTGATGTCCGCCGTGTAGTACGTGTGCGTCTCCACACCGGCGTCGAGCAGGAGCAGGTCGCCCGAGCGGACGGGGCCGTCGTTGCGCACCCAGTGCAGCGTGGTCGCGTGCGGGCCCGCGGCACAGATGGAGCCGTAGCCGATGTCGTTGCCCTCGACGCGGGCGCGCAGGAAGAACGTGCCCTCGATGTAGCGCTCGCTGGTGGCCTCGGCCTTGTCGAGGACCTTCACGACGTCCTCGAAGCCGCGGGCGGTCGAGTCGCACGCCTTCTGCAGCTCGCCGACCTCGAACTCGTCCTTGACCAGCCGGGCCTCGGAGAGGAAGACGCGCAGCTCCTCGTCGCGCTCGGCGGTGACCTTGTCGGTCAGGGCCGCCTCGATGCCGGCGTCGTAACCGCGCACGACGCGGACGGGTCCGGTCGCCTCGCCCAGCTTGCCGGCCAGCTCGCGCACGTCGGAGGCGGGGATGCCGTACAGCTTCTCGGCCTCGGTGAGGGAGTGCCGGCGGCCGACCCAGAGCTCGCCCTGCCCGTCCAGCCAGAACTCGCCGTTCTCGCGGTCGGAGCGCGGCAGGAGGTAGATGGTCGCGTCGTGGCCGCCCTCGCTCTTCGGCTCCAGGACGAGGACGCCGTCCTCGGTCTGGTTGCCCGACAGGTACGCGTACTCGACGGAGGCGCGGAAGGCGTACTCGGTGTCGTTCGAACGGGTCTTGAGGTTGCCCGCGGGGATCACCAGGCGCTCGCCCGGGAAGCGCGCGGAGAGCGCGGCACGGCGGGCGGCGGTGTGCTCGGCCTGGGCGATCGGCCGCAGGTCGTGCAGCTCGGTGTCGGCCCAGCCGGACTTCATGTTCTTGGCGAGCTCATCGGAAACGCCCGGGTACAGGCCGTTCTTGCGCTGCTTGATCGGCTCTTCTTCGGTCTCTTCCGGGTTCGCCGGGTTGAGCGCCTCCGACACGATCTGCCTCCTATGTACGACACTGGGCCGTCCTCCATCGTACGGGCGTACGGAAGGGGTCCCAGGGCCGGAAGGCCACTTACCTACAGTGCCCGCGGCCTCACTCGAAGCGGGCGGCGAGCAGCACCACGTCCTCCTCGCTGTCCACGGCGTCGAGCCCGTCGGGCAGCACGGTGTGCAGCACGTGGTCGGCGATCGCACCGGGGTCGCCCCTGATGGCTCTCGGCACGCTCGCCGCCGCCGCGTGCAGCCGCGCGAAGGCCCGGTCCATCGGGTCGCCGGTGCGGTGCAGCAGGCCGTCGGTGTAGAGAAGCACCGTTTCTCCCGGCTCGGGGCTGAGCTCCACGCTCGGCGCCTCCCAGCAGGCGAGCATGCCGAGCGGCGCGGACAGGGAGGTCTCCACGAACTCCGTGCGGCGCTCCCCGATGATCAGCGGCGGGCTGTGTCCGGCCCCGGCGAGCACCACCTTGCGCAGGGCGGGCTCGCAGTACGCGAAGAGAGCGGTCGCCGACCGCGCGGGCTCGGTCAGCCGCAGCAGCAGCTCCAGGTCGGAGAGGACCGCGACGGGGTCCTCGCCCTCCATCACGGCGTACGCCCGCAGGGACGCCCGCAGCCGGCCCATCGCGGCCACCGCGCTCGGCCCCGACCCGGTCACGGAGCCCACCGCGAGGCCGAGCGCCGCGTCGGGCAGCGGCAGCGCGTCGTGCCAGTCGCCGCCGCCGCGCGGTCCCGTGCGGTGCCGGGCGGCGAGCTGCACCCCGGCGACCCGGGGCAGCCGCGACGGCATGAGCTCCTCGCGCAGGGTGGCGTCGGTCGTGCGGGCCCGGTCCAGTTCGAGCAGGCGCGCCACGTGCTCGCCGGCCTGCCGGGCGTAGAGCCCGACGAGGTGGCGTCTGCGCTCGTCCGGCTCGGCGGGCTCGTCGTACAGCCAGGCGGCGGCGCCGATCCGGCCCGCCGTCCCGGTGGCGAGGGGGAGTGCGTAACTGGCGGCGAAGCCGAGGCGGTGGGCGACCTCGCGGTGGAGCGGGTCGAGTTCTTCCTCGGCGAGCAGGTCGGGCTGCGCGATCTCCTCCGGCACGGCACCCGGGCGGCCCTCGGGGGCGTCCAGGATCCTGCCGTACGAGGTGGCGGCGCGCGGCACCGTCTCGATGTGCCCGAGGTCGGCGCGGGCCAGGCCGAGGCCGACGGTGGTGTCGGGACCGAGGCCGTCGGCCGGTTCGACGACGGCGAGTCCGCGGCGAGCGCCCACCAGGGCGGCACCGGCGCGCAGGAGCTCGTGCAACGCCTCGTCGAGGGTGCTCGTGCGGGCGAGCCGCTCGGTGAGTTCGTGCAGCGTGGTGAGGTCGGAGACCCAGCCGGCGAGCCGGTCCTGGAGCACGGCGCCGGGCGCGCTCGGCAGCGGAGTGCCCTCCGGGGTTGCTGCGGCGGGCGTGGCCTGCGCGCCGGGCGCGACAGTGTGGGCCGGTGGCGGAACTGTTGAATCGATTCCGGCCACTTTCGGGAGGTGCGGGGCGTTCATGGCTGACGGCTTTCCGGCCGGTGCGTAATGCTCGATAGCATCGCAAACCCCCATGTCATTATGCGCCGCTAGCAATGTCTCCAGATGTACACGCCCTGGTGAGGGGATGTCCAGCATTGTCCTGCGGGGATTCCTGGTGTCCGAGGTATTCGCGGGAACTGAAAAAGATCTTGTTAAGTTGGCTGAAAACAGCGCCGGGTTAGGGCATATTAGGGTCGACTGACGTTGTTCGGTAGAGCGTTGCAGTGGTCGCGCTGGGTACGTACTCAGTGATGGCCAGGGGCAGTTGGGGTCCGTCCGGAACCTGACCAAGGACCCGGGCGTCCTATATTCACGACGACCGTGCCCCATCCTCCCGTGGCGGAGGCGGCAAGCAATATCGCGGGACGGCAAACGCCAGGCGCCGCCACCCCACGCCACGTCAACGCTCGGTTCAGAGTGGTTCCCCATGCCGCAGGCTGGGGTCGGATGTGCCAGCTCGTACGTACAGCGAAGAGATCCACACATGGTGTGATGTGGCCCGCAGTCTCCCCGGCTAACGCCGGCGTGCAACGGAAAGGAACGAGCGCTCATGCGCGAGATCCTCGGAAGGCGACGCAGGCTCCTGTCCTGGCGAATCGGAAGGAAGCCCGGCCGGAGTGCCGGACAGCTCGGCGCGGCTCTGACCTTCGCGACCGCATGGCGGTGGCCCGTACTGCCCGGAGTCGGTCTCGACCGGCGCGACGGCAGCCGGTGCGCCTGCCCCGACCCCGACTGCGCGGTACCGGGCGCGCATCCCCTCGACCCCGGCCTCCTCGCCGCCACCACCGACGAGCGGATGGTCCGCTGGTGGTGGACCAACCGACCCGGCGCACCCGTCGTACTCGCCACCGGAGGCCGCGCCCCGTGCGCCGTGAGCCTCCCCCTGGACGCGGGTGTACGCGCCCTCGCCGCACTCGACGAGGCCGGCATCAGGCTCGGCCCGGTGGTCGCCACCGAGGCCAGACTCCATCTGCTCGTCGCGCCGTACTCCATGGCCCAGTTGGGCGAGCTCCTCTATGCCAAGGACTGTGTCCCGGGCTCGCTCCGCTTCCACGGCGAGGGCGGCTATCTCGCCCTGCCGCCCTCCGACACGGGGCAGGGCCGGGTGCGCTGGGAGCGTGCCCCGCTGCCCGGCTCCGCCGCCCCCTGGGTGCCGGACGTCGAAGCGGTGGTGGACGCCGTGGTGGACGCGCTCACTCGTACGGGTGTGAGCGCCCCCGAGTTGTAGGGGAATCGGGCGCGCGGCGAGCAGGCCGCGCGCCCGCGGTCGTTATCTTCGGCTCATGCAACCCCGCCTGCTCGTGCTCCTGGGCGTCGTGGCCGTCACGGCCCTCCTGCCGCTCGCGGGCGCGTCCGCGGGACCGGTGGGCGACGGTGACGCGAAGTCGCCCCTCCCCTCCCCCTCACCCCCTCCCTCGAACGCCTCTTCGGGGCAGCGCCGGGCGGCGGAGGCAGGCTCGGACTCCTCGTTGCTCACGGGCCTCGGGGCGACCACCGCCGCGCGGTGCGGCCCCGAACTCTCCTCGCCCGACGGCCTCGAAGCGCAGACCTGTGTCCTCACGTTGGGCCGCGACACCTGGGCGCGTACCTATTACCGCAATGCCACCGGCGAGGAGCTGACCGCGGTCCTGACCCTGATGGGCCCGGACGCGCGCACCGTACAGCTGTACTGCGAGGTGGCGACGGGGGACGAACCGGCAGCGTGCGAGACCCCGCGCGAGCGCTCGGCGGGCGATGCGACGGCGTACTCGGCGGTGGCGGAGTACGCGGCGGGCGAGACGGAGGGGCTGCTGCTGCGGGCCGGGAGCAACTCGGCATCGCCGCAGGACAGTTGAGCCCTGAACCGGTCTGCGGGCGCAAAAGGGCCCGGTTGCTGGCGACGGGGGATGCACCAGCAACCGGGCTACCTGAACGGTAACAAGAGATCGGCTCCTGGCAAATTCGATCCCAGTTATCCGGACAGGGATTTATCCGTGACTCCCGGGAGCCGTGACAGGAGCCACGCATTCCACTTCGTGTCGTACCGACTGACTGGTGGGTCAGTCGGTACGACACGGTCGGTCGTGCTTCCTGCTTCAGCTGAGCGTCACCTGGCGGTTGGTGAGGCCGCCGCGCGCCCGGCGCTCGTCCGGGGTCAGCGGGGCGTCCGAGGCGAGCGCCGCCGACAGCCGCTCCGCGAACTCCGCGGCGGGCTTCTCGACGTCCGCGGCGGAGACTCCGGTCGGCAGGTCCCACACCGGCACGGTCAGCCCGTGCGCCCGGAAGGAGCCGACCAGGCGCGTGCCCTCGCCGAGGCTCGACGTGCCGGCCGCGTGCAGCCGGGCCAGCGCGTCAAGGAGCTTCTCCTCGGGGTGCGGCATGACCCAGCGGAGGTGGTTCTTCTCCGGGGTCTCGCACCAGTACGCGGCGTCGACACCGGTCAGCTTCGCCGTCGGGATGGCGGCGTCGTTCGCCCGCTCCAGGGACGCGGCCACCTCCGGCGTGGCGTTGTCCGCGTCGGGCACCCAGAACTCGAAGCCGGGGTGCACGACCGGCTCGAACGCGCCCTCCGGGTCGAGCAGATCCTGCAGCCGGGGACCGTCGGCCGGCGCGCGGCGGCCCTTCACCGGCGTGCCGGGCTCGGCATCGAGGGCGCGCTGCAGAGTGTCGGCGAGGTCGCGGCTGATGTCACCGGACGCGGTGTCGTTCTGCAGGCCGATCAGGACCGAGCCGTCGTCGCGGCGCAGCGCGGGCCAGGCCATCGGCAGCACGGTGGCGAGGGAGACCGAGGGGATGCCCTCGGGGAGGCCGCCCTTGAGCGTCAGCTCGACCGTGGCGGCGGGGACCAGCTCGCGCAGGGCGACCCAGTCGCACTCGCCGGGCAGGCCTTCGAAGGGGCGCTGCACCAGCTCGGTCACCGCGTGCGCGGCGGCCCGGCCGTGACAGGCCTTGTAACGGCGGCCCGAACCGCAGGGGCAGGGTTCACGGGCGCCGACGACGGGAATCTCCCCGTCTCCGGGGCCGCCCTTGAGCTGCGACTGCTGCTTGCCCTTGGGCTGGGGGCGCTTCTTGGCCATCTTGGGTGTCTCCCGGCTGCGGCTCTCTTGCGTACGGGCGCGAGCCTAGCCGTTCCCGGAATCAGTCCAACTCGTCGAAGGGGTCCACGAGGGCGAGGTCGGATATCGCGGCCGCCGACGGGGCGGCGACGCGCGTAGCGAAATCCTCGCGGTGGTGCGCGGCTTGCACGACGGCCCACACGGTGACCTCGCCGTGCACGTCGTCTCGGACTCCCCAGGCGTCGGCGAGCGCCGTGATGATGTTGAGCCCGCGGCCGCCGTGCGCCGTGACCGACGGGGTGGCCGGGGCCGGGCGGGTCGGACCGCCGCCGTCCGTCACCTCGACCGTCAGCCGGCCCGCCTTGTCGACGTGCCAGGCCGCCCGCACGTCCCCGTCCCCGACCATCCCGCGGCCCAGCGGCCTGCCGTGCCGGCAGGCATTGCTGAGCAACTCCGACAGGATCAGTACGGCATCGTCGACGACCGACTCCGAGACCCCGCTCATGCGCAGCTGATCACGCATACGGTGTCTTGCTTCCCCCACGCCCGCAGGGCCATGGGGTACGGCCATGCTCGACGACGTGGGCACCTCCCGTGCCACCACCAACGCCACCCCCGAGACCTCCTTCGCCCCACGCCACGGTGTGGATGCCCCAATGGACTGGACCGGAAACCGGCCAACCCCCGCCCGGTGACGCACTCGTAACGATCGAATACGCACCGAACGCGCCGGTGCACTCCCTGTAACGGGAGTTACCGGAGTCCCAGCCGGTCCAGTTGAGTCAGAACTTGTTTGGGGCGGTTGGTGATGATCGCGTCGACGCCCAGTTCGGCACAGAGTTCGACATCCCCCGGCTCGTTCACGGTCCACACGTGCACCTCGTGTCCCGCGCGTTTCAGCTTCGCCACGTACGAGGGGTGGTTGCGCACGATCCGCATGGCGGGGCCTGCGATGCGCACCCCCTGCGGGAGGCGGCCGTCGCGGTGGCGCGGCGAGACGAACTGCATCAGATAGACGGTCGGCAGCGTCGGCGAAGCGGCCCGGACGCGGTGCAGTGAACGGGCGGAGAAGCTCATGACCCGTACCGGCGAAGGGCCCTCGGCGGGCGGCGTGTCGAGGCCGAAGCGCTTGAGCAGGAGCAGCAGGCGCTCCTCCACCTGGCCCGCCCAGCGGGTGGGGTGCTTGGTCTCGATGGCAAGCCGCACCCGTCGCCCCGACGCATTACTTTCGGCCACCAGCTCCAGCAGGCGCTCCAGAGTCAGCACGGAGGTGTCCTCGGCGGAGCCCTCCCAGTCCGGGTCCTCCTCGGCCTCGCCGTGATGTCTCTTCCAGGAGCCGAAGTCCAGGGCGGCGAGGTCGGCGAGCTCGAGGGCGGAGACGGCCCCGCGGCCGTTCGACGTGCGGTTCACGCGGCGGTCGTGGACGCACACGAGATGGCCGTCGGCGGTCAGCCGTACATCGCATTCGAGGGCGTCGGCACCGTCCTCGACCGCCTTCTTGTAGGCGGCCAGCGTGTGCTCGGGGGCATCCTCGGAGGCTCCGCGGTGGGCGATGACCTGAATCTGGTGCTGTCGTGCGAGGGTCACCGCGTCATGGTGCCATCACGGGGTACCCGTCGGCTCGCCGGACGACACTCCGCCGACGACACCCCACCGGACGACACCTCGCCGGACGACACCCCGCCGGGACGCCGAACACACAGGATCGGCTTATGGTGCCCTGACAGCCCATGGGAAAAGCTGACAGCAGACAAAAATGACGGGTGCCAGATGAACAGGCGGACGACAGTCACTGACGCCCGCTGACAGACGCCCGCTGACAACTGCACAGTCGGCACACCCCTGGCCGTGACCGAGAACGTACGTAACGACAGCATGGACCGAGGAGAAGAGCTGTGAGCACCGAGAACGAGGGCAACGAGGTACCCCAGGCCCCGTCCGCGCCCCCCGCGCCGGTGGACGCTCCCGCTGTTCCCGCCGACTCCAGTGCAGCCGGGGCCGGTGCGCCGGGCGGGCAGCCGGGGCACGAGGGCGCGTACTCAGCTCCCGCGCACGCCGCCCCCTCGCACGCCGCGCCCTCACACGCGCCCGGGCATGCCCCCGCCCACGCCTCCGCGGGCGCCCCGCAGGGTGCTGGGCAGGGCACCCCGCAAGGCGCTCCGCAAAGCGCCCCGCAAAGTGCTCCGCAAGGCGCCTCTCAGAGCGCTTCCGGTGCTGCGGACTGGCCGCCTCCGCAGCCGCCCGCCACGCCGTCGTACGCCACGGGCGGCGGCTCCGGGTCCGGTTGGGGCGCTTCGTACCACCCGCAGGAGCCCAAGCCCGGCGGCCGGCGCGGCGGCCTGGTCGCCGCGGTGCTCGCGGCCGCCCTGCTCGCGGGCGGCATCGGCGGCGGCGTCGGCTACTGGGCCGCCGAGCGGAACGACAGCGACACGAGCTCGACCACGGTGTCCGCCCCCGACACCCCCGCCGACCTCAAGCGCGAGCCCGGTTCGGTCGCCGACATCGCGAACAAGGCGCTGCCGAGCGTCGTCACCATCGAGGCGCAGAGCGGCGGCGGCGAGGGCGGCACGGGCACCGGCTTCGTCTACGACACGCAGGGCCACATCCTCACCAACAACCACGTGGTGGCGTCGGCGGCGGAGGGCGGCAAGCTCCAGGTGACGTTCTCGAACGGCAAGAAGTACGCCGCCGAGGTCGTCGGCCGCGCCGAGGGTTACGACGTGGCGGTCATCAAGCTCAAGAGCGCCCCCGACGGTCTGCGGCCGCTCAAGCTCGGCAACTCCGACCGCGTGGCCGTCGGCGACTCGACCATCGCGATCGGTGCCCCCTTCGGCCTGTCGAACACGGTCACCACCGGCATCATCAGTGCCAAGAACCGCCCGGTGACCTCCAGCGACGGCGGGCAGAGCGGCAAGAGCTCGTACATGAGCGCACTGCAGACCGACGCCTCCATCAACCCGGGCAACTCCGGCGGCCCGCTGCTCGACTCGCGCGGCGCGGTCATCGGCATCAACTCCGCGATCAAGCCGGCCGAGAGCGGCGGCGGCCTCGGCGGCTCCGGCCAGTCCGGCTCCATCGGCCTGGGCTTCGCGATCCCGGTGAACCAGGCGAAGCAGGTCGCCCAGCAGCTGATCAAGACCGGCCAGCCCGTCTACCCGGTGATCGGCGCCTCGGTCTCCCTCCAGCAGGAGGGTACGAACGGCGCGACGATCTCCCAGGAGGCCACGGGTGGTTCGGAGCCCGTCACCCCGAACGGCCCGGCGGACAAGGCGGGCCTCAAGCCCGGCGACGTCATCACGAAGCTGGACGACACGGTGATCGACAGCGGCCCGACCCTGATCGGCCAGATCTGGACCCACAAGCCGGGCGACACGGTCAAGATCACATACGAGCGCGACGGCAAGGAGCACACGGTCGACGTGACCCTGGGCCAACGCAAGGGCGACAGCTGACCCGCTAGTCTTGTCCCCGCGCGGTCCTAATTCCGTTACCGGCGGACGGCGCGGGGTGGGTTGCCCGAGCGGCCTAAGGGAACGGTCTTGAAAACCGTCGTGGTTCACGCCACCGTGGGTTCAAATCCCACACCCACCGCTTGCAGGTCAGAGAAGTAGCAGGTCAGAACGGGTGTCCCTCACTGAGGGGCGCCCGTTCTACGTTCAGCTTGCCTCACCCTAAGTCGCCCGTATCCCGCCTTTGACCAGTACGCATGGGCCATCTGTGGGCCAGGCTGCCTACACGTCGTCTGTCTTGGGGGCAGGGCCGCGCTGGATGTCCCGCGCCACCAAAAGAATGAGCGAGACGTGCAGTCGGGTAGCAGCTGTAAAGTGCCCACGAAGTTCCTGGACGGGGAGGTTCGGCGGCCGCAGGCCCCTCAAGGTGCGGTGCGTCTCCCTGACCTCCTCCACATACTGCTGGAAGCAGTTCAGAACCTCCCCCGCTGCCACAGTGGCTAAGGGTGCTATGCGTTTGATGAGCTGCACCTGCCCTGTCAGGACAGCTTCCTGAGCCTCCAGAGCTTCTAACCGATTTCCTTCCTCGTCGCTCTGATGTTCAGCGCGAGCGACCAGCGTCGCCAAGCTGGCCAGGAAAGATTCCACATCTTGCAGCATGTCTGTGTAGGCCACCCTGCGTTCTTGGAGCAGCCAATGCACATGCTGGTCTTGAGCTTGTTGAGCGGCCTGTTCTAATGCGGCGCGGGCCGCCCGCTCCGCTCCCTCTCGTGCTCCACGGATTGCGGCGTAGGCTCCGGTTAGGGACCCGACAAGAGCGCCTATTAGCCCTACTGCTGCAGCCAAGACAGCAGCCCACCCTTGGTCCACGAGGCCTCCTCAGCTCCGGCGATCTAACGGCAGTGTGCGGGTTGTGCGGCCGACTCTGATATGGAACCGGAGCTGGCACCCTCAATCCTCTTCTTCAGCATCGAGTCCTTGCTGAATCAGGCGGTTGGCGTGTTCCGATCCGCCTTTGAGGATCTTTGCGTAGAAGCGGTAGAGCACCGCCACGCTGTGGCCCGCCCGGTAGGCGACCTCCACAGGGTCCACACCGCGCTTGATCCACAGAGAGATTGCGGCATGGCGCAGGCAGTACGTCACTTCGGCCAACCTCGACTTGAGGTCCGCAGGGCTCAGAACGGCTGCTCGGGCTGCCTCCCAGACTGCGCAGTACTCGTTCGACGCGAGGCGCCCGCCCTGCGCGGCTCGGAAGAGCCGGCCGTCTGGGGCGGTGCCGAAGCGCTTGATGCGTGAGCGCACCATCCGGAAGTACACAGGCGGAGTGGGCACAGCTCGAACCGCGTTGCGTGCGCGGTGCTTGAGGCCGCGCACGTCGTGGGACTTGCCGCTGTCGGTCCACCCCGAGCCGACTTCAGGATGACTCTCCGAGACCAGCCCCTCGCCCCACGAGTCCGGCTCGCTCTCGGGGGAGAAGGACGAAGCCGTCTTCCCGCAGCGCTACGGCCTCGCCCGGACGGTTAGCCCCTTGTTGGCCACGGCCGCTAGCAGCTCGCGGACAAGCGCGGGGCCAGGGACGTACCGGAAGTCGACTTCGTCTGACGTGGCCGGCGCGGACCGTTCGACGACGGCCGGGAAGGGATGGCGAGACAACGGCTCGCTCTTCCACCGTGTACCGGAATGCGTTGCTCAGAACCAGGCGTCGGTGAGGCAGCCACACCGGCCGCGCGTAGAGAGCACGGCCAGGAAGGTGCGGTACACGGAGTGGTGCACGCCGCTGGTGGCCTGGGTGATGCGCTGCTCCGCCATGGCCAGGCCACGAGCCAGGAAAGCCGGCGTGCGATGAGGGCCCGCCCCGCCCCCGGTCGGTGTGGGCACGGCGAGCGCCCGCGGTGCGGGCCAGGCTCCAGAACCACCGACTGCGCCGACGATTCACGGGATAGGGCCTATGGCGCACACTCTCGGCCTAAAAAAGAAGGGCCCATAGTCCATGTCTAGGTTACGGAAATCATCCCATTTTCCGATGATGCCTAGAAGGGGGGTTCTTCCGCTATACGCAAAACTATTTTTCTAAATTCTTCTTGTTCGCTTCCTTTGAAGTGGTTGGCAACTTCTTCGAGTTTCAAATAGTTGATTCCGCGTGCAACCTTTTCAAGGTCCTCTGTGGGCGCCCCCTGTCCCCTGCTTTCGCCCACGAATAAGTATATCTGGTGGGGGGTGCAATTCCCTCCGACAGCGCTCAAGATCGCATCCGCATCGCCTGGCGAGCCGATAGATCGAAAAAATGTTACGACTTCGAAAATTCGACCGGAAGGGCGCTGCGCAACCGCGCTGATTACGTCATTGGCATCCCTGTTTAGTGATGCTGATCTTAGATGATTTACGGCCTTGGCGATTGAGTCTGCCAGGAACCATGTTCCGATTCTTGACAGGAAGTCAGGGACGTAAACGGGCAGACTTGCGCGCCTCAGGCCCACCACGATGGCTGGTGCAGCGTCGGCTCCATGCCGCTTGGCAGCAAAATTTACCAGGTGTCCAACTGTCATTATATTTCTACTGCTCCGAGCCGCCTCCCACCCTTCATTCCACGCGTCGCGTTCTGCATAAGGAAACGCCTTATCGAGAGATGCCAGCGTCTGAACCACTCCGTGAGGCGTGTCTTCCGCGGCTTGTTCTAGAAGTGGAGCGGTAGCCATCTCTGCTTGTAGCATGGCGCTCATTACGTGCGGCAGCCAGGTGGAAACTGGATTAAGCTTGTTTTGGTGGAAAAATTCCACCACGTCATCCATTTGGGCTTCCAGGAGCGGCCTGATCTCCCACTCAATGCTGGCCAGTGTAGACGGGGCACCATTCGCCTTGGGGGTGAGTGTCTGACCTCTCGAAGTGGCGACCACCCTTTCCTGCCAGACTGTCCTGTCGAGTTCAGAATTCGGCAAAGGGTTCCCGTTGCTCTGAGCATATTCGGCTAGAGCGTCGACAATGGAAAGCGCCTGAATTAGGTTGATTTTGCTGTTTCCAGACAGCTTTTCTTGAATGGTTGAGCGCGCCATTTTCTGGGGCGTCCTCTGTCGAGCGATCAGTCGTTCAAGTGCTCGATATGAGGGGTCGCCGGCCCGTGCCCGTAACTCCCGAAGTTGACTCGCTAGGTCTGCTGCTGTCACCTGATCTCCACCCGAGCGTGCACACGTCCGAACCTGTCTGGTGACGTCCGGTCCTGTCCTGACATCGCCGAGGGATTCTATGCCAACTGGGCTTATGCCGTCCGGGAGTTGCCGGATCGTGCCGCAGCGATCGGTGCCCGTGGAGCGGACAGGTTTCATAGTGCTCACGAAGAAGCCCTGCTCACTCACAGGGGAGGAGCAGGGCGTGGTGCACGGGCCTACGGCGGCTACCTGGCGGCCTGTGCAGATTGGAGAACGGACAGCATGGAAGCCGAACGCCCTCCGGAGGATGAGTCTAGTGAAGCTGGCTCCGGATGGGGCGGCCGTCTCTTGATTGCTTTGACACCCGCGGCGACGCTCATCGGAGCGGTTGCAGCACTGATCACCGCGCTGCGCTCGTAGACCAGGCGCGGCCTGCCAGAGCTCTTTGTTCTCGGTGATGTTGCTACCTCAGCCGCAAGCTCGTGGGTCATGTGTGGCGCAGAGTTCGCTTTGCGACAAGCTTCGACCATGTAGCAGCGGGTCAACGCTTGTGTGGACGGGGTGAGTGGGACGGCCTTGAGGACCGTCGTGGTTCACGCCACCGTGGGTTCAAATCCCACACCCACCGCTTGCATGTCAGAGAAGTAGCAGTGCAGAAGGGTGTCTCCCGCTGGGAGACACCCTTTTTCAGCAGTCGGTCGGGGTGGTCGACCGCTTGGGTAGGCAGAACATCAGGGCCCACAGGAGGGCCAGGAGGCTGCCGGTCCACCACAGCACGGTGGTGAACGCGTCGCGGTTGAGTCCGGCGTCGGGCGAGCCGTCAGTGGTGGTGAAGAACACCAGGGCTGTCAGTGCGGTGCCGAGGGCGATGCCCAGGTGCATGACGGTGTTGAACAGGCCCGAGGCCGACCCGGCGTCGTCGTGCGGGACCCGTGCCAGCGACATGTCGGCGAGCGGGCCGCCGACCATGCCGAGGCCGAAGCCGATCAGTACCACCGGAGCGGTCATCGCCGGCAGGGTCAGACTTGCCTGGCCCGCGTCGACCTGGAGTCCGTAGGCGGCCATCGAGGCGAGCGCGACGAGAGCTCCCGTCTGCGGCAGCCGGCGGGCGAAGCGCCCGCCGCTCTTCGCCACGACCGTCGCGCCGGCCAGCTCTCCGAGGGAGAGCAGCACGAAGGCCAGGGCCGCGTGGAAGGGGCTCATGCCCAGTCCGCGCTGGAGGTAGAGCGTCCAGGTCATGAAGAACAGCCCGCACAGCAGGCCGTGCATCAGCTGAGCGGCCATGCCGCCGGAGAACTGCCGGCTCCGGAAGAGGGAGAGGGCCACGAGGGGTGCGTCGCCCTGCTTGCGCTGCTGGTGGTGAAGGAAGATGCCGAGGACGAGAACGCCCGTGGCGAGCAGGGCGAAGCACCACAGCGGCCAGTGATGCAGGTGCCCCTCGGTGAGCGGGAAGACGATCAGGACGATGGCCAGCGCGGACAGCAGCATGCCGGTGAGGTCGAGCCGGTCGGCCTTCTGCACGGTCGACTCGGGGATGAACCTGCGTCCCAGGAGGAGCACGGCGAGGCCGACGGGCACGTTGACCAGGAAGATCGGCCGCCAGGACAGCCCGAACAGGTCCGCCTCGGTCAGCAGACCGCCCACCACCGGGCCCAGCACATTGGCGAGCGACATGACGGCCCCGTACAGGCCGAACACCTTGCTGCGGTTCTGTCCCTCGAAGGTGACATGAAGGGTGGCCAGGATCTGCGGGATCATCACGGCCACTCCCACGCCCTGGAGCGCGCGGGCGCCGATCAGCACGCCCGGTCCGGCAGCGAGGCCGCACAGGAGTGAGGCCGCGGTGAACACGACGGTGCCGATGAGGAGCATCCTGCGCCGGCCGTAGAGGTCGCCGAGGCGTCCGCCGGTGATCAGGCCGACGGCGATGGGCAGGGAGTAGCCGGTGGTCAGCCACTGCACTGTGTCCGGTCCTGCGCCGGTGGACTCCTGGATCGCGGGCAGGGCGGTGAGGACGACCGACTGGTCGATCATGTCCATCAGCTCGGCGCCCAGGAGCACCAAGAGGGCGATCCAGGCGGCCAGGCCCATCTTCGACAAGCCGGGTGCTGGGCGGGCTGGGGACTGGGTGGCGTGCTGCGGCTCGTTGTCGAGCGCGGAGGAAGACACGACGGGAACTCCTGATCCAAAGGAAGAATCGGGGAGCTTTGCCGAAAGCCGCACCGGGGCCGGAGAAACCAGAAACCCGGGGCAGACGGCAGAGCTGCACCCGGGGGGAAGACGGAAAACTGCGGGGGTGACGCAACTCAGGCCAGCGCGACGTCCGCCCCGCACACGTGCGACAAAACAGCACGTGGGGAACGCGGACGGCTACATGGCCTGGTTAATAGGACGTCACCTCAAGATCGACGCAGAAGGAACAGGAACTCCGGCCGCTGCTGCCGAGATCTCCGGAGCAGAAGCCTGACCATGCTATGACAACTCGGGATCCTTCGTACAGCAGATTATGAGGCGCCGATACGCTGCGGAACGTAGCGGCCCCGTGCGTCAACCTTCGTAGTTCGGGCTCAACAGGCCCGCATGACCTGCACACAGTGAGAATCTCTGGTTGCACATCGTGACTAGCAGGCGCCAGGGGCACACATGCAGCGATCTCGGATGGCGGCGGTCGGCGCTGCACTCGTCTTGACGACGGTTACGGGTCTGGGGATCAGTGCATGTCGTTTTTCGGGGGAGCCGTCTGGCGGAGCCTCCACAGGTGTTCCCACAGGTATTGCCACAGTGCAGGGGAGCGATGCGCCCGGAGAATCAACTCCTGGTCACGACGGTCGAAATGGGACTCCTGGTGGGTGGCACGAACCAGGTGCGCCGGGTGCGAGTAGTAGAGGTGAAGCGAGAAGCTCGTCAGGCGGGCAGGAGGGCAGCCCTTCCGACGGGCGGGAAGCCGACGGGGACGATACGACTCCCGGGCCGCCTGGTGGCCAGCAGGACGACGTGGGGAGTGGTGATCGCGGCATCCCACCCTTGGGGCCGGAGCCGAGGGACCCCGGCTCCTACGACACGAAAGGTCCTGGTCTCGTCGGAGATCCGCCGTCGACTCCGCCTCCCAACCCTTGCTGGCCGACGCCGCCGCCCGACGCCACGTGTTCTGCCCCGCCGGACAGCCAGCGTCGCGACAGTCCCGATGGCTAGCAGGTCGGGTGCCGTGCGTAACCGACGGCTCGCGGGCTCTCCCGCCTCCTCGCGCGAGTCGAACCGATTGCTGCGGCACCGCCGAGAGCCTGCTCCAGCAGAGGACAGCGGCCCCAACCTGGAACTCTTCAACTCTGCCGTGGGGACCGTGGCATTCATCGGCGTGCTGATGCTGTACACGGGTTACATCTACACCAACGCATACTTCGGGTACTTTCATCTGGACAACTTCGCCCTGGGATTAAGTCCCGACGAGTTGGTGATCCGCAGCCTCCGGCTCGCCACTATGCCTGCCCTCGAGATTCTGGCCGTGGCGCTTCTGCTGCCGGCGGTTCCGCGACTTTTGCGTTATCTGCGGGTTCCCGAACGGTATTTGGGCAAGATGGCGGCGGTGGGGCACGCGGCGGCGAAATCCCACTATGTATTCATCGCCGCCGGAGCGCTGTTAATGGTGCTCTGGTCTCGGATTCAGCCATTCGCGTGGGCGGCCCCACTCCTCGTGGCAACCGGAGTGCTACTGGGTCGCGTTCGCTCGGTGAATCCTCCAGGTCAACCGCGGGAACCGGTCTGGAGGTTCGCGGCGTCCCTCATGATCGCCGGCCTCTGCCTGGTCTGGGTGGCGGCCCTGGGGGCTGCGGACTTGGGGCGCAAGGACGCTCGTCAGGACACACAACACTTGGTTCGGCGAGTCAGCGTCATTCTGCTGAGTGCCGAACAGTTGAGCTTTGCCCCACCAGGCCCTCGCGTCGAAGACCTGGGGGAAGGCGCACACTTCCGCTATCGGTACACCAATCTTCGACTGCTGATCGAGCGTGATCACCGGTATTACCTGCTGCCTCTCGGATGGAGGCGGGAGAACTCGACGTATGTCATCAAGGAGAGCGACGACATGCGTATTGAGATCAGATCGGGAACCTCTTCCCCGACGAAAGGTTAGAGCCCATGTGCAGGGCCCCTGGGGGCCGGTTTGGGTCACGCGTTGCCTGTGAGGCGGGCTGCCGAGGCGATCGTCGAGTGGGCTTCGCGTTCGGTGAGGCCTACGCGGAGTGCGGCGTCCGTGAGTTGTGGGGCCAGGGTTTCGCCGATGCCGTTCTCGTAGGCCCGGCAGGCGGCCCAGAAGAGGCGGGTGTTGCGCTGGCCCTCGTGTGCCGCGAGTACGAACTGCACCAGTCCCTGGCCGCGTTGGGGTAACGCGTCGGGGTGTCCGGCCGGTGAGCTGTCGGCCGGGCGGGGTGCGTGCTGGTGCGTGCGGGGTGGGGGCGTGAGCAGGCGCAACAGTGCCGGAGGGCAGTGCGCTGGGGGCAGCTGGGCGGTGCCGGGCGCGGTGCTGTAGAGGCCGTGCTCGGTGCGGGAGCCGGGACCGACGAGATAGCCGCCGGCGCCCCGGACGTCGATGCCGGGGGCGAGCCGGCCCGCCGAGTTGGGGATCACGGTGTCCGGTGGTCCGGTGAGCCAGATGTGGCGGCCGCCGCTGGGTGTGATCACGACGACGGTGTCGGGGATCGTGAAGAGGTGGCGCAGCGCCAGTTCGCGCAGGGCCGCCGAGGCGTCCGTACCGGCCTTGGTGTCCAGGTCGATGCCGATCAGATGGTGTGGCGGCAGCCCGCAGGCGATGCCGTAGCCGGTGGCCCAGGGGGCGGCCGCGAAGAGTTCGCGGATGCGCCGGGGGTCGGTCGTCGCGTCGTACACGCCGTGCCCGAGGCGTCCGCATTCGCCGTGGCAGAGGGCGGGCCTGGGGTCTCCGTGGTGGGGGGAGCGCAGGGCCGGGAGCTTCGTGCGGGACAGCGGGATCACCGCGAGGCCGCGTTCGGCGGCCGACAGGGCGTGGGCGAGCGCGAGGGTGGTGGCATGGCGGTCGGTGGTGGCCATGCCCTCATTTTCGTACGCATGTTCGAAGAAGGGAAGAGGGAGCGGGCCGACAATGGGCCGGACGGGGTGATCAGGGAGGGGGCGCCGCCCCCCTGCGCGCCCTCCGGGAGGAAGGCTGCCGTAACGCTTCACCTCGTGCGATGCCCGGCCCGGGCCGCAATTCGGGTGGGGGCCCTCGGGCCTCTGAGCAGACCGGAGGGGCGCGAGGAGCGTTTATCGATATGTCCTCACGCTTGCGGGGGAATCACGGCTTCCGGGGTGGTTCGCCGGGGATTCGGTGGGCAACTCTGGACCCGCGACGTCGTGCAGCACACTCCGGGGCGGTCGGCCAACTGCCTTGGATCCAGCCGTACTTCAGGTACGCCGGGCCTCGGCCGGGACGTACCTCCTGCTCTGGAGGAAACAGACATGGCAAGTATCCGTAGCGCCCGCCTCATCGCCGCCGCAGCAGCCGTGCCGCTGGCCGCCGCGCTCTTCTCGGGCGTCGCGATGGCGGACAACGGAGCCTTCGCGAACAACGGATCCAACGCGGGTGTGGCGACTGTGAACGGCAGTGGCGTGGGTGATGACAACGGGGGCAACTCGACCACCACGCAGCAGCAGGCCATCGGCAACGGGGCCTCCAACCAGAACAACACCGCCCAGGCGAACGGCCCCGGCTTCACGACGATCGACCAGTCGAACGACAACGTCGCGGTCAACTTCGACCAGCTCTGGTGAGCCGGTGCCTCCTGGAGCCGCTCGGGACGGCTCCAAGGGGCGTGAATGGTGGGGTGTGACGCTTCTTGTGCGGCGGTACTTCGGTGCCGCCGCACAGGCGTGTTCGGGGGGCGGGGGCGTGTCGGGGGGCGCCTCCGCCGTGCAGTCGGTGGCGGGTGCTCCCTTGACACCCGACACGTACCTGACGGACAGTCAGAAACCCTTGCCGGGGTCAACACGCGGAGGGGACGGCGGTGAAGGAGATCGCGTACGAGGAGTTACGGGCGTTCGAGGGCAGGCCGGCGGCGGAGGCGGGCCTGGGCAAGGACCCGGTCAATGAACCCATGATCAGGCACTGGTGCGAGGCGATGGGCGACACGCACCCCGCGTACAGGGGCGCGGACCCGGTGGCGCCCCCGACGATGCTCCAGGTCTGGACGATGGGAGGGCTCTCCGGCCACGAGGGCCGCTCGGAGGCGTACGACGAGCTGTTCGCCCTGCTCGACGGGGCCGGGTACACCTCGGTGGTCGCCACGGACTGCGAGCAGGAGTACCTGCGGGCGCTGCGGCCCGGTGACGAGATCACCTTCGACGCGGTGATCGAGTCGGTGTCGGAGCGCAAGACGACCAAGCTGGGCACGGGGCACTTCGTCACGACACGGATGGACGTCCGCGCGGGCGGCCGGCTCGCGGGCACCCACCGGTTCCGCATCCTCAAGTACGCCCCGGCGAAGCGGAAACCGCAGGGCAAGCGCCCCCGCCCGGTCGTGAACCGGGACAACGCCGGCTTCTGGGAGGGCGTCGCCGCGCACCGCCTGCTGATCCAGCGCTGCGGCGGCTGCGGCGCGCTCCGCTTCCCCTGGCTCCCCGGCTGCAACGCCTGCGGTTCGCCCGAGTGGGACACGGTCGAGGCGAGCGGCGAGGGCACGGTCTATTCGTACGTCGTCATGCACCACCCGCCCTTCCCCGCCTTCGACCCGCCGTACGCCGTGGCGCTCGTCGAGCTGGCGGAGGGCGTGCGCATCGTCAGCAACGTGACCGGGGTGCCGTACGACGAGGTGCGGATCGGGATGCCGGTGCGGCTCGTGTTCCAGCGGGTGGACGCGGAGCTGGAGCTGCCGGTGTTCCGGGCCGTCGAGGGCGTGAGGACAGCCCCCGGTGGGCGACTTGATCGCAAAGGGGGAGCTGTGACGAAGGGCTTCGGTGTGACGAAGGGCATCGGTGTGACGAAGGGTGAGGCGCTGCCGCCGCTGGAGGTTCCCATCACCCGGACGCTCATCGTCGCCGGGGCCATCGCGTCCCGCGACTACCAGGACGTGCACCACGACGCGGAGCTCGCGCGGGCGAAGGGCTCCCCCGACGTCTTCATGAACATCCTCACGACCAACGGCCTGGTCGGGCGGTACATCACCGACCACTTCGGCCCCGCCGCCGTGCTGCGCAAGGTGGCGATACGCCTCGGAGCACCCAACTACCCGGGGGACACGATGGTGCTGACCGGAACCGTCGAGGACGTCGAGGACGTCGAGGCCGCGCCCGACGGCGACACGGCCGTCGTCACAGCTGTCGTCGCGGTCGTCGGGGCCAACGGCCTCGGCAAGCACGTGACCGGCACGGTCACGGTCACGGTCCCCGCCGCGGGAGGCACCGCATGAGTGTCCGTACGCGCGACAGCCTCGGCGGGAAGGCTGCGATCGTCGGCATCGGGGCCACGGAGTTCTCCAAGGATTCGGGGCGCAGCGAGCTCAAGCTGGCCGTGGAGGCGGTGGGCGCCGCGCTCGACGACGCCGGGCTCACCCCGGCCGACATCGACGGCATGGTCACCTTCACCATGGACACCAGCCCCGAGATCACGGTCGCGCAGGCGGCCGGAATCGGGGAGCTGTCCTTCTTCTCCCGGGTCCACTACGGCGGCGGGGCGGCCTGCGCCACCGTCCAGCAGGCGGCCCTCGCGGTGGCGTCCGGGGTGGCGGAGGCCGTCGTCTGCTACCGCGCGTTCAACGAACGGTCGGGGCGCAGATTCGGCTCCGGGGTGCAGCGGCGCGAACCGTCCGCCGAGGGAGCCGCGCTCGGCTGGGCCCTGCCGTTCGGACTGCTGACGCCCGCCTCCTGGGTGGCGATGGCGGCCCAGCGCTATCTCCATGCGTACGGTCTGACGCCGGAGGCCTTCGGTCATGTGGCCGTCATGGACCGGAAGTACGCGGCCACCAACCCCGCGGCGTACTTCCACGGAAAGCCGATCACGCTCGCGGACCACGCCGCGTCGCGCTGGATCGTCGAGCCCCTGCGGCTCCTCGACTGCTGCCAGGAGACGGACGGCGGCCAGGCGGTCGTCGTCACGAGTGTGGAGCGGGCCCGCGACCTCCCGCGCCCACCGGCCGTGATCGCGGCGGCGGCCCAGGGCGCGGGCCGGGCGCAGGAGCAGATGACCAGCTTCTACCGCGACGACCTGAGAGGGCTGCCCGAGATGGGCGTCGTGGCGAAGCAGCTGTGGCGCACCTCGGGGCTGGCGCCGGGGGACATCGACGTCGGGGTGCTCTACGACCACTTCACACCGTTCGTGCTGATGCAGCTGGAGGAGTTCGGTTTCTGCCCGCCGGGCGAGGCCGCGGGCTTCGTCGCCGAGGAGCGGCTGCCCCTGAACACGCACGGCGGACAGCTGGGAGAGGCGTACCTCCACGGGATGAACGGCATAGCGGAGGCCGTCCGGCAGGTGCGCGGCACCTCGGTGAACCAGATACCGGGCGCCGCGCGCACTCTGGTCACGGCGGGCACGGGCGTTCCCACATCGGGGTTGATTCTGCGGTCGGACGGCTGAACGCGGCGCGTGTCCCTGCCGCGGATCGGGCCCGGACGCTTTCACTCGGCGTATGCGTCTTCGAACGATGATCATTGGATTCGTCCTCGTCCTGACGGCCCTGGCCGCGGACCTGACCGCCTCACCACCGGGTGCCGCCTCCGACCACACCGACCGTCGGGCGGCCGCGAAGGTGTCGACCTTCCGCGGCTGGGCCTTCGACACCTGCCTCACCCGGTCCACGGACACCATGCGGCGCTGGCGGCAGTCCAAGTACGGCGCCGTCGGCGTGTACTTCGGAGGCCGCGGCCGGGCCTGCAAGCGGCAGCCGCAGCTCAACCACGCCTGGATGCGCGCGGTGACGGGGATGGGCTGGCGAGTCCTTCCGCTGTACGTCGGGTCGCAGTCGCCGTGCGTCGTGGCGAAGAACAAGAAGAACGTACGCATCGGACGCAACCCCTGGAGTCAGGGGACGCAGGAAGGGCGTGACGCGGTACGCGCGGCGAAGGCCGTCGGCATCCGGCAGGACAGCCCGCTCTACCTGGACATGGAGGCGTACGCCTACCGCAACAAGAGCTGCGCGAACACCACGCTCTCCTTCGTCCGCTCCTGGGACCGCGAAGTGCGCAGACAGGGTTACGTCCCCGGTTTCTACAGCAGTGCCGACTCCGGCGTGCGGCACATGGAGGCGGCACGGCGTGCGGGCGTGCGCGACCTGCCGTCGGTGATGTGGTTCGCGCGCTGGCGCACCAAGCCGCACCTGTACGGGGAGCCCGCGCTGAGCGACAACGCGTGGCGCCCGGCGCGGCGCATCCACCAGTACGCGGGGAACGTGAAGGAGCGGCACGGCGGGCGCACGCTGGTGATCGACCGCAACATGGTGCACGCTCCCGTGGCGCGCATCAGCTAGCCGGACGGCCGCCCGGGCGGTCGGCGCCCGGGCGGCTCTCAGGGGCGAACCCTCAGAGACGTGCTCCGTCTCCTCCACCTGTAGGAGGTGTAGACAACACCCCTCGTACAACCTGAGGCGGACACGGCTTCGGGACCTCCGGCCGATCCGCTGAAGTAGGGGGCGCTTCTAGCGTGGAGCCATGACCGCATCCATGGTGTCCGTGTGCACCAGCGCTTCCACGGCCGCGACGCCGGGCACGGGTCCGACGCGGGCCACCGGGCCCTCCACGTACCCGTCGTTCGCGTCCTACGTGCGGGCCCGCCAGCCCGTACTGCTGCGCACCGCCCGCTCGCTGACCGCGAATCCGAGCGATGCCGAAGACCTGCTGCAGACCGCTCTGACCAAGACGTATGTGGCGTGGGACCGGATCGAGGACCATCGCGCGCTCGACGGTTATGTGCGCCGGGCCCTGCTGAACACGCGCACGTCGCAGTGGCGCAAGCGGAAGGTCGACGAGTTCGCGTGCGACGAGCTGCCGGAGCCGGATGTGACGCCGGGCGGGGACCCGGCCGAGCAGCAGGTGCTCCGCGACGCGATGTGGCGCGCGATCATGAAGCTGCCGGCGCGGCAGCGGGCGATGGTCGTCCTCAGGTATTACGAGGACCTGAGCGAGGTGCAGACCGCCGAGGTGCTCGGGGTGTCCGTCGGCACCGTCAAGAGCGCGGTGTCCCGCGCGCTCGGCAAGCTCCGCGAGGACCCGGAACTCACGCCGGTCCGCTGAGCGGGCGGGTCGGGGCGGATGATCGATCATCCCCTGGAGTAGTGACATACCAAGTGGTATGCGCGCAGAATCAGCGCCATCCCTTACTGCCGCGCAGCCCTTGACGGCGCGCAGGCGATGTCGCCCCAGGAGGACGCCGTGCTGAGCACGATGCAGGACGTACCGCTGACTGTCACCCGCATCCTCCGGCACGGCATGACCGTGCACGGGACATCACAGGTCACGACCTGGACCGGCGAGGGCGACCCGCAGCGCCGCAGCTACCGCGAGATCGGCGAGCGCACGGCCCAGCTCGCCCACGCCCTGCGCGAGGACCTCGGCGTCACGGACGACGAGCGCGTCGCCACCTTCATGTGGAACAACGCGGAGCACGTCGAGGCCTACTTCGCGGTGCCCTGCATGGGCGCCATCCTGCACACCCTCAACCTGCGGCTGCCCGCCGACCAGCTGGTGTGGATCGTCAACCACGCCGCCGACCGCGTCATCATCGTCAACGGCTCCCTCCTCGGCCTGCTCGCACCGCTCCTCCCCCAGCTGACGAGCGTCGAGCACCTGGTGGTGTCGGGCCCGGGCGACCGCTCCCTGCTCGAGGGCTCGCACGCGCAGGTGCACGAGTACGAGGAACTGCTCGCGGGCAAGCCCACCGCCTACGACTGGCCCGAGCTCGACGAGCGTGCCGCCGCAGCCATGTGCTACACCTCCGGCACCACCGGCGACCCCAAGGGCGTCGTCTACTCCCACCGCTCCATCTACCTGCACTCGATGCAGGTCAACATGGCGCAGTCGATGGGCCTGACGGACGCCGACACGACGCTGGTCGTCGTCCCGCAGTTCCACGTCAACGCGTGGGGACTGCCGCACGCCACCCTCATGACCGGCGTGAACATGCTGATGCCGGACCGCTTCCTGCAACCCGCCCCGCTCGCCGAGATGATCGAGTCCGAGCGGCCCACACACGCGGCCGCCGTCCCCACCATCTGGCAGGGCCTCCTCGCCGAACTCACCGCGAAGCCGCGTGACGTCAGCTCGCTGGGCCAGGTCACCATCGGCGGCTCGGCCTGTCCGCCCGCCCTGATGGAGGCCTTCGACCAGTTCGGGATGCGGGTCTGTCACGCCTGGGGCATGACGGAGACGTCCCCGCTCGGTACGGTCGCCCGCCCGCCGGCCCACGCCATCGGCACCGACGAGGAGTTCGGCTACCGGCTCACGCAGGGCCGCTTCCCCGCCGGCGTCGAGGGCCGCCTGGTCGGCCCCGGCGGCGAACACCTGCCGTGGGACGGCGAGTCCGCCGGTGAGCTGGAGGTGCGCGGCCCCTGGATCGCGGGTGCCTACTACGGCGGCGCGGGCGGCGAGATGCACCGGCCCGAGGACAAGTTCAGCGAGGACGGCTGGCTGAAGACCGGCGATGTCGGCGTGATCTCCGCGGACGGCTTCCTGACCCTCACCGACCGCGCCAAGGACGTCATCAAGTCGGGCGGCGAGTGGATCTCGTCGGTCGAGCTGGAGAACGCCCTCATGTCCCACCCGGAGGTCGCCGAGGCCGCGGTCGTGGCCGTCCCCGACGAGAAGTGGGGCGAACGCCCCCTCGCCACCGTGGTCCTGAAGGAGCACGCGACCGCCGACTACGCCGCCCTCCGCGACTTCCTCGCGGAGCACATCGCCAAGTGGCAACTGCCGGAGCGCTGGGCGGTCATCCCCGCGGTCCCGAAGACGAGCGTCGGCAAGTTCGACAAGAAGGTGCTGCGCAGGCAGTACGCGGACGGCGAGCTGGACGTCACGCGGCTCTGACGCCACACATGCCGCTCACGCTGCTCCCGGGCTGCTCACGCGGCTCCGGCGCGGCGGGGGTGGCGGGGGCGGCGGGGGCGGCGGACCGGTATCGCGGTCGTCGCCCAGCCGAGGGTGAGCCAGAGTGCGGCGACCGCGCACACGCCGGTCCACCCCCAGTGGGTGAAAGCGGTGCCCGCGAGAGCGGAGGCGATCGCGCCGCCCGCGAAACCGGCCACCACATAGGCGGTGTTGGCGACCGCGGGGGTGGAGGTCGTCGTCAGCGCGAGCGTCTGGTTGGCGATGTGGTTGGCGACCAACGCCATGTGGAGGACGACCGCCGCCGCGCACAGGGCCCAGAGTGCCCCGCCGCCCAGCCAGAACAGCGGCACCGACACAGCCGCTGTGCCGTATGCGGACGAGACCACCTTGGCCGCGCCGAAGCGGTCGACCAGGCCGCCCGCGAGCGGTGCCACGACAGCCGCGGCGAGACCGAAGAGGCCGAAGAGGCCGGCGGTGGCGGTCGACATGCCGTAACCGTCGCTGCCACTGCCACTGCCGCCGCCGGTGCCGGTGAGCAGCAGGGCCAGTGAGGTCCACAGTGCGCTCCACGCCCCGTACATCCCGCCCTGGCGTATGCAGGCGCGCCGCAGCTCGGCGGAGCCCCGCACCACGGCGGGCAGTTGGGCGAGACCGGCGAAGAGCGGTCCGCTCCGCCGACGGTGCTCGGCGGGCAGCACGGCGGCGGAGGCCAGGCCGAGCAGTGCTGTGAGGACGGCGGCGCCCACGAAGACGTAACGCCAGCCGAAGGCCTGGCCGGCGAGGCCGCCGAGGACGCGGGCCGCGACGATGCCCGTGAAGAGGCCGGCTATGAGCGCCGCGACATGGCTGGCCCGCCGGTGCGCGGGCGCCCGCTCGGCGACCAGCGGCACGAGCAGCTGCGGCACGACCGTCGCGGCGGACGCAACCAGGACGGCGGCGGCGAGCGCGGTGGCCCCCGAGGCTGCCGCGCCCAGGCCGAGCGCCACGGCCGTGACGACGGAGAGCACCGCGACGAGCCTGCGGCGGTCGACCCGGTCGCCGAGCGGGGCGAAGAACAGCAGCCCCGCCGCGTACCCGAACTGGGCCACCGAGGCGATCCACGCGACGGCCGACGGGGTCGACCCGAAGTCGCGGGCGATGAGGGGGAGCAGCGGCGCGGCTATGTAGATGTTGGCGGCCGTCACCGCGGTGCAGACGGCGATCAGGACGAGGAAGGCGGTGGGTGGGATGGGGAGGGGAGTGGGGGGTGCGGTGGCGAGGGGGGATGTCGGTGTGGAAGTGGAAGTGGAAGTGGAGGTGGAGGTCGCTGATGAGGGCACGGGCGGGGACTCCTCCCGGAACGGGGACAGGGACGGGAACGGGCAAGGGGGTGTGGCTGGACCGTAGTAACTAACTAGTTGGTTGGGTCGTGAGAAAAGTCTGCGCCCGTCGAAACCGCCCTGTCAAGCAACCAAACAGTTGGTTACCTGAACGGGTTCGCCTAACCTGTGCTCATGGCAGTGAGAGACCCCGAGGCCACCAAGGCGCGCATCTTCGATGCGGCGGTCGCCGAGTTCGCCCGGTTCGGCATCGCGGGCGCCCGCATCGACCGCATCGCGAGCGAGGCGAAGGCCAACAAGCAGCTCATCTACGCCTATTTCGGCAACAAGGCGGAGCTGTTCGCGCAGGTCCTGGAGAAGCGCATGCTGGACATGGCCGTCGCCAACCCGGTCGACGCGGACGACATGGACGGCTGGCTGGACCGGCTCATGGACTACCACGCCGCCCATCCCGAGCTGCTGCGCCTGCTCTTCTGGGAAGGCATCGAGTACGGCACGGAGGAGCTGCCCGACGAGCGGGAGCGCCAGGACCACTACGACCGCAAGGTCGCCGTCCTCGCCGACGCCCAGGCACGGGGCGTCATCAGCGACGAGATCCCCGCGTCCCACCTGCTCTTCATGGTGGTCGCGCTGGCCGGCTGGTCCACGGCCGTGCCGCAGATGCGGCGGATTCTCGTCGGTGACGAGGACGCCGAGCGCGAGCGGCTGCGCGCCTCCATCAAGGCGGCGGTACGGCGCATCACGGCCGCGTGATGCCGCCCGTGCTCCGGCCGACCCGCTAGTTCGTGCCGATCTTCGCCAGCAGGTCCACGATCCGGCTCTGCACCTCGGTGCTGGTGGAGCGCTCCGCCAGGAACAGCACGGACTCGCCCGCTGCGAGCTTCGGGAGCTCCGTCTCGTCGACGGCAGCGGTGTAGACGACCAGCGGAGTGCGGTTCAACTGGCCGTTCGCGCGCAGCCAGTCGACGATCCCCGCCCTGCGGCGACGTACCTGCAGCAGGTCCATCACCACGAGGTTCGGCCGCATCTGTGCCGCGAGCGTCACCGCGTCCGCGTCGCTCTCGGCCCGCGCGACGTGCATGCCGCGCCGCTCCAGAGTGGCGGTCAGAGCGAGCGCGATCTCCTCGTGCTCCTCGATGAGCAGGACGCGTGACGGGTGCTGTTCGCTGTCGCGCGGCGCGAGGGCCTTCAGGAGTACGGCGGGGTCGGCGCCGTACGCCGCCTCGCGCGTCGCCTGACCGAGGCCCGCCGTCACGAGCACGGGCACCTCGGCGGCCACGGCGGCCTGACGCAGCGACTGCAGCGCCGTGCGCGTGATCGGGCCGGTCAGCGGATCCACGAAGAGAGCCGCGGGGAACGCCGCGATCTGCGCGTCGACCTCCTCGCGCGAGTGCACGATCACCGGGCGGTAGCCGCGGTCGCTGAGCGCCTGCTGGGTGGTGGCGTCGGGCGCGGGCCACACCAGGAGACGGCGCGGGTTGTCCAGCGGCTCCGGGGGCAGCTCGTCGTCCATCGGCTGCGGCTGGGGCCGGTTCGCGACCTCGACGGCGCCGCCGGGTCCGTCCAGCGGCTCAGGCCCCTCGTCGGCGTCCTCGTCCGGGGCACCGATCGCGTACGAACGACCGGCTCCTTCCGTGGTGGACCCGATACGGGACTGGGGGTGCGCCGGAGCCGACGGCTGCGGCTGCGGGTGCGGGCGCGCCGAGGCCTCGGGGCGCCCGTCCGCCGCCGGCTCGGGCGGCGTGGCCAGCCTGCGCCTGCGCCCGGAGCCGCCGAGCGTGTGCGACTGCGCGGCAGCAGCCTGGGGCTGGGCGGGTGCCTGTCCAGGTGTCCGGGCGGCTTGCTGCGGGTCGGCGGGCGAGGCCTCCGGGCCCTGGGGTGCAGGCATCGGGCCCGCGCCCGTCGCCGGTGTGGGCGCCGCCGTCGGCTGACCGGACTGGGGCGTCGGAGGTTGCGGAGGCGTCTGGGGTGCCTGCGGTGCTTGGGGCGGCAGCGGGGGCTGCGGCGACTCGGGGATGCGGGCGTTCCGCGACGGCTGCTGGCCCTGGCCGGGTACGACCGGGCCACCGCCCTGCGGTCCACCCTGAGGACCGTGCTGCAGTCCACCCTGCGGTCCGCGCTGCTGCTCCCCGATCTTTTGGCCGAACGGCACGCCTTGACCGAGGGTGCGCACGCTGATCGCGCGCCCCTGCGTCGAGTTGGGGTCACCGGGCGCGGCGGGCGCGGCCTCGGCGGGCAGCGGCTGCGCGGCCCTGGCCTGCGCGCCGCGCTCGGGCGGAAGCGCGGCCCCGTGCGCCGGCGTCGGAATGCCCTGCGCCGGAGTGGTGCCGTCCGGCCACGGCTGCGGCGCGGGCAGCGGTCCGGGCTCGGCGACGGCGCCCCGGCCGCCCTGCTGCGGGCCCCTCGGACCCTGACCACCCTGACCACCCTGAGACGGCACCCCGTGAGCGGGCGTTCCGTGGGCGGGCGTTCCCTGAGCCGGTGCCCCCGGAGCAGGCATCCCCTGAGCAGGCACCACCCCGCCAGGAACGGCACCGGGAGCCTGTCCGGCGCCCGGAGTACCCGGAGTACCGGGAGCACCCGGAGCCACCGGAGCCCCCGGCACCGCAGGACCCCCCGGAGCCGCCGGTCGGGCACGACGTCCTGTCGGCGCCTGCGTCGGGTGAGGCTGCGGCGGGGTGTGGTCGTCCCCCCCGCGTACGGCCGCGGCATGGTGCCCGGTGTCGCCCTCGACAGCCGCGTACTCCTGGCCCGCGGGGTTCTGGCCCGCCGCTTCCGGGCCGGGCGCGCGGTCGGCCGTGGCGGGCGGCAGCGCGAAGACGCGGCCGTTGTTCGCCTCCTCGGCGGCGGCACGCTCCCTGGCGGCGGCCAGCGCACGCCGCGCCCGCCGCCCCGTCGGCCGCGCGGCGTCACCGTGTCCGGCCTCCACCGCGGCGAGCTCGGTACCCGGGACGGCTCCGGCGGCCCCGGAAGTCTCGGCGGGCCCCGAGGCCAGCGCGGGCAGCGCGTGCTGCTCACCGGCACGCCGGGCGCGGCGGCCCGTCGGACCGTCGGGAACGGGCACGCCCTGCGGCGGCACCGTCTCGCCCAGCGCGGCGGACCCGGCCGCGTGTTCGGCCGCCGTCATCACGGCACCTTCGGTGCCCTCTGCGGCACTCGGCCGACCGCGTCGCCGTCCGGTACCGCCACTGGCCGCCTCCGCAGCCTGCGTCCCCGTGCCGGGGCCGCTCACCAGCTCCGTGGCCACCGCTCCGCCGAGCGTCTCCGGAGAAGAGGCCTCCGCCGCACGCCGACCCCTGCGCCGCCCCGTACCGCCGCTCGGCGCGGCACCCTGCGCACCAGCAACACCGGAGCCATCGGTATCGGTTTCCGCCCCGGCCCCACCGGAAGAGCCCGCGGCTCCCGGCACAGCACTCGAACTCGAACTCGCACTCTCCAGGAAGGAGTCCACCGAGGGCCGCCGAGCCCGTCGGCGCCCGCCACCGGAAGCGGCCGACGCCTGCTCGGGCACCACCACCGCACTACCCGGAGCGGCACCCCCGGAAGGCACTGCGGAACCCGAGGAACCCGAGGAACCCGAAGAAGACACGCTCTCCGCAGACGCGGCTCCGGAACCAACACTCTCCGTAGACCCGGCCCCGGAACTCACACTCTCCGTAGACCCCGCCCCGATCGGCACCTCAAGGACATACGCGCTGCCGCCCATGCCCGGCACCTCATGCGTCTGGAGGACGCCTCCGTGGGCCCGCACGATGCCCCGCACGATCGGCTCGTGCACCGGGTCTCCCCCGCTGTACGGGCCCCGCACCTCGATGCGGACGACCTCGCCTCGCTGCGCCGCGGCCACGACGACGGTCGAGTCCACATAGCCGCCCGCATAGCCACCCGCGCGCGAGTTGCCGGTCGCGTCGATCCCCACCACGTCCGCGACGAGGTGGGCGACCGCCGTGGCGAGCCGCTCCGCGTCGGCCACCAGCTCGATCGGCGGCGCGTGCACCGCGAACTGGGCGCGCCCGGGACCGATCAGTTCGACCGCGCCCTCCACGCCGGCGGCGACGACCGCGTCGAGCATGACCGTCGTACGGGACAGCTGTTCGGCGCCCGCGTCGAGCCGCTGGAAGCCGAGGACGTTGTCGACGAGCGTCGTCATCCGGGCGTACCCGGCCGACAGGTGGTGCAGGACCTGGTTGGCCTCGGGCCACAGCTGTCCCGCGTCGTCCGAGGCGAGCGCGGCGAGTTCGCGGCGCAGTTCGTCGAGGGGGCCGCGCAGGGACGAGCCGAGCACGGCGAGCAGCTGCTCGTGGCGTGCGGCCAGCGCGTCGTACCGCGCCTTCTCGCGTTCGGCCAGCTCTTCGAAGCGGTCCTTCTCGCGCTCGGCGAGCGCCGCGTACCGCTCCTGTTCGGCGGCGAGGGCCTCGGCGCGCTGCTCCTCCGCGGCCTTGATCTCGGCGGCGCGTTCCTCCGCGGCGGCGGTGAGTTCCTCCGCGTGCCGGGCGAGGGCGGCCTCGTACTTCTCGTTCAGCTCGTCGTAGGGCCTGCGGTCGGTGAACGTCATCACCGCGCCGACCAGTTGGTCCCCGTCCCGCACCGGCGACGTCGTGAGGTCGACCGGCACCTTGGCGCCGCTCTTGGACCACAGGACCTGCCCGCGCACGCGGTGCTTGCGTCCGGAGCGCAGGGTGTCGGCGAGCGGGGACTCCTCGTACGGGAACGGCTCGCCGTCGGCGCGCGAGTGCAGGACCAGCGGGTGCAGCTCCTGCCCGCCGAGGTCGCTCGCCCGGAAGCCCAGTATCTGGGCGGCGGCCGGGTTGACGAGGACGACCCGGCCGTCGGTGTCCGTGCCGACGACGCCCTCGGCCGCGGCCCGCAGGATCATCTCGGTCTGCCGCTGCGAACGCGCCAGCTCGGCCTCGGTGTCCACGGTGCCCGACAGGTCCCGCACGACGAGCATCAGGAGCTCGTCGCCGGTGTACCCGTACTGGTCGTACGCGTCCCTGCCGTCCTCCAGCGGGGAGCTGGTGACCTCGACGGGGAACTCGCTGCCGTCCGTGCGCCGGGCGGTCATCCGCGTCGGCTTGGTGCGCCCGCGCTCGTCGATCGTGTCCGGACGCCGCATGGACCCGGGGATGAGCCGGGAGTCGAACTCCGGCAGCAGATCGAGCAGACCGCGCCCCACGAGCGCGGTGCCGGGAGTCTCGAACGCCTCCAGCGCGATGGCGTTGGCGTTCACGACCGTGCCGTTGGCGTTGACGAGGACGAGCGCGTCAGGGAGCGCGTCGAGTATGGCTGCGAGGCGAGCAGCGCCTCGGGATGGCCTGCTGCTCACGACGACGCTTCCTCCCTGGTTACCGCTGCTTGCCGACTCGCTCAGGCCATTTTGCCCCTCGGCCCGTGGCGTGTCACGGGAGGGAGTCTACGGGGAGTGGTTGTGCGCGCGACGCCGGATGAGAGGGAGGTCGCACGCAGAAGATGTGAGTTTTCGGTACTGCCTGGTCACGCGGAGGTCGCGGGCAGCACCGGTACGAGGGCGTTCCACCGCCCGATCTCGCAGCCGTTGCTGCGGTCGTACGTGGCGTTGACGGGCCGTCCGTGCCAGGTGCCCGTGATGCGGGCGGTGGCGGGGCCGCCGTACTGCATCGTGCACATCGTGCCGGGCGGTACGGGGGCGAAAAGGTCCCTTCCGTAGACGCTGATCTCGTCGAGCCGCGCGCACGCTTCCTTCGCCTGCGGGTGCGTGCCGCCGGCCGGGTGGCAGTTCAGCCGGTACGTTCCGTCACTTCCGCCGCCCGCGTCGCTCACCGTCACGGTGAGCCGGTCGATCGGGGTCGTGGGGTGCGACGAGGCGTCGGCCGAGGCGTGGGCCGTGGCGGGCAGGGCGGACAGCGCGGCGGCGGAGGCGGCGGCGGTGAGGGCGAGACGGCGCAGCATTGCGGGCATTGCGGGCTCCTCTGCATAGGGCGGCCGGAGTCCGACGCGGGACGGTCGGAGTCCGACGGGACGGGTGGCTCTACCGCTCTAACGCCGTACGCCGCGCTTCGTTGCGGTGTCGTGCGGGGTCGCGTGGTGTCGCGTGGTGTCGTGAGGGATCTTGTGGCACGGCGAAACGCTTTGCTCTGTGGGCCGCGCGACTAGTACCTTGGAGTCCGCGATTGGTGACAGGCCGCTCGGCTGTGTCATCATCTGCACGCACCCCCCGCGCTCGCGCAGGTGTGCAAGCTGGAGGCGTCGCCTAGTCCGGTCTATGGCGCCGCACTGCTAATGCGGTTTGGGCCTTAAAGCCCATCGAGGGTTCAAATCCCTCCGCCTCCGCAGCATGATCCGAAGCCCCGGTCCCTGAGGACCGGGGCTTCGGCGCGTCATGGCCCTGCCGCCGTGCTGAGGGACGTTTCCGCAGCTCACAAGGGGTCCGGGGAACGGATTTCACATGGCGGCGGCAGTCATGTAATGTTCTTCCTGTCGCCGCGAACGGGCCGAAGGGCCGGGGAGCGAAGGCAGAAACAAAAGAAAAAACAAGCACTCGTAGCTTAACGGATAGAGCATCTGACTACGGATCAGAAGGTTGCAGGTTCGAATCCTGCCGAGTGCACACAGTCGAAAGGCCCCCGGAGATGATCCGGGGGCCTTTCGCGTTGTCGGGGTTGATGAGGGAGTCGCGGGATGGAGTGGCGGTGCGCGGGGCTCGGGTGGCCGGAAGGGAAACCCGTGCTGCGGTGGGAGGGCGGCCGGCGCAGTGCCCTCTCGTACGGGAGCGACATCGGGTTCCGGGCCGTGGGGGAGCGGCGGTGTGTGGGGGCGCGGGGGAACGCGTGTCCGATGCGGGCCGTCGTGCCGGGTCGGGCCACGCAGGCGCGGTGCCCGGAGTGTGCGCGGCTCGACCGGGCGTTCTCGGTGGCGGCGGACGGCGTGCCCGACGATCCGCGGACGTACCGGGTGTATCTCGCGTGGTTCGGGGCCGGGCTGGTCAAGGTCGGGATCACGGCGGAGGAGCGGGGGGCCGTGCGGCTCCTGGAGCAGGGTGCGGTGGCGTTCTGCTGGTTGGGGCGCGGGCCGCTGATGGCGGCGCGGCGTACGGAGGAGCTGCTGCGGGCGGCGCTCGGGGTGCCTGACCGGGTGGCGTACGCCCGCAAGCGCGGGGTGCGGGCGGAGCTTCCCGGCTGGCCGGAGCGCGTGCGGGAGCTGGACGAGCTGTACCGGCGGGCCGTGGCGCTCGACGGGTGGGCCGAGACGCTGGAACGGGTGGCCTTCGAGGCCGTGGACCACTCGGGGGCCTTCGGGCTCGGCCCGCGCGGTGGGCCCGCGCCGGGGGGCGGGGTCGTGCGGGAGCTGGTCGACGGTGGGGCGGTCGCGGGGCGGCTCGTCGCCGCGGCCGGGCCCGACCTGTATCTGGAGATCGCGGACGGCGGCGCGCTGGTCGTCGATACGCGCGTCCTCGTGGGGTGGGAGCTGGTGGCGGCCGACGCGGGGGCGGGCGTCACGGTGCCGGTGCGGGCGGTGGAGGCCGCGGGTGGCGGTAGCGGCGGTGGTGGCGTCGAGCAGGACGGGCTCTTCTGAGAGCCCCGGCCGCTGCGTTCTCGCTGACCGAATGGTCAATTCCTGCTGACCGTTGGGCAAGAGACGGTGGAAAGGGGTGGACGGGCACGGGGGGCGGGCCCGAATGTGGCGCCATGAGTGATCACGCCAGAGGTCCCGCCGGGCCTTTCGAACCGCCGTACTACGCCGTCGTCTTCTCCTCCGTGCGCACCGCGGGCGACAACGGCTACGGGAAGACCGCCGACCGCATGGACGAGCTGGTCGCCGAGGTGCCGGGGTTCCTCGGCGTCGACGGGGCCCGCGACCCGGAAGGCCTCGGCATCACCGTCGCGTACTTCCGCGACGAGGAGGCCATCAAGGCCTGGCGGAGCGATCTCGAGCACCGTGCGGCCCAGCGGCGCGGGCGCGAGGACTGGTACGAGTCGTACGTCCTCCATGTCGCCAAGGTCGAGCGGAGTCATGGCTTTGTGCGGGAGTAGCAGTGGCAGTGGTGGTGGGGACGGGGACGCCGTACGGCGGTTTCTGGAGCGGGTCGGGGTTCCCGGTCTCGTCGACGTGCACACGCACTTCATGCCGGAGCGGGTGCTGAGGAAGGTCTGGGCGTACTTCGACTCCTATGACGCGACCGGCGTGGTGCGGTGGCCCATCACCTACCGGCACGAGGAGGAGCGGCGGGTCGAGCTTCTCCGGGAGTTCGGGGTGCGGGCCTTCACCTCGATGGTCTATCCGCACAAGGCGGGCATGGCGGAGTGGCTCAACGGATGGGCCGCCGACTTCGCGCGGCGCACGCCGGGCTGTCTGCACACGGCGACGTTCTTCCCGGAGCCCGGCGTGGACCGGTATGTGCGGGAGGCCGTCGAGGCGGGCGCGCGCGGGTCTTCAAGTCGCATGTGCAGGTGGGCGGCTACGACCCCAACGACGCGCTGCTCGACCCGGTGTGGGGCCTGCTCGCCGAGGCCGGGGTGCCGGTGGTCATGCACTGCGGCTCCGGCCCGGAGCCAGGCAAGCACACCGGACCCGAGCCGGTCGCCCGGCTCCTCGCGCGCCATCCGCGGCTGCCGGTCGTCGTCGCGCACATGGGGATGCCCGAGTACGCCGAGTTCCTCACCCTCGCGGAGCGGTACGAGGAGGTGCGCCTCGACACGACCATGGCGTTCACCGACTTCAGCGAGCGGCTCATGCCGTTCCCGAAGGAGGAGTCGGCGCGCCTGGCGGATCTGGGCGGGAAGGTGCTGCTGGGCAGCGACTTCCCCAACATCCCGTACGCGTACGTCCATCAGCTGGAGTCCCTGGAGCGGCTCGGGCTCGGGGACGCCTGGCTGCGGGGGGTGCTGCACGGGAACGGCGCCCGGTTGTTCGGGCTCGATCCCTGAGTGCGACCCGCGCCGTTTCTCAGGGAATTCACAGGTTCGCGCAAGGGTGCTCTCAGGGGCGCGTCACAGGGTGTGGGACATGACCACGACCACGCCTCAGGCGCGTACCGAACTGCTCAGGCCGGACGGGAGCCCCGTCCGCGTGCTCGTCGTGGACGACGAGGTGTCGCTCACCGAGCTGTTGTCCATGGCCCTGCGTTACGAGGGCTGGCAGATCCGCAGCGCGGCCGACGGCGCGGGGGCGGTACGGGCCGCGCGCGCGTTCCGCCCCGACGCCGTGGTGCTCGACATGATGCTGCCCGACATGGACGGGCTCTCCCTGCTCGGCAGGCTGCGCCGCGAGATGCCGAGCGTGCCCGTGCTGTTCCTCACCGCGAAGGACGCGGTGGAGGACCGCATCGCCGGGCTCACGGCCGGCGGCGACGACTACGTGACCAAGCCGTTCAGCCTGGAGGAGGTCGTGGCGCGGCTGCGCGGCCTCATCCGGCGGGCCGGCGCCGCCGACAGGCGCAGCGAGTCGACGCTGGTCGTGGGGGACCTGACCCTCGACGAGGACAGCCACGAGGTGACGCGGGGCGGCGACAGCATCCATCTCACCGCCACCGAGTTCGAGCTGCTGCGGTACCTCATGCGCAATCCGCGGCGCGTGCTCAGCAAGGCGCAGATCCTCGACCGGGTGTGGAACTACGACTTCGGGGGCCAGGCCAACGTCGTCGAGCTCTACATCTCGTATCTGCGCAGGAAGATCGACGCAGGCCGGGAGCCGATGATCCACACGCGGCGCGGGGCGGGCTATCTGATCAAGGCCGCCGTGCCCGTCTCCGCGTGAGAGGTCCCGGACCGGGGACCCTGCGGACACGGCTCGTCCTCTCCGCCGTCGCGCTGATCGCCGTGGTGTGCGCGGTCATCGGGGTCGTCACCACCCTCGCCCTCAGGTCACATCTGTACGAGCAGCTGGACGGCGCGCTCGGCGGGGTCGCGCAGCGGGCGGCGGGGCCCGCCGTCGCGCCGGGCGGCGACAAGCTGCCGCCCGGGCCCGGCCCCGGGGAAGGCTCGGGCTCGGACGGCGACCCGCTGGACTTCGTCACCCGGGGCCCGCAGGAGATCGGGGCACTCGGCGCCGAGGTGCACGACGACTCCGTAGGACGTGCCCTTGTCAGCACTGAGGATGACGGCGGCGGCACGGTGCCGGACGCGACGCGGCTGGACGCCGCGCAGGTCGCGGCGCTCGCCGACGTGCCGAGGGACGGGAAGCCGCACAACGTGGACGTCCCCCGGCTCGGCGAGTACCGCGTCACGTACACGACCGGGCACAAGGGCGACTTCCTCGTCGGGCTGCCGACCGCCAAGGTGCGGAACACCCTCAGCACACTGATCGTCGTCGAGGTCTGCGTCACCGCGGCCGGTCTGGTCGCCGCGTCGCTGGCCGGCGCCGCCATGGTCGGCGTCGCGCTGCGCCCGCTGCGCCGCATCGCGAGCACCGCCACCCGCGTGGCGGAACTGCCGTTGCACAGCGGCGAGGTGGCCCTGCACGAGCGCGCGCCCGACGCCGACCCCCGCACGGAGGTCGGACAGGTGGGCGCCGCGCTCAACCGCATGCTCGACCACGTCCACTCGGCGCTCGACGCGCGCCAGCGCAGCGAGACACGGGTACGCCAGTTCGTCGCGGACGCCGGCCATGAGCTGCGGACACCGCTCGCCTCGATCCGCGGGTACGCCGAGCTGACGCGCCGCGGCCGGGAGACCACCGGGCCCGACACGCGGCACGCGCTCGGCCGGATCGAGTCCGAGGCCGAGCGGATGACCGGGCTCGTCGAGGACCTGCTGCTGCTCGCGCGGCTCGACGCGGAGCAGCCGCTCTCGTACCGGAGCAGTGATCTCGCACCGCTCGTGGTCGACGCCGTCAGCGACGCGCGGGCCGCCGGGCGGGACCACGTCTGGCGGCTCGAACTGCCCGCCGAGCCCGCCCTGGTGCGCGCCGACACCGCGCGCCTGCACCAGGTCGTCGTCAACCTCCTCTCCAATGCCCGCACACACACCCCGCCCGGCACGACGGTCACGGCCCGGGTGTGCCGGGCCGGGCCCCACGTGCGCCTGGAGGTGCGGGACGACGGGCCCGGCATCGCGCCCGACCTCCTGCCCTCGGTCTTCGAGCGCTTCGCCCGCGGCGACGCGTCCCGCTCCCGCCACGCGGGCTCGACGGGCCTCGGCCTGGCGCTCGTCCGGGCCATCGTGACCGCGCACGGGGGCACGGTGACGGTCGAGAGCGTGCCGGGGCGGACCGTGTTCGCCGTCATGCTCCCGGCGATGTCCGAGGGGCAGGACGCACAGCTGGGCTCACCGTCCGAGGTGGCTGAGCTCTCACAGTCGGGCCACAGCCTCAGCACACAGCCCTGACAGACCACTTGGCGAGTGTCGGCCGCATGCGAACCGACACTCCCCCGGGGGCCCTGCCGTCGCGGGACCACCTCCCCGCCACAGGGCGCGACGTGCCCGTCCCGGACGTCCTGGACGTCGTGATCCCGGTCCACAACGAGGAGAAGGACCTCGGGCCGTGCGTCCTGCGGCTGCGCGACCACCTCGCCCGCACCTTCCCCTACCCCTTCCGCATCACGATCGCCGACAACGCCTCCACGGACCGCACGCCGCAGGTCGCCGCCGAACTCACCGCCTGCGCGCGGGAGGTGCGGCACGTACGCCTCGACCAGAAGGGCCGCGGCCGGGCCCTGCGCGCCGTCTGGTCCGCGTCCGACGCCCCGGTCCTCGCGTACATGGACGTCGACCTGTCCACCGACCTCAACGCTCTGCTGCCGCTCGTCGCCCCGCTGATCTCGGGCCACTCGGACCTGGCGATCGGCTCACGTCTGGCGTGCGGTTCACGGGTGGTGCGCGGCCCCAAGCGCGAGCTGATCTCCCGCGCGTACAACCTCATCCTGCGCGGCTCGCTGCACGCCCGCTTCTCCGACGCCCAGTGCGGGTTCAAGGCGATCCGCGGCGATGTGGCGCGGGTGCTGCTGCCGCTGGTGGAGGACACCGGCTGGTTCTTCGACACCGAGATGCTGGTCCTCGCCGAGCGCGCCGGACTGCGCATCCACGAGGTGCCGGTCGACTGGATCGACGACCCGGACTCGACGGTCCACCTGGTGCGGACGGCCACGGACGACCTCAAGGGCGTGTGGCGGGTGGGCCGCGCGCTCGCGGTCGGCGCGCTGCCGCTCGACCGGCTGGCCCGCCCCTTCGGCGACGACCCGCGGGACAGACGGCTCACCGGAGTCCCCGGCGGCCTCCCCCGCCAGCTCGTCGGCTTCTGCGCGGTCGGCGCGCTCTCGACCGTCTGCTACCTCCTCCTCTACAGCGGCTTCCGTACGTTCACGGGGTCGCAGGCGGCCAACGCGCTCGCCCTCCTCGTGTCGGCGGTGGCCAACACGGCGGCGAACCGGAGGCTCACCTTCGGGGTGCGCGGCAGGGACCGCGCGGTCCGCCACCAGGCGCAGGGCCTCGTCGTCTTCGCCATCGGTCTCGCCCTCACCAGCGGCTCCCTCGCGGCGCTCGGCGCGGCTTCCGGCGAGCCCGCGCACTCCACGGAGCTCGCGGTCCTCATCGCGGCGAACCTCGCGGCGACGGTGCTGCGCTTCCTGCTGCTGCGGGCGTGGGTGTTCCCGGATGCTCCAGCGGTAGCGGCAGCCTCAGAGGAACCGAGGAACGCACGATGACGACGACCACAACCGCCGCCGTGGGGTCCGCGCACCGGCGGGCGGGCGTGCTGCCCGGCCGGCTGTGGCGCGGCAGAGCCGACGACCCCCGCTGGGCGCGCCCCGCCCTCCTCGGACTGCTGCTCGCCACTGCGGTCCTCTACCTCTGGAACCTCAGCGCGTCCGGTTACGCCAACTCCTTCTACTCCGCCGCCGTCCAGGCAGGCAGCCAGAGCTGGCAGGCCTTCTTCTTCGGCTCGCTCGACGCGGGCAACGCGATCACCGTCGACAAGCCACCGGCGTCGCTCTGGCCGATGGCGCTCTCCGTGCGCCTCTTCGGCCTCACCTCCTGGGCCGTACTGGCTCCGCAGGTCCTGATGGGTGTCGCGACGGTCGGTGTGCTGTACGCGGCGGTGCGGCGCCGCTTCAGTGCCGCCGCCGGGCTGATCGCGGGCGCGGTCCTCGCGCTCACGCCCGTCGCCGCCCTGATGTTCCGCTTCAACAACCCGGACGCGCTGCTCGCCCTCCTGATGACCGTCACGGTCCACTGCGTCCTGCGCGCCCTGGAGGACGGCCGCACCAAGTGGCTGGTGTGGGCGGGCGTCGCCGTGGGCTTCGCCTTCCTCACCAAGACGCTGCAGGCGTTCCTGATCCTGCCGCCGCTCGCGGTGCTCTACGCGGTGTGCGCGCCGGTACGCCCACGTAAGAGGTTCGCCCAACTCGCCCTGTCAGCGAGTGTGATGACGGTCGCGGGCGGCTGGTGGGTGGCGATCGTCGAACTGTGGCCCGCGTCCTCGCGGCCGTACATCGGCGGCTCGCAGCACAACTCCTTCCTCGAGCTGACGTTCGGCTACAACGGCCTCGGCCGCATCAACGGCGAGGAGACCGGCAGCGTGGGCGGGGGCGGCGGCCCGGGTGGGGGAGGCATGCCCGGTGGAGGTGGCGGGCCCGGCGGGGGTGGCGGTCAGTGGGGGGAGACCGGAATCGGGCGGATGTTCAATTCCGAGATCGGGGCCCAGATCTCCTGGCTGCTGCCGGCCGCGCTGATCCTGCTCGTGGCGGGCCTCGTCCTCACCCGCAGGGCGGGCCGCACGGACACCGCACGCGCGGCGTTCGTGGCGTGGGGCGGTTCGCTCCTGATGACCGCCGCGGTCTTCAGCTTCATGGCGGGGATCTTCCACCAGTACTACACGGTGGCCCTGGCGCCCTATGTCGCCGCGCTCGTCGGCATGGGGGCCACGGTCCTGTGGGAGGAGCGGGCCGCGCGGTGGGCGCGGGCGGTGCTCGGGGCGACGGTGGTGGGCACGGCGGTCTGGGCGTACGTCCTGCTCGGCCGGGTTCCGGACCACCTGCCGTGGCTGCGGTGGGCGGTGCTCGTCGCGGGTGCCGTCGGGGCGGTGGGCCTGCTGGCGGCGAGCCGTCTCGGCCGGAGGCTGACCCTGACCGCGCTCGGGGTGAGCCTCGCGGCCTCCGTGGCGGGCCCGGTCGCGTACACCCTGTCGACGGTGGACAGCCCGCACACGGGGTCGATCGTGACGGCGGGTCCGGCGTCGGCGGGCGGCATGGGCGGGCCGAGGGGGCCCCGGGGGCGGGGTGGGGGTCCGCGGGGCGGTGTACCGGAGGGCGGTGCTCCGCAGGGGCGGCCCAACGGTGGGATGCCGAAGGGCGGGGTTCCCGGTGGCGGCATGGGTGGGTTGCTGAACGGCGCCCAGGTCTCCGACGCGGCCAAGTCGCTCCTGAAGTCGGGCGCCGCCGACCGCACCTGGGCCGCGGCGGCCATCGGCTCCCAGAACGCGGCGAGCTATCAACTGGCCACCGGCGAACCGGTGATGGCGATCGGCGGCTTCAACGGCAGTGACCCGGCACCGACGCTCGCGCAGTTCAAGAAGTACGTGGCGGACGGCGACATCCACTACTTCATCGCGAGCGGTACGGGCGATAAGGGCGGCGCGGGCGGGATCTCGTCCTGGGTCGAGTCGACGTTCGAGAAGGTGACGGTGGGCAGCGCCACGTTCTACGACCTGACGCGCAAGTAGCCGCAGTCTGCTCCCTCTCCGGAAAACCTCTTGTACGGCGTACGGGAACTGTTCTACGGTGTACGTCGCTCACCCCCGTACACCGTAGAAGAACCGGAACCCCGGAAAGGGAGGACTGCATGACGGCGACGACTGCCGAGACCCCCACCGCCTCGCAGAGGCACCCGCAGCGCTGGCTGATCCTCGGCGTCATCTGCCTGGCGCAGCTCACCGTGCTGCTGGACAACACCGTCCTCAGCGTCGCGATCCCCTCCCTCACCCGGGAGCTGGACGCGTCCACGTCCGACATCCAGTGGATGATCAACGCGTACTCGCTGGTCCAGTCCGGTCTGCTGCTCACCGCGGGCAGCGCCGCCGACCGCTACGGCCGCAAGAAGATGCTGGCCGCGGGCCTCGCCCTGTTCGGCATCGGCTCGCTGGCGGCCGGCCTCGCCCAGAGCTCCTCCCAGCTCATCGCCGCCCGCGCGGGCATGGGCATCGGCGGCGCGCTGCTGATGACCACCACCCTCGCGGTGGTCGTGCAGATCTTCGACGACACGGAGCGCGTGAAGGCGATCGGCCTCTGGGCCACCATCAACTCCCTCGGGTTCGCGGCCGGTCCGCTGCTCGGCGGCTTCATGCTCGACCACTTCTGGTGGGGTTCGATCTTCCTGATCAACATCCCCGTGGCGCTGCTCGGCCTCGTCGCGGTCCTGAAGCTGGTCCCGGAGTCCAAGAACCCCCAGGGCGATCGCCCCGACCTCCTGGGCGCCCTGCTCTCGACCGTCGGCATGGCCTCGGTGGTCTACGCGATCATCTCCGGCCCCGAGCACGGCTGGACGTCGGCGCAGGTCCTGGTCTCCGCCACGGTCGGCGTGCTGGTGCTCGGCGCGTTCGCGCTCTGGGAGCTGCGCATCCCGTACCCGATGCTGGACATGCACTTCTTCCGCAACCAGCGCTTCGTCGGTGCGGTGGCGGGCGCCATCCTCGTCGCCTTCGGGCTGAGCGGTTCGCTCTTCCTCCTCACGCAGCACCTGCAGTTCGTACTCGGTTACGAGCCGCTGGAGGCCGGGCTGCGCACGGCGCCGCTCGCGGTGACCATCGTGGCCCTGAACCTGGCGGGCATCGGCGCGAAGCTGCACGCCAAGCTCGGCACGCCCGTCACGATCATGTCCGGCATGAGCCTGCTCGCCGCGGGTCTCGCGGCCATAGCGGTGCTCGGCGGCGACAACTACAACGGCCTGCTGTTCGGCCTGATCGTGATGGGCGCGGGCATCTCGCTCGCCATGCCGGCCATGGCCAACGCCATCATGAGCGCCATTCCGCCGGAGAAGGCGGGCGTGGGCGCGGGCATCAACGGCACGCT
The DNA here is from genome assembly GCF_055597165.1 of Streptomyces sp. NPDC039480. Classification (NCBI taxonomy): domain Bacteria; kingdom Bacillati; phylum Actinomycetota; class Actinomycetes; order Kitasatosporales; family Streptomycetaceae; genus Streptomyces; species Streptomyces sp. NPDC039480. The sequence continues at coordinate 106,824 of NZ_JBVITX010000009.1, read as the reverse complement.
CGCGGAGTTCGGCAACGGTCTGGGCGTCGCCGTGCTCGGCGCGGTCCTCAACTCCCGTTTCGCGTCGCTCGTCGCGGTCTCCGCCGCGTCGTTCCCGGCGGCCATGGCCGCGGCGAAGTCGACGGGGGAGCGGGAGCGGATCGCCGACGCGTTCTCCTCGGGGCTTGAGACCAGCCAGCTGGTGGGCGCGGCCGCGGTGCTCGTCGGCGGCATGCTGGCTGCGGCGTTGCTGCGCAGGGCGGAGAGGGCAGACTCCGTGGGTAAGACAGCGGCATAGCATTCCCCTCCCGGGGACAACGGCTCCGGGGCCGAGGACCAACGAGGAAGGTGCGCCATGGCGAAGGCAGCCGGCCGCACGAAGAACACGGCGCGGACCAGTGTCTGGCTGCAGGCCAGGACACCCCGCGGCGGCGGCCGCAAGGGCGACCAGCCGAACGGCCTCGACCGGGAGCGCATCACCCAGGCCACGGTCCGGCTCCTGGACGCGGAGGGGCTCGACAAGTTCTCCATGCGCAGACTCGCCGGGGAACTGAACGTCACGGCGATGTCCGTCTACTGGTACGTCGACACGAAGGACGACCTCCTCGAGCTCGCCCTCGACTCGGTGTGCGGCGAGATGCGGCTCCCCGAGGCGGAGGCGTCGCCCGAGAACTGGCGCGAACAACTCCGCGAGCTGGCCGGGGAGTACCGGGCGGCGCTCATCCGCCACCCCTGGGTGTCACCGCTCGTCGGCCGCTTCCTCAACATCGGCCCCAACTGGCTGGCCTTCGCCCTCGCCATCCAGAACGCGGTGCGCAACACCGGGCTTCCCGCCTACACGCAGAACGGGGCGATCTCGGCGGTCTTCCAGTTCGTGTACGGCTTCGGCACCATCGAGGGCCACTACATCTCGCGGTGCGCGGAGGCGGGGATGAGCCAGGAGGAGTACTACCGGGAGGCGGCCGGTACGGTGCGCGACGAACTGGCCTCGCACGGGCTGCTGGAGAGTGCGGATGAGTTGATGGCGGCTCGGGAGGGGGACACGGTGGAGGAGATGTGGGAACGGGACTTCACGATTGCCCTCGACCTCATGGTCGCGGGGATCGAGTCTCTCCTTGCCAGGGGGGCCTGACCGGCCGGTCGGGGTGGGGGTTTCGAACCCGCCGCTTCGCGGCGGATGTTTCCCACCCACCCACCCGTTTGCCCCGCGACGTTTCGCGGGGGTAGGGGCGGGTGGGCGGGTGTTCCCTCGCGACGTCCCGCGGGGGTAGGGGTGGGTGGGTGGGGCTGCCCCGCGATGTCCTGCCGGGGTGGGTGGGAGGGGTGGGGAGCCCTCGCGATGTCCCCGCGGGAGTAGGGCGGGTGGGTGGGGGTGTCCTCGCGATGTTCCTGCGGGAGTAGGGCGGGTGGGGTGCCCTTGTGATGTCTCCGTGGGAGTAGGGCGGGTGGGGGTGCCCTCGCGATGTCCTGCGGAGGCGGGCGGGGGGTGGGGGTGCCCTTGCGATGTTCCTGCGGGAGTGGGGCGGGTGGGTGGGGTGCCCTTGCGATTTCGCCGCCGGAGTAGGGCGGGTGGGTGGGGGGATGGCCCGGGGTGGTCTGTGGGGGGCGGGGCTAGTTTGTTGTGTGGGTGGGGTAGAGCTGCATGTCGGCGTAGACACCCTTGATGGGGGCCGCGTCTGCGGGCCACTTGAGGGTCACCGTGTGGGTCTCGTTCGGGGGCGTCACCATGATGTGGGTCGGCGATGCGAGGCTCTTGCCGGTGGTGTCGATCTCGTAGGAGATGTTGAAGACGGCGGCGTCGCCCGGCTTGAGGGTGGTGACCCGGGGCTGGGCCCGGCCGCGCTCGATCGAGCTGGAGGTGTTGTCGGCGTCCTTGATGTCGACGCCCGCGAAACCCGTCGCCGAGCACGTGGCCGAACCCCGGTTGGTCATGGTGATGTCGATGCGGCCGGTGCTCTCGTCGGGGGCGGCGTCCTGGGCGGCGATGGTCAGGTCCGCCGTCTTGCAGGACGTGACCTTCGCCCCGGGCTTCGCGCCCCCCGCGGCCGCCTCGGTCTTGGCCCCCTCGCCGGACGAGGACGAGGACGAGGACGAGGAGGATGAGGACGTCGAAGAGGAGTTCGCGGTCTTGGAACCCTTGGACGACGCGTTCGTGCCGGAGTCGTCGCCGCCGCAGGCGGTGAGCGAGAGGGCGGCGGCGAGGCTGACGGCGGCGAGAGCGGTGATGCGGGTGTTCTTCATGGTGTCCCCCAGAAGAAGTGCGGCGTGGGTGCGGGTGCCGTGCGTGCGGTCGTAACTATTTGTAGTCCGCACCGAGTTACGGACGGCTCCCCGCGCCGTCTTCGTTCTGTCACAGGCGATGCCCTTATTGCCCTGGCGTTGCCCCAAGTGCCAGACAGGGCGTCACCTACGGCCGCCACGCCGGGCCGGGGCGGGCCCACGCCGCCCGCGCCGCCTCCGTCAGCGGCGTCAGCCCGCCTCCGGCAGCCCCTCCCCCTGCACAGCCTGAATGTCCAGTTCCACCCGCAGCGTCGTGCCGATCGCCGAGATGCCCGCCTGGACCACCTGGTTGTAGTTCATGGCGAAGTCCTCGCGGCGCAGTTCCGCCGTGGCGCGGAAGGCGGCGCGGGTGCCGCCCCACGGGTCCGCCCCGGTGCCGAGGTAGCTGAGGTCCAGGTCGACGGGGCGCACGACCCCGTGCATGCCCAGCTCGCCGTGGACCGTCCACCGGTCGGGCCCCACGGGGCTCAGCCCGCTCGACCGGTACGTGATCTCCGGGTACTGCTCGACGTCCAGGAAGTCGGCCGACTTCAGGTGACCGTCCCGCATCCCGTTCCCCGTGTCGATCGAGGCCGCCCGGATGACCGCCTCGACCCGCGACTTCTCGACGTCCTCGGCGATCTCGATGCGCCCGCCGAACTCCAGGAACCGCCCGTGCACACTGGTGATCCCGAGGTGCTGGGCTACGGCGCCCACGGTCGAGTGCGCGGGGTCGACGGTCCACGCCCCGGGCGGGGGCAGCTCCGTGCCGCCCTGCCGGGCGAGGACGACGTTGCCGACCTCGGCCCGCCCGCTGGCGGTGACGAGCGCGGTGGAGGCGACCGGCGCGTAGCCGACGGCGGTGACGATGACGGTGTACGGACCGGCCGCGAGCGCCGTCCCGTCCCGCACGACGCCTTCCGCGTCCGCGTCCGCCCGCAGCACCTGCGCCCCGGTCATGTCGGTCACCGTGACGACGGCGTGGGGCACGGCCCACCCGTCACGCGTACGGATCCGAGCGTTGAGTCCCATCCCGTTTTACTCCTTGCCGGGCTTCCGATCCGATCGGAAGCCTCACAGTCCCAGCTCACGTTCGTTCACGTTCATAGAGGCCTCACCGGCCGCGCAGAATGCGGGCGGCCCCCGGCGGCGGTGGCTGGCCGTCCCCTGCCATGAATGCCACCGCCGGCCCGGGGGCCCTCCCCACGACCGGCCCGGGGCCGCCGCCGCGCCTCCGCTCGAAGCGCGTCCGCGGCCCCGGGCCGGGGTCGGTCACTCGCCCGGGTGGGCGAGTTCGATGTCGTGGCCCTCGACGCCGCTGCCGGCGACCGTCAGGCCCGTGGCGACCGGCGGGTACCCGGTCGCGATGACCGTGTACTCCCCGCTGTCCAGGTCGGTGAAGGCGTACGCCCCGTCCGTCCCGGTGGTGGCGGTGGCGACGACGTTGCCCGCGGCGTCGACGAGCGTGACCCGCGCGTCGTTCAGCGGACCGCCACCCGCGCGCACCGTGCCGAGCACCCGTGCACCGGAGTTGAGCTCGACCTCGACCCGGGTGACCCCGGTGCCGCCGACCTCGACGGGCAGCGCGAGCGGCCGGTGGCCAGCGGCGTTCACCGCGATGGTGACGGTGCCGGGGACCAGCTCGGCGAAGGTGAACTCGCCCTGTTCGCCGGAGAGTCCGGTGGCGAGGACGTCACCGCGGACATCGGTCACGATGACCATCGCACCGCTGACGGGCAGCTTGCTGTCGGCGTCGCGCACGAGGCCGCTCAGCCCGCTGGTGCCGCTGAGGAGGATGTCGTACGACAGCGCGTCCTCGCCCACGACCACGGTCGAGGCCTGCGGCTGGAAGCCGTCGGCGGAGGCGATGAGCACGTACGAACCCGCGCCCGGGGCGTCGACGGTGTAGGCGCCGTCGCCCTGCGCGACCGAGCGGCCGAGCTGCCGTCCCCCGAGGGAGATCAGCGTGACCGCGGCCTGCGGCACGGGCGCGCTCTCGGCGCCGCGGACGAAGCCGCGTACCGGAATGCCACCGGTGATCTGCGGCAGCTCACCGGATCCCGCGCCGGGCTGCGCGGCGGACGCCGCGGCGGCGAGCCGCTGCGTGCCCTCGGGCCCGGTCTCGGTCGTCGAGGCGACGGAGGCGAGCACGGGCTGCTCGGCGGTCGTGGCGGTGGTCGCGGCAGTGTTCGCGGGAGCCGTGGCGTCGGCCGGGGCCGCACCCTCCGTGCTCTCCGCGGCCTGGGCGAGCGCGCCCGACGTCCGCAGCGGAACCTCCTTGATGAACAGCGTGATCAGGAAGGCGATCAGCGCCATCGGCGCGGCGATCAGGAAGACATCGGCGATGCCGTGCCCGTACGCGCTCTCCATCACCGTGCGGAACGGCTCCGGGATCTTGTCCAGGTCGGGGATGCCACCGCCACCGGTACCGCCGTGGCCGAACTGCGCCGCGGCCTTCGGACCGAGGTCGGTGATGCCGTCCTTGACGTAGTCGGTGATCCGCGTGGCCATGATCGCGCCCAGCGCCGAGACACCCATGGCACCGCCCAGCGAGCGGAAGAAGGTGACGACGGAGGAGGCGGCACCGAGGTCCTGCGGCTCGACCTGGTTCTGCGTGCACAGCACCAGGTTCTGCATCATCATGCCGATGCCGAGACCCATCAGGGCCATGTAGATCGCGATGTGCCAGTACTCGGTGTCGTAGCGGATGGTGCCGAGCAGACCGAGGCCCGCCGTCACCAGCAGACCACCGCTGACCAGCCACGCCTTCCACTTGCCCGTCTTGGTGATGACCTGGCCGGAGACGGTCGACGAGATGAACAGGCCGCCGATCATCGGGATCGTCATGACACCGGACATGGTCGGGGACTCGCCCCGCGCCAGCTGGAAGTACTGGCTGAAGAACACCGTGCCCGCGAACATCGCGACACCCACGAAGAGCGAGGCGAGCGAGGCGAGGGTGATGGTGCGGTTGCGGAAGAGCCGCAGCGGGATGATCGGCTCGCTCGCCCTGGACTCGACGAAGACGAAGATCAGCGCGAGCAGCACCGAGCCGCCGACCATGGCGCCGGTCTGCCACGACATCCAGTCGTACTTGTCACCGGCGAAGGTGACCCAGACGAGGAGCAGGCAGACGGCGGCGCTGATGAAGAAGGCGCCGGCCCAGTCGACCTTGACGTCGCGCTTGACGACGGGGAGCTTCAGGGTCTTCTGGAGGACGATCAGCGCGATGATCGCGAAGGGCACGCCGACGTAGAAGCACCAGCGCCAGCCGAGCCACGAGGTGTCGGTGATGACACCGCCGAGCAGCGGACCGCCGACGGTGGCGACGGCGAAGGTCGCGCCGAGGTAGCCGGAGTACCGGCCGCGCTCGCGCGGGGAGATCATCGCGGCCATCACGATCTGGGCGAGGGCGGAAAGGCCACCCACGCCGATGCCCTGCACAACGCGGCAGGCGATCAGCATCCCTGCGCTCTGCGAGAGACCGGCGACGACCGAGCCGCCGACGTAGATGATCAGGGCTATCTGTACGAGCGCCTTCTTGCTGAAGAGGTCGGACAGCTTGCCCCACAGGGGCGTCGTCGCGGTCATCGCGAGCAGCGACGCGGTGACGACCCAGGTGTAGGCGGACTGGCCGCCGCCGAGGTCGCCGATGATTTCGGGCAGGGCGTTGGAGACGATCGTCGACGAGAGGATCGCCACGAACATGCCGAGCAGCAGCCCGGACAGCGCTTCCATGATCTGCCGGTGCGTCATCGGAGCGTTCTCACCGTGGTGACCGTGGTGAGCTCCGTGCTTGGCATGGCTGCCCCGCACACCGGCTGGTGTGGTTGTTGCCATGGAATTCCTTTTCTTACGCGGGTGTACGGGTGGTCTCCGACGTGGTCTGTACGTCGTGGGGGGAAGGGGACAGCCGGGCCGAAGCCGCGCGGCAGTCCCCGAAGCTGTCACGCAGACGCGCGAGCAGCGTGCTGAGCTGGACGACCTCGTCGTCGGTCCAGTCGTGCAGGTAGTGGGTGAGCGTGCGGATGGAGAGCTCGGAGAGCTCGTCCACCTTGGCCTTGCCGCCGGTGGTGAGCCGCAGGATCCGGGACCGCTTGTCCGCGGGGTCGGGATCGCGGACGATCCACTCCTTCTCCGCGACGTGGGCGACGTGCCGGCTGGTGACCGACATGTCGACGGCGAGCAGCTCCGCGAGCCTGCTCATCCGCATCGCGCCGTGGCGGTCGAGCAGGATGAGTACGGCGGCGGATCCGGCCGGGCAGTCGTGGGGGAGCCCCCGGCCGAGGCCGCGCTTCACGGCACCGATGGCGCTGAGCTGTCGGGCCAGCTCCTCGTACTGTCGCTGCGCGGCCACGGCACCTCCTGAATATTTGTTGCTTAGGGCAACGATAGGAGCAGTTGGTTGCTGCAGGCAAACTAAAAAGGGCCCATCGGACTAAAGAGTCGGCAAAGCGTTGGGGGCCCACTTGTAAAGTCCCTGGCCAGAGGGGGTTGGGCCGATGGCGCTGGATTCGCTAGTGTCCTGCTCCATGGCACACAACCCCCAGGGCAACCCGGGCAACCCCGATCCGGCCGGCAGCACGCAGATGTTCCGCGCCTTCGTCGACGAGGCCCCGCAGGGCCGCCAGCAGCAGGCCGCGACGTCTTCGGGGCCGCGCGTCGGCCTGATCGTGGGCGTCGTTCTCGCGATCCTGGTGGTGGCGGGCGTGGCGTGGCTCGCCCTCAAGTAAGGGCACCGAACTCGACGTTTCTCCGGAGGTAGGGGCACCCCGCACCACTCGGGCCGCCCCTACCTTCGCCGCTGCATCTCCGCTTGCTACGGCTCGCCAGCTCCCCTGCGGGCGCGCTGTGGCTGGCCGCGCAGTTCCCCGCGCCCCTAGGGGGTGGGTGGTTCGGGTCTCGTTTCTCTGCGGGGGCGCTGTGGCTGGCCGCGCAGTTCCCCGCGCCCCTGAGGGAACCCGCCCTGAGCCCTACGGAATGGCCGGCCCCCAAGGGGCGCGAGGAACTGCGCGCCCAGCCACGACGCGCCCGCAGGCGAATGACGGCCTGGGGGCCCACGATCAGGGGCGCGGGGAACTGCGCGAGCAACCACGACGGGCCCGCAGGTGAATGACGGCCTGAGGGATCACGATCAGGGGCGCGGGGAACTGCGCGACTAGCCCCGATGCGCCCGCAGGTGAATGACGGCCTGAGGGACCACGGTCAGGGGCGCGGGGAACTGCGCGAGCAGTCACGACGCACCCGCAGGTGAATTGGAACCGCCCCCGGGACGGCCGGGCTAGCGCCACTTGACCGCGACGTCGCGCGTCTCGACGTGCATACCCAGCGGCACGCGCCACGCGTCCACGCACACCGGCCAGGACTCCTCCCTCTTCTGCCCGGGACCGATCGGCACCGGCAACTGCACGGTCGACTCGATCGTGGCCCAGTCGACGCCGAGCGCACCGATGATGTGCGTACCGAAGGTGACCGTCCCCGAACGGACCGGTGAGCCACCGGTGTTGCGGAAGACGACAGTCACCTTGTCGCACCAGCGCTTGTCCCCGGTCTCACGCTCGGGCTCACCGAAGCTCAGCTTCGCGGGCCCGCTCGGCGATGTACTCGGGGTTCCCGGAGCGCTCGGCGTGCCAGGCCTGTTCGGTGTGCCAGGCCTGTCAGGCGTACCCGGTGAGCTCGGCGTACCCGGTGCATCCGGCGTATCCGGGGAGTTTCTCTTCCGGTCAGGGTCCTCCGAAGGCCCCGTCGACGGGGACGTAGAGCCCCCTCCCGTACCCCTCGAAAAAGCCCCGCCCGACGACGACTTCCCCTCCGAGGCGCCCCCACGACCGCCCCTCGCCCCGCCACCGCCCGGCCCCTCAAGAGGGATCAGCCGCACGTCAGCAGTGGGGCCCACCGGCTTCTCGGGGGCCTGGGCGCCTCCCGGGGAGGAGCCCGCCGCCCCGGTGGCCACATAACCGTCCCCGCTCCCGCCGCCGCAGGCGGACAGCAGCCCGCCGAGGCACAGCGCAGCGCCCCCCGCACCGAGTATGTTCCGCACACCTCGTCGCATCGCGTCAGTGTGGCTGACGGTCCGTCAATTAGGAACCCCGTCAGCAACACCGGCCCCGTCACAGGTCGTTGCAGCCCCGCCACAGCCCCGTGGCGTCGTCAGTCCGAGATCAGGCCCTCGCGCAGCTGGGCGAGCGTCCGCGTCAGGAGGCGGGACACATGCATCTGCGAGATGCCGACCTCCTCACCGATCTGCGACTGCGTCATGTTGGCGAAGAAGCGCAGCATGATGATGCGGCGCTCGCGCGGCGGGAGTTTGGCGAGCAGCGGCTTGAGGGACTCGCGGTACTCCACGCCCTCCAGGGCCGAGTCCTCGTACCCGAGACGGTCCGCGAGGGAGCCCTCGCCGCCGTCGTCCTCGGGGGTGGGGGAGTCGAGGGAGGACGCCGTGTACGCGTTGCCGACGGCGAGGCCGTCGACGACGTCCTCCTCCGATACGCCCAGCGCGATGGCCAGTTCGGGCACGGTCGGCGAGCGGTCGAGCCGCTGGGCGAGCTCGTCGCTGGTCTTCGTGAGCGCGAGCCGCAGCTCCTGGAGGCGGCGCGGCACCCGCACCGACCAACTGGTGTCCCGGAAGAAGCGCTTGATCTCACCGACGACCGTCGGCATCGCGAACGTCGGGAATTCCACGCCCCGTTCGCAGTCGAAACGGTCGATCGCCTTGATCAGGCCGATGGTGCCGACCTGGACGATGTCCTCCATCGGTTCGTTGCGGCTGCGGAAGCGGGCCGCGGCGTACCGCACGAGGGGGAGGTTGAGCTCGATGAGCGTGTCCCGTACATAGACACGCTCCGGGCTGTCCTGGGCGAGCGTGGCGAGCCGCAGGAAGAGGGAGCGGGACAGGGTCCGGGTGTCGATGGCTTCCGAAGCCGGTGAGCTGTGAAGCGCGTCGGGCGCGGACTCGCTCGGGCTCTTGGTGAGCGTGAGCGTGAGCACCTTCGAGCTGCCCTGGTCTGCGGACATGCCACCCCCTTGAGGTCGCGGACGGTCGCGGCGGGCGCTCCCGTCGGAGGAACGCAGCCTCCACCTGAATACCGGAGGTGGGGCTACGGCAAACGCGGTTCCAGCAGAATGTCACATGTCGGCAACGCGCTGTAGTTACTTGTCGACAAACGAGGGTGACATCCGTGCAGGAAAGAGGGGGTCTGTGCCATTTCAGCAAAGAGTGCCGTCGGGAAGAGCTCCGGCGGCACTCCACTCGATACGGTTACGCCTCGATCCGATTTGCGGACCGAAGGCGCGCGAAGCTTCTGGCGAGCAGTCTCGACACATGCATCTGGGAAACGCCCAATTCCGCGCTGATCTGTGACTGCGTCAGATTGCTGTAGTAGCGGAGGAGCAGGATCCGCTGTTCGCGCTCGGGCAGTTGGACCAGGAGGTGGCGTACGAGGTCGCGGTGTTCGACGCCGTCGAGCGCGGGGTCCTCGTAGCCGAGCCGGTCGAGCAGGCCGGGCAGTCCGTCGCCCTCCTGGGCCGCCTCCAGCGACGTCGCGTGGTACGAGCGGCCGGCCTCGATGCAGGCGAGCACCTCGTCCTCGGTGATGCGCAGCCGCTCGGCGATCTCCGAGGTCGTCGGCGAGCGCCCGAAGGCGGTGGTGAGGTCCTCGGTGGCCCCCGTCACCTGCACCCACAGCTCGTGCAGCCGCCGCGGTACGTGGACCGTGCGTACGTTGTCGCGGAAGTACCGCTTGATCTCACCGACCACGGTCGGCATCGCGAAGGTCGGGAACTGCACCCCGCGCTCCGGGTCGAACCGGTCGATGGCGTTGATGAGCCCGATGGTGCCGACCTGGACGACGTCCTCCATCGGCTCGTTGCGGCTGCGGAAGCGTGCGGCCGCGTACCGCACGAGCGGCAGGTTGGCCTCGATGAGCGCGCCGCGCACCCGGCCGTGCTCGGGGCTGCCCGGCTCCAGCTCCTTGAGCTGGCCGAAGAGCACCTGGGTCAGGGCACGGGTGTCGGCACCCCGGGTACTTCCGGAGCTCGGGGTGCTTCCAGAGCTCGGGGTGCTTCCGGAACCCTGCGTACTTCCGGTGTTCTGGGCGGTTCTCGCGGGCGGCGCTTCGGGCGCAGTACTGGCCGGCACGGTCAACGCCACCCCTTCTCAGACAGGCACTGTCAGTCAGGCACAGTCAAGCTCGGTCGACGCTCGGTCGACCTCGGTCAACTCATCCGTCAAAAGCGGTCATAGCATCACAAGACATGTGCACTGTGTGCAAGCACCTGATAACTACGTGTTGAGGGCAAGTTGGGGTGTACGACGCCGAACGGCCCCGCACCATCGCGGTGCGGGGCCGTTCGGCGGGCGGGGCGGGGCGGCGGGGCGGCCGCCTCAGAACTCGTAGTCCGCGATCACCCACGTGGCGAACTCGCGCCACAGCGCGACGCCCGCCTGGTGGGCCGGGTGCTCGATGTACCGCTTCAGTGCATCGGTGTCCTCGACCGCCGAGTTGATGGCGAAGTCGTACGCGATGGGGCGGTCGGTGATGTTCCAGTCGCACTCCCAGAACGTGAGCTCCGGGATCTGCTCGCCGAGGGCGCGGAAGGCCTTGACGCCCTCGACCACGCGCGGCTCGTCGCGCCGCACGCCGTCGTTGAGCTTGAAGAGGACCAGATGGCGGATCACGGGCACTCCTTGGAGAGGGCTGGGGCCGGGCCGCGCCGGCGGCCCGGGCGGCCGCTCAGTCCTTGCCTCCGTTGGCGACCCACGTCATGAAGTCACCGATGCTCTGAGCGCCGCTCGAAATGCCTTCGAACCCTATCTGCACGTAGTCGGCGGCTTTGGCGGGGTCGGTGATGATCACGTAGAGCACGAAGACGACCACCGCGAAGAGGCCGAGCTTCTTCCACTGCACTGCCACGATCTGGCCTCCCCTTGCCGTGCCCCGTGTGACCCCTGTGACGGCGGCGAGTCTAACCCGGACGGTACTGACGGGGCTTTTAGGGACCAACGGCCCGGCAGCAGAGGCCCTTTGCCCGCGCTCCGCGGACGGCGCGGGGACGCAGGATGGGTGGTGAGCCCGGCGGATCTGGCAGGAGTCCGCGGGGCCAGGGACCGGCCCCACTGCGGGGTCCGCGCCGTCCGCTTCCCCCCGACGGCGGCGTCGACTTGAGGGCCTGGTTCTCGTCGGGGGAAGCGGCTGTCCCCCCGATGCCGCTTCCCCCGCCCATACTCAGGGAACGGCGAAGGGGAACGACGAACGGGAACGACGAAGGGCCCGACCAGCTCGGCTGGTCGGGCCCTTTCGTATCAAGAGCGGTAGCGGTGGGATTTGAACCCACGGAAGGGGGTTACCCTTCACTCGCTTTCGAGGCGAGCTCCTTCGGCCGCTCGGACACGCTACCGAGAGGAACTCTAGCCCAAAGTGGCCCGCGGACAGAAATCCGTACTTCAGCGGTTGCGGAAGAAGTCCGTCAGCCGGGCCGCGCACTCGTCCGCGAGAACACCGTTGATGACCTCGGGCCGGTGGTTGAGCCTTCTGTCGCGCACGACGTCCCAGAGCGAGCCCGCCGCGCCGGCCTTCTCGTCCCGCGCTCCATAGACGACCCGGTCCACGCGGGACTGCACGAGCGCGCCCGCGCACATCGTGCACGGCTCCAGCGTCACGACGAGCGTGCAGCCGGTCAGCCGCCACTCCCCGGTCGCGGCGGCGGCCCTGCGCAGGGCGAGCACCTCCGCGTGCGCGGTGGGGTCGCCGACCGCCTCGCGTTCGTTGTGTCCCGTGGCGAGCACCGTCGTGCCGTCCGGGGACAGCACGACGGCGCCGACGGGGACGTCACCGCCCTCGACGGCGCGCTCGGCCTCGGCCAGAGCGAGCCGCATGGGCGCCCGCCAGCGGTCGCGTACGGGATCGTTCTCGGTGATGCGGTCGGTGATGTGGTCAGTGATGCGGTCGGTGGTGTGGTCGGTCGGGTCGGTCACACGGGGAACCTAGCGGACGGTCTCGAGCACCTCCGCCGCGCCGAGGACGTCGGCGATGTCGTTGAGCGCGTCGCCGGCCTCCAGACCGAGCAGATCCTTCTCCGGCACGCCGAGGTCGGCGAGGATCTCCGTGTCCCCGAGCGGCCCGGCCGGCACTCCCGACGTACCGGGTGCGTCGTCGTCGGCGTCCGGCTCGGCGTCGGACGCCTCCGGTTCGCCGTCCTCCGTGCCGTCGAGATCGAGGGCGTCCAGGTCGACGGCCTCCTCGTCGTCGGGGTCGCGGCCGAGCATCTCGGCGGTGAGCAGGATCTCCCCGTACGAGCTGCGGGCGGCCGCGGCCGCGTCCGAGACGTAGATACGGGGGTCTTCCTCCCCGTCCACGCGGACGACGCCGAACCACGCGTCTTCCTGTTCGATGAAGACGAGCACTGTGTCGTCGTCGTAATCGGCTGTGGCTTCGCGGGCCAGGTCGGCCAGATCCGACAGGGTCTCCACATCGTCGAGCTCCGTGTCGCTCGCTTCCCACCCGTCTTCGGTGCGCGCGAGCAGTGCGGCGAAGTACACCGTGACTCTCCCACTGGTCATAGGCAGTGCCGGTTGGCGGTTTGGGGTCCCCCCGGCGAGGTCGGGGAGCGGGGAGTGCAGGTGCCAAGCCCCGCCCATTCGGAATCGTGGCAGAAACGGCGCCGTCAGGAGAGGTCTTCCGGCCGCTGTGTTCCGCGTCGCGTTTTTCCCCGGCTCCCGCGGGCCCGTCGCCGGGCGGGCGGCTACCAGCGGAACGTACGCATGCGCATCTGCTGTCGCATGCGTGCCGCCCGGGCGCGGCGCGGCTTCACCCGGTCGCGGAGCTCGATGGCCTCGGCGCGTTCGCGCAGGAACTGGGCGCGGCGTCTGCGACGCTCGGCGTCGGTCTCGTCATCCGGTTTGCGCTCCACCATGGGCCACACCACCTCAGTCCGTACGTCCCCACCTTCCCTCCGTCGGCGGCATTGATGCCCGTGATGTGCGAGTGAGCTGCCGGTGACCTGCCAGTGGGCTGCCGATGGGCCGCCGACGAGGAGGGAGTGGCTCCGCGCCCGGTTACTGTTGATGCCATGCGGATCCACGTCGTCGACCACCCGCTGGTGGCGCACAAACTCACCACGCTGCGCGACAAGCGCACCGACTCCCCGACCTTCCGGCGCCTCGCCGACGAGCTGGTCACCCTGCTCGCGTACGAGGCCACCCGGGACGTGCGCACCGAGCAGGTCGACATCGAGACCCCGGTGGTCGGGACGACCGGCGTGAAGCTGTCGCACCCGCGCCCGCTGGTGGTGCCGATCCTGCGTGCCGGTCTCGGCATGCTCGACGGCATGGTCCGGCTGCTGCCGACCGCCGAGGTCGGCTTCCTCGGCATGATCCGCAACGAGGAGACCCTGGAGGCCTCCACGTACGCGACGCGCATGCCGGAGGACCTCTCCGGGCGTCAGGTGTACGTCCTGGACCCCATGCTCGCCACCGGCGGCACGCTGGTCGCGGCGATCCGGGAGCTCATCAAGCGCGGCGCCGACGACGTGACCGCCGTGGTGCTCCTCGCCGCCCCCGAGGGTGTCGAGATCATGGAGCGCGAGCTGGCGGGCACGCCGGTGACGGTCGTGACGGCCTCGGTCGACGAGCGGCTCAACGAGCAGGGCTACATCGTGCCGGGCCTCGGCGACGCGGGCGACCGGATGTACGGGACGGCGGAGTAGCTTCCGTCGTGCGGGGACGGCGGAGCAGCTCCGCCGTTCTCGTGGCCGGGCGGGTGTCCGGCTAGCAGTTCTTCTTGCCGGACGGCTTGGACGTCGGCTCGGGCTTGGCCAGTGCGGCCAGGGCCTTGTCGGCGTCCTCCTTTTTGGCCAGGTTCTTGAACCGGGTGCCGATGACCAGGTCGACCTCGCCGCCCTTGCGGCCGTCGGCCTTGCGCTCGGCGCCCGCGAGCTGGGTGCCGAGGACCGGGAGCGCGGTGTCGGCGGCCGCCCTGGCGCCGAGCAGCAGCCCGGTGCCCTCGACCTTCTTGTCGTACTCCTTGGTCGCGTTCCCGACCTTGCCGATGGCGAAGCCGCGCTTCTTGAGTTCGTCGGCGGTCTTCTTGGCGAGGCCGGCGCGGGGCGTGGCGTTGAAGACGTTGACGGTGATCTGGCCCGGCCGGGGCAGCGGCTTCGGCTTCGCGGCTTGGGCGGGGCCGGCGGGCGCGCGGTCGCGGTCGCAGTCGCCGCTCGCGCGGGCGGCGGCCGACGCCTTGTCGCCGCCGGTGAAGACGTCGATGAGCTGCAGGGTGCCCCAGCCGATCAGCCCCACCACCACGGTGGCCGCGACGACCGCGAGCGCGATCCTGCGGCGACCGCTCGGGCGGCGCATCCGTGGGTACTTGTCCCCCGTGATGCGGTACGGGCCGCCCATGTCGGGGGGTGTGAGCATGCTCATGGGCGCAGCGTAGTGCTGCGGGGCGGCGATGCCTACTAAATGATCATTGCCCGGTGCTCAGCGCACCCGAAAGGGTCAATGCGGGCCCGGGGAACCGCTCGGGCGGGGAGCGGGCGTGTCAGCCCAGTTCGAGCACGCGCGCGTGGAGGACCTGGCGCTGCTGGAGCGCGGCGCGGACCGCGCGGTGCAGTCCGTCCTCCAGATAGAGGTCGCCCTGCCACTTCACGACGTGCGCGAAGAGGTCGCCGTAGAACGTGGAGTCCTCGGCGAGCAGTGTCTCGAGGTCGAGCTGGCCCTTGGTCGTCACGAGCTGATCGAGGCGGACCGGGCGCGGCGCGACGTCCGCCCACTGCCGGGTGCTTTCCCGGCCGTGGTCGGGGTACGGCCGGCCGTTTCCGATGCGCTTGAAGATCACACGGAAAGCCTACCGGGCAAGGCTCTCCGGGCGCAGCCATGGCGACGGAGTGCGAGCCTGGGAAATGCCGCCTTAAATCGGCTCAAAACGGAAACACGTCAGCCGGAACAGGGGCCGAAGTGAGCGAGAGCCAGCCGATTCCGTCCATGCCGGATCATGCGAACCGCCCGAACGAGTCTCCGTCGGCCGGGGGAGTGACGAGCGGACGCGAAAGTTCCGATGGGGCGGCAGGGAGTGCCGAGGTCGGAAGTGCCGACGTCGGGAACGCCGACGCCGGAACCGCGCTGCCCGAGGAGGCCTCGGAGATCGCCGCCGGGTACGCCTTCGCGGGCCCCGCTCTCGAACTGGGAGCGCTGCTGTGGGACGGGCGGTGCCGCGCCGACGCGCAGGTCCGCGTCCCCCTCCCCATGCTCAACCGCCACGGTCTCGTCGCCGGCGCCACCGGCACGGGCAAGACGAAGACCCTCCAGCTCATCGCCGAGCAGCTAGCCGCGCGGGGCGTGCCCGTGTTCCTCGCCGACATCAAGGGCGACGTCTCCGGTATCTCGGCCCCCGGCGAGGCAAGTGACCGGGTCGCGGAGCGGGCGCGGGACGTGGGGCAGGAGTGGCGGGCGACCGGGTTCCCGAGCGAGTTCTACGCGCTCGGGGGCATCGGCACCGGGATCCCGGTCCGGGCCACCGTCACCAGCTTCGGCCCCATACTGCTCTCGAAGGTGCTCCAGCTCAACCGGACCCAGGAGCAGTCCCTCGCCCTGATCTTCCACTACGCCGACCAGAAGGGCCTCGAACTGGTCGACTTGAAGGATCTGCGGGCCGTCGTCACCTTCCTGACCTCCGACGAGGGCAAGCCGGAGCTCAAGGGCGTCGGAGGCCTCTCGTCCGCCACGGCCGGCGTCATCCTGCGGTCGCTCACCGCCTTCGAGGCGCAGGGAATGGCCGACTTCTTCGGAGAGCCGGAGTTCGACACGGGCGAGTTCCTGCGGCTGGCGCCGGACGGGCGCGGCCTGGTGTCCGTCCTGGAACTGGCCGGCGTACAGAACAAGCCGCACCTCTTCTCGACGTTCCTGATGTGGCTGCTCGCCGACCTCTACAACGACCTGCCCGAGGTGGGCGACGTGGAGAAGCCGAAGCTCGTCTTCTTCTTCGACGAGGCGCACCTCCTCTTCAACGGCGCCTCGAAGGCCTTCCTCGAAGCCGTCACGCAGACCGTGCGGCTCATCCGGTCCAAGGGCGTCGGTGTCTTCTTCGTGACGCAGACGCCGAAGGACGTGCCCGCGGACGTGCTCGGGCAGCTCGGCAACCGGGTGCAGCACGCGCTGCGGGCGTTCACTCCCGACGACCAGAAGGCGCTGAAGGCGACGGTACGGACGTTTCCCGACTCGGCGTACGACCTGGAGGAGGTCCTGACCGGCCTCGGTACGGGCGAGGCCGTGATCACCGTACTCAGCGAGAAGGGCGCACCGACCCCCGTCGCGGCGACGCGGCTGCGCGCCCCCGAGTCGCTGATGGCACCCGTGGAGGCGGACGCGCTGGCCCGGGCGGTGCGGGAGTCGCCGCTGTACGAGCGGTACGCGGACGCGGTCGACCGCGAGTCGGCGTACGAGAAGCTGACGGCCAGGCAGGCCGAGCCGCCGCAGGCCCCGCAGGCGCCCCCACGGCCGAAGCCGCAGGGGTCCGGGTCCAAGTCCGGGCCCGGTTCCGTCGTGGAGCAGGTGATGGAGAGCGGGATGTTCAAGTCCCTGCTGCGGTCCATGGGGACGCAGATCGGCCGGGAGATCTCGCGCTCGGTGTTCGGGACGGCTCGGCGCAGACGCTGACCGGCGGGGCGCCTTGAGCGTCTGTGTCTGTGTCTGCGTCTGCGCCGGGGCCGGGGGGTGTCAGGCGTCGCTTGAGTGCTGGTGCTGGTGCTGGTGCTGGTGTTGCTGCTGCAGGTCCTGCTGGCGGTGGTGGTCCTCGTCCTGCTCGGCGGGTGCGGTGCGGCGGGCGGGTTCGTGGGGTGCGGTGCGTGCGGCTTCCGCACGGAGGAGGGCCTGCAGGGCCGCGTAGGGGTCCATGGGCATGGGAACGTCCTTCGATCTGCGCTGGAGTGCTGGTGCTGTGCTGGTGGGGGTGGGGAGGGCGTGTGCCGCCCTGTCCTGTCAGCAGCGCAGGACCGCTGTGCGCGGGGTCGGGACGTGCGGGTGGAGGCCGCGGGGGCGCGGGGCGGGCGGGGTGGCGCGCCGGGCCGGAAACGGGGCGTGGGGGCGCGCGGTGGGCAGGCGTGTGGCGTGCCGGGTGGGGAGACGCAGCGCCGTCTCGGTGGCGTCCTGCTGGACCTCGCCGCCGATCTCCGCGGCGAGGGCGGCCGGGGGAGGCGGGCTCGCCTGGGCGGCGGGGGCGGTGGCGAGTGTGGCGAGGAGGAGCGCGAGGAGGGTGAGCAGTGCGCGGGGCCACGTGGGGCGCAGACGTGGCGGATCCGGAACGCTCATGCAGGGCATTTCCCCGCCCGCGCCGCGCGCGGACCGCCATACGCCGAGATCCGCTCGCTTGGACTACGACCGCAGGCGGTACAACCTCTGGTCGGGGGAAGCCCCTACTTCGCCTTCGCCGACGAGGCCTTCGCCGCGGCCTTCAGCTCCTGCTTGTGGGCGCGGACCTTCCGGAGCGATTCCGGGCCCGTGATGTCCGCGACCGAGCGGTACGCCTTGGGGGCGCCGTAGTCGCCCGCGGCCTCGCGCCAGCCCTTGGGGTGGACGCCCAGCTGCTTGCCGAGGAGGGCGAGGAAGATCTGGGCCTTCTGCTTCCCGAAGCCGGGGAGGTCGTTCAGACGCTTGAGGAGTTCGTCGCCGGTGGCGGCATCCTGCCAGAGGGCCGTGGGATCGCCGTCGTAGTGGTCGACCAGGTACTGGCAGAGTTGCTGGATCCGCTTGGCCATCGAGCCCGGGTAGCGGTGGACGGCCGGTTTCGTGGCGAGGATCGCGGCGAAGGCCTCGGGGTCGTACGCCGCGATGTCGTGGGCGTCCAGGTCGTCCGCACCCAGGCGCTCGGCGATCGTGTGCGGTCCCGCGAACGCCCACTCCATGGGGACCTGCTGGTCCAGGAGCATGCCGACCAGCGCTGCCAGCGGACTGCGGCCGAGGAGCTCGTCGGCGGCCGGCTCCTGTGCGAGGTGAAGGGTCACGTCCATGGCTCGATGATCCCTCGCGGGCGGGCCCGTCGCAGCGCGCGGGAAAATCCGGATGCGGGCGCTCCAGGGGATTCGTTAGCGTGGAAGGCATGTCTACGCCCCGCATTTCCTAGCCAGGACACACGACTCCACGCCACCCGTGTGTCCATTCGCTATTGCGGAGCGTTACCTAATGATCACCGTACGAGGCGCCGACGTGCGCGTCGGTGCCCGCCTGCTGCTGTCGGGCGTCTCCTTCCACATCGCCCCGGGCGACCGCGTCGGCCTGGTCGGTCGCAACGGCGCCGGCAAGACCACCCTGATGAAGATCCTCGCCGGCCGGGCGGCCCCCGCCGAGGGCACCGTCACCCGCGCCGGATCCGTCGGCCACCTCGCCCAGGACCCGGGCGCCGCCGATCCCGCCGTCACCGTCACCGACCGCATCCTGTCCGCGCGCGGCCTGGACGAGGCGGTCACCGCGCTGCGGGCCGCCGAGGCCGCGATGGCGGCGGCCGAGGGTCCCGCGGCGCAGGAGCGGGCCATGGCCGCGTACGCCCGCGCGGACGACCGCTTTCAGGCCCGGGGCGGGTACGCCGCGGAGGCGGAGGCCGCGCGGGTCGCCGCAGGCCTCGGGCTGCCCGAGCGC
The DNA here is from genome assembly GCF_055597165.1 of Streptomyces sp. NPDC039480. Classification (NCBI taxonomy): domain Bacteria; kingdom Bacillati; phylum Actinomycetota; class Actinomycetes; order Kitasatosporales; family Streptomycetaceae; genus Streptomyces; species Streptomyces sp. NPDC039480. Next base: position 87,962 of record NZ_JBVITX010000009.1, on the reverse strand, counting down.
GCCCTGCACCAGCCCGTCGGCGACCTTTCGGGCGGCCAGCGGCGCCGCGTCGAGCTCGCGCGGATCCTGTTCTCGCAGCAAGACACGCTGCTCCTCGACGAGCCGACCAACCACCTCGACGCCGACTCGGTGGCCTGGCTGCGCGGCTATCTGGCGGGCTACCCCGGCGGACTCGTGCTCATCAGCCACGACACCGGCCTGCTCGCCGACACGGTCAACCGCGTCTTCCACCTGGACCCCCGGCGCGCGGCCATCGACGTGCACAACACCGGCTGGCACACCTACCTCGCGCAGCGCGCGGCGGACGAGCGGCGGCGTACGCGGGAACGCGCCAACGCCGAACGGAAGGCGGCCTCGCTGCGCGCCCAGGCCGACAAGATGCGCTCCCATGTCGCCACGGCCACCGCCGCGAAGAACATGGACCGGCGGGCCGAGCGGATGCTCGCAGGGACGGAGCCGGTGCGGCGGGGCGAGAAGGTGGCGCGGATCCGGCTGCCCGAGCCCGCGCCGTGCGGCCGGATGCCGCTCGGCGCGGTCGGCCTGACCAAGGCGTACGGGTCGCATCGCGTCCTCACGGGTGTCGACCTGGCGGTCGACCGGGGCAGCCGGCTGGTCGTCCTGGGGCTCAACGGCGCGGGGAAGACGACGCTGCTCCGGTTGCTGGCCGGGCGCGAACTCCCGGACGAGGGGCGGGTCGTCGCGGGGCCGGGGCTGCGGCTCGGGTACTTCGCGCAGGAGCACGACACGCTGGACGGGGCGAGGACCGTCCGGGAGAACCTCGCGGACGCGGCGCCGCAGCTGACGGACGGGGAGGTGCGGCGCGTGCTGGGGTCGTTCCTGTTCGGCGGGGACGACGCGGACAAGCCCGCCGCGGTCCTCTCCGGGGGCGAGAAGACGCGGCTCGCACTGGCGGGGCTCGTCCACTCGGGCGCGAACGTCCTGCTGCTCGACGAGCCCACGAACAACCTCGACCCGGCATCGCGGGACGAAGTCCTCGGCGCCGTCGGCACATACCCCGGGGCCATCGTGATGGTCACGCACGACGAGGGCGCGATCGACGCGTTGCGCCCGGACCGGGTGCTGCTGCTCCCGGACGGTGACGAGGACCTGTGGAGCCCCGACTACAAGGAGCTGGTCACGCTGGCCTGAGCGAATCAACACCCGCATGCAGGCGTCGTCTTGAGAATGCGCCCGTGCCGTACCGGCCACTGTGGTTCGATGCTGCGATGAAGCGAGACCGTGCCGCCGACGCGACCGACGGCCACCCGGTGCTCCGGGTCAGGGAACGTGCCGGCCAGAGCGATCTGGAGGCGTGCGTCGGTGTGCTCGCGGGCGTCCACAAGACGGACGGTTACCCCGTCAACTGGCCCGCGCAGCCCGTGGACTGGCTGGAGGGGCCAGGACCGCTCGGAGCCTGGGTGGCCGAGCTCGACGGCCGGGTCGTCGGCCACGTCGGACTGGCCCGCCCGGGAGAGGGCGACGAGGCGCCCGCCCTGTGGGGTGCGCGGGCGGGCGCGGAGGCCACCAGAGCCGCCGTCATCAGCCGCCTCTTCGTCGCCCCGGACGCGCGCGGCCACGGCATCGGCGCCCTGCTGATGGGCCGAGCCGTACGAGAGGCACGAGCACGCGGACTGCACCCGGTCCTGGACGTCGTCTCCACCGACACATCGGCCACCGCGCTCTACGAACGCATGGGCTGGCACCTGCTGTCCACCGTGGAACAGGAGTGGCACCCGGGCCAACGGGTCACCTTGCACTGCTACGCGGCCCCTACGGAATCGGAGTCTCCCTCTAGCGGGTGACGCCAGGAGGCAGCTCGTTGCGGTGTTTTGCGCCTTGGGTGCGGAGCCAGTGGACGACGTCGGTGGTGCCGGGGGTGGCGTCGGAGGCGGTGGCGATGTCCAGGGGGGTCATGCCGTCGTATCCGATCCAGTCGAGGTCGGCGCCTTGTGCTGCCAGATAGCGCGCTGTGGCCAACTGGCCGCCGTGGCAGGCGCCCCAGAAGGCGGTGGTGATGGCGTTGGCGTCGGGTTTTGGGTCTGTTTCCGTTCCTTCGGATTCGGGTTCGGATTCGACGAGGGTTGTCACGCGGGTGAGGAGGCCGAGGGTTGCTGCGTCCTGCAAGGTCGTTCGCGCCCCGTGCTCCAGGAGGCGTCTGGCCGCTTGCCACTGTCCGAACGCGCGGGCGTCGGCCAGGGGGGTGCCGCCCGCGATCACGGCCCCGGTCGCCTCGATGTCCGCGCCCGCCGCGATGAGGGCGTCGAGTGCCGCGACGTCGTCGTTGCTCGCGGCCCAGTGCAAGGGGGTCTCGCTGTGCGCCCCGACGAACCGGGCGTCGGGATCGGCGCCCGCCGCGGCCAGGACAGCGATGACCTCGGGGGCCGCCGGGAAGTGACCGGGCCAGTCCGTGGCGAGGTGCAGCAGGCTGCGGGTGCCCGCTGCCTCGCCGTCCTGTTTGATGCCCGTGGTGGCCAGGCCGGGATGAGCGTCCAGGAGGCGCCGCAGGGCGATCACGTCACCGGAACGGATCGCTTCTGTCACCGCGACGGCCAGCGGGTCCTCCGCGTCGAGAACTGCCATGTCCGACCTCCTGCTGATCGACTGCCGTCGAGTGTGTCAGCGGGCACTGACAATCGCCGGTTCCTCGATCGCCCGCCGGGGGCGGTGCAGGCACGCGGCGAGCAGCATCGCGGCCGCCACCGCGACCAGGTGTTCGCGGCCCGCGAGATTCGGCTCGGCCAATGACCCGGCCACCGTCGGGACCACCGCGGCGAGGAAAAGGACCGGCGCCCGCTGCGCCACGGCCGTGTAGGCGAAGAGGCCGACGATCGCCGCGGACGCCCCGGTGTCCACCGTGTGCGCGGCCTCGGCGGGGAGCCCGAGCCGGTCGGGGCCCAGGGCGATCATCACGCGCGCCGAGAGGGTTCCGGCGAGTGTGACGGCGTACGCGACCACCAGCGTGCGGACGCGCCCGAAGAGCAGCTCGGCGAGCGCGAACGCCAGGAACAGCCGGGGCAGCCCGCCCCACGCGGGCAGGTCCACCGCGGGCACGAACACCGAGACGGGCGTACGGAGCAGGGAGAGCCACAGGGGCTGGTCCGCCCGCACCTCACTGAGCACACGCACCACACCGGCACCCGTGCCGGTCTGCTGGAACTCGTGCAGACCGATCACGGCGACGGTGGCGAGGACGGCCAGTGAGATCCCCAGGGGGCCGCGCTTCCGGAGTGCGCGGAACGGCTCCGCGACGACGTTCCGCCACTCCCGGAGCAGCGCGCCCCCGCAACGGGCCGCGAGGCGGACGACCAGGCGTGACACCAGCTGTTCATCCTCTTCATGCGCTTCGGGCGGGCGAATGGGGAGGATACGCTGTCGTCAGCCTGCGAGTACGTCTCCGAAGTACGAAAGGCCCGCCGGGCCGCCGACTCCCGTGCCGCTGACCGACTTCGAACCGGTCGCGGTCGTGCCGGACGCGGTGGTCTTGAAGAGCCAGACGGCACCTGCGCCGCCGTTCTCGCCGTACGCGCCCGCCACGAGCTCGGCGCGGCCGTTGCCGTCGGCGTCCGTCAGGCGCACCGAGGACCCGAAGAAGTCCTGGGACTCCGCGGTGCCGGGCACCCCCGCCGTGCTCTGCGAGAACGCCTTCGCGCCCGTGCCGGTCAGACCGCTCGCGGAGCCGCGCAGGACGACGACGGAACCGGCCTTCTTCGCGCTTCCCAGCGTCTCGGAGTACGCGCCGACCGCGACGTCCGCGTAGCCGTCGCCGTTGGTGTCGCCCGACGACAGGCTCCAGCCGAACGCGTCGCCCTTCTCCGCGGCGCCGGGCACGCCCGCCGTGTCCTGGGTGATGCGGACCGGGGTACGGGTGCTGAGGCCGGTCGCGCTGCCGTACGTCACGGTGACGGCGCCGCCGGGGCCGCCGTTCGGCTCGTCGGCGGACTTCTCCATGAAGTTGCCGGTGACGACGTCGCCGTAACCGTCCTTGTTCACGTCGGCGATCGTCGCGGTGTAGCCGCCCGCGACCTTGCCGGCCGGCTTCGGCGTCGTACCGCCCTTGTAGAGGACGCTGCGGGTGCGGTAGCCGTCACCGCTCTCCTCCTGGCCCATGACCAGCAGGTCGGCGGCCGCGTCGCCGTTGACGTCACCGGCGAAGAGCTTGTCGGTGTTGATGCCGGTCGCGTCGTACGTGTCGATGCCGGTGAGCGCCGCGGCCTTGCCGGTCCGCGAGATGGGGCCCTTGAAGATGTTCAGCCCCGGGGAGGCGTTGTTGGCGGCGGCGAGGTCGGTCTTGCCGTCGCCGTCGAAGTCGCCGGCCGCCACGGCCCAGCCCAGCTCGTTGCGGTTCTCGGGCAGCGGCGAGGTGATGTCGGTCGCCGTCTTGAGGCCGCCCGAACCGCCCCAGACCACGGTCAGAGTGCCGGAGTCGCCGGTGCTGCCGATCTGTTCGGCGTGCACGCCGACGACCAGGTCCGTGTAGCCGTCGTCGTCGAGGTCGCCGGTGGTCATCCGGTCACCGAAGTAGTCGCTGCTCTCCGGAGTGCCGGGTATGCCGGTGGTGGCCTGGCTGATGAGGGTGCGCTTGCTGGTGTCGAGGCCGCTCGCGGTGCCGTAGACGATCGCCACGTAACCGGCGCCGGACTTGCCCGAGACGGTGCCGAGGGGCGCGGAGATCGCGAGGTCTCCGTAGCCGTCGCCGTTGAAGTCGGCGCGGACCTCGTCCGGCCCGTCGGCGGGCGCGGCACCGGCCGTGGGCGCCGTGGCGGCGAGCAGGGATCCGGTCAGGGCGGCCGTGGCGGCACCGGCCAGGACCGTACGGAACATCTTGGGCATGCGGGTTTCTCCTGCGCGGCAATCGGGACGCCCGCGATTCGGGCGCCTCAGCCTGGCGGCCCTCGAGCGGGGCGCTTCGGCGCACAGAAGACCTTCGTGGGGGCACGGAGGTTGTACGAGTGTTCAGTCCTGGTCGTCGGGGCCGGGGCCGGGGCCGGGGCCTGGCCCGGATCGCGGGCGCTTCGGTGCGTCGTCGCGGCGCCTGCGCGGCCGGTGCGCCATCAGGTCCCGCGTGCCGCGGGCCTCGTCCGTGCCCACGATGGGGAGGGGGTGGGTGCCTCGGGGGCCTGCGGGGAAGTGGAGGAGCTGGGCGGAGGGGGTGGGGGGTGGTGGTGCGTCGGTTTCGGGGTGGGTGTGGGTGTGGGTGTGGGTGTCCGCATCGGTGTGGGTGTCGGTCTCGGCGCGAGTACCGGTGCCGGTACCGGTGTCGTCGTGGCCCGCCGCCTCCCCGTCCCGGCCCCTGCACCCGTTTCCGGCCCCGCCCCTGGTCCCGCCCCCGGGCTCCGCGTCGGCCGCCCGAGCGTGCTCCGTCGCGCGGGCGTGTTCCGTCCAGCCCTCGCGGAACCAGCGCAACTGGGTCTGCTGCGCCTCCTCCTCGGTGAGGATCCGTACGCCGTCGACCCCGGCCTCCTGGATCTTCGCCCCGAGTTCGATCAGCAGCCCGCCGACGAGGAAGGCCAGCTCCTCCGCGGCAGTCGTCTCACTCGCGACATCGTGGCGTCCCGCACCGTGGTGTCCGGCACCGTGGTGTCCCGCACCGTGATGCCCGGTGCCATCGTGTTCCGCTCCGCGACGACGTGCGCCGCCGTTCGGCCCCTCCGCTTCGTCAGTCGGCATGTTCGCACTCCCTCTGCGCCCCGGGCTGCGTAAGTCGCCCCCTGCTGTTCGCCTACTCGACCTGCGGCAGGAACGCCTTCGTGACTCTGACGAAGACCGCCTGCAACTCTGGCGGCACCCCCATTCTTCGGGCCGCTTCCTCGGGGCTGAGCAGTCGCGGGGTGTCGGCGTCACCGCCCCGCGCGCCCGCGATCGGCAGGTCGTTCTCGGACAGCCGGCCGGAGCGGATCAGCATGTCCCGCAAGGGCACTCCGAGCACCGTCGCCAGGCGTCGCATCGTCTCCAGGTCGGGCATGCTCTGCCGCTGGATGAGGCGGCTGACCGCGGCCCGGTGCACGCCGGCGTCGTCCGCCAGCTTCGACTTGCCGCCGCCGCGCGGGCTGTCGATGTCGTAGCCGCGCTCGCGCATCACGCCCTCGATCCACTCGGCGAACTCCTCCAGTTCGTCCGCCCGGTTCCGGCCACTGTCTCTGCTGCTCTCCCGACCGGGGCCGGGGCCGGGACCGGGCCCGGGTCGGTACACCTGGTCGCTGCGGGCGCTGGCCCGTGGGCTGGACACCATGTCGTCGCTCTCCCCTCGTCGCAGGGGGAGCGTACCGATCGCGCGCGCACCGAAATATGTGCGCGCTCGCACGTTGTTGTGAAGATCCCGCGCAGGCGTACGCGTTTTCGGCCATCTCCGACTTCCTCTCCTGCCCCACACCCCTCCGTTTTTAGTTGCGCATGCGCACGCAGCGTGGAACTCTGATCACGCACCCACGACTCGAACTTATGTTCGCATACCCGCGGAGGGGCTGCGCATGTCTCATCGGACGGTTCTCCTCGCACCTACTCTGAACAGTGCTTTTCCTGACACACGAGACACCGGGGAACGTTCGGGCGAAGCTCTCGACTGGCGCCGAAACGCCGCCTGCGTGGATCTCCCGCAGGAGTACGTCTTCACCCGCACCCCCGCCGAGGCGGCGCCGGTATTGCGCGCCTGCAATCAGTGCCCTATCCGGCGCGAGTGCGAGGCCATCGTCGATCCCTCGCACACCTGGTTCGACGGGGTCAGCGGCGGGCGCCTCTGGCGCAACGGCCGCGAGGTCAAGCCGCGCAAGTCCGCCGGACGGAGGCCGTGATGAGCAGCACGAGCACCGCCGCCGAACGCGCGGCCCTCTGGATCGACTCCCTGCGGCGCCGGTACCCCCTGCTCCTGGAGGAGCTCGCGCCCGGCACGGGACGGACGTTCCGCGAGGTGCGGGGCGGCGGCCCGGCCGCGTCCGCCGCCGCGCCGGTCCGCCTCTACGTCTCCGACGCCCTCCGCGACATCGGCGACGGCGTGGTCGAACTGGAGGAGGCCGTACGGGACCGGCTCGGCCTGCGCCGCATCACCGCGGCCCGGGTGCCGGTCCGTCTGCGCCGACTCGCCGAACTCCTCGACGCCGTACGGGACGTGCCCGACCTGGCGGCCCACGTCGAGGAGGAGACCCGCCGCATGTCCCGTCGCTGCGCCCGCGCCCTCGGGGACCCCGAGCAGCTGGTCCGCCTGCCCGGCCGCTGCCCCGCCTGCGCCTCCGTGTCCCTGCGTGCCTTTCCCGAACGCGGGGTCGCGATGTGCGTGAACCCGCCCTGCCAACACGTACTGGACGAAATGGACGAGCTGGACGGGCCGGACGAGGAGGAGACGGTATGAATACGCCGCTGATCTCGGGGGACCTCGCCGCCACCGAGGCCGACGTCTCGCCCGCCACCATCCGCAAGTGGGTGCAGCTCGGCCATCTGAAGGCCGCGGGGCGGCAGGGGCGACGGGCGATGTACCGGCTTGAGGATGTGTTCGCCGCCGAGCGCTCCGTCCGGGGAGCGCGGGCGACGCGGCCACGGACGTAGTCCTACGGAGACGCAGTGCAGAGGGCCCCGCACCGGGTGGTGCGGGGCCCTCTGCACGTACTCCCACCAGCCCCAACCCGCCCCGCCACAACCTCAGTTGCGGGATACGAGGCCCTGGATCACACTTGAAGCAGCGGCAGAGCTGCGCCCCACACCGGGGCGGCGGACCTGCCGCTTTGTGTTGCCCGCACTCATCCCTCCGGATGACAGGGATCCCTTCTGATGACAGGGAGTGTCCATGTGTCCATCCTGACCTTTCCCGACGCGGAACGGCTCGTCGTCGACTTCCTCAAGGCCCGGGCGGAGCTCGCCGGTTCGGTCGTCGACAACAAGCCGCCCGCCGGATTCGACGGCACCCAGAAGGCCGTCCTCGTCTCCCGCGTCGGCGGCGCGTGGATCGACGACCGGCATCTCGACCAGCCGCTGCTCGACTTCGAGGTGTACGGCCCGGACAAGTCCACCGCGCAAGGCATCTCCCTCGCCGCCCGCGCCTGTGTGCTCGAACTGGCCGGCACCTCGTACGGCGGGGCCGTCGTCACCGACGTCGCCGAGGCGGACGGGCCGCGCTGGCTGCCCGACTACAACCGCCCGGCGGGCAGCCGCTACCTGTCGACGGTACGGATCTCGATCCGCCCCGAGTGAGCAACCCCCGTCCGCCCGCGCACCACAGGCCCTGCCGACCCCGGCGGGGCCTTCGTCGTATCCGTTCAGAGTTCTGAGGAGTACGCATGGCAGGCAACAACGGCAAGGAAATCCGCGTCGCCGGCACCGGACGCGTCCTGATCGCGCCCGTCGGCACCGACGCCCCGGCCACCATCGCCACCGACTGGGACAAGGCGAAGTGGACCGACCTCGGTTACACCACGACCGACGGCATCAAGTTCAACAAGAAGGACAAGATCGACCCGGTCGACACCTGGCAGTCCGTGAGCCCGGCGCGGTTCATCTACTCCGACCGCGACCTCACGGTGAAGTTCCAGCTGCTGCAGCTGAACAAGGCGAACCTCGCCTTCTTCATGGGCGGCGGCGAGGTGAAGGCGGCGACCACCACGCCGGCGACGCTCGACGCGCCGGCCGAGGGTGAGCTCAAGGAGTTCACGTACGACCTCGCCAACACCCCGGCGCCGGACGAGCGGGCGCTCGGCATCGAGTTCACGGACGGCGCGTCGAAGTACCGCTTCGTGGTGCCGCGCGGTCAGGTCACCGAGACCGAGGAGATCGGTCTGACCCGCACGGGTGCGGTGAAGCTGGGCGTCACCTTCACGGCGCTCGCCAAGGACGACAACGCTCCGCTGGCGAGCTTCCGCATCAAGGAACTGGCCACTTCCTACTCGTAAGCGGACAGGGGTCAACACCCCCGACCGCCCACCTGATTGATTGCGCGAAATCGCCGGTTGCGCTTGCGCGCGACCGTCTAGGATCCGAGCGACGCCCGGCCCGTGCCCCCAGCACGGCCGGGCGTCGCCCTGCCGAAGGAGACACCCGTGTCCGGCTTCAACGTCAACGCCGCCCGCGCCCAGCGCCTCGAAGCGCTCGGCCGGGCCTGGACCTTCGAGCTCGACTCCGACAGCTTCGAGCTGCCGACCGAACTGACCCGCGCCACCGCGCGCAAGCTCCGCGACCTCGACGACAACGACGTGGACGGCCTGCTCGAACTCCTCCTGGGGGAGCGGCAGTACGCCCGCTTCGAGCGGCACGAGGTCACGATGCAGGACATCGCGGCGATCCTGGAGGCGTACGGCAAGGAGACCGGGCTCGGCCTGGGGGAAGGCTGAGCCTCGGCGTGTTCGTCGACGAACACGCCGAGGCTCTGGAGGCCGACCTCCTCCGCTTCTACGGCCTCGACCTCCTGGACTGGCACCGCGGCAGCCTCTCCTCCCGCCGCCTCGCGGTCCTGATCCGCCACCTCCCGCGGGACGGGGCGGTGGCCCGGGAGACGGAGGGCGAGGCGGCGGAGTGGTCGGTCGGCGACTATCTCCTCGCGCACGTGGTCGACCAACTGGCCGACGCCAACTGGATGTTCGCCACGGTCAACCGGGACGAGGAAGCAGACCCTCTGGACCCGCCGAAGCCACTGCCGCGCCCGGGCGCGGGCCGCGCCGGGGAGCGGACCCCTGACTCCGAACCCGCCATGCCGTCGGCGGAGCAGTTGGCCGCCTTCTTCTCCTGACGGGGAGCCGACGGGGTCAGCGACGGCGAAGGGTGAGTTTCCACTTCTGCATCGGGCCCCAGCCGCCGAAGGGTTGGGTGACCGCGACCACGCCCGGCCCGGGGATCGTGATGGTGCCGCGGAAGCTGCCGGTGTTGCTGACGATCTCCTGCTCCTTGCCGCCTTCAAGATCGAAGTGCCATACAGCGCCTGCGCCCGCGAATTCCACATCCGCCCGCCTCGCTCCCTCGCGTATGAGGAACATGCGCGATGCGCCGGCCGAGTTCTCCCATGACAGCTCAGGGAGTTCCGAGAAGCTCTTGCATTCCAGGCTCCAGTGGCCGGTTTTTCGATCACTCGATGCGCCCTTGACGACCAGCTTTTCGTACTTCCCGGGGATCATCAGGTGAATGGGGGCGCCCCAGTGCACGAAGCCTATGTGCTCGTGCTTCGTGACGTCGTCCTCACGGATCTCGCCGTGCAGGGCAAAACCGGGGCCGAACATCCTGCATCGTGCCTCGATAACGAATTTTTCCCCGACCAGGTGCTTGGGGACGTCGAACTCGAACATTCCGCGACCGGAAAATTGAGTACCGGTTTTCCCAGACATGACTGAACCTTCCAAGGAGATGAGAGCCGTGAGTGGCAGCGAGGGCAAGCCAATGAAAGACAGAGTTACAGATCTTGAGGGCTCAGTCCAGGGTCTCGAGGAGTCGGTCCAGTCCTTCAAGGCCAAGATGGAATACGGCGGCGCCAAGGCGGACTTCGTCGGTGCCACCGCTGCGGCCACCGGAGCCTCGGCCGAGTTCACCGGATTCAGTACCGGCGTAAAACTCTGGAGCGCCGAGCTGGATATCAAGGCGGAGTGGGAGAAGAGGCAGGACAAAAATGCGCGAAGGGATCCGGAGAAGCTCCGGCTGGATCTCGACGCCGCCCAGTCCGATATCGCCCGTATCAAGTCGGACCTGACCGGCCTCGGCAGTCGGACCGACCGGCGCATCACCGACCTCTCCACTGAACTGAACCGAAAGATCGCCCGCAAGGCCGACCTCTCCGACCTCCGGCAGACCGCGGACCGGCAGGACAGCCGGCTCGAAGGGCTGCGGAGCACTCAGGTCAGCGCCCTGCGCCGCGAGGCCCATCAGACCAGAGCCACGGTCCAGGCCCTGGAGGACGAGATCGACCGGCTCAATGCCCGCTTCTGACCCGGCACGCGAGGAGTAGAGACCCCGAGGAGTAGACCCCCATGGCATTGAACCGATCCATAGGAACCGCGGCCACCCAACTGGGCCGCATGCGCACGGCCGCGAGCCAAGCCGCCGCCCAGGTCGGCAAGTTGGGAAAGTCGACCGGCACGGCCGACAACCCGGTCGCCAAGCTGGGAAAGGCGAGCGGCACCGCCTCCACCGCCATCGGCAGGCTCCGTACGTCCGCCAACAACGGCGACAGTGCCGTACGGAAACTCAACACCGGCCTCCGTAACGCCGACGGATCCCTTTCCAAGGCCCGAAAAGGGTCCGACAAGTTCAAGAGCTCCCTCGACAAGCTGCGCGGCTCCGCCGACCGCACCAAGAACGCCCTGCGTGACGTGAAGCGCCAGGCCGACGCCGTGGAGAAGTCCGTCGGCAAGGCCGGCAAGAACGCCGACAAGGGCGGAAAGTCCATGAACGGCCTCGGCAAGGGGCTCAAGGGGGCGAGCACCGCTCAGCGCGGGCTCAACCTCGCCATGGCGGCCAGTCCCTTCGGGCTGATCATGACGCTCGCCGCCCCGCTGATCGCCCAGTTCGTGAACATGGACAAGGTCACGGCGGCCCTCAAGCGCGGCATGGACGCCGCGTGGAGGGGCATCAAGTCCGGCACCCGCTCCGCCGTCGACTTCATCAAGCCGCTGGTGAAGGGGCTCGGGAACCTGATCCTGACCCCCATCAAGGGCCTGGCCACCGCCCTGAACGGCGTGTTCGGCGTCCTCGCCGGGATCAAGATCTCCATCCCCAGCTGGGTGCCCAAGTGGGGCGGCAAGTCCTTCGGCTTCCCGCGCCTCCACGTGCCCGTCCCGCACCTCGCCCAGGGCGGTGTCGTCCAGGCCCGCAACGGCGGCACCCTCGCCCTCATCGGCGAGGCCGGCGAGTCCGAGGCCGTCATCCCGCTCTCCAAGCTCGAACGCATGCTTGCCCGCGGCGGCGGCAACGGCGCCGCCCTGCGCCGCCTCGCCGAGGCCATGGAGCGGCTCGCGGAGCGGCCCGTGCACGTCGACGTGGACTCGCAGACCATCGCCCGCGCCGTCTTCGCCGGACAGCGCGCCCTGGCCCGCCGCTAGCCGCCGCCTCCCATCCCGCGACCCACGACAGAACAGGAGGACTCCATGGCCAGGAACCTGTGGATCGGAGCCCCCGGCCGGCTCCGCGAAATCCACCAGGCGGCGAAGAGCTGGGAGCGCACCGCCGAGCTCAACGTCACCGAGTTCAAGGCGCTCGAAGGGCGCGTCACCACCTTCGCCCCCACCCGCACCGTCCGCCGCCTCAAGCTCTCCTTCGACGCGCTGGAGCCCGCCGACGCCCAGCACCTCGCCCGGCTCGCCCGCCGCGTCGGCACCGGCCGCGGCCCGCTCGTCGTGCTCGACCCGGTCTCCGTCAACCTCCTCGACCCCTACCAGGCGGCCGGGCAGTCGGACGTCTCCGGCGGCTGGGACCACTGGTTCACCATGAACGGCGACATCGCGCTCGCCCGCAACGCCGACGCCGTCACCACCGCCGACTGCCAGGACCCGGCCGCCGCCGTCGGCTGGGTGCACGGCACATGGGTGGGGTGGCCGGTCGTGCCGGGCATGCAGGCCTCCTGGCTGCTGCCGGCCGGCTGGGACCCGGCCACCGCGACCGCCCAGCTGGACTGGAAGGCCGCGGACGGCACATACCTCAGCACCAGCCACACCAACGGCACCACCCTCACCGCCACCGCCCCCACGGGCGCCGCCTTCGCCACGCCCGTCGGACGGCCCGGCGCCATCGGCCTGTTCGGGCTCGCGGGCGCCTGCCTCACCCTCGGCGACACCCCCGTCGCACACGCCCTCGGCGACGGCTGCCCGGCCATGGCCGTCACCGCGTACAGCGACGTCCCGGCGCGCCCGCTGCCGTACCGCAACATCAGTGTCGATCTCGTGGAGGTGCGCCGTGCAGCCCTCTGACGAGGCACTCGACGAGGCCCTTTCCTCCCCCGAGCGCGTCCCCGCCCACTCCACCCGCCTCGGCGGCAAGGAGCTGGGCCGGCAGGTCCAGTCGTGGAAGGTCGAGCGGGCCTACGCCACCGACCTGCCCGAGGCGATGCGCGCCTTCTCCGGCAGCGCCTCCGCCCAGCTGGAACTGCTCCTCGGCGGCACGGAGAACATCCCCGCCCCGCGCCTCTATTCCGCCTGGGCCGAACGCGGGACGGGCGACGTCGTACGGCCCGGGCAGTCCGTCGTCCACACGGCGGGCGCGGGCAGCCGCACCCTGCCCGCCTTCCGCGGCACCGTCCGCTCCCGCACCGCCACCTCCGGCAGCGACACCGTCACCGTGCAGGCCCTGGACGGCGCCGAGCGGCTGCGCGGCCCCGCCTCCCTGCCACGGCCGTACCACGGCTACTACTACGGCCGGCCGGTCGCCACCGCCACCTGGTGCGTGGACGAGCTCCTCCGCCAGGGCGGCATCCACACCTGCCCGCCGCCGCGCGCCCCGCTCGTCGACAAGGACGACACGGCGGACGAGAACCCGTTCACCGTGCTCTACGCCTCCCTGCACGGCGGCTTCAACTCGACGTACGGCCAGCCGGAGGTCCTGCCGAGCCCCACCACGTACGACTGGATCCAGGACGGCGCGCCCCACGAGATCGCCCTGATGCCGAAGGCCGCGGGGCTCACCGCCTCCTGGATGCCGCGCTCACGGTTCGTGATGCCCGGCAAGGTCTTCCTGGTGGAGTGCTGGGTCAACACGGCGCTCACGCGCGGCAATCTGGTCGAGATCTCGACGGTCTTCGACCAGAGCGGCACGAGGACCGGCTTCATCAAGGGCTCCTTCGACATCTCCACGGGTGTCATCACCATGACCTGCGGCACCAAGGACGTCGGCTCGTCCGGGGTGATGTGGACCATCGACAAGCTGGCGTCCCTGCGCGGCATCTGGCACCTCGGCTTCCTGGTGGACACCAGGTCGACGGGGACGACCGTCGCCCCGACCGTGCAGCCGCGCCTCACCGCCCCCGACGGTGCGCTCCGCGTGGGCGGCAAGTACACCTTCACCAACGAAGCCGCGTTCCAGCCGATCTCGGAGCTGAACCGGATCGACCTGACCACCGACATGGCCGTGGAGTGCCTCCAGGTCACCGACCGGTTCCTGCCCGACGTCGACAGCTTCACGGGCACGGCGTGGGAGCCGCCCGGCTGGTGGACGAAGGGCGCCGTCCTCGACCTCCCCGAACTGCCCCTCTACGACATCCCCAAGGTGTCCGGCTCCCAGTGGGACGTGATCACCGAGATCGCGCGGGCCAGCATGTCCACCGCCGAATTCGACGAGCAGGGCGTCTTCCGCTGGCGCGGCCCCTCGCGGTTCACCAAGGTGCCGGCCGCGCCTGACCTCACCGTCACCACGCGCAGGGACATCGCCTCGCTCACCGTCACCGAGGAGATCGACGCCTGCCGCAACCACTGCGAGCAGCCCTACCAGGACTGGAACGGCATCAAGGCCCTGGCGGGGGAGGCGGTGGACGACACGGTGGTGCGCGAGATCAAACCGAACACCGCCGTCGTCGTGCAGTACGCGATGGCCGAGGACGAGAACGACATCGGCCCGCTCGTGATCACCGACGACAGCGTCGTCAACGACGGCCACCGGGTGCGCTTCGGCACCGCGAAGACCGGCGGCACCGCGGTCAAGGGCAAGGTGTCGGTGAGCTGCTGGCGGGAGGGCCCGACGTACTTCGTACGGTTCTCCAACCGCGGTACGACCAGCGTGTGGACGGTGACCAAGGACGGCAAGCCCTCCGTGCGCATCGTCCCGATCAAACGCTCGGCCGACCCCAAGCAGCGCTCGTACGCCCGGTGGAACACCACCAGCCAGCAGCACTACGGCAAGCAGCAGTACACGGCCCCCGCCACCGAGTGGGTGCAGACCTCCACGTCCGCCTCCGCGCTCTCGAACGCCATGCTCACCGCGGGCCGCTACCCCGTGCCGCTCCTCGGCGAGGTCGAGGTCCTGCACGACCCGCGCATCCAGCTCGGCGACGTGGTCCGCGTGGTCGACTCCGCGGGCGCCGAACTGGACACGTTCGCCTGGGTGGTGGGCATCCGCACCACACACGCCGCCGGCAGCGCGCCGCAGCAGACCCTCACCCTGCGCGGCACCGCCTACAACGGCGTCCCCGCCGACGACGGCCTCACCCCCGACGGCCCGGTCGACCCCGCCTACGGCAAGCAGCGGACGTACCAACGGCTCACCGCCCAGTACGCGACGCTCGCCCCGCTCACCGCGGCGGCGATCAGCTACCGGACGCTGCTCACGACACCGGGAGCGACGCAATGACCCCCGAGGACCTGACGGCCACCGACGCGTACGTGCCCCCGCCCGGCCCCGTCCAGATCGACGACCCCCTCGTGGCGGCGGACGACGAGGGGATGGACCCGAGCGAGACGCTGCCTCCGCCACTCGACAGCTGACCGAGGCCTCGGCCCCAACCGCCCGCCCCTGCCCTCAGGAGGATCCGAACCCATGGTCGCTCTCACCCCGCTCGGCAGCCTGCCCTACCCGCAGCCCACCGACAACGCCGACATCCCCGTCCACCTGCAGTCCCTCGCCGAGGCCGTCGACGGCCGCACCGTGCTGCGGTTCGCCGACGCCGCGGCCCGCGACGCGAAGGTCACCGACCCGATCCCCGGCATGGTCGCCTGGCTCAACAACCCCGGCCGCTACTACCACTTCACCGCCGCCAAGCAGTGGGCGCCGCTCGTCCCCGGCCCGGTGCACTGGTTCAGCACGCTGACCGGTACGACGAACTCGACCGCGTACGTCGAGACGCTCACCGGCGCCACGGACCCCCTGGCCGTCTCGTTCATCGCCCCGCCGTCCGGCATCGCGCTCATCACGGTCGGCGCCCGGTTCAACAACAGCGCGGCGGGCCTCACCTACTTCTCGGCCTCCGTGAAGCAGGGCACGCGGGTCGTATCCGCCGCCGCCGACTCCCGGGCGGCCACCGTCGGCGGCACGAACCAGGTCTCGGCGAGCATCCAGTTCCCGGTCTCCGGCCTCACCGTGGGTGCCGCCCACACCGTCACGGGCGCCTTCCGCACCACCGCCACCTCGACGAGCCTCACCAACCGGTTCCTCACGATCACCCCCATGAACTGACGCACCGAGGAGGGCCCATGGCCACACCTCTGACCCCCGACGCCCTCGTCCGCGCCCTGCGCGGCGAGGGCGTCCGCATGAGAGAACACGGCAACTGGAGGACGCACAACCGCAACCACAAGGGCGCCTGGGGCCCGGTGCACGGCGTCATGCTGCACCACACCGCGGGCACCGACAGCCTCGTGCTCTGCCGCAGGGGCATGTCCGCCCTGCCGGGCCCGCTGTGCATCGGCCTGATCACCAAGGACGGCACGCTCCACCTGGTCGGCTACGGCCGCACCAACCACGCGGGCCACGGTTCGACCGCGGTGCTCGACGCGGTACGCAGGTCGAAGGTGCCGCCGTCCAGGCCGGGCCCCGACGCCGTGGACGGCAACGCCCGCTTCTACGGCTTCGAGATCGAGAACCTCGGCAACGGCCGCGACCCCTTCCCGGCCGCCCAGCTCGACACGGTGGAGCGCCTGTCCGCCGCCCTGTGCCGGGCGCACGGCTGGTCGGGCGCGAGCGTCATCGGCCACAAGGAGTGGACCCGCCGGAAGATCGACCCCACCTTCTCGATGCCGGTGATGCGCGGCCGGGTGGCGACGCGCCTCGGCTCCGATGCGCCGGGCGACGACGACACCGCGTACGAACCGTTCCCCGGTGCCGCGTTCTTCACGATCGGGCGGCACAGCGCGCTCTGCACGGCGGTCGGGCGCCGCCTGGTCAAGGAGGGCTGCGGACGGTACGCCGTCGGCCCGGGACCGGTCTGGACCGAGGCCGACCGTGCCTCGTACGCCGTCTGGCAGCACAAGCTCGGCTACCGGGGCGGGGACGCGGACGGCATCCCGGGCCGGGCCAGCTGGGACCGGCTGCGCGTCCCGCGCTCCTGACCACCGAGTCCACCGAGTCCACCGAGTCCTGGGAGGACGCCCATGAGCGACACCACACGCAGAGGCCTGCGCACCGCCGTACAGACACTCTTCACCCTCCTCGCCGCGCTGCCACTCCTCGCGACGGACCCGGACATCGCCGACGCCCCGGCGCTCGCGGGCCTGGTGGCCTTCGCCACGGCACTGAGCCGCCTGATGGCGGTGCCGGCCGTGGAGGCACTGCTGCCTCCGTGGCTCCGGAGGAAGGGGCCGCACGATGCCCGAAACTGACACCGTAAGCGTGAGCATCCCCCTGGAGTTGGAGAGACTGCGCCGCTCCGTAGACGTGGGTTTCGCCACCACCAGGGGCGACCTGGCTCTCCTCCTCCAACGGGCCGACCAGACCGACAAGACCCTCTCGGACCACGAGGACCGCCTGGACACCCTGGAACGCAACCGCTGGCCCCTCCCCTCCCTGGCAGCCATCACCTCCTGCACGGCCCTGGCGGTGACGCTCTGGCAGACGGGCGGCAGGTGACGCACCGGGGGCCGGAGAACGACGAAGGCCCCGACCGTCGAAACGGTCGGGGCCTTCGGCTGCCCTTGCGGGCGGGTGCGGAGGATACGAGATTCGAACTCGTGAGGGGTTGCCCCCAACACGCTTTCCAAGCGTGCGCCCTAGGCCACTAGGCGAATCCTCCGCCGCAAACAATACAAGACGTTGGGGAGTGCTCGCGAACACGATCCACTCGGGGGCTTCCCGAGGTCGGGAGGGTGGGTCCCGGCGTCGCCTCCGCGGGCCCGGATCCGCTAGGGTGGGCGTCAGCCCCTCACGTGGCGCTATCTGACTGAACTCCCCCAGGGCCGGAAGGCAGCAAGGGTAGGTCGGCTCTGGCGGGTGCGTGAGGGGCGCTTTGCGTTGGGGCGGTCCGGGTTGTCAGTGGTCGCCTATAACCTCGTATACGTGTCGTCTCTCGCGTTGTACCGCCGTTATCGCCCGGAGTCTTTCGCCGAGGTCATCGGGCAGGAGCATGTGACAGACCCGCTGCAGCAGGCGCTGCGGAACAACCGGGTCAATCACGCGTACCTGTTCAGTGGCCCGCGCGGCTGCGGCAAGACGACGAGCGCGCGCATCCTGGCCCGCTGTCTGAACTGTGAGCAAGGTCCCACTCCCACGCCCTGCGGCGAGTGCCAGTCCTGCCGCGACCTCGCGAGGAACGGCCCGGGATCGATCGACGTCATCGAGATCGACGCCGCGTCGCACGGTGGCGTGGACGACGCGCGTGACCTGCGCGAGAAGGCCTTCTTCGGCCCCGCGTCCAGCCGGTACAAGATCTACATCATCGACGAGGCCCACATGGTCACCTCGGCGGGTTTCAACGCCCTGCTGAAGGTGGTCGAGGAGCCCCCGGAGCACCTCAAGTTCATCTTCGCGACGACCGAGCCCGAGAAGGTCATCGGCACGATCCGCTCGCGCACCCACCACTACCCGTTCCGGCTCGTGCCGCCCGGCACCCTCCGGGACTACCTCGCCGAGGTCTGCGGGCGCGAGGAGATGGCCGTCGAGGACGGTGTCTTCCCGCTGGTCGTGCGGGCCGGCGCGGGCTCCGTGCGTGACTCCATGTCCGTGATGGACCAGCTCCTCGCCAGCGCCGCGGACGACGGTGTGACATACGCCATGGCGACCTCCCTCCTCGGCTACACGGACGGTTCGCTGCTCGACTCCGTCGTCGAGGCCTTCGCCTCCGGGGACGGAGCTGCGGCCTTCGAGGTCGTCGACCGCGTCATCGAGAGCGGCAACGACCCGCGGCGCTTCGTCGCCGACCTCCTGGAGCGGCTCCGGGACCTCGTGATCCTCGCCGCCGTGCCGGACGCCGCCGAGAAGGGGCTGATCGACGCACCGGCCGACGTCGTGGAGCGCATGCAGGCGCAGGCCGGCGTCTTCGGCGGCGCCGAGCTCAGCCGCGCCGCCGACATCGTCAACGAAGGCCTCACGGAGATGCGCGGCGCCACCTCGCCGCGGCTCCAGCTGGAGCTGATCTGCGCCCGCGTGCTGCTTCCCGCCGCCTATGACGACGAGCGCTCGATGATGGCCCGCCTCGAGCGCCTGGAGCGCGGCGGGAACTTCGTCGCCGGTGGCCAGGGCCCCGGCCCCGCGATGGGTTACGTCCCCGGGCCCGAGGCCCACGCGGGCGTGCAGCAGCCGGGGGTGGCCATGCCTGTGGGCGGGCCCGCGCCTGTCCCGCCCGGACCGCCCGGTCCCCCCGTTCCGCCGGGTGGCGGCCCAGCGGCCGCGCGGGCGGCGGTGCGGGGGGCCGGGGCGGCGGCGCAGGCTGGTGCTGGTGCTGGTGCTGGTGCTGGTGCTGGTGCTGGTGTCGGCGGGGGCGGGCAGGTGGCGGACGGCGGACCGCAGGCTGGCGGCCAGCCCGCGCAGGCTCCGCAGGCTCCCGAGGTGGCGCAGGCGCCTGCTCCTCAGGCTTCGGCTCCGGCTCCTGCTGCCGCTCCCGTCGCCCCGGCGGCCGAGCGGCGCCCCGGTGGCTGGCCGACGGCCTCGGCGCCCGGCAGCGGTCCGGCGGCGTCCCGCCCGGGTGGCTGGCCGACCGCGGCCTCCGCGGGGAGCAGCAGCCCTGCGGCTTCCGCCCCGGCGCCGCAGGCCCCCGCCCCGCAGCCCTCCGCGCCCCAGGCGCCGGCCCCTATGGCCGCGCCCCCCGCCGGTGGGCCCGACCCTCGCACCCTGTGGCCGAACATCCTCGAAGCGGTGAAGAACCGCCGCCGCTTCACCTGGATCCTCCTCAGCCAGAACGCGCAGGTGGCCGGGTTCGACGGGACGACCCTCCAGATCGGCTTCGTCAACGCGGGCGCGCGCGACAACTTCGCGAGCAGCGGCAGCGAGGACGTGTTGCGGCAGGCGTTGTCCGAGCAGTTCGGCGTGCAGTGGAAGGTCGAGGCGATCGTCGACCCGTCCGGTGGCTCGGCGCCGCCGCCTGCCGCGGGGAACTTCGGCGGTGCACCGATGGCGGCCCGTCCCGTCGCGGCCCCGCAGCAGCCGTCACCGCCCCCGGCGGCGCCGGCCGCGCCCCAGTCCCCGCCCCCGCCCGCCCCGGAGGCGGCGCCTCCCGTACGCGCGTCTGCTCCCGCCCCGGCTCCGGCCCCGGAACACGTGTCCCCCGAGGACGACATCCCCGAGGACGATGACCCGGACCTGGTGGAGTCGGCGCTCTCTGGCCACGACCTGATTGTCCGGGAGCTGGGGGCGACGGTGGTGGACGAGTACCCGAACGAATAGCGCCACGTCTCTGGGCGCCGGCCTGCCGGCGCCGTTCTGCCGGGGTAGGGGGTGGGTGGGTTTCTGCCTGCGCCGTCCTGCGGGGGTAGGGGCGCCGAGCCCGCCGCTTCGCGGCGGATGTTTCCCACCCACCCACCCGTTTGCCCCGCGACGTCCCGCGGGGGTAGGAGCGGGTGGGTTAGGGCCGCCTGCGACGTTCCCCCGGGTCAGGAGTGCCCGGCCCGCCACTGCGCGGCGGGGATGATTCCCCACCGGCCCCCCGGGCCCCTACTCCCGCCGGGCGGTGCGGGGTGAACGGGTGGGTGGGTGGGAGGTGTTCGCCGCGGAGCGGCGGGATGGTTCGGTACGGTGCGGCCCCGTGGGCTGGAGGAACGTACGAGGGGATCCGTCGCCCCATGTGGGCGGCCCGTACAAAGGCGCCCCGCCCCCCGAGCTAGGCTGACCACCGTGAAGGTCCTCGTCATCGGCAGTGGTGCCCGCGAACACGCCCTGTGCCGCTCTCTGTCCCTCGACCCCGCCGTCTCCGAGCTGCACTGCGCCCCCGGCAACGCCGGCACCGCGGAAGTGGCCGAGACGCACCAGGTCGACGCCCTCGACGGCGCCGCCGTGGCGTCCCTCGCCCAGCAGCTGGACGCGGCGCTCGTCGTCGTCGGCCCGGAGGCCCCCCTCGTCGCGGGCGTCGCCGACGCCGTGCGCGCGGCGGGCATCCCCTGCTTCGGGCCGTCCAAGGAGGCCGCCCTGCTGGAAGGCTCCAAGGCGTTCGCCAAGGACGTGATGGCGGGCGCGAGCGTGCCGACCGCCCGGTCGTACGTCTGCACGAACCCGGCGGAGATCGACGAGGCCCTCGACGCCTTCGGAGCGCCGTACGTCGTCAAGGACGACGGACTCGCCGCCGGCAAGGGCGTCGTCGTCACGGACGACGTCGAGGCGGCCCGCGCCCACGCCCTCGCCTGCGACCGCGTCGTCATCGAGGAGTTCCTGGACGGCCCCGAGGTCTCCCTCTTCGCGGTCACCGACGGCGAGACCGTCGTCCCGCTCCAGCCCGCCCAGGACTTCAAGCGCGCACTCGACGGCGACGAGGGCCCGAACACCGGCGGCATGGGCGCGTACTCGCCCCTCCCGTGGGCCGACCCGAAGCTGGTCGACGAGGTCATGCAGAGCGTGCTCCAGCCGACCGTGGACGAGCTGCGGCGCCGCGGCACCCCGTTCTCCGGGCTGCTGTACGCCGGTCTGGCGATCACGAGCCGCGGCGTACGGGTCATCGAGTTCAACGCCCGTTTCGGCGACCCCGAGACGCAGGTCGTCCTCGCCCGCCTCAGGACTCCGCTCGCCGGTCTCCTGATGGCGGCCGCGACCGGCAACCTCGCCGACCTGCCCCCGCTGCGCTGGAGCGACGACGCCGCGGTCACCGTGGTCGTCGCCTCACACAACTACCCCGGCACGCCGCGCACGGGCGAGCCCATCGAGGGCCTGGACGAGGTCGCGGCACAGGATGCCCCGGATGCGTACGTCCTGCACGCCGGGACGAAGCGCGACGGCGACGCGGTCGTCAGCGCGGGCGGCCGCGTGCTGTCCGTGACGGCGACGGGCGCCGACCTCACCGAGGCGCGGGAGCGCGCGTACACCGCGCTGTCCCGCATCCGCCTCGACGGCTCCCAGCACCGCACGGACATCGCGGCCAAGGCCGCCGCGAAGGCGTAACCCGTCCCCCCCCGGGACACCCCCGCTTCCTCCCGGCCACCCCCGCGTGACTTTCGGCCACTCCCGCCGACCTTAGGCCCCGGATCTGACACTGGATCCGGGGCCTTTTCGGCAGCCAGCTTTAGCCAAAGCCATTCCATCGAGTGACCGGTGGCCCATCCGGCTGACGATGGCGGGCGCCCCAACTAGGGTGCGGCGAAAGCGTTCAAGGCGCCCAGAGCCAAACAGACCACCGGCATTGCGATGTCGGTGGCGGGTGCCACAGTGGGGGAGTGAGCAACACGAACGCCGTTGATGTGTGCCGTCGGCCCAGGCCGACGGCCGAGCAATAGGCAGCAGGGGGTGCCATCGGTCGTGTCAGGTACGGGTGTGGAGGTGGGCGCGCAGGCCGCGCGCTCCCGGGCCCTCGCCGTGCTGCGGCTGCGCAGCAGGGCACTGGCCGTCGCCCTGTTGCCCGCGGCCGCCGCTGTCGTGCTGCTCGCGGCCGGGGCCATGGGCCATGCGGGCGGCGAGGGTTGGGATGCCGTCCGCTGGGCCGTGACCGGCGTGGCCGTGTTCGTGCTGCTCGTCGCGGGCGGCGTCGGCCTGGTCGTCGCGCGGGCCAGACCCGCCCTGAGCCCGACGGTGCCGATCACCGAGGAGTCCGCCCCCGATCTGTACCGCTTGGTGCGGGACCTCGCCGACCGCCTGGATGTGCCCGCGCCCTCGGCGATAGCGCTCACCCCGGACTGCGACAGCTGGCTCGAGGACCGCACCCATCCCGCGCACGGCGGCGCGCCCGCGCGGGACCGCGGGGAGTCGCCGTACGCCCGGCGCCCGTCGTCCGTCGCCCCCGTGCTGGTCATCGGTTCCCCGTTCCTGTGGTGGATGCGGGTCGGTGAGCTGCGCGCGGTGCTCGCCCCCGTCGTGGCGGGGACGGGGCCCTCGGCGCACCCCGACATAGCCGCCGCCCGCCGCTTCGTCCGCGGGCTCGACGCGGCGGTCGCGGTCGCCACGGCCCCGGGCCGCGACCCCGTCTCGCGTGTGGTGCTCGCCGGGATCGGCCGGATCGCCCGGCTCCTGCTGCGC
This sequence comes from Streptomyces sp. NPDC039480, assembly GCF_055597165.1. Lineage (NCBI taxonomy): Bacteria > Bacillati > Actinomycetota > Actinomycetes > Kitasatosporales > Streptomycetaceae > Streptomyces > Streptomyces sp. NPDC039480. The sequence continues at coordinate 65,000 of NZ_JBVITX010000009.1, read as the reverse complement.
CACTGCCGGGTGCACGCCGCCGAGATGGAGCGCGGTGTCGCCGCGGCCGCCGCCGAGCGCGCCCAAGCGGTGGACTATGGCGTGCGGATCGTCGCGCAGGAACAGGTCGGCCTCGCGTACGCGGGCTGGGACCGTCTGCTCACCCGGGTCGCGCTGCCCGCTTGGCGCATGGGCCGCTGGCCCTCCCGGCTCGACGCGGGCGTGGTCTCCGCGCTCACCGAGCTGTCCCGCAGGGACCGCCTCGCGGAGGGCTTCGCCTCCCGCCTGGGCGAGCGTCCCGCCTGCGACCTCTTGGAGGAGCCCGGTTCGGTGGACGAGGCAGCGTCGCTGCTGGCGGCCCGGCTCTTCCACGGCGGGCCCGCGGAGGCGGGGCCGGACTGGGCGCCGGTGGCGTGGCAGGAGTATCCGGACGAGGTCGTCGACCGGAAATGGCGCATGGACGCCGCCCGGCTGCACCGCGTCCTGGACTCCCTCGGCGTCGGCCACTCCACCGATCCGACGGCTCCGGACCCCGATGGGCCGACGCTCGGCCGCGTCCTCGAACACCTGACGGCGTCTGGCCCGGACAGTACGCAGAGTGACGACCCGGCGGGTGCCGGCCCGGCGTCGAGGACCCCGCGGCACCGGCTCGCCCCCGGGTCCCCCGAGCACGCCGCGTCCCTCTTCCCTGCGGACGACGAGGCCGATGATGCCGACGAGCAGAGCCGCGGTGGCATGCTGGCCGCGGGGCTCACCGCCGAGCTCGCCCGGGAGGAGGCCGCGGCGCCGCCCCGCCCCGCTCCCACCGGGCAGGGCCCGGACGAGGCCCTCTGGGACGACGGCGCGCTGCCCCTCTTCCCGCTCCAGCCGCCGCGCACGGGCCGCGAGCTCCTCGCCGATCACGTGACGGCGATGGTGTGCTGTGCGGCGGTGGACACCGCGGGTGCCGCCCCCGGTCTCGACTGGCTCGACGGGCCCGCGCTGCTGGTCGACGGGGAGCGCGCGGCGGACCTCACGCCGCGCGTCCTGAGCCTCGTCGAGGACGGCGACCCGTCCCCCCTGCGGGACTGGCTCACCCGCCTGGGCATCCGCCCCGAAAAACCGGTCCGCCTGGTCTGACCCAGGCACCGGCACCCCCCCAGCACCTCTGGTACCGGCGGCGCGCCTCCCGGGCGCCTCTGGCAACCGCGCCGCCCGCCCGGCATCCCTGAACCGCGCCGCATCTCCCGGGCGCGCCCGGGCCACCGCTCCGGCTGCGCGAATCGCCGTCCCCTGCGTGCGCCACGGGTGCGGCGACCTGTGCAGCCCACCGGCCCCCCGGCCCCCGGGAGCCGCTGCCCCCGGCACCCCCCACCCCGCGCGCCCCACCGCGCGCCCCTCACACCCCGCCGCAGCCCTCCACCCCCAAACAGCCCCCCGAACCAGCACCCCGGCACATTGCCCCGCCGCTCACCCACCACCCACCCGCCGCTCACCCACCACCCACCGCCCACCCGCGACAACCCGCCGCAACCCCGCCGCACCCCGCCACCCCGACGCCACCCCACCGCCACCCCGCCCACCGACTCACCGGTCGTCCACCGCCACCCCGCCGACCGACTCACCGGTCGTCCACCGCCCCCGCCCATCCACCCACCGGTCGACCACCGCCCCCCCGCCCATCGACCCACGCGGAGCATCACGCTCCGTTCACACCAATTCGCGACGAACGGTGACGGTGCGCGTGCGTAATGTGATGTGCTGGGAGCGGCCGCCGGACCGTACGCACCATGAGGCGCCGCAGGCTCGGGGGAGCGAGGGAGGGGCACAGATGAAGTCGGAGCCGATCCGCCGCTGGGAATCGGGAGCGCTGGCGCACGCCGTATCGGATCCTTTCGGCCAGGGCCCGCTGCCCTGGCTGCGCGGATCCGAGCACTACTTCGACGACACGGGCCAGGTCGTGCCCTGGTACGTCGACCACGCCCCGGCCCCCGGCGCGGCGAACATCCCGGAGCCGCGCACCGGCGGCCCGCTCACCGCCGACGACGTGCACCGTCAGATCAAGGGCTTCACCTCCACCGGCGCTGCCGCCCCGGGCGAGGCGATCGACTTCCACGTCACCGTGGACCCGCCCCAGCAGTTCAGCGTCGACATCTACCGCATCGGGCACTACGGAGGCGACGGCGCGTCGAAGATCACCACCAGCCCCCGCCTCTCCGGCATCGTCCAGCCCGCCCCACTGACCGCGGACCGCACGGTCTCCTGCCACCACTGGTGGCTCTCCTGGCGACTGCAGATCCCGAGCTACTGGAGCATCGGGGCGTACGTCGCGGTCCTCACCACCGCCGACGGGTACCGCTCGCACGTCCCCTTCACGGTCCGCGACAGCCACCCCGCCGACCTCCTGCTGCTCCTGCCGGACATCACCTGGCAGGCGTACAACCTCTACCCCGAGGACGGCCGCACCGGGGCCAGCCTCTACCACGCGTGGGACGAGGAGGGCGGACTCCTCGGCGAGAGCGAGGCCGCCGTCACGGTCTCCTTCGACCGGCCGTACGCCGGCGCGGGCCTGCCCCTGCACGTCGGCCACGCCTACGACTTCATCCGCTGGGCCGAGCGATACGGCTACGACCTGGCGTACGCGGACGCCCGCGACCTGCACGCGGGCCGCATCGACCCGACCCGGTACCGAGGCCTGGTCTTTCCCGGCCACGACGAGTACTGGTCGCCCAGCATGCGCCGCACCACCGAGCTGGCCCGCGAGCACGGCACGTCCCTGGTCTTCCTCTCCGCCAACACCATGTACTGGCAGGTGGAGCTCGGCCCGTCCGCGTCCGGCGTCGAGGACCGCCTCCTCACCTGCCGCAAGCGCCGCGGTCCCGGCCGGCCCGCCCTGTGGCGCGAGCAGGACAAGGCGGAGCAGCAACTGCTCGGCATCCAGTACGCGGGGCGCGTTCCCGAGCCGCGCCCCCTCGTCGTCCGCAACGCCGACCACTGGCTGTGGGAGGCCACCGGGGCGCACGAGAACGACGAGATCGCGGGCCTGGTCGCCGGCGAGGCCGACCGCTACTTCCCGCGCACCGCGCTCCCCCAGCACCAGGGCCGCATCCTGCTCGCCCACTCGCCGTACGAGGACACCGAGGGCGTCACCCGCCACCAGGAGTCGTCGCTCTACCGCGCCCCGTCCGGCGCCCTGGTCTTCGCATCCGGCACTTTCGCCTGGTCCCCGGCCCTGGACCGCCCCGGCCACGTGGACACACGCATCCAGCGCGCCACAGCCAACCTCCTGGACCGCATCTGCAAACGCGACTGACCCCGCCCCCGGGGGGCATCTGGCCCCGCCCTCAGGCGCGACTGACCGCGCCGCCGTGGGCGTCTGGCCGCGCCCCCGCAGGCGTCTGGCTGCGTCGCCGGGGCGCGACTGTCCGGGGCTCCGGGGCGCGTCTGCCCGCGCCGGGTGCGTCTGCTTGTCGCCCAGGTGTGGCTGGCCGGGCTCCCGAGCGCGTCTGCCCGCCGCCCGGGGCGTCTGGCCGCACTGCCGGGCGTGTCTGGCTCCGCCGCCGGGCACGTCTGGCCGTACTGCCGGGCGCGTCTGCCCGCCCCCCAGGCCCGACTGGCCGGGCTCCGGGGCGCGTCTGCCCGCCGCCCGGGCCATCTGGCCGCGCTGCCGGGGCGTCTGGCTCCGCCGCCGGGCACGTCTGGCCGCGCTCCCAGGCACGTCTGGCCGTGCTGCCGGGCGCGACTGCCCGTCCCCCAGGCGCGACTGGCCGGGCTCCGGGGCGCGTCTGCCCGCCGCCGGGGGCGTCTGCCCGCGCTGCCGGGTGCGTCCGGCTCCGCTGCCGGGCGTGTCTGGTCGGGCTCCGGGGCGCGTCTGCCCGCCGCCAGGGGCGCCTCGCCGCGCTACTGGGCGCGACTGGCCGGACTCCCGGGCGCGTCTGCCCGCCGCCGGGCGCGACTGGCCGCGCTCCCAGGCACGTCTGGCCGCGCCGCCGGGCACGACTGGACACGCTCCCCGGCGCGACTGCCCGCGCCGCCGCGGGCGCATCGCGTATCTGGCCCCGCCGCCAGGCGCGTCCGGCCCCACCCCCAGGCGCGCCCCACCCCGCGTCCGCCCCCGCCCCCAGGCGCGCCGAACCCCGCCCCCACCCCCACCGATACACCCCACCCCCCACCCCCACTCGACCCATGGCCAAAACCATGTCTCCCATGCGGGAGAATCGTCCTCACTTGGCCAGAACCACGGGAGGGAACCGTGTCCGGATTCGTAGAAAAGCCCGAGCCGCTCGAGGTGCCGGGTCTGGTCCACCTCCACACCGGCAAGGTGCGCGAGCTGTACCAGAACGAGGCGGGCGAGCTCGTCATGGTCGCCAGCGACCGGCTCTCCGCCTATGACTGGGTGCTGCCCTCGGAGATCCCCGACAAGGGCCGCGTCCTCACCCAGCTCTCCCTGTGGTGGTTCGACCAGCTCGCGGACCTCGTCCCGAACCACGTCATCTCGACGGACGTGCCGCAGGGCGCGCCCGCCGACTGGGAGGGCCGCACCCTCGTCTGCAAGCCCCTTCAGATGGTCCCGGTGGAGTGCGTCGCCCGCGGTTATCTGACGGGTTCCGGTCTCCTGGAGTACAACGACTCCCGGACCGTCTGCGGCCTCGCCCTCCCCGAGGGCCTGGTCGACGGCTCGGAGCTGCCCGCGCCGATCTTCACGCCCGCGGCGAAGGCGGCGGTCGGCGAGCACGACGAGAACGTGTCGTACGAGGACGTGGCCCGCCAGGTCGGCGCCGACACCGCGGCGCGGCTGCGCCAGTCGACCCTGGCCGTCTACAGCCGGGCGCGGGACGTCGCGCGCGACCGCGGCCTGATCCTCGCCGACACGAAGTTCGAGTTCGGCTTCGACGGGGAGGCGCTCATCCTCGGCGACGAGGTCCTGACGCCGGACTCCTCGCGCTTCTGGCCCGCGGACCAGTGGGAACCGGGCCGCGCCCAGCCGTCGTACGACAAGCAGTTCGTGCGGAACTGGCTGACCTCGCCGGCCTCGGGCTGGGACCGCCACGGCGAGCAGCCGCCGCCGGCGCTGCCGCAGGAAGTCGTGGACGCCACCCGCGGCAAGTACATCGAGGCGTACGAGCGGCTGACCGGCACCTCCTGGTAGCCGGCGCGCGAACCGGCACCTCCTGGTGGCCGGTGCAGGAAAAGGCCCCGGTCGAGATGACCGGGGCCTTTCATCTGGAGCGGACGACCAGGTTCGAACTGGCGACCTCAACCTTGGCAAGGTTGCGCTCTACCAACTGAGCTACGTCCGCGTTGCGCCGAAGCGCGAGACCAACTATACCCAACCTCGCTCGCGTGCGAGACGTACCGCGGCATGACGATTCTCCGCCCCGATCTTGGTGGCCGCCGAGGAGAGGTAGTTGCGGACGGTTCCCTGGGAGAGCGCGGCGCGCTCGGCGATCTCCGCGACGGGCGCCCCGTCGGCGGCGAGTTCGAGCACCTCGGCCTCGCGGGCGGTCAGCGGCGAGTCCCCCGCGGAGATCGCGTCGGCCGCCAACTCCGGGTCCACGTAACGGTTTCCGGAGTGCACGGTACGGATGATCTCGGCGAGCCGCTGGGCGCTCACGGTCTTCGGCACGAAGCCGCGCACCCCCACCGCGAGGGCCCGCTTGAGATGCCCCGGTCTGCCGTGACTCGTCACGATCATGGTGCGGCACTGCGGGAGTTCGTCCCGCAGAGATGTGGCCACGCTCACACCGTCGGCGCCCGGCATCTGCAGATCGAGCACGGCGACATCGGGCCGGTGGGCCCGTGCCATGGCGAGCGCCTCGGGCCCGGACGCGGCCTCGGCGACCACGACGAGATCGTCCTCGAGGGCGAGCAGCGCGGCGAGCGCCCCGCGGATGAGGTGCTCGTCATCGGCGAGCAGGACGCGCAGGCTCACGCGGCCACCCCCTGGCCCCGGCCCCGGCCCCGGTCCCCGTCCCGCTCCCGGTCCCGGCCCCGGTCCCCGTCCCGGCCCCGGCCCCGCTCCCCGTCCCGCTCCTGCGCCGCTGCCGGGTCGTGCGCCCCGGGCGGCGGCAGGGGAATCTCCACGGTGAGCCGGAACACGCCGTCGCCGGACGCGAAGTCCAGCACCCCGTCCACCGCGGCCAACCGCTCCCGCAGCCCCGCGAGGCCGGAGCCCCGCTGTTCGGGCGCGATCTCCGGCGCTCCGTCGTTCTCCACCACCAGCGCCGCCCTCCTCTCGTCCACCGTCAGCGTGATGTCGCAGCGCCCCGCGTCACCGTGCCGCAGCACGTTCGTCGCCGCCTCCCGCACGACCCACCCGAGGGCCGACTGCACCGATGCGGGCAGCGTCGCCGCGGACCCGGTCACCCGGCAAACGATTCCCGCCGCCTCCAACACGCCCTGCGCCCCGGCGAGTTCCACCGCGAGGTCGACCTCGCGGTATCCCCGTACGACTTCGCGCACCTCCCGCTGCGACTCCTGCGCGATCCGCTGCACCTCGACCATCTGGTCCACCGCCTCCGGCCGGCCCCGGCGGGCGAGCTGCACCGCGAGCTCGCTCTTGAGGGCGATGACGGCGAGGTTGCGCCCCATCACGTCGTGCAGGTCACGGCCGAACCGCAGCCGCTCCTCGGCGACCGCGAGCCGCGCCTCGACCTCCCGGGCCCGGTCGCCCTCCCACATCACGGAGAGCGTCCAGGCGCCGCAGCGCGTGGAGACCAGCGCGAGGAGGCCGGCGAAGGCGATGAGGCCGCCGACCGCGACGAGCTCCCCGCCCCGGGCCCCGCCGGCCGCGAAGGCGGCCACGGCCGCGGCGTCGACCAGCGCCACCCAGGCCAGGAAGCCACGGACGGGCACGGAGAAGGCGAGCGCCTGGGCGAACGGCATCGTCATGTACAGGGTCGTGAGGCCCAGCATTCCGTTGTCCACGCCGTCCACGGCCTGGAGGCCGACGGCGAGTCCCATGGTGCCGCCCATGAGGACGGCGGCCACGGTGAGGTCGCGGCGCGGCAGGGGCGCCCGCCGGAGGTAGTGGTCGATCGACCGGCGCAGCGAGCGGTTGACGTGCACGCACTGCGCGGCAGCCAGGACGATCAGCGACCAGCCGAAGAGCTGGGCGGCGAGCCCCGGGCGCAGGCTCAGGCCGAGCGGCACCGAGAGCCAGCTCAGGAAGAAGATCCACGGCATGGCGTGCCACATGGCGGTGCTCTGGAGCTCGACCCTCTCGATCTTGCTGCGCCCGTGCCAGTCGCGCTGCCAGGCCCGCATGCGGTCGATCACGGAGGCTCCTCCCTCAGTGCCGGGGTTCCCAGCGGAACCATCGCCGTACAGCAAACACCGCGAGTACGGTCCAGGCCACCGCGGTGGCGGTGGCGCCCAGCGCGTCCCAGGCCGAGAGGGTGCCGGCCCAGCCGCCGCGGATCAGCTCGATGACCGGCGAGAGGGGGAGCAGTTCGCAGACCGAGGCGACCTTGTCGGGCATGACCTCGAGCGGGATGAAGAGCCCGGAGCCGATCATCGACACGAAGATCAGCGGCATGCTCATGACCTGCGCGGACTCGGTGGTCCTGCTGACGCTTCCGGTCACGGCGGCCAGCGCGGCGAACATCACGAGCCCCGCGGCGAGGCCGAGCACGACGAGGTGCGGCGCGCTCGGCGCCCCGGCGTCGAGGAGCACCCCGCAGCCCACGGAGAGCACGAGGCACTGCACGATCCCGATGAGGACCGACGGCAGCGCGGCGCCCGCGAGGATCTCGGGGTCCCGGAGCTCGCCGGTGCGCAGCCGCTTGAGCACGAGCTCCTCGCGCCGGGCGGCGTAGACGGCGGTCAGCGCGGAGTACACGGCGAACAGCAGGGAGAAGCCGAGGGCGCTGGGCAGGACGACGGTGCCGACGTCGAGCCCGGTGCCCTTCAGGTCCATGCCTTCGGCGGCCTGCCGCATGCTGAGCGGGATCACCATCGGCACGAACAGCGCCGCGAACAGCATCGCCTTGTTCCGCCCGAACAGCGTCAGCTCGGCGCGCGCCAGCGCCTGCATCCGGCGTGCCGGGGTCGTCATGGTCGCCGTGCTCATACCGACAGCTCCTTGTCGCCGAGGCGCCGCCCGGCGGCCTCGTCCGTTCCGCTCTGCGCGTCCCGCGCGATCCGCAGGAACGCCTCCTCCAGCGTGGCCGCGCGCACGTCGAGCGCGGTCAGCTCGACCCGTGCGTCGCGGGCCCACAACAGCAGCCCGGTGGCGGCCCGTTGCAGCTCTTCGGTACGCAGCCGGACGCGGCGGCCGTCCGTCTCGTGCCCGGTCACGCCGAGCGCGGCGAGCGGCGGCAGGTCGCCCACGAAGTACCCGGTGGGCAGTTCGAAGGAGATGTGGGAGGGCTGCTCGGCCACCACGTCGGCGACGCGGCCCTCGGCGGCGATCCGGCCCTCGTGCAGGATCGCGAGCCGGTCGGCGAGGCTCTCGGCCTCTTCGAGGTAGTGCGTGGTGAGCAGCACGGTGGTGCCGTTGTCGCGCAGGTCCCTGACCAGCTGCCAGGTCTCGCGCCGCCCTTCCGCGTCGAGTCCCGTGGTGGGTTCGTCGAGGAAGAGCACCTCGGGCCGGCCGAGGAGCGCCATGGCCAGGTCGAGGCGCCGCTTCTCGCCGCCGGAGAGCTGTTTCACGCGGACCCGGGACCGCTTGGCGAGCCCGACGATCTCCAGGGCCTCGCCGACGGGCCGGGCCCCGCTGGTGCACCCCGCCCACATCCGCGCGGTCTCGCCGACGGTCAACTCCGCGGGGAAACCGCCCTCTTGGAGCATGACGCCGATCCGCGGGCGCACCGCGTCCCGCTCGGTGTACGGGTCGTGTCCGAGCACCCGCACCCGTCCGGCGGCCGGTGCCGCGAGCCCTTCGAGGAGTTCGACGGTGGACGTCTTGCCGGCGCCGTTGGTGCCGAGCAGCGCGAAGAGCTCACCGCGTCCCACAGCGAAGGAGATCCCCCGTACTGCCTCGAAACCGCCCCCACGCCTTAAGGGCGCGGGGGGACCCCCTTCGTACACGCGCCGCAGATCGGTCACGTCGATCACTTGGTCAGTCATGACTCAAGCGTCCCGGGGTCCGGAGGACGTCGGCAGTGCGCGCTGTCACCGGCCCGCATGACAAATGTCAGAAGCACCCACGAGCGTACGAAGGCGCACGAAGAAGGCCCCGGTCACATGGACCGGGGCCTCTCACATGGAGCGAACGACGAGGTTCGAACTCGCGACCTCAACCTTGGCAAGGTTGCGCTCTACCAACTGAGCTACGTTCGCATTGCCTCCGATCGGCTTTCACCGACCGGCGCGGGCACCAGCTTACCGCAACCGGCGGACCGGTCGGTGAGCGATGCAGAGCGGGTGACAGGAATTGCACACTGCGCCTTCCCCCTGGAAGGGGGATGTTCTACTACTGAACTACACCCGCAAGACTCCGTGAGGTCCGGCCCTGCGGCCTCGCCCCTCGGCGTGCTCCAGACTTTAGCCGACCGGGAGGGGTGCAGCGCAAGTCGGTGCCGGCGAGGGGCTCCGGACGGCGTGCGGCCGGTGCTCAGTTGGCCGCTTCGAAGGCCTCGTAGACCTTCTTGGGGATGCGGCCGCGGGGCGGGACGTTCATCTGGTGCGAGCGCGCCCAGGCGCGGACCGCCGACGGGTCGGGGGAGACCGCCGTGTGCCGGAAGACGGCTCCGGACTTCGACTGCTTGCGGGCGGCCTCCAGGTACGGCGCCAGAGCCGTGCGCAGTTTCTTGGCATTGGTTTGATTGAGGTCGATCTCGTACGACTTGCCGTCAAGACCGAACGCGACCGTTTCCGCCGCTTCCCCGCCGTCGATGTCGTCAAAGAGAGTGACCACGACACGTTGCGCCACGAATATCGGTCCCTTCGCGCGGCTCTACCGCGTTGACATGCGGTGATGCCGACTGCACGGATGTTTTGGGCAAAGTATCGGCTATTGCCAATTCCTTTGTACAGTGCCCGGCATTGTATTGGCGCATTGCGGGGCTAGATCTTTCATGGATTCATCGTGAAGGTTCTCGGTTCGAAACCTGCTTGCACCCCGGAACGTGACCGTCATCTCGTAGGTTGCTACGAATCTACGCGAGTAGAAATTTTGTGCCGGTAGTCTGAAGGAACCTGCTCAGCACATCGCAAGCAGCACACGCCAGCACCACACACCGGGAGTGCCAGTGGCACGCGTCGTAGTCGACGTCATGCTCAAGCCGGAGATCCTCGACCCCCAGGGCCAGGCGGTGCAGCGTGCACTGCCGCGCCTCGGTTTCCAGGGCATCTCCGACGTACGTCAGGGAAAGCGCTTCGAACTCGAGGTGGACGGGCCGGTCGACGGGACGGCCCTCGCCCGTATCCACGAGTTGGCGGAAACCTTCCTCGCCAACACCGTGATCGAGGACTTCGTCGTAAAGGTCGAAGAAGACCAGCAGACGCAGAAGGCCGAGGAGGCCGCGAAGTGACTGCTCGAATTGGAGTCGTCACTTTCCCGGGAACCCTCGACGACCGCGACACCCAGCGTGCCGTCCGTGTGGCCGGCGCCGAAGCCGTGCCGCTGTGGCACAAGGACAAGGACCTCAAGCAGGTCGACGCCGTGGTGCTGCCCGGCGGGTTCTCCTACGGCGACTATCTGCGGGCCGGCGCCATCTCCCGTTTCTCGCCGGTGATGGAGTCCGTCATCGAGCAGGCCAAGGCGGGGATGCCGGTCCTCGGCATCTGCAACGGCTTCCAGGTGCTCACCGAGACGCACCTCCTGCCCGGCGCGATGCTGCGCAACAACCACCTGCACTTCATCTGCCGCGAGCAGCGGCTGCGCGTGGAGAACGCCGGGACCGCCTGGACCGCCGACTACACGGCAGGGCAGGAGATCCGGATCCCGCTCAAGAACATCGACGGGCAGTACACCGCCGACGAGCGGACCCTGGACATGCTGGAGGCCGAGGGCCGCGTCGCCTTCCGGTACCTGGACGGCAATCCGAACGGCTCGCTCCGTGACATCGCCGGCATCACCAACGAGGCGGGCAACGTGGTCGGCCTCATGCCGCACCCCGAGCACGCCGTGGAGCCGCTGGTCGGGACCGGCCGCACCGACGGCCTCGGATTCTTCACCTCGATCCTGAAGAAGCTGGTCAACGCATGACTCTGGACACCGTCAAGCACGCGGCCGAGACGCCCGACGTCAAGCTGCCCTGGGCCGAGCTGGGCCTGAAGGAGGACGAGTACGAGCGCGTCCGCGAGATCCTCGGCCGCCGCCCGACCGGCGCCGAGCTCGCCATGTACTCCGTCATGTGGTCCGAGCACTGCTCGTACAAGAGCAGCAAGGTCCACCTGCGGCAGTTCGGCGAGAAGGTGCCGGAGAACGACGCCATGCTCGTCGGCATCGGTGAGAACGCCGGCGTCGTCGACGTCGGCCAGGGCTACGCGGTCACCTTCAAGGTCGAGTCCCACAACCACCCGTCGTACGTCGAGCCCTACCAGGGCGCGGCCACCGGCGTCGGCGGCATCGTCCGCGACATCATCGCGATGGGCGCCCGCCCGGTCGCGGTCGTGGACCCGCTGCGCATGGGCGACGCGAACCACCCCGACACCAAGCGCGTGCTCCCCGGAGTAGTCGCGGGCATCGGCGGCTACGGCAACTGCCTCGGCCTGCCGAACATCGGCGGCGAGCTCGTCTTCGACGCCTGCTACCAGGGCAACCCGCTGGTCAACGCCGGTGCGATCGGCGTCATGCGGCACGAGGACATCCACCTCGCCAAGGCGTCCGGCCCCGGCAACAAGGTCATCCTCTACGGCGCCCGCACCGGCGGCGACGGCATCGGCGGCGCCTCGATCCTGGCCTCCGAGACCTTCGACGAGACGAAGCCGAGCAAGCGCCCAGCCGTCCAGGTCGGCGACCCCTTCCAGGAGAAGCTCCTCATCGAGTGCACCCTGGAGGCCTTCGCCGAGAAGCTCGTCGTCGGCATCCAGGACCTGGGCGCGGCCGGACTCTCCTGCGCCACCAGCGAGTTGGCGTCCAACGGCTCCGGCGGCATGCGCGTCGAGCTCGACGACGTGCCGCTGCGCGACTCCACGCTCACTCCCGAGGAGATCCTCATGAGTGAGTCGCAGGAACGCATGTGTGCCGTGGTCGAGCCCGACAAGGTCGACCGCTTCCTGGAGATCTGCGACAAGTGGGACGTCATCGCCACCGTCGTCGGTGAGGTGACCGACGGCGACCGCCTGGAGATCTTCTGGCACGGCGAGAAGATCGTCGACGTCGACCCGCGCACGGTCGCGCACGACGGCCCGGTCTACGAGCGGCCGTACGCCCGCCCGTCCTGGCAGGACGCCCTCCAGGCCGACGACGCGAACAAGCTGGCCCGCCCGGCGAACCCTGACGAGCTGCGCGAGCAGGTCCTCAAGCTCGTCGCCGCGCCGAACCAGGCCGCCAAGTCCTGGGTCACCGACCAGTACGACCGCTTCGTGCAGGGCAACACCGTGCTCGCCCAGCCCGAGGACTCCGGGATGATCCGGATCAACGAGGAGACGGGCCTCGGCGTCGCCATCGCCACCGACGGCAACGGCCGGTTCGCGAAGCTCGACCCGTACACGGGCGCGCAGCTCGCGCTCGCCGAGTCGTACCGCAATGTGGCCGCCTCCGGCGCCAAGCCCCTGGCGATCTCGGACTGCCTCAACTTCGGTTCGCCCGAGGACCCGGACGTCATGTGGCAGTTCGCCGAGGCCGTCCGCGGTCTCGCGGACGGCTGCCTCGAGCTCGGCACCCCGGTCACCGGCGGCAACGTCTCGCTCTACAACCAGACCGGCGAGGCGGCGATCCACCCGACGCCGGTCGTCGCCGTCCTCGGTGTGATCGACGACGTGGCGCGGCGCACGCCGATGGCGTTCAAGGAAGAGGGCCAGCTCCTCTACCTGCTCGGCGAGACGCACGAGGAGTTCGGCGGCTCGGCCTGGTCGCAGGTGGTCCACGGACACCTCGGCGGGCTTCCGCCCAAGGTCGACCTGGCGCGCGAGAAGCTGCTCGGCGAGATCCTCATCTCCGCCTCGCGCGACGGCATGATCGACGCCGCGCACGACCTGTCGGACGGCGGTCTCGTGCAGGCCGTCACCGAGTCCTGCCTGCGGGGCGGCCGCGGTGCCCGGCTCGTCGTGCCGGACGGCCTGGACGCGTTCACCTTCCTCTTCTCCGAGTCGGCGGGGCGCGCGGTCGTCTCGGTGCCGCGGAGCGAGGAGCTGCGGTTCACCGACATGTGCGGGGCGCGGGGTCTGCCCGTGCGGCGCATCGGTGTCGTCGACGGTGACGCCGTCGACGTGCAGGGCGAGTTCACGCTGCCGCTGAGCGAGCTGCGCGCGGCCCACGAGGGGACCCTGCCGGGGCTCTTCGCCTGACCCACCTTCGCCGACAGCCCCCGCCCGGACCTGGTCCGGGCGGGGGCTGTCGGCGTTTTCGGCGTTTCCCGGTTGCCAGAAATTACGTAACTACGTAAGCTCGTAATCGTGGATCTTGAAGAGCGTGTCGCCGAGCTCGAACGGCGGATGGCGGAGTTGGAGAGCGTGGGCCCGGCCGCGCCTCCCGTGGGCGAGGGCGATTTCTGGGCCCTCGACGCGCTGAAGGCGCGGCATCCGGTGACGGAGGAGGCGGACGGCGCCGTCCTGTTCACCGGCTCGGTGCGGGTGCCGACGGGACATCGGTACGACTGGCAGTACGGCCTGCACACCGAGACCGTGTTCGAGGGCGACTGGTCGGAGACCGCCGAGTCGTTCGCCGCCCTCGGCAACCCCGTGCGGCTGCGGCTGCTGCGGGAGATCCTCGGCGGTCTGCGCACCGCCGCCGAGCTGGCCGCGCTCGACGACGTCGGCACGACCGGCCAGATCTACCACCACCTGCGCCAGCTGACCGGCGCGGGCTGGCTGCACACCGCGGAGCGCGGCCGGTACGAGGTCCCGGCAGGCCGGGTCGTGCCGCTCCTGGTGGTGCTCACGGCCGCACGCCCGGTGACCTGACCTGATCTGACCGGGCTTTCGACAGGTATGTCCGTACGTACGAGGGGGAGTTATGTCCATAGGCCTGCTCAAGTCCGCCGCAGTGCTCCATCGGGTGCTGTGGATCGTGTTCTTCGGCCAGTTCGTCGTCAGGATCTTCACGGACCTGCCGTACAACTACTGGCTGAGCTGGCTGCCCGCGGTCGCCGCGATCGCCATCAGCTCCACGCTGTCCCGCTCCGCGCGCCGACGGATCGAGGCGGCGCCCCCGGCGTCCGTCGAGGTCGCGCCCCCGGTCGGCGGCCGCTGGTCCGCGCTCAACAGCCCCGCCGACAAGGTGCCGAGCCACGGCACGCACTACCTGGCACAGACGTACGCCATCGACATCACCGCCGAGCCGGAGGACGGGCCCGCACGCCCCACCCCCGTCTGGTTCTGGCCCGTCGCCCGGTCCGGCCGGGCCTACCCCGCCTTCGGGGCGCCCCTGCTCGCCGTGGGCGACGCGACCGTCGTGCACGCCGAGGACGGCCAGCGCGACCACCTGAGCCGCAGCTCCCTTCTCGGAGTGCTGTACTTCTGGCTGGTCGAGGGCGTCGGCAGGACGCTCGGCGGGGCCCGCCGCGTCATCGGCAACCACGTCGTGCTCGACCTCGGCGAGGGGACGTACGCCCTGTACGCGCACGTCCAGCGGGGATCGCTCGCCGTCCGGGCGGGGGACAAGGTGACCGTCGGGCAGCGGATCGGTGGCTGCGGGAACTCCGGCAACTCCACCGAGCCGCACGTCCACTTCCAGCTGATGGACGGACCCGACCCGGAGACCGCGCGGGGCGTGCCGTTCAGCTGGCGCGGGGTCGGCGTGCCCCGCAACCGCGAGACGTTCACCGTGCGGGAAGAGGCCACCCCGGTACCGTGACCTGCATGACTGAGGAGCTGGGGCTGCGCGCGCGCAAGAAGCGGCAGACCGCCGCGCGGATCTGGCAGGTCGCCGTGGACCTCTGCTCCGAGCGGGGCTACGACCACGTCTCCGTGGCGGAGATCGCCGAGGCGGCCGACGTGTCGAAGATGACCGTCTTCAACTACTTCGGTACCAAAGAGGGCGTGCTCGTCGGCCCCATGGAGGAGCACGTGGCGGACCCCGCCCGCGCGGTGCGCGAGCGGCGGCCGGGCGAGTCCGCGGTCGCCGCGGCGCGCCGCCAGTTCCTGGAGCAGATCCCGGCACACGACCCGTCGATCGGCCTCAGCGGCGACCCGCGCACCCTCAAGGTGCGCCAGCTCATCAAGGAGACACCGACGCTCGCGCACCGCGTGGTGATCTTCCACATGCGCAGCGTCCAGCTCCTCGCGGACGCCCTCGCGGAGGAGACCGGCGACATGCTCCTCGCGCGGGTCGCCGCCGCCCAGCTGATCGGCGCCCGGAACGCCCTCATCATGGAGAACCACGAGCGCACCCTCGCCGGCGACCCGATCGACGAGATCGCGAAGGACTGCGCCGAGGCCGCCGAGCGCGCCTTCGATCTGGTGGAAAAGGGACTTCAGGGGTACCCCGAAAACGCTTAGGCTCGGCCCCATGCCACCGGCCAAGAAGCGCACGCGTTCGTACGACTCCGCCAAGATCCGCACCGCCGTCCTCGCCCAGTTCGGCAACGTACGGGACGCGGTGCACACCCTCACCCCCGAGCAGCTGGCCCGCCCCACCCGGCTCGGCGACTGGACCGTGCACGAACTGGCGGCCCACCTCGCGATGGTCCTCGGCACCGTCCACCGCTATCTGGGCCTGCCCGAGCCGGAGAAGCACGAAGTCCCGCTCATGGACTGGCCGTTCGCGACCGTCACCGCCGCGGCCCAGGTCGACGAGGACACCCGCGCCATCGCCGAGAGCGCGGGCGCCGACCTCGACGACCTGTTCACGCGCACGCTCGCCGGCATCGAGGAGTCCCTGGCCGCCGCGCCCGACGAGCGCCTGGTGCCCTCCCGCTTCGGCGCCATGACCCTCGGCGACTTCCTCGTCACCCGGACCGTCGAACTCACCGTCCACACGGACGACTTGAACGACGCGGTGCCGGGCCTCGACGTCCCGTACGACCGCCAGGCCCTGGCCGCCTGCGCCCGGCTGCTCGCGGACGCCCTCGCGGTGAAGGCGCCGGGCGCGTCGACCGAGGTGCGCGTCCCGCCGTACGCGGTCGTGCAGTGCGTGGCGGGCCCCCGGCACACCCGCGGCACCCCGCCCAACGTCGTCGAGACCGACCCGCTCACCTGGATCCGCCTCGCGACCGGCCGCACGGACTGGGCGAGCGCCCTGGACGCGGCGAAGGTCAGCGCGAGCGGAGAGCGGGCGGATCTGTCGGACCTGCTGCCGATCATGGGCTAGCCGCGGCCGGTGGGGGTGATGGAACCGACTCCCCCACTTGTCCCGTCACATCGTCATGCACACGCAGCGACTGACCCTCACCCTGACCGCGCTGACCTCCGCCGGGCTGCTGCTCACCGCATGCGGCACCGAGTCCGGGGCCGGCTCCGAAGGCGACTCCGGCGGCCGTTCCGTGGAGAGCGAGGCGGCTCTCACCGGCGTCCGCTGGACCGTCGAGAGCCTCACCCTGGACGGCAAGAAACACGACGCGCCGGGGAACGCCTACCTCAAGATCGGCGAGGACGGGCGGGCCGGCGGCAGCTTCGGCTGCAACTCGGTCGGCGCCGACGTGACGATCAAGGGCGAGACCGTGGAGTTCGGGCAGCCCCTGACGACGAAGCGGGCCTGCGCGGACGACGGCCGCATGACATTCGAGAAGAACGCCCTGCGCGCCCTCGGCAAGGAGAAGTTCACCGCGAAGGTCGCCGGCGACCGCATGACCCTCACCACCGCCAAGGGAGACCGTGTGGCCTTCACCTCGCAGCCCGCCGAGCCCGACGCCCCGCTCACCGGCACCAGGTGGACGGTGAACTCCGTCGGCGACGCGAAGACCACCGCCTCCCTGCCGAAGGACGTGGCCGACAAGGTCCACCTGACCTTCGGCGACGACGGCAAGGTCCGCGGCAACCTCGGCTGCAACTCCGTCACCGCCAAGGCCGAGGCGAAGGACGGCCGCATCACCTTCGGCGCCCCCGCCACCACCCGGAAGCTGTGCCCGGGCGAGGCGATGACCACGGAACGCAAGCTCCTGAAGCTCTTCGACGGCACGGCACGCTACGAGGTGAAGCAGGGCACCCTGAAGATCACCGCCGCCGACGGCACGGTGATCGGCGCGAGCGCGGACCGTGAGGGAGCCGAGAAGCCGGCGAAGTAGCGGTACGGCACCGGAGCGTCAGCCGTACGCCAGCAGCTCCCCGTCCGTCCGCTCCCACGCCGCCCGCAGCTCGGCCAGGAGCTCCGGCTCGCCCGCGGCCCGGTCGGCCTGCTCACGCCGGTCGGCCGCGAGGTCGAAGAGCTGGTCCGCGCCGCCCTTGCCGCGGTAGTACTTCCACTTCCCGCGGCGCAGCGCCCGCTCCCCGCGCACCCGCCAGAACAGCTCGCGTTCCGCGACGGCCTTCCCCTGCAGGAGGTAGGGGGCGAGGCTCGTCCCGTCCAGCGGATACGCCGGGTGCGGCCGGGCCCCGGCGACGTCCAGGAGCGTCGCCGTCCAGTCCGGCGTGTAGACGGGCTCGTCGCTGACCTGCCCGCCGTCGAGCCGCGCCGGCCACCGCACGATGGTCGGCACGCGGATGCCGCCCTCCTTCAGCGAGCCCTTGTTGCCGGACAGCGGCCAGTTGTACGAGAAGCGCTCACCGCCGTTGTCGGAGGCGAAGAACACCAGCGTGTCCCGCTCCTGCCCGGACTTCCGCAGCGCGCGCAGCACTTCGCCGATCGAGCGGTCCAAGTCCTCGACCATCTCCGTGTACTTCTCCACGGAGCCGCCGTCCTGGTGGCGGAGCGCGCCCTTGTCGCCCGCCTTGATCCGCCGCACGATCTCGGCGCTCCCCTCCTCGTCCCCGTCCGCGATCCACGGCCAGTGCGGGGTCGTGAAGTTGAGGTTGAGCAGCCAGGGCCGCCCGCCGTGGTCCCGCCGGACGTACGCGCTCGCCCGCTCGGTGAGAACACGCGTGTAATACCGCAGGTCCTTGTACTCGGCATCGCCCTCCCGCACGCGGCCCTCGTAGAGGTCGTACTCCCCGCCGAGCCCGAGTTTCGAGTAGTACTCCAAGGCCCCGCCGAAGTTCCCGAAGAACTCGTCCCAGCCCGACCGGGTGGGGGAGTAGTCGGGCAGATAGCCGCAGTGCCACTTGCCGATCAGCGCGGTCGCGTATCCGGCGTCGCGAAGCAGCGAGGCGAGCGTGGGGTGGGTCGGGTCGAGGCCCACGGACCTGTCGGCGATCGGCTCCGCGAGCCCGCCCTTCGTACGCCCGGGGAAGCGCCCCGTGTACAGGCTGAAGCGGGTCGGCGAGCAGGTCGCGGAACCGGAGTAGGCGTCCGTGAACCGCACGCCCTGGCGGGCGAGGCGGTCCAGATGGGGGGTCTTTATGTGCGGCGACCCGTAGGAGGAGAGATCGGCCCAGCCGAGGTCGTCGCCGAGGATGAAGAGGATGTTGGGCCGCCGGGAGTGCCGCCCGTGCGCGGCGGCGAAGGGCCGCTCGGCGGGGGTGGCGGAGGAGGCCGTGGCGGAGGCCTCGGCAGGGGCGCCGGGCGCGGCGTCGGCCCGCGTCGCGGCGCCCACCGCGCCCACGCCGACGGCGGCGCCCGCCACTCCGCCGGTGAAGGAGCGCCGGGACAACCGGGAAGACCGTGACAATCCATGAGGCTGCATGGATCAGGAGCCTCGCGGGGTGCCGGAACGGGCGTCAACGCACTCCCGCCCCTGTTCACAAAGCCGTCGTCGCAGTTCACAGCCCTGTCGTACGCCTGACGCACAAGCGATGCGGAGCGGCTGCGAGGGCCACGGCGACGGGCCGCGCTCACCCTCCGTGCAGGGGCCGTATCCCCAATTCGGACCAGTGGTCGATCTCGCCTACACTCGGTGGCGTGCCACGTGGTGACGGTCGACTCAATCACGATCTGCTTCCCGGCGAGAAGGGCCCCCAGGACGCTTGCGGCGTCTTCGGTGTCTGGGCTCCGGGCGAAGAGGTCGCAAAGCTCACGTACTTCGGGCTCTACGCCCTCCAGCATCGGGGCCAGGAATCCGCGGGAATCGCGGTCAGCAACGGCTCCCAGATCCTCGTCTTCAAGGACATGGGCCTCGTTTCCCAGGTCTTCGACGAAACCTCTCTCGGCTCGCTCCAGGGTCATATCGCGGTCGGTCACGCCCGCTACTCGACCACCGGAGCCTCCGTCTGGGAGAACGCCCAGCCGACGTTCCGTGCCACCGCGCACGGCTCCATCGCGCTCGGGCACAACGGCAACCTCGTCAACACGGCCCAGCTCGCCGAGCTGGTCGCCGAACTGCCGAAGGAGAACGGCCGCGCGACCCAGGTCGCCGCGACCAACGACACCGACCTGGTGACGGCTCTCCTCGCAGGTCAGGTGGACGACGACGGCAAGCCGCTGACCATCGAAGACGCCGCCATGAAGATCCTCCCGCAGGTTCAGGGCGCCTTCTCCCTCATCTTCATGGACGAGGGCACGCTGTACGCGGCCCGTGACCCGCAGGGCATCCGCCCGCTGGTCCTCGGCCGCCTGGAGCGCGGCTGGGTCGTCGCGTCGGAGTCCGCCGCGCTCGACATCTGCGGCGCCAGCTATGTCCGGGAGATCGAGCCCGGCGAGTTCATCGCGATCGACGAGAACGGACTGCGAACGTCCCGATTCGCGGAAGCGAAGCCCAAGGGCTGTGTCTTCGAGTACGTCTACCTCGCGCGCCCCGACACGGACATCGCGGGCCGGAACGTCTACCTCTCGCGGGTCGAGATGGGCCGGAAACTCGCCGAGGAAGCTCCCGTCGAGGCCGACCTCGTCATAGCGACGCCCGAATCCGGCACCCCCGCCGCGATCGGGTACGCGGAAGCCTCCGGCATCCCCTTCGGCGCCGGCCTGGTGAAGAACGCCTATGTCGGCCGCACCTTCATCCAGCCCTCGCAGACGATCCGCCAGCTCGGCATCCGTCTCAAGCTGAACCCCCTCAAGGAAGTCATCAAGGGCAAGAAGCTGGTGGTCGTCGACGACTCGATCGTCCGCGGCAACACCCAGCGCGCCCTGGTCAAGATGCTCCGCGAGGCCGGCGCCGCCGAGGTCCACATCCGGATCTCGTCCCCGCCCGTGAAGTGGCCGTGCTTCTTCGGCATCGACTTCGCGACCCGCGCCGAGCTCATCGCCAACGGCATGACCATCGAGGAGATCGGCACCTCGCTCGGCGCCGACTCCCTCTCGTACATCTCCATCGACGGCATGATCGAGGCCACGACCATCGACAAGCCGAACCTCTGCCGCGCCTGCTTCGACGGCGAGTACCCGATGGACCTGCCCGACCCCGAGCTGCTCGGCAAGCAGCTCCTGGAGACGGAACTGGCCGCGGGCCCGGCGAGCACCGCCGCCGCCGACGCGATCCGTCGCCCGTAAGACCCCACGCAGTACGACACGAAAGTTCTCACCGTCATGTCTGAGACCACTGGTGCCAGCTACGCAAGCGCGGGCGTCGACATCGAGGCGGGCGACCGCGCCGTCGAGCTGATGAAGGAGTGGGTCAAGAAGACCCAGCGTCCCGAGGTCGCGGGCCTCGGCGGCCTCGGCGGCTTCGCCGGGCTCTTCGACGCCTCCGCGCTCAAGCGTTTCGAGCGCCCCCTGCTCGCCTCCGCGACCGACGGCGTCGGCACGAAGGTCGACGTCGCCCGGCAGATGGGCGTGTACGACACCATCGGCCACGACCTCGTCGCGATGGTCATGGACGACATCGTCGTGTGCGGCGCCGAGCCGCTCTTCATGACCGACTACATCTGCGTCGGCAAGGTCCACCCCGAGCGCGTCGCCGCCATCGTCAAGGGCATCGCCGAGGGCTGTGTCCTCGCGGGCTGCTCACTCGTCGGCGGCGAGACGGCGGAGCACCCGGGCCTCCTCGGCCCGGACGACTTCGACGTCGCGGGCGCCGGCACGGGCGCGGTCGAGGCCGACCGCCTGCTCGGCCCGGATCGCATCCGTAAGGGTGACGCGGTCATCGCCATGGCAGCCTCGGGTCTTCACTCGAACGGGTACTCGCTCGTCCGGCATGTGGTCTTCGACCGCGCGGGATGGGCCCTGGACCGCCAGGTCGAGGAGTTCGGCCGCACGCTCGGCGAGGAGCTCCTGGAGCCCACCAAGATCTACTCCCTGGACTGCCTGGCGCTCACCCGCACCACCGACGTCCACGCCTTCAGCCACATCACGGGCGGCGGCCTCGCGGCGAACCTCGCCCGGGTGATCCCGGACGGCCTGCACGCGATCGTCGACCGCGAGACATGGACGCCGGGCGCGGTCTTCGACGTGGTCGGCAAGCAGGGCAAGGTCGAGCGCCTCGAACTGGAGAAGACGCTGAACATGGGCGTCGGCATGATCGCGATCGTCCCCGAGGAGTCGGCGGACGCGGCGCTCACCACCCTCGCCGACCGCGGCGTGGAGGCCTGGGTCGCCGGAGAGATCACCGACCGCGGCGACCACGCGACCGGCGCCGAGCTCATCGGTGACTACGCGAAGTAGGAAGCGCGAGCAGCACAAAACCCGGCCCGGGGTGGTGCCCCCGGACCGGGTGAAGTGCAGTTGCTATGAGAACTGCGAATACTGCCTAGGCAATAAATAGTGCGTAAGCAACGAGGTCAAGCGCCGCGGCGCTGAGACGAGGGGCCGGACTCTTCAGCAGAGTCGTCGTCCTCGTCGTCGTTATACAGATCCGCGTACTGGGCGTACGGGTCGTCTTCCTCGTCGTCGTCTTCGAACGGCTCGCCATTCGGCGGCTGTTGCGAAGTCGAAGCGCCCAGCTCATTGGCCAGACGCGACAGGTCAGTCCCGCCGCTGCTGTACTTCAGCTGGCGGGCGACCTTCGTCTGCTTGGCCTTTGCCCGGCCGCGCCCCATGGCTCGACCCCCTCGGATACGGGGCTCGACGGCCCCAGAGTCTTGACACGCGTTCATGATCTGGAACGGACTCTCCGTGGAGAGACCGGTCCGTAGGGCTTCCACGGTACCTGCTCCTGCGGCCATACGGTACGTCGCCCGCAGGACGCGCCTCGGCGCACAACCTTCGAGGAGCCCCGTCCTCGCTGGTCAACTGCGATTTTAACCTCTTCTTGCCGGGCGACCCGCCGACGGGGGTGAGTCTTGTCTCTCCCAGTACGTCGACGGGGCCCTGTGGCACGTCCTCACACGCCCTTTCAGCGCGCGTCGGACATCCGCTGTTCGGCGATCCTGTCGGCCGCGGCAGCCGGCGGAATGCCGTCTTCCTTTGCGCGAGCGAATATGGCGAGCGTGGTGTCGAAGATCTTCGACGCCTTCGCCTTGCACCGGTCGAAGTCGAAGCCGCGCAGCTCGTCGGCGACCTGGATGACGCCGCCGGCGTTCACCACGTAGTCCGGCGCGTAGAGGATCGACCGGTCGGCGAGGTCCTTCTCGACGCCCGGGTGCGCCAGCTGGTTGTTGGCGGCGCCGCACACCACCTTCGCGGTGAGGACCGGCACGGAGTCGTCGTCGAGCGCGCCGCCGAGCGCGCAGGGCGCGTAGATGTCGAGGCCTTCGGTACGGATGAGCGCCTCGGTGTCCGCCACCGCCGTCACCGACGGGTGCTTGTGGGTGATCCGGTTCACCGACTCCTCGCGGACATCCGTGATCACGACGTCGGCGCCGTCCTCCAGGAGGTGCTCGACGAGGTGGTGGCCCACCTTGCCGACGCCCGCGACACCGACCTTGCGGCCGCGCAGCGAGGGGTCGCCCCACAGGTGCTCGGCGCTGGCGCGCATGCCCTGGAAGACACCGAAGGCGGTGAGCACGGAGGAGTCGCCCGCGCCGCCGTTCTCCGGGGAGCGCCCGGTGGTCCAGCGGCATTCGCGTGCGACGACGTCCATGTCCGCGACGTACGTACCGACGTCGCAGGCCGTCACGTAGCGGCCGCCGAGCGAGGCGACGAAGCGGCCGAAGGCGAGGAGCAGGTCCTCGCTCTTGATCTGCTCGGGGTCGCCGATGATCACGGCCTTGCCGCCGCCGTGGTCGAGGCCGGCCATGGCGTTCTTGTACGACATCCCGCGCGACAGGTTCAGGACGTCGGCGACGGCCTCTTCCTCGGTCGCGTACGGATAGAAGCGGGTGCCGCCGAGGGCGGGGCCCAGGGCGGTGCTGTGGATGGCGATGACGGCCTTGAGGCCGCTGGCACGGTCCTGGCAGAGCACTACTTGCTCGTGGCCTCCCTGGTCCGAGTGGAACAGGGTGTGCAGGACGCCGTTGTCTGCTTCGGTCACTGTGGTGACTCCCGGTCAAGTGGCGCGGTTGGGCGGGCTCCCGTGCGGGTGGCGGGGCCCGATGGGCATGAGACTAAAGGCTGTCCACCGACCTTGACCGCCCGGAGTCGAGGATCACGTTTTCGAGTTCACCCGTGGGGGAGAGAGCAGCCGTGCCCAAGGTGTCATCGGTGACGGTCCCGTACGCGTCCTATCTGCGTGTGTACGAGCCGCTGGCCGCCTTCCCCGAACCGGAGCGCGGCCACTGGGCGCGCTACGCCCGCCGCCCCGACCTGCCCTCCTACCAGGACGAGCTCCGCCGCTCGCTCGCCGACCTGGTGCCCACGCCGCCGGTGCCCGTGCCGGTGCACGAGAGCGGCGACGCGTTCGTCGTGGAGGCCGACGGGGTGCTGTGCGTCTGCCCCTGGCGGACCCGGCTGCGCGGCTGGCAGGCCATGGGGGAGCTGGCCGGGCAGCTGCCCGCGCCGGTCCTGGACGCGGTGCTCCCGCCGGTGCTGCGCCGCCAGACGGCCGCGGACTACGAACAGTGGCTGGCCCGCAACCCCGACGCGCGCCCCTGGATCCGTACGTCGACGTGGCAGGTGCCGCTGCACTGGTTCGTGCTCTTCTCCGACGAGGAGCGGAACCACGCGAAGGCCGACCCGCCCGTGCTCCGCTACCGCACCCCGATGGTGCAGGCGCGGCGCCGGGTCGCGCGCGGCCTGAAGACGCTGCGGGAGACGCTGGGCGAGGGGCCGCTCATCGACGGGCTCATGGACGTCGGCCGCTGGCTGGAGGAGTTCCACCCGCGCTCTCTGGTCGAGCTCGACTACGGAGGCCTCGTGCACGCGGTGCCGGCCGACGAGCTCGGCGAGGACCACTCGGCGGCGGACGTGGCCGAGGGGATCGAGGCGCTGCGCGACGGCGACGGCGAGGCGGCCGGCGAGGCGTATGCGAGGCTCGTGGAGCGGTGGCGGGCGGTCCGGGATCTTCAGTTCGCGAACTGAGGTCCGGCTCCCTTCCGTCGTCGCCCTTCAGGGTCCCGGGACGTAGGTCCCGATACGGGCCTTTGCCTCAAGCGTGATGGACCGCACTTTCGGGGCTCTTGCGCCCATCACCCCTCCTCATGCCAAAATAGGACAAGGAGTCCGGGGAGGGCTCCTTCCGCCCAAGTAAGGGCGGATTACTCAGCATTGCACTGTATGGGGGGTCTGTTGACTCCTGATCGCTCTGTGACTGATCGTCACTGTGGCGTGACTGTCCGCTATGGCATGGTCCATCGGCTTCCGTCGGTGATGAACACCTGGGAGGGCAATTCCATCGGTTTGGCCGACGCGGCTGGACGGATGGTGTAGTTGTAGTGCCGAGGACAAGCCGTTCGTCCTATAACCGACTCGACTCGCGTCCGCCATTTCGGGCAACGCGGGTCAAGGTGCAGAATTTAGAGGAATGAACCGAGAAGGTTCGGTTCTCCCGAGGAGGCCGCTCATGACCGCTCGCACCCCTGATGCCGAGCCGCTGCTGACCCCGGCTGAGGTCGCCACGATGTTCCGCGTCGACCCGAAGACGGTGACGCGCTGGGCCAAGGCTGGCAAGCTCACGTCGATTCGCACGCTCGGCGGACACCGCCGTTACCGCGAGGCTGAGGTCCGCGCACTGCTCGCGGGTATTCCGCAGCAGCGCAGCGAGGCCTGACGTACGCCAGAAGTACCGCTCAACCAGCAGTAACTCGTACAACTCGGGCGAAGAGCACCACTGCTGTCAGGTCCCCCAACCTGGCCGTACGTCCGACATATGGCTACACGCGACGAGGGTCCCGCCCCAACGGGACCCACGCCTGACACACGTGGGTGCGTCGTTCGATCGCGCTGGACTCCGCCGGGTCCAGCGCGATCTTTTTTGTGCGCCGAGGATGCGCCGTGGATGCGCGGCGGATGTGCAGGTGGGCGGCCCCGGGGAGTAATCGGAGGACATCGGGGGAGCGCTCTGGGGGGTGGTGCAATTGCACATATTAAATTGGCTGGTTGTAGGAAGGGTGTAAGTTCCGGGGTTTCGCAAACTGCTTCGGTGACACCCGTCACACGTCGTGAATCTTGTTGTGGGCAACTCCCCTGCGCTAGAGGGGCTCTTGCGCTTCGGTCATGCGCCGGGAGGGCCGTCTGTGGCGCTCTCCCGCGCGGAACCCTCCTCCGGGTCCTCGGGATCGCCCCCGGCGCGCTGAGGGGCCTCCAGGGCGAGTCTCAGGAGCCGGTGGCAGATCGGGCAGTGCCGGGTCGCGTGGCGGTAGCTGGTGGCCGCCGCGAGGTGGGCGCGCAGCAGGGCGCGCGTCTCGTGCCGCGCGGACGCCGAAGAAGCAGACATGCGTCACCTCCTGGGGAGCCTCCCGCCGGCCCCCTGCTCTCCGGAGTACCGACGGAATGTGACTCCGTCAAGCCACCGGGGGCGGAGCCCGCGCACGGGCGCACGACGGAGGGCCGCACCCGGGCCGGTGTGGACCCCCCGGAACACGACTGAGGGCCGCACCCATTGGGTGCGGCCCTCATATCTACTGCGGTCCTGACGGGATTTGCTGTGTCTGATTGCGGCTCCGCCGCGGGCGCGGACAGCGGGAACGACTGAGGGCCGCACCTGATGGGTGCGGCCCTCGTGTCTACTGCGGTCCTGACGGGATTTGAACCCGCGGCCTCCACCTTGACAGGGTGGCGAGCACTCCAAACTGCTCCACAGGACCTTGCTCGCTGCACTTGCTTGCGCGTTGTGCTGCGAGACAGGACTCTACAGCAGTGCAGGCCCGGCGGTCGAACTCACCCTGCGTGCCCGGACGATCACGGCACCAGCGCGTCGATCGCCTTCACGATCCGCTTGTCCGAGACGGGATACGCCGTGCCCAGGGCGTGCGCGAAGTAGCTGACGCGGAGCTCCTCGATCATCCAGCGGATGTCCAGGGCCTCCTGCGGCACGGGCCTGCCCTGCGGCAGCTGTTCGAGCAGCCACAGGTACTCGTCGCGCATCTCGCGGGCCTTCTCCATGCGCGCGGTGTCCCGCTGGACGCTGGTCGGCATCTGCTGCAGCCGCCGGTCCGCCGCCACCATGTAGCGCATCAGGTCCGGCAGGCGGCGCAGTCCCGTCTCCGTCACGAAGCCCGGCTTGATGAGGGAGTTCAGCTGCTCCCGCACGTCCGCGAGGTTGGGCAGGAGGGCCGGGCTCTTCGTCGACTTCAGGCGGCGCTCACAGGCCTGCCAGGCGGCGAGGACCTGCTGGACCTGCCCGACCGCCCGCACGGTCGTGTCGACGATCTCCGCGCGCACCTTGTCGAACAGCTTGCGGTACGACTCCTCGTCCCAGACCGGCCCGCCGAAGTCCGCCATCAGCTTGTCCGCGGCGGCCGTCGCGCAGTCGTCGAAGAGGGCCTGCATGGAGCCGTGCGGGTTCGCCGAAAGGGCGAGCTTCTGCTGGTTGGTCAGCTTGTCGGAGGCGAACTTGGCCGGGTTCACCGGGATGTTGCGCAGGATGAGGCGCCGGGTGCCGCGCCACATGGCCTGCTGCTGCTCCGCCTCGGTGTCGAAGAGGCGTACGGAAACGGTGTCGCCGTCGTCGACGAGCGCCGGATACGCCTTCACCGGCTGGCCGGCGCGGCGCGTCTCGAAGACGCGCTGGAGGGTGCCGATGCTCCAGTCCGTCAGACCCGAGCGCTCGACCGCGGAGCCGCCCGTGCGCTCCGCCGTCGCCGCGGCCGCCTGCGAGAGCGCCTTGCGGGCCTTGGGCTTGAGCCGCAGCTTCAGCGCTTCGAGGTCCTTGTCCTCGGCGAGCTTCTTGCGCCGCTCGTCGACGATCCGGAACGTGATCTTCAAGTGGTCGGGCACGCGCGTCAGGTCGAAGTCGTCCGGCGCGACCGGCACGCCGACCATCCGCTGGAGCTCGCGCGCCAGCGTGACGTGCAGCGGCTCCTGCAACGGCACCGCACGCTCCAGGAACGCCTTCGCGAAGTTCGGCGCGGGGACGTAGTTCCGGCGGATGGGCTTCGGCAGGGAGCGGATCAGCTCGACGACCACGTCCTCGCGCAGGCCCGGGATCTGCCAGTCGAAGCCTTCGTCCGTCACCTGGTTCAGGACCTGGAGCGGGATGTGGACGGTCACGCCGTCCGCGTCCGCGCCCGGCTCGAACTGGTACGTCACCCGGAACTTGAGCTGTCCCTGGCGCCACGAGTCGGGGTAGTCGTCCTTGGAGACGCCCTGCGCCTTCTCGTTGATCAGCATCGACCGCTCGAAGTCGAGCAGTTCGGGCTCTTCCCGCTGCTTCTTCTTCCACCAGGAGTCGAAGTGCGCGCCGGACACGACGTCCGCGGGCACCCGCTGGTCGTAGAAGTCGAAGAGCGTCTCGTCGTCGACGAGGATGTCGCGGCGCCGCGCGCGGTGCTCCAGTTCCTCGACCTCGGTGAGGAGCTTGCGGTTGGCGGCGAAGAACTTGTGGTGGGTGCGCCAGTCGCCCTCCACCAGCGCGTTCCGGATGAAGAGGTCGCGGGAGACCTCGGGGTCGATGCGGCCGTAGTTCACCTTGCGGTCGGTGACGATCGGGACGCCGTAGAGCGTGACCTTCTCGATCGCCATCACCGCGGCCTGGTCCTTCTCCCAGTGCGGTTCGCTGTACGTCCGCTTCAGGAGGTGCTGGGCGAGCGGCTCGACCCACTCCGGCTCGATCTTCGCGTTGACCCGGGCCCACAGCCGGGAGGTCTCGACCAGCTCGGCCGACATGATGAAGCGCGGGGGCTTCTTGAAGAGCGCCGAGCCCGGGAAGACCGCGAACTTCGCGTTGCGCGCGCCGATGTATTCGTTGCGCCCGCCGCGCTGCTTGGGGTCGCCGTCCTTGGCGGACCTGCTGTCCTTCGACTCCTTCACGTCCTTCATCCCGATGTGGGAGAGCAGGCCGGACAGGAGCGAGATGTGGACGTGCTGCTCGGGGGCGTCGTCCTCGTTGAGACTGATGCCCATCTGCTTCGCGACCGTACGCAACTGCGAATAGATGTCCTGCCATTCGCGGATGCGGAGGTAGTTCAGATACTCCCGCTTGCACATGCGGCGGAAGGCCGACGAGCCGAGCGTCTTCTGCTGCTCCCTGACGTACCGCCACAGGTTGAGGAAGGCGAGGAAGTCGCTCGTCTCGTCCTTGAAGCGGGCGTGCTGCTGGTCGGCCTGCGTCTGCTTGTCGGCCGGGCGCTCGCGCGGGTCCTGGATGGAGAGCACCGCCGCGATCACCATGACCTCGCGCACGCAGCCGTTCTTGTCGGCCTCCAGGACCATCCGGGCGAGCCGAGGGTCGACGGGCAGCTGGCTGAGCTTGCGCCCCTGCGGGGTGAGCCGCTTCTTCGGGTCCTTCTGGGCCGGGTCCAGCGCACCCAGCTCCTGGAGGAGCTGGACGCCGTCGCGGATGTTGCGGTGGTCCGGCGGGTCGATGAAGGGGAACTTCTCGATGTCGCCGAGGCCGGCCGCCGTCATCTGGAGGATGACCGAGGCGAGGTTCGTACGGAGGATCTCCGCGTCCGTGAACTCGGGGCGGGAGAGGAAGTCGTCCTCGCTGTAGAGGCGGATGCAGATGCCGTCCGACGTACGGCCGCAGCGGCCCTTGCGCTGGTTGGCGCTGGCCTGGCTGATCGCCTCGATGGGCAGCCGCTGCACCTTCGTACGGTGGCTGTAGCGGGAGATGCGGGCCATGCCCGGGTCGATCACGTACTTGATGCCGGGGACCGTCAGGGAGGTCTCCGCGACGTTCGTCGCCAGGACGATTCTTCGGCCGGTGTGCTGCTGGAACACGCGGTGCTGCTCGGCGTGCGACAGCCGGGCGTAGAGGGGCAGGACCTCGGTGAACCGGTAGTTCTTCTTGTTCAGCGCGTCCGCCGTGTCGCGGATCTCGCGCTCTCCGGAGAGGAAGACGAGGATGTCGCCCTTGCCCTCGGCCTGGAGCTCCTCGACGGCGTCCGTGATCGCGGTGATCTGGTCGCGGTCGGAGTCGTCCCCCTCCTCTTCGAGGAGGGGGCGATAGCGGACCTCGACGGGGTACGTCCGGCCGGAGACCTCCACGATCGGGGCGTCCCCGAAGTGGCGCGAGAACCGCTCGGGGTCGATCGTCGCCGACGTGATGACGACCTTCAGATCCGGGCGCTTCGGCAGGAGCTGGGCGAGATAGCCCAGCAGGAAGTCGATGTTGAGCGAGCGCTCGTGCGCCTCGTCGATGATGATCGTGTCGTACGCGCGCAGCTCGCGGTCCGTCTGGATCTCGGCCAGCAGGATGCCGTCCGTCATCAGCTTCACGAACGTGTCCGCGCCGACCTGGTCGGTGAAGCGGACCTTCCAGCCGACGGCCTCGCCGAGCGGCGTGTCCAGCTCGTCGGCGACGCGCTCGGCCACCGTGCGGGCCGCGATGCGGCGCGGCTGCGTGTGCCCGATCATGCCGCGCACGCCACGGCCGAGCTCCATGCAGATCTTGGGGATCTGCGTGGTCTTGCCCGAGCCGGTCTCACCCGCGACGATCACGACCTGGTGGTCGCGGATCGCCTCGGCGATGTCGTCCTTCTTCTGGCTGACCGGCAGCTCTTGCGGATACGTGATCGTGGGCAGCCGGCTGCCCCGCTCGGCCATCCGCGCCGCGGCCTTGTCGACGTCCGCCGCGATCTCGGCGAGGACGGCGGCACGGGCCTCGGGCTTGCGGATCCGGCGCGCACCCTCCAGCCGCCTGCCGATCCGGTGCTCGTCGCGCAGCGAGAGCTCGGAGAGGCGGGAGGCGAGGGCGTCGAGGGCGAGGGCGGGCTGCGTAGACATACGCCGTCCAGGATCTCACCCGCGGCTCGGCGGTGGCGAACCGATTTCTCCGGCGGTGCACCCTGGCACGTACGATTCCGGGCATGCCGACCGGTACGCGCACGCACTGGAGCCCCCTCGCGGTGGTCTTCCTCGTCGTGCTCGGGCTCGGGATGTTCTGCGGGCCCGCGGCCGCCGTGCAGCAGCCGGTGGCCGGGGCCGTGAAGGTGCTTGCGTCCCCCTCCGCCGCGGATACGCAGGGCTCGCCCGGCTGCGGCAAGGGCACCGACCGGGACGCCGACCAGCCACCGGGCACCCCGCAGCGCCCCGGGACGGCGTACGAACTGCTCCCCGCGCTGCACGACGCCCGCGCGGCATCCGGCTCCTGGGGCGCCGACCAGGCCGTGCTCCTGGTGGCGCCGGGCCGCGCGCCGCCCGCGCTCACCCCGCCCTCACCGATAGATCTCTCGATCCTGCGCGTGTAGGAGGCCCCTGACTCAGGGGCCCCACATCGACGTACAACAGGACAAGAGAGAGCACACCCATGCCCGAGAACGGCAGCAAGAAGACCCAGAGCGGCAAGACCCCGAGCGGCAAGAGCCAGAGCGGCAAGGGCCGGAACATCGCCATCGGCGCGGGCGTCGTCGTGGCCGCCGTGCTGCTCGGCGTCGCCTCGTACACCGCGACCAAGCCGGAGAACTCCGGCGCCTCCGGCAGCGGCTCCGTCAAGGAAGAGGCCGCCGCAGACGTCTCCGCCGACCCGCAGGAGGGCGTCTACCCCGAGCTGGAGAAGCTCGCGCGGCGTGACGCCGAGGACCCGCTGGCGCAGGGGCGCGCCGACGCACCCGTCGTGATGGTCGAGTACGCCGACTTCAAGTGCGGCTTCTGCGGCAAGTTCGCCCGCGACACCGAGCCCGGCCTCGTGAAGAAGTACGTCGACGAGGGCACCCTGCGCATCGAATGGCGCAACTTCCCGATCTTCGGCGCGGACTCCGAGCGGGCCGCGCACGGCGCGTGGGCGGCGGGGCGCCAGGGCCGCTTCTGGCAGTTCCACGAGGCCGCGTACGCCGAGGGGTCCAAGGAGAAGGGCTTCGGCGAAGGGCGGATGGAGGAACTGGCGAAGGAGGCCGGGGTCAAGGACGTCGACCGGTTCATGAAGGACCTGGACAGCGACGCCGCCGAGGCCGCGGTGAAGAAGGACCAGGAGGAGGCGTACGGACTGGGCGCCGCCTCCACGCCGTCCTTCCTCATCAACGGCCGGCCCATCTCGGGCGCCCAGCCCGACCAGGTCTTCGACCAGGCGATCGAGGCGGCGGCCAAGTCGGCGAAGGGCGGGGCCGGCGCGGGCAAGGGTGGTTCCGAGTGACTGCCGACGTCGGGTACTTCGCCGCGTTCCTGGGCGGGCTGCTCGCCCTGGTCAGCCCGTGCAGCGCACTGCTGCTCCCCGCCTTCTTCGCCTACTCCATCGACTCCGCCTCGCGCCTCGTCGCGCGGACCGGCATCTTCTACGCCGGGCTCGCGACGACACTGGTGCCGCTCGGCGCGGCCGGCTCGTACGCCGGACGGTTCTTCTTCGGCCACCGCGACCAGCTCGTCCTCGCCGCCGGGTGGCTGATCATCGGGCTCGGCGTGCTGCAGATCCTCGGCATGGGCTTCGCGTCGCGGAAGATGGCGGAGCTCTCGGGCCGCATCCGGCCGACCACCGCGTTCTCCGTGTACGCGCTGGGGGCGGTGTACGGACTCGCCGGGTTCTGCGCGGGCCCGATCCTCGGCAGCGTCCTCACGGTCGCGGCGGTGAGCGGAAGCCCGGTCTACGGAGGGCTGCTGCTCGCCGTGTACGCGCTGGGGATGGCCGTGCCGCTGTTCCTGCTCGCGCTCCTCTGGGAGCGGTTCGACCTGGGGCGGCGCGGGTGGCTGCGGGGCCGGACGTTCCGCATCGGCCGGTTCGAACTGCACACGACGTCGCTGCTGTCGGGGCTGTTCTTCATGGCGCTCGGGGCGCTGTTCCTCGCCTACGACGGGACGACCGCGCTGCCCGGCCTGCTGGACGTGGACGACTCGTTCGCCGTGGAGCAGTGGGCGGGCGGGATCGGCCGCGCGGTGCCGGACGCGGTGCTGCTGGCCGGTGTGGTCGTGGTGGTGGGTGTGGTGCTCGGGGTGCGGGGATGGCGAAGGCGCGCAAAGTCTGTTTAGCGCGTTTAGCGCGTTTGGCCGGGTGCGTCGCTTGCGGGGTGGGAAGGCTGCTTATAGGGCGTTTGGTTTAGCGTGTTCGTATGCCTGATACGCCTGATATGCCTGATCGCGAGCCGGACCAACAGGAGCAGCGGGTTCAGCAGGAGCAGCGGGAGCAGCATCAACACGGTGCGCAGGGCGCGCACGGCGCTCATGGCGCGCACGGGCGGGTTCCCACCCGGAGTGAGCGGTGGGACGCGTTCAAGCGGTCGCCCTTCCTGCCCGCGATCGTGCTGGTGTTCATCCTGGCGGCCGCGGCGGGCCTCTTCGCCGGCTCGTACACGTACTCCATGGCCAACCCGACCCCGCACCACATCCCCACCGCGGTGGTCGACGCCCCGGACTCCAAGCGGGGCAAGGCGTTCCTCGAGGGCATGGAGAAGGCGCTGAACGCCTCGCTGGAGGTGCGGCGGTACGACAACCGGGCGGCGGCGCTGCGGGACGTGGAGGAACAGAAGGTCTTCGCGGTCCTCGACGTGGCCCGCGGCGGGGACAAGGTGACGCTGGACGTGTCAGGGGCGTCCGGCGCGTCCGTCGCGCAGGTGCTCGCGGAGACCGCGCCCAAGGTGGGCGAGAAGGTCGGGGTGCCGGTGGCGGTGAAGGACATCAAGCCGCTGCAGGAAGGCGACCCGCGGGGGCTCGCCATCTTCTACATCTCGCTGGCCGCCGTGATCATCGGCTTCGTGGGGGCCATTCAGCTGAGCGTGCACGCGCGCGGGCTGAATCCGGCGGAGCGGATCGGGTTCACGGTGCTGTACGCCCTGCTGGGCGCGTTCGTCATCGCGGCGGTCGTGGACTGGTGGCTGGGGGCGGTACGGCTGCCCTTCGTGGAGTCCTGGCTGATCCTGGCGCTGACGATGTTCGCGTCGGGGATGGTCTTCTCGATGTTCAACACGATGTTCGGGCGGTGGGCGATGCTGCCGACGTGGGGCCTGATGGTGCTCCTCGGCAATCCGTCGTCCGGCGGGGCGGTGTCCTGGCCGCTGCTTCCCTCGGTACTCGGGCACATCGGGCAGTGGCTGCCGCCCGGGGCGTCGGTGAACGCGCAGCACACGGCGGTGTACTTCGGCGGCCACCAGCACGCGTTTCCGTTCCTGGTGCTGGGGGGCTGGGCGCTGCTCTCCAGCACGGTCTTCTGGATCTGGCGCCACCGCCACCCGGGCGGCCGCACGTCGTCCCCCGCGCACGCGGGCTAGCTCTCTGGCCTACGGGGGGGGGAGGCTCAAGCCCGCCGCTTCGCGGCGGATACTTCCCACCCACCCACCCGTTTGCCCCGCGACGTCGCGCGGGAGTAGGAGCCGGGTGGGTGGGTGGGAAACATCCGCCGCGAAGCGGCGGGACTGTTTGCGGGGGCCGCGGGTGGGGGCCACGGGCCGAGCCCGGAAACGGCAGAAG
The DNA here is from genome assembly GCF_055597165.1 of Streptomyces sp. NPDC039480. Classification (NCBI taxonomy): domain Bacteria; kingdom Bacillati; phylum Actinomycetota; class Actinomycetes; order Kitasatosporales; family Streptomycetaceae; genus Streptomyces; species Streptomyces sp. NPDC039480. The sequence continues at coordinate 31,279 of NZ_JBVITX010000009.1, read as the reverse complement.
CCCCGCCGGGGAGGCGGGGCTTCTGGAGAGGTGGCTGGGGCCGGGATCGAACCGGCGACCTATCGCTTTTCAGGCGATCGCTCGTACCAACTGAGCTACCCAGCCACGCGATCCGCGTGGAATCGCAAGCGGTCCTGACGGGATTTGAACCCGCGGCCTCCACCTTGACAGGGTGGCGAGCACTCCAAACTGCTCCACAGGACCAAGCATTGTGCGAGCACTAGTCTCGCACAAGGTGTTGCGTGCCCCCAACGGGATTCGAACCCGTGCTACCGCCTTGAAAGGGCGGCGTCCTGGGCCACTAGACGATGAGGGCTAAGAGGCCCGCCTGGGCGCTTTGCAGCGCGTCGGGGACGTGAGAAGCATATGGGATGCGGGGAGCTATCGCCAAAACGGTTTAGCCGGAGGGACTCGGGGTGGCCGGCGAGGAGGGCGCCCCGGGGCGGTTCTCCTTGGGGAGATGGCGGCTGACCTCGGCCTTCGTGAGGCCGAGACCACCCAGTTTGATCTCGTCCCAGGCCTGCAGCCGCTTGGTCGTACGGTCCAGGTAGAGGACGGACGCCTCGACCGGGTCGGGGTACTTGCCCTCGACCGCGCGCAGCCCGCTGCCGCCCGTCGACCCCTCGATGCGCAGCCGCGTCCCCCCGTCCATGACCTCCATCTCCTGGCGGTGGACATGGCCCGCGAGGACCAGCGGGACCTCGCCGTCCGTCTCGCGCGCCGCCGTCGGGTTGTGCGCGACGGCCACGTCGACCGGTGTGCCGGCCGCCCGCTCGGCGCGCAGGGCGGAGGCGAGACGTATGCCCGCCATGTGCTCCACCGAGTCGCCCTCGGGCTCGGTCGAGCGGTCGGGGGTGTACTGCGGGTCGCCGATGCCGGCGAAGCGCAGGCCGGCGACGGTCACGGCGCGGCCCTCGTCGAGGACGTGGACGTTCTTGAAGCGCTCCAGGTAGCGCTGGGTGGTGAGCGAGTCGTGGTTGCCGCGCACCCACACGTAGGGCGCGCCGAGGTCCTCGATGGGGTCGAGGAAGCCGTTCTCGGTGGCCGAGCCGTGGTCCATGGTGTCGCCCGAGTCGACGATGACGTCGATGTCGTACTGCGTGACCAGGGAAGAAATGATCTTCCAGCTCGCCGGGTTCAGATGGATGTCCGAGACGTGCAGGACCCGCATGGTGGTGGGGTCCGGCTGGTACGCGGGGAGCGTGGACGTCACGTCGTACAGCTTGGTGACGTTGGTGACCAGGCGTGCCAACTCCTGTTGGTAGACGTCGAATTCGCTGACGATGCTGCGGGCGTTGCCGACGACGGAGGGGGCGCTGCTGAGCAGGCCGGAGAACTTCGGCTCCAGGACGGATTTCGGGTTCCAGGTGGCGTACGCGGCCGCCCCCGACGCGGCGAGCAGGGCGAGGGCCAGGCCGCCCGCGGCGAGCGCGCGGCGCGGGCGGCGGTAGACGGCGAGGCCGAGGGCCGTGGCACCGGAGACGACGGCGACGCAGGAGCGTACGGCGAGGTCGAGCGTGCCGTGGCCGACGTCGTCCGTGACCTCGTCCTGGAGGCCGGAGAGCCGTTCGGGGTGGTCGACCAGGGCCTGGGCGCGTACCGGATCGAGACGGTCCACGTCGACGTCCAGGCGGATGGGGGCCACGTGGGAGCGGAGCTCCAGGGCGCCGAGCGGCGAGACGTTGATCTTCGTGCCGCCGGACACGGACGGGCGGAGCGTCATGCGGGTGTCCATCGGGCCGACGGGTGCGCGCACGCTGCCGACGATGAGCAGGCCGAGCCAGGCGCCGAGGACGACGACCGTGATCAGGCCCAGCGCGCGGGCATAGGGGTGCGGGGGGCTGATCAGCTCGGTCGTGGGGTGGGTGCGTCGAGCGCGGTAGTGGCCGACGAGGGCGCCACCCGCCCGTCGTACGCCCTGGAGAACGACTGTGAAGCCGCGTGCCATTGGTCCCCTATGCCCAAGTGCGGGCACGGGTATGCCGGGACGGCCGCGGCGGCGTGGCCGACAATGGGGGTGTGCTGGAGATGACGCGCGAGGAGTTCGAGGAACTGGTCGGCGAGGCTCTCGACCGGATTCCGCCGGAGTTGACACGCCTGATGGACAACGTGGCGGTGTTCGTCGAGGACGAGCCGCCGTCCGACGATCCCGAGCTGCTGGGTCTGTACGAGGGGACTCCGCTGACCGATCGCGGCGAGTGGTACGCCGGGGTGCTGCCGGACCGGATCACGATCTACCGGGGGCCGACGCTGCGGATGTGCGGGTCGCGCGAGGAGGTGGTCGAGGAGACGGAGATCACCGTGGTGCACGAGGTGGCCCATCACTTCGGCATCGACGACGCACGGCTGCACGCGCTCGGGTACGGGTGAGCGCCGGGCGCCCGCCCTGGTGTGCGGGTGCGGATGCGGGTGCATGTGCGTGTGCGGGGCCCGGCGGACCGGGGTGGCGGTCCGTGTCCTCTTGCGGGCCGCGGGAGTTGGGCAGGGCGTCTCGATCCTCAGCGCCTCAGGAGGTGCTCGGCCGTGCGCCAGTTGTACGTTCCCGTCCGTTGGGCCGCGGTCGCGGTGGCCGTCGCGGCGACCGCGGGCTGCATGAGCATCGGTGACGACGGGAACGCTCCGGCGCCCGACCGTTCCGCGGGGCAGCGCAGCGGTGCGGCCGCGCCCGACGGCGACCCCCTGACGCGGGGCGGTGACGCGGCGTCCGGGGACGAGGACGGGCCGGGCCGCGGGCGGCACAAGGGCAAGAAGAAGGGCAAGGGCGGGTCCTCGCGCGCGGACCGGGCCGGGGCGGGGGCCGCGAAGCCCTCGGAGTCCTCCTCGGCGGCGGCCACCGAGAAGCCGCCGAAACCGGGCAGGCCGGGGCAGCCGACGCCGACCCGGCCGAAGCCGACCCCGACGCGCAGCAGCGCGACACCGGACCCGCCGAAGCCCACTCCCACCCCGACGCCGGATCCGACCACTCCGGAGCCGTCGTCCTCGGAGGGGTCGGGGCAGGGGGCGCAGCTCCAGCGGCGGAACGCGGAGATCCCGGAGCGCGAGCCGTCGCCCCAGGCGGGCCCGCACTGACGAATGTGCAGGTGAGAGGGGGTTTGACGGGGGCGGTTTGCCATATGGGGTGGGGGGTGCGTATGGTGGTAGATCGTTTGATCCCATTTGCCCGGCGCCGACACAGAAGAGCGCCGCGTGGCGCGTACTCTCCCTTGCCGTGGCTGACCGCATCGAGGCGGTCCATTGCGAAATCACGGAGTTGACGGGCGCGTGCCGAGACTCCGGAAGGTTTCGCATTTCGCATGTCCATTTTCAGTTCTGACCACGCCGTCCTGCCCGAGAACGAGATCGTCGAGACCGTCGAGAACGACGCGGCCGTAGTGGCCGCCGTCGAGATCGTCGAGTCCGCCGAGGCGCAGGACGTCATCGAGGTCACCCCCGAGGCCCCCCAGGCTGACGCCTCCGACGCCGAGGTCTCTGAGGTCTCCGAGGTCTCCGAGGCGGGCGCCTCCGAGACCGACGCCGACGCCGAGCCCGAGATGACCTTCGCCGACCTCGGTCTGCCCGAGGGCATCGTCCGCAAGCTCGCGCAGAACGGCGTGACCACGCCCTTCCCGATCCAGGCCGCGACCATCCCGGACGCCCTGGCCGGCAAGGACATCCTCGGCCGCGGCCGCACCGGCTCCGGCAAGACCCTCTCCTTCGGTCTGCCGATGCTGGCGACCCTCGCCGAGGGCGGCCGCACCGAGAAGAAGAAGCCCCGCGGCGTCATCCTCACCCCGACCCGCGAGCTCGCGATGCAGGTCGCGGACGCCCTCCAGCCCTACGGCGACGTGCTCGGCCTCAAGATGAAGGTCGTCTGCGGCGGTACGTCGATGGGCAACCAGATCTACGCCCTGGAGCGCGGCGTCGACATCCTCGTCGCAACGCCGGGCCGGCTGCGCGACATCATCAGCCGCGGCGCCTGCTCGCTGGAGAACACCCAGATCGCGGTGCTCGACGAGGCCGACCAGATGTCCGACCTGGGCTTCCTGCCCGAGGTCACCGAGCTGCTCGACCAGGTTCCGTCCGGCGGCCAGCGCATGCTGTTCTCGGCCACGATGGAGAACGAGATCTCCACGCTGGTCAAGCGCTACCTGACCAACCCGGTGACGCACGAGGTCGACAGCGCCCAGGGCAACGTCACGACCATGACGCACCACATCCTCATCGTGAAGCCCCGCGACAAGGCGCCCGTCACGGCCGCCATCGCCGCCCGCAAGGGCCGCACGATCATCTTCGTCCGCACCCAGCTGGGCGCCGACCGCATCGCCGAGCAGCTCTGCGACTCGGGCGTGAAGGCCGACGCGCTGCACGGCGGCATGACGCAGGGTGCCCGCACCCGCGTCCTCGAGGACTTCAAGAAGGGCTACGTCAACGCCCTCGTCGCCACCGACGTCGCCGCCCGCGGCATCCACGTCGACGGCATCGACCTGGTCCTGAACGTGGACCCGGCCGGCGACCACAAGGACTACCTGCACCGCTCGGGTCGTACCGCTCGCGCGGGCCGGTCCGGCACGGTCGTCTCCCTCTCCCTGCCGCACCAGCGCCGCCAGATCTTCCGTCTGATGGAGGACGCGGGCGTCGACGCCACGCGCCACATCATCAACGGCGGCGGCACCTTCGACCCGGAGGTCGCCGAGATCACCGGCGCCCGCTCCATGACCGAGGTCCAGGCCGACTCCGCGGGCAACGCCGCGACCCAGGCCGAGCGTGAGGTCAAGGAGCTCACCAAGGAGCTGGAGCGCGCCACGCGCCGCGCCGCCGAGCTGCGCGAGGAGGCCGACCGCCTCACCGCGCGTGCCGCCCGCGAGCGCGGCGAGGACCCGGAGACCGCGATCGCCGAGGCCGCTGCCGCCGCCGAGGCCGTCGTGGAGGCCGCCGCCGTGTCGGTCCCCGAGCAGCCCGTCGCCTCCGAGCGCCCGGTCCGCGAGGAGCGCTCCTCCTCGTACGACCGCCGTCCGCAGCGCGACGAGCGCGGCAACTACGAGCGCCGCGACAACCGTGGCGGTGGCTTCAACCGTGACCGTCGTGACGACAACCGCGGTGGCGGCTTCAACCGCGACCGCCGTGACGACAACCGCGGTGGCGGCTTCAACCGTGACCGTCGCGACGACCGTCCGTCGGGTGGCGACCGTGGTGGCCGTTCGTTCGAGCGCCGCGACGACAACCGTGGCGGCGGCTTCAACCGCGACCGCCGCGATGACAACCGTGGTGGCGGCTTCAACCGTGACCGTCGCGACGACCGTCCGTCGGGTGGCGACCGTGGTGGCCGTTCGTTCGAGCGCCGCGACGACAACCGCGGTGGCGGCTTCAACCGCGACCGCCGTGACGACAACCGTGGCGGTGGCTTCAACCGCGACCGCCGTGACGACAACCGCGGTGGCAGCTTCCGCCGCGACGACCGTCCGGCCGGCGGCCACCGCGGCAGCGACCGTCCGTTCAACCGCGACCGTCGCGACGACCGCCCCGCCGGCGGCTCGGGCGGCTTCCGCTCCGGCGGCCACGACCGCCCGTCGTACAACCGCCGCGACGACCGCACCGGCTCCGGCACGGGTTCGTTCGGCCGCCGCGACGACAAGCCGCGCTGGAAGCGCAACGGCTGACCTGTAGCCAGGCCCGCACGACGTACGCGTCGTGCGGGCCTTTTGGCGTCGTACACCGATACCCGATCGGACTCCGGGCCCCGTCCCGCTATGCTCGGGGGAGCACCGACGAGGACCGTTAGCTCAATTGGCAGAGCAGTGGACTTTTAATCCATTGGTTGTGGGTTCGAGTCCCACACGGTCTACAGAGAAAGCCCAGCTCGGAGACGTCTCCCGGCTGGGCTTTCGGTGTGTTGCGGGGTGTCAGGGGCGGCGGAGTGCCGCGATCTCGAAGACGATCGTCACCTTTGGGCTGACGAACAGCACGTCCGCTGCGTTCGCGGTCGCGCCCCAGTCCTTGCGGTTGATCAGGGCGCTGCCCTTGAAGCCGACGCGCAGGTCGCCCTGTGCGTCGTGCTCGCCGCCGGTCGTCTCGACGGTCAGGGTGAGCGGCCTGGTCGTGCCGCGCAGGGTCAGGTCGCCGGTCACCTCGAAGGTGGTTCCGTCGATCTGCCGCACCTCGGTCGAGGCGAAGGTGATGACGGGGTGGTTCTCCGCGTCCAGGAACTTGGCGCGCACCGGGTCGTCGCGGAACTTGTTGTGGCTCTGCAGGCTCTTCGAGTGGATCGTGAGCCGGATGCCGGACTTCGAGGGGTCGTCGCCGTCGAGCTGCGCACTGCCCTCGAACTCCTCGAAGTGCCCACGGACCTGGGGTCCGACCGAGTGCCGGGCGACGAAGCCGAGCCGGGTGCGGGCGGTGTCGAGGACGTACTCGCCGCTCAGCTCGCTGAGCTTGGTGATGGTTGACATTGCTTGGTCACTCCCGGTGGGAAAGAGGCAGTAAGCGTTCGGTGCAACCGGTCACTGGAGAAGGCGTCATGGAGCGTGGATCGACCGTGGAGGCTCGAACATACCGCCGGGGTCGGCGCCCCTCCGGGCTGCTCGAGCGCAGGACCACCCTGAGTCAAGTGGTTCGACGCACCCTTCCGGATGGCGTACTGTTGGGTTTACCGACGCGGGGTGGAGCAGCTCGGTAGCTCGCTGGGCTCATAACCCAGAGGTCGCAGGTTCAAATCCTGTCCCCGCTACTGAAGGCCTGAGGCCGGGAAGCATCAGCTTCCCGGCCTCAGGTGTTTCCGGCCTTAGGCGTTTCCCGGGTTCAGAAGTTTCCCCGGCCCGTAACCCGGTCGGCCCACACCAGCTCGCACCCTCCCCCCGCTCCGGGAACCCTGAGTGGAGCGCGGTCATGGGCGCGGAGTCGGCGGGAGACAAGCGGTGGGGCAGCGAGGAGGACCCGACGGCAGGGGGGTCAGGGAGGGCAGGGGTGCCACCGGTACCGAGCGTGCCTTCGTGCGGGTCCTGCCCCTGCTGCTGCTCATCGTCGGTGTCGCCTACGACGTGTCGACCCCGCCGGAGTTCACCGCCGCCCCGCTCTTCACGGCGGCCCCGCTGATCGCCGCTCCCTTCTACTCGCTGCTCAGCACCGTCCTGACCGGTGCGGCGGCCACCGGCACCGTCCTCCTCCTTCACTACTTCCTGCACTACGGCAACCGCGTCAGCAGCAGCCATGTCGAGGCCGTCACCGAAGTGGTCACCGTGGCGACCGTCGCCGCCCTCGCGATCGTGATCAACCGTGTCGTGCGCCGCGGCAACGACCGGCTCGCCATCGCCCGCTCCATCTCCGAGGCGACCCAGCGCGCCGTGCTGCCCGCGCCGGACCCGCGCATCGGCGGCCTGGACATCGCGGCGCGGTACGAGGCCGCGCAGGCCGACGCGTTCATCGGGGGCGATCTGTACGCCGTGCAGGACACCCCGCACGGCGTGCGGCTCATCGTCGGTGACGTACGCGGCAAGGGCATGGGCGCGGTCGCGGCGGTCGCCGTCGTCATCGGCGCGTTCCGGGAGGCCGCCGAGCAGGAGGCCACCCTGGAGGCGGTGGCGCAGCGCCTGGAGCGGGCGCTGGCGCGTGAGGGCACCCGGCGCGACGGCCTCGACGCGTTCGAGGGGTTCACCACCGCCGTCCTCGCGGAGATCCGGCACGGCGAGGGTTCCGTACGCCTGATCAACCGCGGGCATCCGCCGCCGCTGCTGCTGCGCGGCGACGGGCGGCTGTGCGTCATGTCGGCGACCGAGCCCGCGCTGCCGCTCGGCATGGGCGACCTGGGGTTCTGGCCGGACCGGGCGGACGAGTCGGAGTTCCCGCCCGGCGCGACGCTGCTCTTCTACACGGACGGCCTGTCGGAGGCGCGGGACGCGGCGGGGGAGTTCTACGATCCCGCGGCGCGGCTCGGCGGGCGGATCTTCCCGGGCCGGGGCGGCCCGCACGCGCTGCTCGCCGCCCTGGCGGGGGAGGTGCGGCGGCACACCGGGGGCGCCATGACGGACGACATGGCGCTGCTCGCGGTGCGGCGGCCCGCCGCCGGCGATCCGGAGGTCACCACCGGTGACTGAAGTGCACCCCTCCGCATAACAACTGACACACTGTCAAGGAAATGTGAAGCTCCGGTGTTTGAAGGTCGGGGGTCAACTCGCCCCGGTCCGCACCCCCGTGTCCCGGTACGTACAGCCGATCAGCGTTAACGATCAACCCGAACGGCTTGGAATACGGACCCCCTGTCTATTAACGTTCGATAACGCAGCGCGGTCGTCCCAGCCGTCACTAGAGACGGCTCCGCGCGCACGCGCCTAATCCCGCAAGGGAGCCGGGGAACCACCAACTTGGGGTGAATCGGGCAGCTGTGCCTCCGTGCCAGGTGTTCGTAGGAGACCTTCCTGCTCCGAACCCGTCAGCTAACCCGGTAGGCGAGAAGGAAGGAAAGGAGCGCGCCCCAGTGGCGTCCAACCGGCCTGCCCCCCGCGCCGTGTACGTACCGAATGACGACGACTTCGGCTCGTACGACCAGGGCCCCCTCGAAGCGTTCGAGGAGTGGAACCCCACCGAGGAGTCCATCCGTCCCGTCCGCGGCAGGCACCGCGTGCACAAGAAGAGCGGCGGCGGGCTCGCCCGCAGCTCCACCGTGCTCGGCGTGGGCGTCATCGCCGCCGTCGGCGCCGGCGGCATCGCCACCGCGCAGGACGGCAAGCCGCCGGTCTCCATATCCCTGCCCGACCTGCCGGGCGTGGGCGCCGTCGCGGACTCGCTGCCCGCCGCCGAGTCCCTGCCGGGCGTCGGGTCCCTGATGTCCGACGGCTCGCCGGAGACCACCACGGCCGCGGCCGCCGCCCCGCTCACCGCCGCCGGTGTCAGCACCGCCGACGCAGAGCAGGGCACCGCCGACGCGGGCGAGGCGCTGCGCGCCCGCATCATGCAGCAGGCCGAGAACCAGCAGGAGCAGGCGGACACCGCCGTGCGGACCGCGGCCGAGGAGGCCGCCGTCAAGAAGGCCGCCGAGGAGGCCGCCGACCAGCAGAAGGCGGCCGAGAAGGCGGCGGACGCCAAGGCCGCGGCCAAGAAGAAGAAGGAAGAGGAGGCCCGGAAGGCGAAGGCGGAGGCCGAGCGCCGCGCCAAGCTCGCCAAGAGCTACGCCATCCCCACCTCCTCGTACACGCTTACGTCGCACTTCGGTGATGCCGGTTCCATGTGGTCCTCCGGGCACCACACGGGTCTGGACTTCGCTGCTCCCACCGGTACCCCGCTCAAGGCCGTGCACACCGGCACCGTCAAGGAAGCCGGCTGGGCGGGCGCGTACGGCTACCGCACCGTCCTCGAGCTGGAGGACGGCACGGAGGTCTGGTACTGCCACCAGTCCTCGCTCAACGTCAGCGCCGGCCAGAAGGTCAGCACGGGCGACGTCATCGGCCGCGTCGGCGCGACGGGCAACGTCACAGGGCCCCACCTCCACCTGGAGGTCCACACGCCCGGCGGCTCCGGGATCGACCCCCTCGGCTGGCTGCAGAGCAAGGGCCTGAACCCCTGACGTAACCCCGGGACGCGGACCCACCCCCCCTTACTGGAAGACTCCGGCGGTCCTGGCGACAACCCCCCGACGCCAGGGCTGCCGGTCCGGTGAACGGAATTCCGTTTCCGGCCGCGGTGTTGAGGGGCATATGACTTCTCTTCGTACGCTTGGCTCTTCCGACCTCGAGGTCTTCCCGCTCTCCCTCGGCGGCAACGTCTTCGGCTGGACCGCGGACCGGACGGCGTCCTTCGCCGTCCTCGACGCCTACACCGCGGCCGGCGGCAACTTCATCGACACCGCCGACGTCTACTCGGCCTGGGTCGAGGGCAACCAGGGCGGCGAGTCCGAGACCCTCATCGGCGAGTGGCTGACCGAGCGCGGCAACCGCTCCGACGTCGTCATCGCCACGAAGGTCGGCGCGCACCCCGAGTACAAGGGCCTCTCCGCCACCACCGTCAAGGCCGCCGTCGACGCCTCACTGCGCCGCCTCGGCACCGACTACATCGACCTCTACTACACCCATTACGACGACCCGTCGGTCCCCGTCGAGGAGATCATCGGCGCGCTCGACGAGCTGGTGCGGGCCGGCAAGGTGCGGGCGATCGGGGCCTCCAACATCACCCCCGAGCGGCTCCAGGAGTCCCTCGACCTCTCCGACCGCGAGGGCCTCGCGCGGTACGTCGCGTTGCAGCCGCACTACAACCTCGTCTCCCGCGACACCTACGAGGGCCCGCTCCAGGAGGTCGCCTCCCGCTCCGGCCTCGCGGCCGTCCCCTACTACGCGCTCGCGTCCGGCTTCCTCACCGGCAAGTACCGCAAGGGCGTCCAGGTGGAGAGCGCGCGGAGCGGCCGGGCCGAGGAGTACGCGGGGAGCGAGCGGGGCGACCGTGTCCTCGCCGCGCTCGACGAGATCGCCGGGGCGCGGGGCGCCCAGGTCGCGACCGTGGCGCTCGCGTGGCTCGCGGCACAGCCCACCGTGGCGGCGCCGATCGCCTCCGCGCGCACGGTGGAGCAGCTGCCCGCCCTGCTCGCGGTCGGCGACCTGGAGCTGACGGAGGCGGAGGTCGCGGCGCTGACCGCGGCGTCCGCCTGACGCCTGACGCCTGACGCCTGACGTCTGACGCCCGGCGGTCAGCTGTCGCGGTAGGGGTTGTACGTCGGGTAGCCGTACGCCGGGTAGGGCTGCGGCTGCCCGTACGGGGGTGGGGCTTGGCCGTACGGCTGGTGCGGTGCGTGGGGCGTGTAGGGCGCTTGGGGTGCGTGGGACGTGTAGGGCGTGTACGGCATCGGGGGGCGGGCCGGCGCCGTCGCCCCGGCCGCGTACGCCAGCGCGGGGCGGGACGGTTCGCGGCGCTCCCAGAGCTTTTCCAGAAGCTCCCGCTCGCGTACGACGAAGTCGGCACCGGCCCGCCCGAGACGGCCCCGGTGGCGCAGGAACGCGAGCGACGTCGCGTACATCTGGTACTCCGTGACCGTGCGGGCCGCGGCCTTTCCCCAGGTGTGCGAGGCGTAGTCGCGGGCCAGTGAGCGGGCGCGCATCGAGCCGAGCGCGTACGGCTCGGGCGGGGTGAGCCAGCCCGCCGCCGTGTACACGGGCAGCTCGGCGCGGATCATGCGCAGTTCGCGCTGCCGGGTCCAGATCGCCAGCCAGGTCAGCAGGCCGAACGCCGGGAGCATGAAGAGGGCGTACACGGCGAAGAAGCCGTACTCCCCGAAGACCGCCGAGCCGTTCCACAGCGCGTGCATGCCCATCGCGAGCAGCAGCCCGGTGAGCGGGAGCAGCACGCGGCGCAGGTTGCGGTGCCGGGCCGAGAGCGCGGCGATGCCGAAGCCGATGCCGGTCAGGACCGTGAACAGCGGGTGGGCGAACGGGGACATGACGACGCGTACGAAGAAGGTCGCGGCCGTCACCGACGCGAGGCCGCTCTCGCGGCTCAGCTGGTCGGTGACGAAGGCGTTACCCAGATAGAGGATGTTCTCGGTGAACGCGAACCCGGTCGCGGTCACCCCGGCTATGACGATGCCGTCGACGATGCCGGTGAAGTCGCGTCTGCGGAAGAGGAAGACGAGCAGTACGGCCGCCGCCTTGGCGCTCTCCTCGACGATCGGGGCGATGACGGTGGCGCCGAGGGTGTCGGCGCTGCTGGGGTCGGCGGTGGCGGTGGCTATCCAGCGGATCGCGAAGCTGTTCGCGACGATCGCTATGAGTGCGGCCGCGCAGGCGCCCCAGGAGAAGGAGAAGAGGAGGTTCCGCCAGGGGCCCGGGGCCACCCGGTCCAGCCAGCGGAACGCGGCGACGAGCAGCGGCACGGGCACGGTCGCGAGGCCGAGCCCGACCAGGAAGCCCTCGGTGCCGGTCTGCTCCCTGACCAGGGCCAGGATCACCAGGCCGGAGAGGGCGAGCAGGGTGACGAGCGCGGCCCCGCGTATCGCGCGCCGCTGCCACCACCGGACGTGGCGCAGCGCCCCCGGGGCGGGCGCCTCGGGGGGTATCGGATACGGAGGACTGGTGGCCACGTCGTCGACCCTAACGAGGGCGGCGGGCGACCGCGACGGTGCCTCAGTCCTGGGGCGGCGTGACTTGGCCCTGGGGCGGGGTGATTCGGCTCTGGGCCGGTGTGACTCGGCGGAAGAGCAGGTCGTGGACGACGTGCCCCTTGTCCAGGCCCTGGCCCTCGAAGCGGGTGCGGGGGCGGAAGTCGGGGCGGGGCGCGTAGCCGCCGTCGGGCTGGGTGTTCTCGAAGTCGGGGTGCGCGGTGAGCACCTCCAGCATCTGCTCGGCGTACGGCTCCCAGTCCGTCGCGCAGTGCAGCAGCGCGCCGGGCTTGAGGGAGGGCGCGGCCAGCGTCAGGAACTCCGGCTGGATCAGGCGGCGCTTGTGGTGGCGGGCCTTGGGCCAGGGGTCGGGGAAGTAGACGCGGAGGCCGTCGAGCGAGGCGGGCGCCAGCATCTCGCGGAGCAGGATGATCGCGTCGCCGTTGGCCACGCGGACGTTGGTCAGGCCGTTGCGCTCGGCGAGGGCGAGGAGGTTGCCCTGTCCTGGCGTGTGCACGTCGACGGCGAGGATGCCGGTGTCCGGGTCGGCGGCGGCCATCTGGGCGGTGGCCTCGCCCATGCCGAAGCCGATCTCCAGGACGACGGGCTTGGCGGACGGTGTCTCACCGTCCCCGAAGAGCTCGGCGAGGTCCAGGGTGCGCAGCCCGTCGATGTCCAGCCCCCACATGGGCCAGAGCCGACGCAGCGCGTCCTCCTGGCTGGCGGTCACCCGGCTGCGGCGGGGCTGAAAACTACGGATCCGCCGCTCGTGGTGCGACCCCGCGGGATCGGGCGAGGGCCCACCGGGAAACCGCGGCGCAGCCTGCGCCCGGCCACCGGCCCGGGAGACATCGGAACTGCCGGAACCGCCGGAGGCATCAGGGGTACGGGAAGAGTCAGACACAGTGCGGCAATTTTACGGGGCGGGTGGGGGTGGGGGTGTGCCTTGGGAGGGGGCGGGGAGGGGCGGGGAGCGGCGATCAGGTGTGCCGGGCCCCCGGGTGCCTCACTCGCCCCGCAGCGCGTTGAGCGCCCGGCGGGCGACCTCTCTGCCTACGGGGAGGGAGGCCGTCGCGGCCGGCGAGGGTGCGTTCAGGACGTGGACCGTGCGGGCGCCCTCGCGGATCAGGAAGTCGTCGACCAGCGTGCCGTCCCGCAGGACCGCCTGGGCGCGGACGCCCGCGGGGGCCGGGACCAGGTCGGCGGGGCGGACCGCGGGCAGCAGCCTGCGCACCGCGTCGGTGAAGGCGGACTTGGATGCGGAGCGGCGCAGCTCACCCGCCCCGTAACGCCAGTGGCGGCGGGCCAGGTGCCAGGAGCCGGGCCAGCCGAGGGTCCCGGCGAGCTCACGGGGGCGGACGACCGACCAGTCGTACCCCTCGCGGGCGAGCGCGGGGACCGCGTTCGGCCCCACGTGGACGCCGCCGTCGATGCCTCGGGTGAGGTGGACGCCGAGGAAGGGGAAGGCCGGGTCGGGCACGGGATAGACGAGGCCGCGCACCAGCTCGGGGCGGGCCAGCTCGAAGTACTCCCCCCGGAACGGAACAATCCGCATGGCCGGGTCGTCGCCGGTGAGCCGCGCGATCTCGTCGCAGTGCAGCCCTCCGCAGTTGACCAGGACCTTGCCGCGGACCACGGAGCCGTCGGCGGTGCGGACCGCGACGCCGCGGTCGGAGCGGCGGTCGATGCGGACGGCCTCACCGGCCGCGCCGTACCGGATCTCGGCGCCGGAGGCGTCGGCCAGGTGCTGTGCCACCGCGCTGTAGTCGCATATCCCCGTGGTGCCGACGTGGATGGCGGCGAGGCCGCGGACCTCCGGCTCGTACTCGACTATCTGGGCGGGGCCCAGCTCGCGCACCGGGATGCCGTTCTCCCTGCCGCGCTGGACCAGGGCGTGCAGCCGGGGCAGCTCCGCGCGCTCCGTGGCGACGATCAGCTTGCCGGTGACCTCGTGCGCGATGCCGTACTCCGCGCAGAACTTGACCATCTCGGCGGCGCCCCGGACCGCATACCTCGCCTTGAGCGAGCCAGGGCGGTAGTAGATCCCGCTGTGGATCACGCCGCTGTTGCGGCCCGTCTGGTGGCGGGCGGGGCCCGGCTCCTTCTCGAGAACCGTGACCGAGGTGCCGGGAGCGCCGCGCGTGAGGGCATACGCCGTCGCGAGCCCGACGATGCCGCCGCCGATCACCAGCACGTCGCAGTCGTACGCGACCTTCTTCACCGCGCCTCACCTCCCACCACAGATAGTGCCCTGCGCCACTGACAACGCCGCCAAACCTCGGGCGCCGGTTCCTCCCCCACCGCTCCGCGCCGGTTAACCCGGCCTCAGCCGGCGGTTCACCGGGGAGTGAGGCGGGACCGGGCCTACGCCGGGGCCACCAGCAGGGGCCTGGCCCGCTCACGGAGCTCGACCACCCGCGGCTCGTCCCCGTACGGCTCCAGGCGGTGCAGCAGGTCCTTCACGTACTCCGTGGTCCTCGCGGAAGAGATCCGTCCGGCGACCTCGAGCGCCCGCGTCCCCTGCTCGCACGCCGCGTCGAGGTTCCCGGACTCCAGCTCGGCGACCGCCGACACCACGAGGCGTAAGCCGTGCGAGCGGACGAACTCCTCCGTGGGGCGGGACAGCGCCTGTTCCGTGAAGCGCCGCACCTGCCGGGGCGCCTTCAGGTCGCGGTAGCACTCGGCGGCGTCGGCGGCGAAGCGGTCGTATCCGTAGAAGCCGAGCCAGGTGGGGTCGTGGTCGCCGTCCCTGGCCCGCTCCAGCCAGCCCTCGGCGGCCCGCAGCGCCGCCCCCGCGGCCTGCGCGTCGTTGGCACGCGCGTGTGCCCGCGCCTCGACGAGGCGGAAGAAGCTCATGGTGCGGGCGGTGGCCAGGCCCCTGTTCCGCTCCAGGGCGGCCTGCGCGAGGTCGACCCCCTCGTCCCCGAAGCCGCGGTACGTCGCCTGGAGGGACATGGACGCCAGGACGTACCCCCCGAGGGGGACGTCGGCCGCCGCGCGCGCGAGCCGCAGCGCCTGGATGTAGTAGCGCTGGGCGGCCTCCTGCTGGCCGGTGTCGAAGGCCATCCACCCGGCGAGGCGGGTCAGCTCGGCCGACGCTCCGAAGAGGGCGCGTCCGACCTCGTCTGAGTACGAGCCGAGCAGCAGGGGTGCCGCCTCGACACGCAGGCACTCCGGAACCATCGAGGAACGCCAGTCGCCGCCCCCGTACTTGGAGTCCCAGCGGCGGGCGTCCTCGGCGGCCTCCCGCAGTTTCAGTACGTCGCTGTGGCCGACCTTCATCGGCGCGCCGCTGTCGTCGGCGTGCACGGCGTCGCGGGGCGTCTCGCGCGAGACGTCGCGTGCGACGGAGCTGTCGGCCGGGGTTATGAGCCAGCGCGACGCGGGTGTCGCGTACGCGCTGACGGCGAAGGAGCCGGCGAGGGACTGCCAGATCCCGCCGCCCGCGCGCCGGCCCGCCAGATCGAGGCGGTACAGCTCGGTCGCGGACTTCACCGCCGCGCCCACGTCACGGGGGAAGGCGAGGCCCACCTCCGGCGCGGGGTCGGCGTCCGCCAGGCCGATCTCGTGCAGCGGCACCGGGCGGCCGAGCTTCTGTCCGATGGCCGCCGCGATCAGGTGCGGGGCGGCGCCCTGCGGCACCATGCCCTTGGACACCCAGCGGGCCACCGATGTCTTGTCGTAACGGAGCGTCAACCCGCGTTGTGCGCCGAGGTCGTTGACCCGGCGGGCGAGTCCCGCATTGCTGATTCCCGCGAGGGCGAGAACGGTGCCGAGCTTTTCGTTCGGCCCGCGTTGCTCCCTGGACATGCGCCACCCCTCGGACACAGACGGCTGCCGGGCAGTGCTGGACCGCTCGGCATTCGTGCTGCGTTCCCCCGGGGGCAGCCCTGCCCGAACCGTCGTGCGCGCCGCGATTCCGGGCGTCCTGCCCCGGGCTCCGCGCACGGTGGCCGGAATGGCGGCCGCAAGAGCGTTTGGCCGATCCTCCAGGTATATGCCTCCGCGAAAACATCAGCACACACAGCGTAGTTCGCCGCATCCCAAGCGTTAAGAGGCGCAGTTCCGGATGGCGAGATTGTTGTCCGTGCGGAAGTGCGCCGACGGCGACGCGTGCTCCTGCCGTGTGGCCGTGCGCCCGTGTGTGCGCTCTTCTCCGGCCATGGGGGGAGCGCTTCCATTGGCGATGCGTGGGTCGGCCCGCTGCGCTGGAGTCAGTGGGCTGGGGGACACCGCCGCCTCCATCCCCGCGGGCGGCGGACCGGTCCGGGAGGCGAACACCGCCTCCCGGGCTGTGTGTTGCCCTCGAACGGTTCCGCCGTGGGCCCATCACAGGCCGATTTGGCCGAAAAGCATCTCTGTACAGGAGCGGGTATTTCGCCCACGAGCGTGGAGTGCGCCCACACTCGTGAGGACCGCGTACGCCCTGCGCACTGGACGCTCGCAAGGCACGCTCAAGGCACACCCAAGGCGCAGCCAAGGCATCTCTGAGGCGTCTCTGAGGCGTCTCCAAGGAGAGCACCTTCGTTCTACGCTTCAACCACCGCTCGCCCAGGGTGCATTCACCGCCGCTCCAGCGGCCCCGCAGCCCTTCCCGCACGCCTCCTTCGTGGCAGCATGGGACCCCCAGATCCGTCCACAGCCTGTGGAGGCAGCGATGCGGTGGTTGGTGGGGTGGAGCAGTACCACCGCGAGACCCTCGGTGGTGGGCTCGGCCGGAGCCACCGGTGACGACGGCGAGGCCGTGCACCCCGTGGGCTCCCAACTCCTGTGGGGCGACCCGGATCCGCTCTGGGCGGTCGGCGACTGGCGGGCCGACGAAGTACGGACAGTGACGGCCGACGCGCAGACCCGCATCGCGGTCCTCGGCGTCTGCGGAGCCTCCGACGAGGAGCTGCGGGTCGGCCTCTTCGCCGCCCGCGGCGGCGCCCTGCGCCATCTGACCGCCTGGTCCGGCAGTTACACGGCGGTCGTCCAGGTCGGCCGCCGCGTCATGATCGCCGGCGACCTCGCGGGCGCCCGCCCCGTCTTCTTCACCCCCTGGGCGGGCGGCACGGCCTACGCGACGGCCGCCCTGCCGCTGGCCGACCTCATCGAGGCCCACCTGGACATCGGCCACCTCGCCGCGCTGCTCGCCGCCCCCGACGTCCCCGAGGCACTGCACGACTCCACCCCGTACCAGGGCGTGCGACGCGTACCACCGGGGCACGCGCTGATCCTGCGCGCGGGCGCACGGGAGATCGCCGGGTACGAGCCGGTGGCCTCGCTGGCCGTCGCGGCGCCCACGGCCGACGCCGACAGCGCCGTGGACGGCGTCCGCGATGCCCTCATCGAGGCGGTACGCGCCCGCCTCACCGCCCCGCGCCACGTGCCGGGCATGGACGTCGACCCGGGACCGGTGCCCGGCATGGGGCCCGCGGAGCGGCGTGCGGCGCGGGGCATGCCGGTGCCCGGCATCGGAGCCGACCTCTCCGGAGGACCCGCTTCGGGAACCCTCGCTCTCCTTGCGGCCGGTCTGCCCGGGATGCCGGGCACGGTCCTCGGGCACGGCACGGGCGCGGGCGAGCGTCTCCTCGCCGTCACCTTCAACGACCTGGCTGTCGACGGCCGCGAGGCCGAGCTGGAGCGGGCCGGCGCCATCGCCGCCAACCCCCGCCTGCACCACGTGGTCGTCGCAGCGGGCGAGGAAGCCCTGCCCTACGCCGACCTCGACGGGCCGCTGACGGACGAGCCGAGCTCCACCCTGGTGACCGCCCAGCGCCACCGCGCGCGGCTCTCCTCGGGCAGCGCCGACCACTTCACGGGCCACGGCGCCCGGCAGGTCCTCGACGCCCACCCCGCCCGCCTCGCCGACCTCCTCATGGACCGCAGACGGCGCCACATGGTGCGTCCCGTCGCGGCGCTGGCGAAGGCCGACGGCTCGGTGCTCGTCCCCGCGCGCGTGTACGGCGCCGCCCGCAAGCTCGCCCGCATGCCGCACCGGGCGGGCGTCGAATCGCTCGCCGACCGGCTGCTGCACCGCCGCTTCGACGAACCGGGCGGAGCGGTGGGGGCGTCGCTCGCCGCCCTCGCGTGGGCCAGACCGGGCCCCGCCGCGCGCTGGCTCACCGGAGAGGCCCTCGCTGAAGTATCGGTTCGTCTGCAGGACACCACCATGCGTCCCGGCGGCCCCGGCCAGCGCCCCGGCGAGTTCCGCGCGCGGGCGGCCCTCGCCCGGCACGCCGCGGACCTGCGCGTCCTGGAACAGGCGGCCGAGGTGCGCTTCCAGCGCCTGCACGCCCCCTTCCTCGACAACCAGGTCGTCCGCGCCTGCCGCGCGCTCCCCGAGGCCCTCCGCGTCCAGCCCGGCGCGCGGGCCGCCATCCTGCGCACCGTCCTCGAAGGCGCCGGGGTCGCCGACCTGCCGGCCGGCTGGGGCGCCCCGTCCCACACCTCGAACGCGGTCGCCGCCCGCACGGGGCTCCGCGGGGCGGTGGACGGCCTCATCGCCCTCTTCGACACGCCGCTCCTCGCCCAGGCGGGCCTGGTCGAGGCCCGCGTCATCCGCAAGGCCCTGCGCGCGGCCGCCGAAGGAGAGCCGCTCCCGCTGGACGGCCTGGCCGACCTGGTCTCCACCGAGCTGTGGCTGCGCCGACTGCTGTCGCGAAGAGGAACGTGCTGGACGGGCACTCCAGCACGGCAACGAGCCGTTCCTACGGGGAGTGTGGTTCCGGAGAGGGGCGCACTAGGAGCGGGGCGGTAGCGGTACGGCGCCCCGCGACAGCGGTACGGCGCCCCGCGACAGCGGTACGGACCCCCCTGACATGCGCCCGGAAAGAAAGCACGCGCCCCCAGACACCTGTACGGGGAGAATGACGTGGTGCGGTACCGAATCCTGGGCGCCACCGAGGCGTACGACGACCAAGGCGCCCCCCTGCCCGTGGGGGGCCAGCGGCTGCGCGCCCTCCTCGCCGCCCTCGCGCTCCACGCGAACCGCACGGCCACCGTCGCCACCCTCATCGACGAGGTCTGGGCCGACGACCCGCCGGCCGACGCCCCCGCCGCCCTGCAAGCCCTCGTCGGCCGGCTGCGCCGCGCACTCGGCAAGGACGCCGTCGCATCGGCCCCCGGCGGCTACCGCCTCGCCGTCGCCCCCGCCGACGTCGACCTGCACCGCTTCGAGGAGCTCACGCGCGAGGGCAGGGCGGCCCTGGACCACGACGACCCGGCCCGCGCCGCCCGCACCCTGCGCGACGCCCTCGCCCTGTGGCGCGGCCCCGCCCTCGCCGACCTGACCGACCGGACCGCCGCGGCCCGCCCCGAGGCCCTGCGCGCCGAGGCCGTCCGCGCGCGGATCGAGGCGGACCTGCTCCTCGGCCGCGCCCCCGACGTCGTACCGGAGCTGCGGGAGCTGACCACCGCACAGCCGTACGACGAGACACTGCGCGCCCTGCTGATCCGCGCCCTGCGCGACGCCGGGCGCGGGGCGGACGCGCTCGCCGCCTACGAGGAAGCGCGCCGGTCCCTCGCCGACGGTCTCGGCACCGACCCGGGCCCGGAACTGCGGGCGCTGCACGCGGAGTTGCTGGCGGGACCGGAGCGATCGGAACGACCGGACCGACTGGAGCGACCGGCGCTAGAGGGACAGAGACCGGCCGAACCCGATCCGTCGCCGTCACTGTCGCCGTCACCCTCGTCGTCGCAGGCACACCGACGCCCCGGCAGAACCGAGCAGAACGGGAACATCCGCACCCGCTTGACGTCTTTCGTCGGCCGGGAACCCGAACTCGCGGCCATCCGTTCAGACCTGCACAGAGCCCGCCTCGTCACCCTCACCGGACCGGGCGGCTCCGGCAAGACCCGCCTCGCCGAGGAAGCCGCCGCCGGGCATCCGCAGGCATGGCTGGCCGAGCTCGCCCCGCTCGACCACCCGGAGGCGGTGCCCGGCGCTGTCGTCAGCGCGCTCGGTCTGCGCGAGACCGTGCTCATGACCAGCGAGCTGTCCGCCCCGCAGGACGACCCGATCGCCCTGCTCGTCGAGTACTGCGCGCCGCGCAGCCTGCTCCTGCTCCTTGACAACTGCGAACACGTCATCGGTGCCGCCGCCGAGCTCGCCGAGGCCCTCCTCACCCACTGCCCGGGCCTCACCATCCTCGCCACCAGCCGTGAACCCCTGGGCGTGCCGGGCGAGTCGGTGCGCCCCGTGGAGCCGCTCCCGCCGGACCCGGCCCACCGGCTCTTCAGCGAGCGGGCCGTGGCGGTGCGGCCGGGCTTCGACCCCGAGGAGGACGCGGCGGCCGTCGCCGAGATCTGCCGCAGGCTCGACGGTCTGCCGCTCGCCATCGAGCTGGCCGCCGCCCGCCTGCGGCTGCTCACCCCGCGTCAGATCGCCGACCGCCTCGACGACCGCTTCCGCCTCCTCACCAGCGGCGCCCGCACGGTCCTGCCCCGCCAGCAGACGCTGCGGGCCGTCGTCGACTGGTCCTGGGACCTCCTCGACGACGCCGAGCGGACCGTGCTGCGCGAGGCGTCCGTCTTCGCGGGCAGCTGGGACCTCCCCGCGGCGGAGGCCGTCTGCACCGCACCCGCCACCGATCTGATCGGCGCCCTGGTCGACAAGTCCCTGATCGTGGCCGTCCCGGACGCCGGCTCCGCGGACGGCGGCATGCGCTACCGCCTCCTCGAGACCATCCACGAGTACGCGACGGAGCGCGCCGCCGAGACCCCCGAGCTCCTCGCCGCGGCCGAGGCCCGCCACTCGGCGTACTTCGCGGACCTCGTCGCCCGCGCCGAGCCCCTGCTCCGCTCCGCGGAGCAACTGCCGTGGATCACCCGCATGGAGACCGAGCTGGACAACATCCGGGCGGCCCTCCAGCGCACCGTCGAGTCCGGCGATGTGGCGTCGGCGATCGCGATGGTGCTGCACACGGGCTGGTTCTGGTGGCTGCGGAACTACCGCAGGGAGGGCGCCGACTGGTTGGCCCGCGTCCTGGACCTCGCCCCGCCCGGCCTCCCGGCGGAGGACGACCCGCTCTACTGGCCGTGGATGAACCTCCACCTGCTGCACCTGTGCCTGATCGCGGAGTCCAGCCCCGTGGACTCCCTGTCCCACCAGGGCGAGCGGACCGACCCGGAGCGCGTCGCGGCGCTGCGTGCCGCCTTCGAGAGGCCGGTGCCGGAGGCCGCCCGCTTCCCCGGGCTGCTCTGGCCCTTCACCGTCTTCCTCACCGGCGGCACCCATGAGGACGCGCTCGCCCCGCTGAACCGGACGATCGAGAACTGCCGCAGGTACGGCGGGGACTGGGACCTCGGCGTCATCCTCATGTTCCGCACCCACATGGCCGTCGACATGCCGGGCAACCTCTCGGGCGTCGACGAGGACCTGGCGGAGCTGCGGGAGCTGAGCCGCCGCGTGGGTGACCGTTGGATGCGGGCCCAGGTGTGCGGCGCCGCGGGCGAGGCCGCCATGGCCCGCAGCCACCACGAGGAGGCCCGCGGGGAGTACGACGAAGCGCTGCGCCTCGCCTATGAGGTGGGTGCCTATGCCGAGGCGCCGTTCCTGCTCGCCCGGCTCGCCGAGATCTCCTACCGCGAGGGCGACCGGAGCGTCGCGTCGAAGCTGCTCGACGAGGCGAGCCGGGAGGCCGACCGGTACGGGGTGACGGACTCCCGTGCCTTCGTACGCCTGCTGCGCGCGCTCATGGTCCTGGAGGACGGGGACGTCGCCGAGGCCCGCAGGCTGTTCCAGGAGGCACGCGGCGAGTCCTCGTACGGCAACTCGCCGCCCCCGCAGTTCGAAGCGGGCCTGGACGGTATGGAGGCCCGCATCGTCGCGGCCGAGTCGGGGCCGGCCGCGGGCCTGCCACTCGCCGTCGAAGCGGTGCGCACGGCGTGGACGACCCGGTGCTCCGAAGTGATCGTGGCGTCCCTGGTGGACAGCACCGCCGTGCTCCTGTGCGACCTCGGCGACCATCCGCGCGCGGCCCGGCTGCTCGCCGTCGCCACATCCCTGCGCAACGGCAACCCGCGCCCCATGCCGGAAGCCATGGAGGCCGACCGCGTGGAGCGCGAGGCGCTGGCCGCGCTCGGCCCGGAGGGGTACGAGCGGGAGCGCGCCGCGGGCAGCGCCCTGACGGTCGACGAGGCCATCGCCGAGGTGACCGAGGCGGTGCCTCCGTCCCCACCCCCGCCCCCGCCGCCGCAGGACAGGCCCTAAGGCCTGCGGCCGAACGGGCCCTGGACCTCTACGTGCAGGACATCCGCGACTGCGCCCAGTCCGCGAGGGCCGTCGTGTCGAACGGCGTGTGCGGTTCGACGACGAGCCGGACCGTCTTGCGGCCCGTCAGGTTCACATGCACGGGCACCGCCGGGTCACCGCCCCTGACCAGCGGGGACTGCCACAACCGCGCCCCGTCCCCGTACACGGAGAAGCGCACCTTGCCGAGCCCCATCGTCATGTCGTCGATCCCGACGACCGCGTCGTACGTCGAACAGCTGCGGTTCAGGTCGATGGTGACGGACGACCTGCCGTGCACGGTCACGCCGTGGGAGTACCGCTTGTCGCCGACCGAGAGGCCCCAGCGCTGCCACACCCAGCTGCTCTCGGCGAGCCGCATCTCGGGCTCGGTGCCGTCGCCGGTGAGGCCGTACCGCAGCTCGTTCCACTGGTAGACCTTCGGGGCCGGTGGCGGTGGCGGTGGCGGAGGCGGCTTCGGGGTCGGCCTGGGCGGTGTGGGGGTGGGCTTCGGGGCGGGCGGGGGCGGCTTCGGCCTGGGCTTCTCCTTCGCGGGCGGCTCCGGCTTCGGCGTGGGCGTGGGCGTCGGAGTGGGCGTCGGGCTGGGTTTCGCGGCCGGCACGGGCGGCGGGGGCGGCTTCGGCTTCGGCGACGGCGGCTTCTGCGGCACGATCGACTCGGACACCGCGGGCTCCTTGGCCTTCGGCGGCCGGTCCTCCTTGGGCTTGCCGCTGCCTCCGGTGAGCGCGATCGCCGCCGCGACACCGGCCGCCACGACGACGCTCGCCGCGATACCCGCCTTCGCCGGGGCGCCGAGACCTTCGGAGGCGGCGGCACCGCCCGCCGCCGAACCACCGGCCGACCCGCTCGCCGCCGCCGCACCGGCCCCCGCGGCGCCCGCTCCCGCGGTGCCGCCGCCGACGAGCGCGGCCACCTTCGCGTACCCGGCGGCACCGAACCAGCCGATGACGGCGATGGGCACGACCGCCGGGATGCCGCTGGCGACATCCTTGATCTGGCCCGCGGCGAGCCGGCACTTGGCGCACTCCTCCAGATGCTTGCGCAGCCCCCGCTCGGCACGGGTGCGCAGGCCGCCGCGGGCGTAGGCACCGAGCCGGTCGGCGTAGCGCGCGCACTCCTCGCTCTCGGTCAGCGTGGCGCTGACGTGCGCCTGCAGATAGGCCTGCTTCAGGCCCTCGCGGGCGCGGCTCGCCAGCACGCGCGTGCCGTTCGCGTCGAGGCCGAAGAGCGTGGCGACCTCGCTCGGCGACTCCTCCTCGACCTCGGTGTGCCACAGCACGGCCTGCCAGCGCTCCGGCAGGCTCCGGAAGGCCTGCATGGCCATCGACTGCTCGGCCTCGTGCATCGCGCGGACGTCCGCGCCGAGTTCCAGGCCCGCTCCGAAGGAGCCGATGGACGCGGTGTCGTCGGAGACCTCGGCGCCGCGCGCCGCCTGCGCGGCGAACACCGCGAAGTCGTCGACCAGCTGCTCCCGCTTCGCCGACTTCGTCCACCCGGCGGCGACCCGCCGCACGGTCGTGAGCAGATAGGCACGCACGGCGTGCTCGGGTCCGCTGCCGCCGCGCACCGCCTGCAGCATGCGGGCGAACACCTCGGCGGTGAGGTCGTCGGAGGTGTGGGCGTCCCGGCAGCAGGTGCGCGCATAGCGGCGCACGGCTTCGGCGTGGCGGCGGTACAGCTCCTCGTACGCGGAGTCGTCGCCGGAGCGCATCCGGGCGATCAGGTCGGCATCGGACACCGGGGCCGCCTCGCCGCCCTCGCGCTGTGGTGGCACGCGCGATCCACCGGTCTCCGTGCCGCCGCCCGAGGGAGCCCCCTCGCCGAACCCGGCGGACGACTCGTCCGGACCGTCAACACTCATCGCGGAACGCCCCCGGTTGCACACTCAGACCCGATTACCGGGAAAGAGTGACACACGGGCGTGCCGAGGCCGACGGTGCGGACGTTCAACCACCCGTCCGGGGCGATTTACCGCAATGGAGCACTAACTTTCACTCGTTCGGGGAAGGCTCAACGATCGCTGCCTGACGCGACGTTGAGCCTTCCGCCGGATGACCCGACCGGTTACGCGGGCCGGGACCGCAGCCCTTCGAGCAGGATGTCGAGGAGCCGCGAAGAGGCCGCCGCCTGCTGCGCCGCGTCGGGCAGCGAGGGCGCCGCCGTCGCTATCACCAGCAGGACGTCGGACACCGTCACGTCCGCGCGCAGCTCACCCGCGGCGCGGGCCCGGTCCACGAGCCGGCCGACGACGTCGAGCAGAGTCGCCGCGCCCGCGTCGTCGCCCAGGGAGGCCGTCTCCTCCACGGGCGCCTGGCGCTGTTCGATCAGACGCAGGTCGGGGGAGTCCGGGGCCGGCTGCCGCTGCTGCGGCACCCGCGCCTCGTCCTCCTTGGGGGCGCCGTCCTCGACGCTCACCCGCAGCACCTGCGGCGGCAGTAGCCGCCCCGCACCCGACGCCACGGACGTCCGCAGGAAGCGCGAGAGCGCCGACCACGGTTCGTCCTCCTGCCCGAGCGCCGCACGCGCCTGGTCCGTCAGCCGGGAGGTCTCCTCCTCGGCTATCCGCCTGACCAGCACGTCCTTGCTCGGGAAGCGTCGGTAGACAGTGCCGACACCGACCCGCGCGCGGCGCGCCACGTCCTCCATCGGCGCGCCGTACCCCAGCTCGCCGAAGACTTCGCGTGCCGCCCTGAGCACATGTTCGAGATTGCGCTGTGCGTCGACACGCAGCGGTGTCGTGCGCGCTCCTTCCCCCATGTCACGTCCGTTCCCGCTCGGGCCGACTGCTGATGCCGGCACGGCGGCGGAAGTCCAGTGAGTCTCCTGAATGTGCATACACGTTCCCCCGGTAATGACGTCTCCCCCCGGAGACACTCCCCGCCATTGGCTACCGACGTGTGAGGAGCGAGCCCTTCCGGCGGGCCGTGAATCCGGCCCGACGAGCGCATCCCCCGACACCCCGACGTCCCACGAACATAGTTGAGCGGGAGTCAATTCAGAAGAGGCGGGTTCCGCACAGCGCGCCCCCCGATCGGAGTACGCGCCCTTTCCGGCCTTGTCGCACCCCCCTTCTGCCCCCTCCTCGCCCATGCTGACCTGGGCACCTCCGCCGCCCCGCGGCACGCCGCCGGGCCTTTCCCGCACACCGCTTCCGGTCACACAAATTGCCGGGCCTGTGGACAAACTCCGGAGCCGGGTGCGTCATGGGATGGTGAAGGCTGCGATCTCCCGGGGGATGACCCCCGTACCTCCGGACTGTGTGCGCATTCTCGTCGTCGGCGGCGGCTACGTCGGCATGTACACCGCGCTGAGACTCCAACGAAAGCTGAAACGGGAGCTCAAGCGGGACGAGGTCGAGATCGTCGTGATCACCCCCGACCCGTACATGACGTACCAGCCGTTCCTGCCCGAGGCGGCGGCCGGCTCCATCTCGCCGCGCCACGTCGTCGTGCCGCTCCGCCGCGTCCTCGACCAGTGCCGGATCGTCATCGGCGAGGTCGAGACCGTCGACCACGCCAAGCGCACCGCGACGTTCACCACCCTCGCCACCGAGGAGGAGGGCGCCGGGCCCGTCCAGATCGCGTACGACCACCTGGTGATGGCCCCCGGCTCCATCGCGCGCACGCTGCCCGTGCCCGGCCTCGCCGAGTACGCCATCGGCTTCAAGACCGTCGAAGAGGCCATCGGCCTGCGCAACCACGTCATCGAGCAGATGGACATCGCCTCCTCCACCCGCGACCCCGCGATCCGCGACGCCGCCCTGACCTTCGTCTTCGTGGGCGGCGGTTACGCGGGCGTCGAGGCGCTCGGCGAGCTGGAGGACATGGCGCGCTACGCCTCGCGGTACTACCACAACATCAAGCCCGAGGACATGAAGTGGATCCTCGTCGAGGCGACGGGCCGCATCCTGCCCGAAGTCGGCGAGGAAATGGGCAAGTACACGGTCCGCGAACTGCGAAGGCGCAATATCGACGTACGCCTCGACACGCGCCTTGACTCCTGCGAGGACCGCGTGGCCGTCCTCAGCGACGGCGCCCGCCACCCCACCCGCACCGTCGTCTGGACCGCGGGCGTCAAACCCCACCCCGTACTCGCCGCGTCGGACCTGCCGCTGAACGAACGCGGCCGCCTCACCTGCACCCCACAGCTGACCGTCGAAGGCACCACGCACGCGTGGGGCGCGGGAGACGCCGCCGCGGTCCCCGACGTCACGGCGGACAAGCCCGGCACGGAGTGCGCGCCCAACGCACAGCACGCCGTGCGCCAGGCCAAGGTCCTCGGCGACAACATCATCGCGTCACTCCGCGACCGGCCACTCCAGGAGTACACCCACAAATACGTGGGCTCCGTCGCCTCCCTGGGACTGCACAAAGGTGTCGCGCACGTCTACGGACGCAAGCTGAAGGGCTACCCTGCCTGGTTCATGCACCGCGTCTACCACCTGAGCAGGGTGCCGACCATCAACCGCAAGTCCCGAGTGCTCGCCGAATGGACCCTGTCCGGCCTGTTCAAACGCGAGATCGTCTCCCTGGGGTCGCTCGAACACCCCCGTGCGGAGTTCGAACTGGCGGCCGGTGGCGAACGCCCGAAGGAGTCCTCCTGACCGGAGTCAGGAACTCCCCGCACGGGACCGGCGTCTGACGGTTGTCAGTCCGTTCGGTCAGACTGTTCGTGTGACCATGGGCAGGCCGTCAGGCCGACACCAGGGACGTCCGATCGCGACATGCTGTGTTCCCGATCCAGAAGCGACACCACGAGGCCTACCGCAGTGAACTTCACGCGCTGGAGCGCCCGGCTCCCCGGAACGCAGCGCCGCGCAGCAGCGCGGACCGAACAAGCGATCGCCCCGGCACCGCGCGGGGACGGCTCCGTCCCCGCGGCCCGCGCCGAGCGGCCCACCGACGGAGCGGAGCCGCCGTCCCCGGACGGCACCGCGGCAGGCCCAGGACCCGGCGGCATCGACGAGCTGCCGATCCGCGAGGTGCTCGACCGCATCCCCGCCCTCGTCGCCCTGGTGCACGGCACCGACCACCGCATCGCGTACGTCAACGACGCGTACGTGGCCGCCTTCGGCCCCCGGCCCGTCGGCGAGACCGCGCGCGTGGCACTGCCCGAGCTGGAGGAGCTGGGACTGCTGCCCCTCCTGGACCAGGTCCTGCGCAGCGCGAAGCCGCGCACCGTCAAGTCCCGCAAGGCCTCCTCCGGCCGCTCGTACACCTTCACGTGCACCCCCGTCCCCGTGACGCTGCCGCTCGGCGGCTCCGCCGCGGGCCCCGAAGAGGGCGGCGGCGTCCTCGTGTTCGCCGCCGACGTCACCGACCACGCCGAGGCGGCCGAGCGGCTGCGCACCAGCGAGCGGGCCCAGCGCGAGACGGCCGTCACCCTCCAGAAGTCCCTCCTGCCCCAGGAGCTGGAGCAGCCCGACGACCTCCGCATCGCCGCCACGTACCAGCCGGGCGGCACCGAAGCCGCCGTAGGCGGCGACTGGTACGACGTGATCACCCTCGGCGGCGGCCGCACCGCCCTCGTCATCGGCGACGTGATGGGCCGCGGTGTCCGCGCGGCGGCCGTCATGGGCCAGCTCCGCACCGCCGTGCGCGCGTACGCCCGCCTCGACCTGCCCCCGCACGAGGTCCTGCAGCTCCTCGACGGCCTCGCGTCGGAGATCGACGCCAGCCAGATCGCCACGTGTGTCTACGCAGTGCACGACCCGAACGAAGGAAGCCTCGTCTACGCATCGGCGGGCCACCTCCCCATCCTCGTCCGCGACGAGAACGGCACCATCCACCGCGCGGAGGAGCCCACCGGACCCCCGCTCGGCACCGGCGGCTGGCTGCACACCTCGGGATCCGTGCCGCTCGGCCCCGGCTCCACCGCCGTCCTCTACACGGACGGCCTCGTCGAGCGCCGCAGCGAGGACATCGACGAAGGCGTGGCCTCCCTGGAGCGCGCCCTGGCCGGCGCCACCGGCACACCCCAAGTGGTCTGCGACCGCCTGATCCGCGCCCTCGGAGTGACCGCCGACCACGACGACGACGTCGCCGTCCTGGTCCTCCAGCACCCCGCCCGCGCCGGCTCGGACGCCGAGCTCTTCAGGAACGCCGCACTGGAGCTCCTCGGCGGCGTGGAAGCGGCTCCACGCGCGCGTGCCTTCGCCACCGGCGTCCTCGCCAGCTGGCGCTTCTCCCCGGAACTGCACGACCTGGGCGTCCTCGCCGCCAGCGAACTGGTCGCCAACTCCCTCCAGCACGGCACCCCGCCGATGCGCCTCCGCCTGCGCCGCACCGACCGCCGGCTGATCATCGAGGTCACCGACGGCGACGACCACCTGCCGCGCCGCCGCCGCGCCGAGCCTGCCGACGAGGCGGGACGCGGCATCGCCATCGTCGCCACGATCGCGTCGAACTGGGGCTGCCGCCGCACACCGGGCGGCGGCAAGGCCGTCTGGTGCGAGTTCGCGCTCCCCAAGTAGCGCGCGTTACGCGTCGGCCGTGGCGGGCGCGGCCGTAGTAGGGCCGCCCTGCGCCACCACCGGGCTCTTGGCCAGCGAAGGCTGGTTCTGCACGGGGGTGAGCCCACGCCCGAGACGCACCGCGAGCACCGTGATACCCAGCGAGAACAGCACGAACGTCACGATGTACGGGACGTGCAGCGCGGCGCCCATCGGCCCGCCCACGGCCGGGCCCACCGCGAGAGCGAGCTGCTTCACCAGGGCGAAAGCCGAGTTGTACTGACCGACCATGCCGCCCGGCGCGAGATCCGCGACCAGCGGAGCGACGGTCGGCGACAGCATCGCCTCACCGAGCCCGAAGAGGGCGTACGTCGACACGAACGCGGCGGTCGCCATCGCCTGGCTGCCGTGCCCGAGCCCGGCGTAACCGGCGAGGAGCCACGCGAAGGCCCAGATCAGACCCACGGCCGCGATCACCCGGGACCGCTTGCGCCGCTCGACGAACTTCAGGACGGCGAACTGCGCGATCACGATCACCGCCGTGTTGGCGGCCAGCGCGATGCCGAGCGTCGACGGGGAGATCCCCGCGGCCTCCACGCCGTACGCGGAGAGACCCGACTCGAACTGCCCGTAGCAGGCGAAGAAGATCACGAAGCCGAGCACACACAGCTGCACCATGGCCTTGTGCTTCAGGAGCGCGCGCATGCCGCCCCGCGGGGCCGAGGCGTCCCTGGGCATCGCGTCCTGGATGGACGGCGCGTGCGGCAGCCGCACGGTCAGCGCGATGGCCGCGAGCACCAGGAACATCACGGACTCGATGGAGAACAGCAGCGTGAAGCTGCCCGGCCGGCTCTCGTCGACGATCTGGCCGCCGATGAGACCACCGATGCCGAGGCCCAGGTTCTGCAGGAAGAACTGCATCGCGAAGGACCGCGTCCGGGTGGCGGGCGTCGAGGACCACACGATCATCGTCGCCAGCGCGGGCTGCATCACGGCCGTGCCCGCGCCGAGCAGAGCCGCGGACAGGATCGCCGTCGTCTCACTGTCCGCGATGCCGAGCGCGACCGCGCCCACGGAGGCGACGACCGCCGCGCCCACCAGCACGGGGAGAGGGCCGCGACGGTCGATGACGCGGCCGGTGATGGGCAGGACGATCAGCGCGGCCATGGCGAAGGCGGCGAGCACGATGCCCGCCGCACTGGATCCCAGATCCCGGACCTGCGCCACATAGACGTAGAGGAACGGGACCGTGAAACCGATGCCGAACGCGCTCAGCGCGCTGCCTGCCTGGATACGACGCATCGCTGCGCCCATCGCCCTGGTCACTTTCACCTGCCTTAGGAGTTAGAAGTGAAGACTTCGAAGCTAAAGTTAGGATCTAAACAGTACACACTGAAGGACTTCAATGCCAAGCGGGCCCGTGCCATACTCGGCCCATGGGTGACACCCCCGGCCCGACTGAGCCGACACTTGAAGAGCAGATCGCCGCGTATCAGCGCGAGTTCCAGGACCTCGACCCGCAGGTCGAGCAGATCGTCTCGGCCCTCGGCCGCCTGAACCGCCGGATGAACGTGGCCTACGGCCGCCAGACGGCGACCCTCGGGATCAGCAACGCCGAGTGGGAGGTCCTCAAGGCCCTCGTCCTCTCCGGGGCCCCGTACCAAATGGGTCCGGGCGAGCTGGCCAAGCGGCTCGGCCTCACTCCCGCGGCCATGACCCACCGGATCGACCGCATGGTGGCGGAGGGCCTGGTCACCCGGGACCGCGACGAGACCAACCGGGTCCGCGTGATCGTCGAGCTGACCGCGGAGGGCCGCGAGAAGTGGCTGGAGGCGATGCGCCTGGCCACGGTCTTCGAGGAGGACCTCCTCCAGGACCTGTCCCAGGACGAGCGCGGCGCGCTGGGCGAGGTGCTCACCCGTCTTCTACGTCGCGTGGAGCACGCCCAGCCGGACGCCGGCGGACGCCTCACCGACCTGGACTGAACCGTCCTCCGGCGGGGCACAGGGTGGGGTTGACAGTCACCTGCTGGATCCGTAAGGTTCTTCGGGTTGCCACGGAGCCGTAACGGTTCTGCGACAGCACATCCCGCCGCTGATCGAGCGGCAAACCAAACTCAGCACGACCTCCCAACGGATGCAATTCGGCGTGCCCGAATTCAATTCCAAGGCTCGATTATGAGTCGCCGGGAAAACCCGCTAGAGTTTGAGACGTCGGAACGGCCCAACAGCCGCGAAGACACCTCCCGCTGACTGGGAGTCAGGCCCGAAAGGATCTGATAGAGTCGGAACCGCCGGAAAGGGAAACGCGAAAGCCGAAAGGCCGGAGCGGGAACCGGAAAGGCACCGAGGAAATCGGACACGAAAGAGTCTGATAGAGTCGGAAACGCAAGAACGAAGAACAAAAAGAAACACCGAAGGGAAGCGCCCGGAGGAAAGCCCGAGAGGGTGAGTACAAAGGAAGCGTCCGTTCCTTGAGAACTCAACAGCGTGCCAAAAGTCAACGCCAGATATGTTGATAACCCCGTCTCCAGCATCAGCTGGGA